>NZ_JBLVPN010000004.1:0-352489 GCF_048286615.1 Flavobacterium pasteuri | reverse complement strand
AATTTGTAATTTAAAAGACATCGAGTAGTCTTTTTGAGTACGCTTTACATAGCGACTTTCTTGAGGATTTTCCATAACGGTACTTTTTGTGTATCGCTATTTCAGGACTAGACATAACCAAATAAAAAAAGAATTACACCACAATAAAACCCGGTTAAAATCAATAGCAAAAAGCAATTTATTTTATTAATTTATCTAAATTTAAGTTATTTAACTTTTTTAACATACCAAAAACAACTCCAAACGTATTTAATCGGTTAAATAATACATTTAATCGATATTTATATTGTTTTTACTAAAAATTTAATTTATTTTTGGACTTCAAAACAACTCTTTATGAAAAAAAATTACTTTATTGTATTATATTTAATTGCTTTTATTTCTTTCAGTTCTTATTCGCAATCAAAAGACAAAACAGGAAAAATAACCAAAGAAATTTATAAAAAAATCAAAATAGCTAATCCTACACCAGAATTAATGAACAAACTGGGAAGAATTGGACTTGATTTAGATTGTGGTTCTCAATTTGACTCAAATGGTGATTTACTTATTGAAGTTTCTACTTATGAAGAGTCAAAAATTAAAACAATAACACCTTATCAAGTTATTGTTTCTGATATGGAAGGATTTTATGCAAAACGTGCTGTAAAAGACTTACCTCAAGCCAAGACAAACCTCAAATTACTTAAAACATCAGGTAAAAATAATGCCCGAAATACAAGTATAAAATCAACTACTTATGGCAACATAACGCATCGATTTGAAAACACCGAAATTGATTGGGCTGTCCCAACAAATTTTCAATTAGGAGCTTCTTTTGGTGGTTGTTTAACCGTTGACGAGACCAATGCTCAACTAGACTTGATGAGAAGTTTGTACCCAAACTTAATAACAGCAAAAGTAAATGCATCACCCACAGATCAACGTACAATAGGTGGTAGACCCGTTTATGTAGTAAAAATTTCAAATTCAAATATATCAGGCACAAAACCAGAAACATTATATACAGGAATGACACACTCTAGAGAGGTGTCTAGCTTGATGAACCTAACCTATTATATGTGGTATTTGTTAGAAAACTACGCTACCGATCCTGATGTTAAGAATTTAGTTGACAATCACGACCTTTATTTTATTCCAATTGTAAATCCTGACGGATTGGCTTACAACCAAGCACAATCACCAACTGGAGGAGGAATGCAAAGAAAAAACAGAAGAGAAACTGGAGATTGCTCTACTTATTTAGATGGTATTGACCTGAACAGAAACTGGGGAACTTATTGGGGGTATGACGACCAAGGATCTTCTCCTAACGGATGTGATGACACCTATAGAGGAACCGAAGGATTCTCTGAAGCTGAAACTACAATTATAAAAGATTTTTTCTTACTGCATAATTTCAAAACATCGGTAAATCACCACGCCTACAAAAATGCTGCCCTTCATGGTAGAGCTGCTTTTTACAGAACAAATAATATTGAAACGAATGCTCCTGTTCTAACAGGAAGAGAAAATGAATACTACCAATATTCGCATGATATGACACAATTCAGCCGATATGCCTACGGATCTAGCCCTAATATCAGCTATTGGAACAATGGAAATTGTAATGACTGGATGAGTGAAGGTTCAGGTAAGAACACACTATGTTGGACACCTGAAAATGGAGCTACAACAGGTGAAGGTGGTTTTTGGCCTACACCAATTCAGATAACTCCAATAGCAAAAAGAGCAGTAAGAATGAATTTTATTGCAGCTTATTACAGCGGTGTATATGCTAAATTACACGATTTAACAAAATCAGATATTACAAGCACTAGCGGGACTTTAAACTTTGGTCTAGAAAGAGTAGGTCAAACTGCCGGAGATTTCACCCTAACTGTTACTCCTATTTCTTCAAATATTCTATCTATTGCCAATGTAGCAGTTCAGTCTGGAATGACAGTTTTACAACAAAGAAATGTTGATGTAAATTTTACTTTAAGTCCAAGTATTGCTGCTAAAGAAAAAATTGAATTTGAAGTGACTTTATCTAATGGAACTTACATTATTTATAAAACTCGAATAGAAAAATATTACAATCCAACAAGCCTTTTTACTTCATTAGCTAACCCAACCACACTGGCTTTGGCTGGATGGACTGCAGCAGGAACTACTTCTTGGGCTGTAACCACTACTGATGGTTTTGGAGGAACTGCAGGTATTACAACAAATACTGCCGCAGCATACGCGAGCGTAGTAACTAATGCAAATCTAACACAAACTAATGCCATTTCATTAGCAGGAAAACAACAAGTTGCCATTCAATTTAATGCCAAATGGGATCTAGAAAGAAGTTTTGACTACGTTCAATTACAAGGGTCACCAGATGGTGGAACAACTTGGATTACAATGAACGGAAAATACACAAAACCAGGAACTACAACAGCAGTTACCGATTACTCCACTACACTTTCAACAACATCAAAAACAGTAGGCGACAAAGGCTTCCAACCTGATGGACAAGCTTTGTATGATGGAGATAAATTTGATAAATGGGTATTAGAAGAATATTACATTAGCGCAACCGAAAATTCAGGGCTTTTTAATAAAGCCAGTGTAAAGTTCAGATTCATTCTTAGAACTGATTCTAACAATAGAAATCATGGCTACAACACCACTTTTAAAGGGTTTAGATTTGACAATTTCAAGGTAATAGAAATTATATCTTCACCTCCAGTAGCCATTTGCAAAAATGCTACGCTATCATTAAACAGCAGTGGTTCTTTAACTGTGCTTACAACTGATGTAAATAATGGATCTACCGACGATATTGCTATCACTGCAATTTCAGTTTCTCCAAACACCTTCAATTGTACTCATGCTAACACAATTCAAGCAGTAACATTATCAGTAACTGATGCTGACGGACAAACTAATACTTGTGTAGCAAACGTAACAATCAATGATGCAACACCTCCTGCAACACCAACACTAGCAAATGTTACGGCGCAATGTTCAGTAACACCGGCACCGCCAACAACAACTGACCTGTGTGCGGGTACAATTACAGGAACAACATCAACTCCTTTCCCAATTACAACTCAAGGAACAACTGTAGTTACTTGGTCATTTAATGATGGAAACGGAAATATTGTAACAGCTGATCAAAATATAATTATTGATGATACAGTTGCTCCAGTAACTCCAACTTTGGCAGATATAACAGGAAAATGTTCGGTAACTCCTGTTCCTCCTACAACTACTGATGCTTGTACAGGAACGATTACAGGAACTACTCCTATTGTATTCCCAATTACAACTCCTGGAAATACAGTGGTAACTTGGACGTTTAACGATGGAAATGGTCAAAGTGTAACCGCTAACCAAAACATAGTAATTGGCACAACAACTTGGAACGGAACCTCTTGGTCAAATAGTGAACCCGTATCAGGTATGAATGCTATTATATCAGCAAATCTAATAATAAACACAGACCTTACTGCTTGTAGTCTTACTGTAAACAACAACGCTGTAGTTAAAGTAAATTCAGGGTTTAATTTCAATATTGCAGGTGATGTAAATGTTGCTTCTGGCGCTTCTTTAACATTTGAAAGTAACGCTAACTTGGTTCAAACCAAAAACACTAATGGAAACACCGGAAACATTATTGTAAAAAGAAAAACATCTTCTTTGATGCTTTTAGATTATGTATTATGGTCAGCTCCAGTATCTGGTCAGCAATTGCAATTATTCTCTCCATCTACATTACCAAATCGTTTTTATACTTATAACCCTTCAACAAATTTTTACAGTGGTATAGCATCAACGACTAATTTTGCGTCAGGAACCGGATACTTAATTCGTATGCCAAATAATCACCCCACAACGCCAACAATTTGGGAAGGTGAATTCAAAGGTGTTCCTAACAATGGAAACTATAACTTAACTGTTACAAATAATACGTACAATGCGATTGGAAATCCATATCCTTCTACCATCAATGCCAATACTTTTATTTCAACAAATAATATTACTGAAGCATTGTACTTTTGGAGAAAAACAAACAATAGTTTAAGTTCATCCTATGCAACTTACACTCTTGCTGGCGGTACTGCTAACGCAGGCGGATTGAGCAGTATTCAACCTAATGGAATTATTCAGGTAGGTCAGGGTTTTATTGCCAAAGCTACTTCTACGACTATTTCATTCACAAATGCTATGCGTTTAGGTAATAATGCTGACCAGTTTTTAAGAACTAAAAATATAGAGCGAAATAGAATTTGGTTAAACCTATCTACTCCTACATCACCTGTCAACCAGATGTTAATTGCTTACATGACTGACGCAACTACAGGAATTGATGCAACAATAGACGGAAAATACATTAATGACAATCCTATTGCCTTAAACTCTTTAATAGAAAATGAAGAATTTATTATACAAGGAAGAAGCCTACCATTTGTAGCTACTGATATTGTCCCTCTTACTTTCAAAACTAATGTTAGTGGAAACTACAGTATTGCTATAGATCATGTTGATGGATTATTTGCAAATCAACAAGACATATTCTTGATGGATAAATTAAATGGTTCTATTCATGATTTGAAAAAAAGTGAATATCCTTTTTCATCAGCAATTGGAACATTCAACAACCGTTTTGAATTAATGTATAAAAATACTGGAACGCTAGGTATTGAAACACCTATATTTAATGAAAACACAATACTTGTTTTCAATCAAAAAGGAATATTAAATATCAATTCTGGTTCAACAGTTATGAAGAACGTAACACTATTTGATATTAGAGGAAGAATCATTTTTGAGCAAAAAGAAATAAATGCTACTAAAACTTTGATCAAGGATTTTAATGCAGCAGAGCAGACTTTGATAATTAAAATAACATCTGATAAAAACGAAGTGGTTACTAAAAAAATAGTTTATTAATTAATGCTATTTGTTTAATAAGTGCCCAAAATCAAATAAAGAAATCGAAAAATGAAAAACACTCTATTAAAATTATACTGTACTCTCTTTTGCCTCTTGTCAAGCGTTCTGGTATTTGCTCAAATTGGTGATGATACCTCTGATGGTGATTTAGAGGGTGGAGAGCCTCCTATGCCTATAAACGGTAAATTAATATTTTTAGCTATAGCTGGAATTATTTTTGCCTATTATACTTTTAGAAAAAACAGAAAAGAACAAACTATTTAAGATAGTAATCCATCTTTTATCAAGAATTTCTTTTAAATTTTAAGTCCAATTAAATCAAAATTAAATAGATTCTTTTTTAGATCAAATGCATCTATTAGGAAAAATTTATATAATGCATAATAAAATCTATTGTAAAATTTAGTGTTTTATTTCAACAAAGCCAAAGTTTTAAGCTCATCAATATCGATGAATTAAATCTTTGGCTTTTACTTTTTTACTAGCGTAATTTGAAATTATATGAAATATAGGATTTATAAGTAATAAACAAAACCATTTTAAAATCTACCGGTAATTTTATAAGACTCTCCGTTACTTGAACTTATATCCATCTTATGAATAAAATTTTGAATCTGCAAATAAAAATAGAGTTCAAGTTAAGCAACATTTAAAATTTACAATGTAATTAGTCAAACCATTATAAAAGGTAAATTATTCAATAACACCATTAATGTTTCTCCTGTAAGCCTACTGGAAACAACTAATAAAAAAACCACTACAATAGAACGTTTTATTAAACACTACTACTGCAATACCTTGAATTTAAAAAAAGCTATCCTAATACAGTAGCTTTCTTTGATTCAACGTGTTTATTACTACCTGATTAATTTTCGTTTTTTGATAAAAAGTATTAAAAATCATAAAACATTGAACTTAAACGTAAATAATTGCTTTTTGTCGTTAAAAAGGCATTGTAATTAGGAATAAATATTTTACTTTTGACATATTAAATTACTTTATGTAAAGCACTAATAAGCTGATAATTAAAACCAAATAAAGAATAAATACGTAAATGATTTTATACTTGGGCAATCTATTGTCCCTAAATAAATACATTATCAAAACCCTATGAATAAAACTATACTTTTTACAAAAAAAATATTTTTAACTTTAGCTTTCTTATTTATTACTTCAGTTGGATTTTCTCAATCTCCAAAAACGTATTCATCATCAGGAACTTTTACAGTACCTGCTGGGGTTACATCTGTAACAGCTCAAGCATGGGGAGGTGGTGGAAAAGGGGGTTCAAGATCCACTAGTACCAACGGATATGGTGGTGGTGGTGGTGGTGCTTACGCATCATCAGCAGTAACTGTGAATGCATTAAACCCTGCCTACACAGTGACAGTAGGTACTGGAAGCACTACAACAGCAGATGGACTAGACTCTTGGTTTTCGACAACGGGTACTGTTCTGGCAAAAGGCGGGCAATCTGTTCCAAACGATGTAACAACAGGAGCAGCTGGAGGTTTAGCTTCTACAAGCATAGGAACAATAAAATTCAGTGGAGGAGCTGGAGTTACTGGACTCGCGGGTACTTATGGAGGTGGCGGTGGTTCATCAGCGGGTACTGGATCAGCGGGTAATACAGGAGTTACATCTACAGGAGGAGTAGCACCTGTAGGAGGAGGTAATGGAGGTAATGGTAGAATACTTATAAGCGGGGTCAGCGGAAATGGTTTACCTGGAGTTATTCCTGGTGGTGGTGGTGGTGGTGCTTTGAGAACTGCTGGTAATGGAATTGGAGGTTTTGGAGCAAACGGGCAAGTAATTCTTACTTGGACTTGTCCAGTAGCAGGATATAGTTTAACAGGTACTTCAATAGCCTCACCATTGTGTACTACAAATGGAGCATCAGTTACGCTTACTTCCTCAGCAACAGGATTACCTACTGGAATTTATACTGTTTCATATACAATTACGGGTACTAATACAGGATCAAGCACTGCTTCAATGACTGTAAATACAGCAGGAACAGGAAGTTTCACTACAACAGCATTAGCTAACGTAGGACTAACAAATATTCAAATCACCAATCTTTCAAGTGGTGTATCACCAGACAACTGTACAAATGGTATAAGTAGTGGTAATACAGCCAGCGTTACAGTAATAACAGTTCCCACACAACCTAGTACCATAACAGGAAGTACTGCTTTTTGTGGTGGTACATCACAAAGCTATAGTGTAACCAATGTTGCTGGAGTTACTTATAATTGGTCTTTTCCGGCTGGATGGTCTCAAACTGCTGGCGGAACAACAAATGCTATTACGGTTACTACAAACGGAACCTCAGGAACTGTAAGTGTAACTCCTTCTAATGCTTGCGGTAATGGTACGGCTCAAACTTTGACAGTAACTTCAAATACTCCAACCGCAAACGCTGGAAGTGCATTAGCAACCATTTGTCAAGGCGCTACAACGGTTGCATTAGGTGGATCATTTGGAGGAGGTGCAACAAGTGCCATTTGGTCTGACGGAGGAGTTGGCGGAACATTTTCTAATAATACCGGAAACACACCGAACACAACTATTTGGACACCACCAGCTGCTTATACAGGAACAGCAACTCTAACTCTTACTAGTGCTGGAGGTTCATGCGGAATTGCAATGGCTTCTAAAACACAAGTAGTAGCTGTAGGTTCATTTGCTACGGTAAGTAGTAACGCTATAACTGTTAACGGGTCACTGACTTCAACCTCATTAGGAGGAAACACTCCTAGTCCTGGATCAGGAGCATGGACTAAAATTTCAGGTCCATCAGGAACTATAACTTTTAGTAACAGTACTAATGGTTCTTCGACAGCGACTGTACCTGCAATAGGAACTTATGTTTTTAGATGGACTGTAACAAGTAGTTGTGGTACCAGTACAGCAGACATTACTGTAACTTATTTAGATGCTAACACTAATAGAAATTACACCTTGTTTTATGAAGATTTTGACGCAACAAATGGTGGATGGACAAATAGCACTTCTACAAATGGCTCTTGGCTTTGGACCTCTTCATTTCCAGCAACAATTGCAGAGATTGGCGAAAACTCTTTTTGGAGACTTAATAATTATAATACTTATAATAGCAATTCAATTGTAGAAATAGATAGTCCCGTTTATAATTTTACTGGTTATGAAAATTTATTGTTCAATATTGATGTACGCTATAATACCGAAGCTGATAGAGATGGTATGCGTATTTTATATTCTATTAACGGAGGTGCCTTTGTACAATTAGGAACTAATGGTAGTGGAATAAATTGGTATAACTCTCCAACAGTAAGCGCATTAGGAAGTAATGGATGGAGTAATAATAATGCCGCAGGGTCTTTAGCTTTTACACCAATAGGAATAGGCGCTGCTCGATTTACAAGAGCCACCACAACATTAGCAGATGCTACATTTAGAAATCAAGCCAATGTACGTTTCAGAGTGCAGTTTAAATCAGACGGTACTACTAATAATGTTGGAGTAGCTTTTGACAATATATCCGTAGAAGGAAATCCTATCGCAGCATTAGCACTATCTCCTATTGCCCCTGCCCAAGTAAAACAAAATCTTAGTCTCTGGTTTAAAAGTAATGCAGGAATAGCCGTTACAGATGGTACAGCATTGACAGCATGGGAAGACCAAGCCTATGATACTACAAGAGCCGATTTAGTGAACAAAGAAAGTGTAAAAGCATTAATAAGTGACGCTCCTACTTTTCGTGATAATAGTACTCGAAACATCAACTTTAATCCTGTTGTTGATTTCAACGCTGCAAACAAGGATTACATGAATGGTAAAGGAGGCTTGTACTCACAAGATTATTTTATAGTGGTATTTAGCAATGATATAATACAAAATACGATGGGAACTAACGGGCGACAAATTCCCTTGGGAGGAAAACTTTCTGATGAGGGATTCCATGAAGACCCAACTGGGCTAGGATTAGGAAACACAACTGCCCGCTACAACCCAGACGAAGTTATTTCACACAGTGTTGGTAGCTTTATAAATGGAACTGGCTCTCCCGCACCAGGTGTTGATTCATACGGCATAGCGTTTAGCTCATCAACCGTAACCTACAACGAACCACTTATCATAAACGTAAAAACAAATGCAAGCGGTACTCAAACAGAAATATATAAAAATGGTATAAAAATAGACAATACTACCGCTAAAACAGGTAATAATGGCGATCAACAACTTTTAAACTTTTATGAATACAGAAATTTACCTTTCTATTTAGGAACTGGACGAAGTGGAATCAGCGGTAGAGCTTTTTCAGCCTTAAATGGGAGACTTTCAGAAGTAGTTGCTTATACTGCTCCCAATAGTGTCCTAAACCAACAAAAAATACAAAGTTATCTAGGACTAAAGTACGGAATAACGCTACATGCTACCAGTAGCAGTAATGCATCTGGAGTAAGCATGACTACCAGACTCAATGATGTAGACTATATCGATTCAGCTGGAAACATCATTTGGAACACTAGTGCAAATTCAGGTTTTAATTATGACATCGCAGGAGTTGGAAGAGATGAAGATTCTCAATTATATCAGAAACAATCTAAAACAGTAAATAGTATAGACGATATAACAATTGGTTTAACTGATATATTACCAACAAATAAACTGAACACAGCTACTTGTAACGATAAAAATTTCCTTATTTGGGGTAACAATAATGGAACCCTAACTGCACAAGCACCCGTTATTGTAAATATTAGTTCAGGTATTACACCAGCATTAACAACAAATGTAGATTTTATATCCATAGGAAGAACCTGGAAAGTAGTAGAAACTGGCGGAAATGTTCCTACTGCTAAAGTATCTATACCGACTACGATGCTTTCAGCAACTATAACACCTCCCGGAGATTATCTAATGTTTATATCAGATACTCCTGTTTTTAATCCTACTGCTGAACATCGTATCATGACTGCAAATGGAAGTAATTTAGAAACTACCTATGACTTTAATGGAACTAAGTACATCACTTTTGGATATGCTCCAGATAGAACCTTTGTACGTTGTATAAAATTTGATGGTGTAAATGACTATCTAGATGCAGGAAAAGTATTGAACTTAAATAGTTCGTTTACTGTTTCGGCATGGGTAAATAGAAACAGTACTGATAAAACCATACTCTCAAAAAGAAACAGTTCGTTTACTGAAGGGTATGATTTAAGCATCAATACAGCCGGAAGAGCAGAAATGAGCTGGATGGTAGGGGGTACAAAACATACCATAACTTCAAATGTAGTTATTCCATTAGGAATTTGGCATCATATAGGTGTAATCTATGATGGTACAACAACAACTGCAAAAATGTATATTGATGGTGTAACAAGTGTAAGCAATACCACTATGCCTAACGTTCCTGCTACTACTCAATCATTCTTGATTGCAGCAGCAGATGATGTAACACCTACTTCACTCTTTAATGGCTCAATTGATGAAGTTCGTGTCTGGAATGTAGCCCTTACCGAAGCACAATTTCGTTATGTAATGAATCAGGAAATACGAAACAACACTACTTTTACTAATGGTGCAGTAGTACCTAATACTATCACACTGAATGATATTAGCAGTGTTCCATGGTCAAATTTGAATGCATACTATCCGATGTCTACCTATACTTATACGAATGCAAAAGATATTTCAAGCAATAATTATACAGCTGCACTCCGCAATCTAACAACAGTAGATTCACAAACTGCTCCATTGCCTTATGAGTCCGCCACAAATGGAAACTGGGAAACTGTAGGAACTTGGACTAACAGTACCGTACAAGATTTACCCTATAGCTTATCTATTGTTGATAACATAACTCCTATTGGCTGGAATATCGTGAAAACTACCCACAATATTACTTCACCAGGAAATAAAACCGTTTTAGGATTATTTGTTGATAGCAATACTTTGAGCGCTACAAATGACACACAAATTGAAGTTTCACATTACTTAAAGATAAATGGTAAAATAGATTTAGAAGGACGGTCACAATTAATACAAAAACTAGGTAGTGATTTAGACCCTACCAGTTCCGGTTCATTAGAAAGAGACCAAAAAGGACAGGGCAATATATTCAATTATAATTATTGGAGTTCACCTGTAGGAACTATAAACAATACTACAAATAACAATAGCTTTACCGTAGCAGGAGTTTTAAGAGATGGAACAAATCCTGCCGCACCAGGAACCATAAACTGGATTAATGGGTATGATGGAGCAACATCTCCATTTAGTTTAGCTCGTTTTTGGATTTATAAATTTGATAATTTAGGAAATGACTACGCCAATTGGACTCAAATAGGTGAAACAGGAACTTTATCAGCCAGTAAGGGATTTACTTTAAAAGGATCAGGAACTACAGGAACACAAAACCTAACCTTTTTAGGAAAACCTAACAATGGAACTATAACAAATACTGTGGGGATTGATCAATTGCTACTAGTGGGTAATCCATATCCATCAGCACTAGATGCAACTAAATTTATTAATGATAATATTAACGTTATCGCAAACACAACTAATACCCCATCAATAGACGGTACTTTGTATTTCTGGGAACACTATGCCACTAATAACTCGCATAATTTAGCAGCCTATCAAGGAGGTTATGCCATCAGAAATCTATCTGGTGGACTCGCTCCAAGTGCTACTGGTGTAGATTTCATAAGTGGAGCGGGTACAGCAAGTAAGTTAATCCCCAACGAATTCATTCCAGTAGGTCAAGGTTTCTTTGTGATTGGTAACCTTACAACAGGCGGCGCAGTAACTTTTAATAACAGCCAAAGAGGTTTTCATAAGGAAGACGAAACTGGAGTTTCACAAGAAATATATCGAATTCCCGCTAGTCCAAAAACTTCCAGTCATTGGACAGACAACAGCAATGCTCCTATTGAGAAAGACACCCATAAAAAAATACGTCTAGGATTTAATGTTATTGACAAAACATTCCACAGACAAGCGCTATTAGCCTTTATGGATGAGAAAGCAAATAGCGAGATGAATGATGGTTACGATGCTTTCAATATAGATGATTCTCCAAGTGATATGTATTTATTAAATGGGGAGAATGAATTAGCCATACAAGGAGAAGGCTATTTTGATGAAAATGCCTCCTTCCCTATTGGTGTTCGAACAGAGGCTAATGGAAAAGTATCGTTTGGTATTGATGCTCTAGAAAACTTCGACGAGAGCCAAAATGTTTTTATTTACGATAAAGAAACGGATACCTATAATAGCATAAAAAACAAAATGTATGAAGTAGAACTTCCTCAAGGGTATTTCACGGAACGTTTCTCATTACGCTTTAAGGATAAAACTCTTGATGTAAAGGATATAATTTATGAGAATAGTATTCAAGTAGTCTTTACTCGTTCTAATAATGTTTTGAATATTACAAATAGATCAAATGACAATACAGTAGTTAACGTGTCACTTTTCAACATTCAAGGAAAATTACTGTCTACATGGGATGTTGCTGACAAGGAACAAACCAGCATTAAAATCCCAATTCAAAACAAAACATCAGGAATTTATATCGTAAAATTAAAAACCACTAAAGGAAATATCAATAAAAAAATTAGTATCAAATAATTTAAAATAATCCAACTTAAAAAAAGATTTCTCACTACCGGAGGGAACTAAAAAACTTCACTTATTTTAATTAAAGTCGTTTTTTAGACAATATAAAAACGCTTATAACAAGATTTTAAAGATCCGTTATGAGCGTTTTAATTTTTATAAGTGTTTTTATTATATTATTATTTATATTTGAATTAATAATTTTGGATTTACATCCAAATAAAAAAGAAAAACCATTTAAATTTATAAAAATGAAAAAGATAATAGCATGTATAGCAATAGCATTTTTGACTCTTAATCTTAGTGCGCAAGAAAGTAAAACTACCACAAGAGAAAAAGCTAAAAAAGAATCTTGTTGTGCTAAAAAAAATTCAAAATCAAAAGCAATGAATGCAGATGAAATAGAAAAATGTCAAGCAAAATGTAAGGCTGAAGGAAAAAAGTGTAATGCATCATCAGCAAAAGCAAGCGGAAAAAAGTGTTAATCTAAAAAACTACACTACTATGGACTGAAAGTCCATAGATTTGGTTGGCAGACTAAAAGTATCCACGGTTACAAAACTTATTTTTTGTCAAGAATTCCACAAATTAGCACGAATTAATTTGTGGATTTCGTGGTAAAGTTTTTAGAATCTGAAAGGAAAATATACTAAAAGCCCATAGTTTTAAACTAAATTTGACACCAATAAATTTCTTTTTTCTATAAAAAACGCCTCTAGATTTAGAGGCGTTTTCTATTTTTTATAAATAACTAAGTGTTTCTTATTTGATTCTTACACTCCATTCAAAGTCCATTTCAGAAACTTGAACTCCTTTTTCATCTGTTCCAATAGACTTCATCCAGAAAGTTTGTCCTTCTCCGGTAGCAATTGTTCTTTCAATTGCTTGTTCAATTAAATAACCATCTGTACAGGTAAAAGTGATTCTACCCGTTGCTTTTTTTGTAAAGTTCCCTTTATTGTTAGCAACAAGCATCGATATTTTCCTACCGCTTTTTTGAATTTGGAACATTACTAAAGCTCCTGTAGAAAGCTCGGCAGCCATCGCTTGTACAGCAAAATACATAGAATTAAACGGGTTTTGATTAATCCAACGGTGTTTTACTGATACCACACATTTGTTTTCATCTATCTCTTTTACACGTACACCACAGATAAATGCCGACGGTAATTTAAATAAGAGAAATTTATTAAGTTTTGATGCTGTAAGTTTCATATATAGCTAGGTTTTTTGCTAAAATACAAAAAAATACTATGCGTACATAATAAATTAATTTGTTAATATTATGTTAATATTTGGTACTATGCGAAACAAGATACTGTCTTTTAGATATATATTTGCATAAGAAATTACTATATACTTTTAATCATGGAAACAACAACCGAAAAAAACATCGCAACATTTACACACTTGAGTACATTGACTCAATATTTTATTCCTTTTGGAAATTATATTTTTCCAATACTACTTTGGACTTCAAAAAAGGAAAGTTCTGAATTTGTGGATCACCACGGAAAACAAGTACTTAATTTTCAGTTAAGTTTATTATTGTATTCTTTAGTGTTAATACTAATTGCAGTTCCAACATTTTTAATCACACTGTTTAAAAATGTTCCTTTCGAAGCTGTAGTAAATGATCACGATTTTGTTTTTAGAAATTTTAACTTTGAAGGAAACATCGGAATGTTAACAGTAGGATTAGTTGCTGTTTTAATTTTTGGTCTTTTGAAAGTGGCTGAATTCTTTTTAATCATTTATGCTTCAATCAAAACATCAAATGGAGAAAAATACAAATATCCAATAACGATTCCTTTTATTAAGTAGGAGATATAAAATGGATTAAAAGCGAACAAACGTAATAAATAAAGCGAACCAAACAGCAAGAAACAATTGCTTCGTTCCTCGCAAAAACAAATCAATCATCAATCAAAAAATGAACCGTTTAATCAACACAAAATCAAAAAAAAGAAATTATGAACATTGAAAACACAAAAGCCCAGATGCGTAAAGGTGTTCTCGAGTTTTGCATCTTATCCGTATTAAAAGAAAAAGATGCATACACATCGGAAATATTAGACACATTAAAAAACGCAAAATTATTAGTTGTAGAGGGAACTATTTACCCGCTGCTAACCCGATTGAAAAATGATGGATTGCTCAACTATCGTTGGGAAGAATCCACATCAGGACCACCAAGAAAATATTATGGTCTAACAGAAATAGGACAAACATTTTTAAAAGAACTTAGTGGCACTTGGACTGAATTATCTGATGCCGTAAACCTTATAACCAACCAAAAACAATAGTCATGAACAAAACTGTAAATATAAATCTAGGCGGAATGTTCTTTCATATAGATGAAGATGCATACCAAAAATTAACTCGCTATTTTGATGCCATAAAACGTTCTTTATCTAATTCATCTGGACATGATGAAATCATAAAAGATATCGAAATGCGTGTTTCAGAATTATTGAATGAGAAACAAATAAGCGACAAACATGTTGTGGGTTTAAAAGATGTAGATGAGGTTATTGCCGTAATGGGACAACCGGAAGATTACATTATTGAAGATGAGTTGAAAGGCTCTCAAACCTTTAGTGATAGTTCAAACAGAAGAACAAAAAAATTATACCGTGATAAAGAAAAAGGTATGATTGGCGGTGTTTCAGCTGGATTAGGTCATTATTTTGGAATTGATGCCGTATGGATCAGAATCGTTCTAATACTATTAGTTTTTGCTGGATTTGGAACTGGAATTTTGGCCTATATCATTCTATGGATTGTAACTCCTGAGGCCGTTACCACATCCGAAAAACTGGAAATGACTGGAGAACCGGTAAATATTTCGAATATCGAAAAAAAAGTACGTGAAGAGTTTGAAAGCGTTTCTGGTAAAATAAAAAATGTAGATTACGACAAATATGGCAATCAAATAAAAACGGGTGCTGGGAAAATAGGAAATTCTTTTGGTGATTTTATCATGACAGTTTTCAAGATTTTTGCAAAGTTTTTAGGAGTAATTTTAATCATCACAGGAATTGCAACATTAATTTCTTTACTAATTGCTGTTTTCACTTTAGGTTCTTCAGATTTTATTGATGTGCCATGGCAGAGTTTCATTGAAGCAGGAAATTTCACGGATTACCCAATATGGTCTTTTGGATTGTTAATGTTCTTTGCTGTTGGAATTCCGTTCTTTTTCTTGACACTTTTAGGTTTCAAATTACTATCTCCAGCCATGAAATCAATTGGAAATATTGCTAAATATACATTACTAGCACTTTGGATAATTGCCATAGCGATACTAATTTCAATAGGAATAAAACAAGCATCAGAAGTGGCTTACGAAGGAAAAACAGTTCAGAAAGAAACAATTAATGTATTGCCAAATGACACTTTGTTTGTAAAATTCAGATACAATGAGTATTACACTAAAGACATTGATGACAGAGAAAGCTTCAAGTTTGTTCAGGATTCAGCTAACACTCAATTGATTTATTCCAATAATGTAAGTCTAGAAATCTTACGCACAGACGAGAAATTACCTTTCATTCAAATTGAAAAAATAGCTAGAGGTAAATCATTTCAAGATGCAAAACGAAGAGCCGAAAAAATAAAATACGCTATCAAAATTGAAGGAAATCAGTTGATTTTAGACAATTATTTATTGACAGAAGTAGCTAATAAATTTCGTGACCAGGAAGTGGAAATATTTTTATACCTACCAGAAGGAATCCTGCTGAAACCAGATACTTCAGTACAAAATTACGACAGATCTGACGATTCATTTTTTAACTTACACTACAGTTCAGACAATTACATTTACAAAGTAGAGAATTCTCAAATAAAATGTTTAAATTGTCCTACTGATGAAAATGAGTATAACGATGTTGATGTAAATGAAAACGGTGATAATGTAGAAGTAAACATTACTGGAAAAGTAACCGAAAATGACAGTATTACAACTACTACTGTAAAAGTAAACGGAGAAACGGTAACAGTGAATGAAGCTGGAACCAAAAAAGGTTTGTCAGTAAGCAAAAATGGTATAATCATTAAAAATTAAAGCTATGTTAAAAATCATCACATTAATTACAAAATTTATTCTGGTTGCGTTAACTGCCTTACTATTTGCATCGTGTAACCATTCCATAAACTTACAATCAATTAAAGGAAGCGGAAATGTCACCACTGAAAGAAGAAATGTGGAGGGTGATTTTAAAAACATAGAAGTCAGTAATGCTATCGATCTTGTCATTGAACAATCAGACGTAACTGAAATAGTAGTTGAGGCTGATGATAATTTGCAGAAACACATTTTTACAAAAGTTGAAAATGGCACACTCGTTATTTATTGCGATAAAAATTCTTTTATCAATACGAAATCTAAAAAAGTAATTGTAAAAATGCCTGTTATCGAACAATTAGAAGCCAATAGCAGCGCATCAATCACAAGTACAAATACTATCAAAGGAGAAAATATTACACTAAACACCTCTAGTGCGGGCACTATTGACCTGAATATCGAAGCAGATGATATTACTTGTGATTCTAGTAGCGGAAGCAGTATCACCATTGATGGAATGGGATTAAAAATGAAAGCAAATGCATCAAGTGGAAGCGAAATTGACGCCAAAAACTTATTAGCAAATGAAGTTAATGCCGAAGCTTCAAGTGGAGCCACCATCAACACGCATCCCATTGTAAGTTTAGATGCAGAAGCTTCTAGCGGAGGAAACGTAAATTATAACAAAGTTCCAAAATCAATTCGAAAAGAAACCAATTCCGGAGGGAGTATTCATCAAGAATAACAAATCATTTTACTAAAAATCAAAAAATCATCCATCATAAGTGGATGATTTTTTTATATTTGTGTAGACACTAACCCAAATGAATATGAAAAAAAATACAGCTATACTTCTACTTCTTTTATCAACTACATTTTTATTTGCACAGAAAAAGGAAAAAATAAAGGGCTCAAAAACAGTAACTATAGAACAAAGGGAAGTAGGGAATTTCACATCGCTTACTGTTGAAGACAATCTCGAAGTATATCTAGAAAGAGGTGAAAAAACCGAACTAAAAATTGAAGCCGACGACAACTTACACGATATTATTTCGCTAGATTTGAGAGACAATATGCTTCATATTTACACTACAAAACAAGCCTCTACTTATAAAAAAATGATTGTTAGAGTAACCTATACAAATGATTTGAATATGGTAACGTCTAAAAATGAAACAACTGTAAATGCGATTCAGGAAATTTTATTAAATGATTTTACACTAAAAGCACACGATGCATCCAAACTGTTTTTGAATGTGAATGCCAAAAAATTCGTGTTACAATCTGATGATAAATCAAAAACAGAACTCAATTTAAAATCAGAAAATACCACAATAGAATTAAGTAAAAACGCCTCTCTAAAAGCCTTAGTCAACACTACAGATTTGAAAGTAGATATGTATCAAAAAGCAGATGCAACGCTTGAAGGAACCGCTACAAATACTGTCATTCGATTAGACAACAATGCCTCATTTACCGGAAACAAGTTTACCACAAAAAATGCGGATATCACCACCGAAAGCTATTCCAGCTGCAGTTTATTTACTGAAACAGCCGTGGTTATTGATGCCGCAAATAAATCAGAAATCCAACTTGTAGGTGCTCCAAAAATTGAAATACGGAAATTTGCCGACGAAGCAAAATTGATAAAAAAGTTGAAATAATCCTCTCCCCGCCCTCTCCAAAGGAGAGGGAGAAAGAACAGAATTGATTAACATATATCCTAACCAACAAAAAGTCCCACTTGCTAAGGCAAATGGGACTTTTTTAATTTGAAAAGTTAAAGGGACAGAAAATTTCTTAACAAATCTAATATCTATCCGTTATACCATTTGTTATTATAAAATAGTCCAATTGTCAGTTCGAGCGCAGTCGAGAACCGTTATGACATCTCGACTGCGCTCGAACTGACAAAAAAAATTTGGACTTTAATGAACTAATCAATGGTATTAATTATCTTTTACCTAAAAAAAACTCTGATTATTCTTTAGAAGCCAAATATCTTTCGGCATCAAGAGCAGCCATACAACCAGTTCCAGCTGCAGTTATCGCTTGACGATATACATGATCTGCTGCATCACCCGCTACGAAAACGCCTTCAACATTAGTTTTTGAAGTTCCAGGAGTATTGATAATATATCCCGTTTCGTCTAATGTGATATAATCTTTGAAAATATCAGTATTTGGTTTGTGACCAATAGCTACGAAGAAACCAGTTGCAGGAATATCAAAAACTTCATTTGTTGTTTTATTCAAAGCCTTTACCCCAGTAACAACTTGCTCATCTCCTAATACTTCAACAGTATCGTGATTCATTAATATGGTAATGTTCTCGGTTTTGCGAACGCGTTCTTCCATTATTTTAGAAGCTCTAAATTTTTCGCTACGCACTAACATGGTTACTTTTTTACAAAGTTTAGACAAATAGTGTGCTTCTTCACAAGCTGAATCTCCAGCCCCAACAATTACTACTTCTTGGTTTCTATAGAAAAAACCGTCACAAACAGCACATGCAGAAACTCCGCCACCCATTTTTAAATAGTGTTGTTCTGATGGCATCCCTAAATATTTAGCTGATGCTCCAGTAGAAATAATTACTGTTTCGCAATGTAATTCTATAGTATCATTGATCCATACTTTATGAATATCGCCCGAGAAATCAACTCTTGTAGCCCAACCATCACGCACATCAGTTCCAAAACGTTGTGCTTGTGCTTGTAATCCTACCATCATTTCCGGACCCGTAATTCCTTCAGGATTACCAGGCCAATTTTCTACTTCATTAGTAGTTGTTAGCTGTCCACCTGGCTGCATTCCTTGGTATAAAACAGGATTCATGTTTGCTCTGGCGGCATATATTGCTGCAGTATAACCTGCTGGACCAGAACCTATAATAAGACATTTAATTTTTTCGATTGTATCTGACATATTGATGTTTCTTTTGAATTTAACAGTGCAAAAATAGGATATTATTGCTGGAATACTGAACTAGAAGTATCAGTTTTAATTATGCTGGAATAAAAAAATCCCTTCTGTGAGAACAGAAAGGATCAATTTGTCGGGGTGGCAGGATTCGAACCTGCGGCCTCCTGCTCCCAAAGCAGGCGCGATAACCGAGCTACGCTACACCCCGAATATTAAAAGAAACTAATATCTTCAAGATATCTTTTGGCTCCTCTTTTTTTAATTTTTTGTTCTAAAATCATAGCTTCTGAACGTGTTGAAAGTTGTATTTGATAAATCAACTCCCATGGCTTTCCTGATTTTGTAGATAAACTCAATCCAGAGTTATGTCTATTTAATCTGTTTTCAAGATCATCAGTTTGACCAGTATAATATTTTAAATAACTTTTACTAAATATAATATATACGGTGTACATATCTTGGTGTAAGTTTTTGATTCGTGACTGTGGTCTTCACGCACTGCGTGACGCGATAACCGAGCTACGCTACACCCCGAAAGCGGGTGCAAATATAGTACTATTTTTGGCTTATGCAAAACTATTTCAGAAATAAGGACTAAATTTATTTGGTTCGAAAATTAGTCTGAAAATCTAAAATAAATTTGTTTTTCCACAGCATAATTCAGCTACAACTGCCCTAGCCCAGATGGCAGTGAAAAGCTTCGAAGAGCTTCTCCCGATTTTTTCTTGGCAGAAAAGAGCGACCAAAGGAAGCTCCTTTTATGGCTTTAGAAAAAACTGGGAACAACTCAAGAACTTGTAACGCACAGCAGGAATAGCTCCTAAAAAATGAAATCCATTTTAAGAATAGGAATTGTCAAATAGCGACTAATCAAGCTTTAACAAATGTTAACAAAATAGATTTTTAGAAACCATAAATAATTGTATTTTTACGGTTCAAAATTTAGAAAAATAAATGGGCAAAATCATCGCGATTGCTAATCAAAAAGGTGGAGTTGGAAAGACGACAACGTCAGTTAATCTAGCTGCTTCACTGGGTGTTTTAGAAAAAAAAGTATTACTTATTGATGCTGATCCACAGGCAAATGCCTCTTCAGGATTAGGAATTGATGTTGAATCTGTAGAGATAGGTACGTATCAAATTCTGGAACATAGTCATACGCCAAAAGAGGCCATCATAAAATGTTCTGCTCCAAATGTGGACGTAATTCCATCACATATTGACCTTGTTGCAATTGAAATCGAATTAGTCGATAAAGAAAACAGGGAATATATGCTTAAAAAAGCATTGGAAAGTATCAAAGACGAGTACGATTATATCATTATCGATTGTGCGCCATCTCTTGGTTTGCTTACGTTGAATGCTTTGACTGCTGCTGACTCTGTGATTATTCCTATTCAATGTGAGTATTTTGCACTAGAAGGTTTAGGAAAATTATTGAATACGATAAAAAGCATCCAAAAAATTCACAATCCGGATTTAGACATCGAAGGGTTATTATTAACCATGTTTGATTCGAGATTGCGTTTATCAAACCAAGTAGTTGAAGAGGTTCAAAAACATTTCAACGATATGGTTTTTGACACTATTATTCAAAGAAATGTAAAACTGAGCGAAGCGCCAAGCTTTGGAGAAAGTATAATAAACTACGATGCAACAAGCAAAGGAGCTACTAATTACTTGCATCTTGCTCAAGAAGTTATAAAGAAAAACAGTAAATAGTTTTATGGCAAAAGCAATAAAAAAACAAGCCTTAGGAAGAGGATTATCTGCACTATTGAAAGATCCGGAAAACGATATAAAATCCGTTGACGATAAAAATGCCGATAAAGTTGTAGGAAATATCATTGAGCTTGAAATTGAAGCAATTGAAATAAATCCGTTTCAGCCAAGAAGTAATTTCAATGAGGAATCGTTGAGAGAATTAGCGACTTCTATCAAAGAATTAGGCGTTATTCAGCCTATTACCGTACGTAAATTAGACTTCAATAAATACCAATTGATTTCGGGTGAGCGTCGTCTTCGTGCGTCGACACTTGTGGGATTGAAAACAGTTCCTGCTTACATTCGTATTGCAAATGACAACGAATCATTGGTTATGGCTTTGGTGGAAAACATCCAACGCCATGATTTAGATCCAATTGAGATTGCACTTTCGTACCAACGTTTGATTGATGAAATTCAATTGACTCAGGAACAAATGAGTGAGCGTGTAGGAAAAAAACGTTCTACTATCGCTAATTATTTGAGACTTTTAAAACTAGACCCAATCATCCAAACCGGAATTCGTGATGGTTTCATCAGTATGGGTCATGGTCGTGCAATTATCAACATCGAAGATCAAGACATTCAAACTGATATTTATCAAAAAATCGTCAGTCAAAATCTATCCGTTCGTGATACCGAAGCTTTAGTAAAAAACTATCAGGAAAGTTTAAAACCAAAACCTGCCGGTAAACCAAAAGCAGCTTCATTTGAAATTGCAGATTCCCATAAAAGTACTTTTACAAATTATTTCGGAACCAAAGTCGATGTGAAAGTAGCCGGAAACGGCAAAGGAAAAATCACTATTCCATTTCATTCTGAAGAAGACTTCAACAGAATTATTAAATTAATAAACGAGTAGTGCATAAAATCATTTTCATAGGTCTATTCCTTTTTATTGCAGGAAACACTACTGTTTTTGCCCAAACGGAAACAGAAGCAGTACTTGTCGCAAAAGATACTTTGAAATCAAATGACATTGATCCATTGACTCCTGCAAAAGCAGCTTTCTTTTCAGCAATTTTGCCTGGCTTAGGTCAGGCTTACAATAAAAAATACTGGAAAATACCGCTCGTTTACGGAGCTTTAGGAACCAGTGTTTACTTTTATATTGACAACAACAGGAAATACCATAAATACAGAGATGCTTACAAAAGCAGACTTGAAGGGTACACTACCGATGATTTGGCTTTCTTAGATAATAATCGATTGATTGCCGGACAAAAATTTTATCAAAGAAATCGAGATTTATCAGCTTTGGTAACTTTAGCTTTTTATGCATTAAATATCATAGATGCTAATGTCGATGCTGCTTTAATACAATTCAATGTGGATGAAAACTTATCAGTAAGACCAGTTCTTTATCCAAATGATGTAACATTCAAGACTAATGTAGGACTAACATTTAATTATAATTTTTAGATTGAAAACAGAATACTCCATTCATCTTTAAAATTTTAATTTATAAATATAAAAAACAAATGAAAATTGCGCTTTTAGGATACGGAAAAATGGGTCAGGTAATTGAAAGAATTGCACTGGAAAGAGGACATGAAATCGTTTTGAAAAAAGATGAAAACAATACTTTTGATGGTCTTTCAACTGCTGATGTAGCTATTGATTTCAGTGTTCCAACAGCTGCAGTCCCTAATATCTCCAGTTGTTTCCATGCTAATGTCCCTGTGATTTCAGGAACAACAGGCTGGTTAGAACATTATGATGAAATGGTGGCACTTTGTACAGCTAAAAACGGTGGTTTTATCTCCAGTTCTAACTTTAGTTTAGGTGTGAATATTTTCTTTGAACTCAATGAATATTTGGCAAAAATCATGTCAAAATTTGACAGTTATAAAGTAGAAATGGAAGAAATTCATCATACTCAAAAACTAGATGCACCAAGTGGCACAGCGATATCATTAGCCAAAGGAGTAATTGAAAACAGTTCATACACCAACTGGACATTAGAAAAACCTGAAGCGAAGCAAATTCATATCGAAGCAAAAAGAATAGGAACTGTTCCCGGAACACACACCGTAACATACAATTCTGTTGTTGATGCTATCGAAATAAAACACACAGCACACAATCGTGAAGGTTTTGCTCTAGGTGCTGTAATTGCAGCAGAATGGATTATAGGAAAGCAAGGTGTTTTTACAATGAAAGATGTTTTAGACTTAAAATAAAATTATACTCGGTTTTAGGAAAATCGCTTACGAAACAACCTTAAACTTTAAACTTTAAACTTTAAACAAAAAACTATGTCAGTATATCAATGGTTTATATTTTTTCTGCTTGTACAAATAGTTCACTTTTTAGGAACATGGAAATTATATGAAAGCGCAGGAAGGAAAAGTTGGGAAGCCGCTATTCCAGTATACAATGCTATTGTTTTGATGAAAATAATAGGCCGCCCTACTTGGTGGACCATTTTACTTTTTATCCCAATTATCAATTTGATAATGTTTCCGGTAATCTGGGTAGAAACATTGAGAAGTTTTGGAAAACGATCTGGATTAGATACTTTTTTAGGAATTGTAACTCTTGGATTTTACATCTATTATGTCAATTATACCCAAAAATTAAATTACATAGCTGACAGAAGCTTAAGCCCCGAAAACAAAGCTGCTGATACCGTTAGCTCATTGCTTTTTGCAGTTATAGTAGCTACTTTGGTTCACACCTATTTAATTCAACCGTACACAATTCCTACCTCTTCCTTGGAAAAATCCTTATTGGTAGGTGACTTTTTATTTGTAAGCAAGATGAATTATGGCGCTAGAATTCCTATGACTACTGTTGCATTGCCTATGGTTCACGATTCGATACCTTTACTTCAAAAAAAATCATACTTAACTTGGCCGCAATTACCTTATTTAAGATTACCAGGAATTCAAAACATAAACAGAACGGATATCGTTGTATTTAACTGGCCGGTTGATACTGTTTATAGGTTTTTTGACACTTCAAAAAGACGTGCTTTTAAACCGGTAGACAAGAAATCAAATTATGTAAAAAGATGTGTTGGAATCCCTGGCGACAACTTATCTATAAAAGACGGTATGATTTATATTGATGGTAAATTATTGGAATTACCTGATAGAGCAAAACCACAATTCTCTTATAAAGTAGCATTAGACGGAAAAACGTCAATTGACTTTGAGCATTTACTTAAAGAGATGGACATAACTGATCCAGTTTACTTTACTAATGAAACTCGAAGAGATACATTACTCTTTAGGGCTTTGACAGCTGAAGGAGCGGAAAGATTGAAAAACATACCCGGTGTTACTGCCGTTACAAGACAAATATCAAAAGATATTGACAACAGTATCTTCCCACACATCAATAAGTGGAATAGTGACAACTACGGTCCTGTCTATATTCCAGAAAAAGGAAAAACTGTCGCTTTAACAACAGAATCATTACCATTTTATAAAACCATAATTAATGATTATGAAACAAATGAAAATGGAGATAAAAACGACCTTAAAGTAACAGGAAACGAAATAAGACTAAACGGAAAAGTAGTTAAAGATTACACTTTCCAACAAAATTATTACTGGATGATGGGTGACAACCGCCATAACTCTGAAGACAGCCGTTATTGGGGATTTGTTCCTGAAAATCATATTGTAGGGAAACCTATTTTTATCTGGTTAAGTTGGGATACAAATGGTAAAGGTTTGAATAAAATTCGTTGGGACAGAGTTTTTACAACTGTTAGCGGTGAAGGCCAACCTCAATCTTATTTAAAATATTTCCTATTCGCTTTAGCAGCATTTTTCATTGGAGAATATTTTTGGAAAAAAAGAAAAGAGACAAAAAATTAGTCAAAAGTTTCAAAGTCAAAAGTCATAAAGTTTCTATTTAATCTAGCTTTATGACTTTTGACTTTATAACTTTAAAAACTTTAGACAAATATGAACATTCTTATCCATCCTACCTATTTCCCGTCGATTAGCCATTTTGCAGCGATGCTACAATCGGAAAACATTACTTTTGAAATAGAAGATAATTTCCAGAAACAAACCAACCGCAACCGCACATATATTTATAGTCCAAACGGAATTCAGTTATTAAACATCCCTGTAAAACATTCGAAAGAAAGTCATCAAAAAACAAAAGATATCAAAATTGAAACTGATTTTGATTGGCAAAAACAACATTTCAAATCATTAGAAGCAGGATACCGAAGTTCTCCTTTTTTTGAGTTTTTCGAAGATGACATCAGACCAATTTTCGAAAAAAAATATACTTTTTTATTGGATTTAAATTTTGATGTTTTTGATATCCTATCAAAATGTTTCCGTATAAAACAGGATTATACGACCACAACGGAATACTTTCATGAAGCAGACACTGCTGTTATTACAGATTTCAGGAGTTTGGTAAACGGAAAAAAAGACCTTTCTGTATTCGAAAGTTACACACAGGTTTTTGATGACAAACATGGTTTTATCAACAATCTTAGTGTTCTGGATTTGCTGTTTAATGAAGGGAAATATGCTTTGGATTATTTGAAGCAACAGAAAATATAATGAGACTGAAAACAATTTTATATCTTTGTTTAAATGAAAACCAACTACACCATATCAGAATTATCTCCTCATATTTTTTGGGATGTTAATACAATGTCTTTGGATTTCGAAAAATCAAAGGAGCAAATTATCTATAAGGTACTCGAATTTGGAGTTATGAACGATTGGAATATCATCAAAAAAGTTTACGGTTTAGAAGTAATAAAAAACATTTCTCTTCAATTCAGGAGCTTGGATGCTGTTACACTTTCTTTTTTAGCTAACCTATTTCAAATAGAAAAATCCAATTTCAGATGTTACAAACTCAAACAATCGAACCAAAACTCCTGGAATTATTAAACAAGATAATGACTTCGGAACTATTTGAAGAATTTAATCTCGTTGGTGGAACTTCGTTAGCATTACAAATTGGGCATCGCTTTTCGATAGATATCGATATGTTTGGGAATTCCGAAATAAACGAAGTCGAATTCACCGAAGAACTATCTAATTTTGGAAAAGTTATTACTCTAAAAAAGAGCAAAAGTATCATTATTTTCTCCGTAGATGGCATTAAAGTTGATTTTGTAAACTATAAATACCCTTTGATCGAAAGCCTAAATACTATCAAAAACATACGAATGGTTTCAGACAAGGATGTTGCAGCTATGAAACTCAATGCTATAGCAGGAAGGGGAAGTCGGAAGGATTTCATTGATTTGTATTTTCTTCTGAAAAAATACTCCCTAAAAGAACTGTTTTCATTTTACAATAAAAAATATGCAGATGGTTCTGAATTTATGGTTTTAAAAAGTTTAACTTATTTCGACGATGCTGAAAATGAAGAAATGCCAATTATGTTTGAAAAGGTTAATTGGAATGAAATAAAAAACACAATAGTAAAAGCAGCATCTAATCTAGTTTAAATTAATAAAAACTAAACGCAAGTTTTTGATGATAAACATGATTTTATCAACAATCTTAGTGTTCTGGATTTGCTGTTTAATGACGGAAAAAATATGCAATGGATTATTTAAAAAAACAAGATCTAATTCTAAAATAAAATTACTAATTAAATTTTATTCCAAAGACAATCTTGCCATAATAGGAAAGTGATCTGAGTTAATAAATTTTGGAAAATTTTCAAATTTCTTAACTTTCATTTTTTCGTCAGCAAAAATATAATCAATTCTGGCTGGATAGTACCTGAATTTATAGGTCTCTCCAAAACCATTCCCTGCTTCTTCAAAGCTATCTTTCAACTTTCCTTTAATGCTTCGGTACACATAAGAAAACGCGCTATTGTTCATGTCGCCACAAATGATAATTGGATACGTGCATTTCATTTTATGTTCCTTAAATATCTCCGCTTGCTGTTGTTGTTGCTTGAAGGCTTTACTTATTCTAATAAATAACATTTGTGATTTCTGCTGATTAATCGCATCGATATTTTCATCAATTTCATTGACATCAGGAGAAATTTTGATGGATTGAATGTGCATATTATACACTCTTATAATGTCTTTTCCTTTTTTTACATCCGCAAAAACAACGTTATTACTTGAATTTGGAAAAATAATATTTCCTTGGTCAATAATCGGAAATTTAGAGAAAATTGCCTGTCCCGTTTTAATTTGGTTTCCATCAGTAAAAATATATCGGTGTGGATACACTTTCAAATCAATATCAGCTGAGGAAGAGTATTCCTGAATACACAATATATCAGGGTTTTTATCATTAATAAACGTGAGAATATCCGAAGGAACATCGTCTCTGTCAATCCATTTAAAAACATTAAACAGACGAACATTATAACTCATTACGGTAAAATCTTTTTCTTCTACAGGAAACTCTGGTGAAGAAAATTTATAAAACTTATTTATAAAAGTAATTCCTATCAATAAAACCAAACCCGAAACTATCAATTGCTTTTTGAATTGCAAAGCCCAATACACAAAAAACAAGCCATTTAAGATAAAAAAAAGCGGCATAAAAAGTGTCAAAACGGATAAAAGAGGAAAAGATTTCGGTGCCAAAAAAGGTAGAACATAGGCAATAAAAGTCACAATAGTAAGGACTATATTCAAAAAAAACATTCCTTTATTAAACCATGAAAGATTTTTCATTTTCTATATTTTTTATTAAAACAATAGCTAAAATCTCATTGATACTTATTTCCCAACTTTGAATAAGAATTCTTTTTCTTCTTTTGTCAGACTATCATAACCTGACTGACTGATTTTGTCTAAAATTTCATCTATCTGCTGCTGAGATTTATCTTTTGTAACTATTTTTGAAACGCTTTTTACCAAAGGCTTACTGTAATTTTTATGTACTTTCTTGAATGGTGTTGACGTATTTTTTTTGAACAAATTTGCAAAAAAATCTATAATACGAGTAACAACAGTACTTAAATCGGTTCCATTTTGAAGCAATTTAATAAAAATAAAACCAAAAAAAGCTCCAGAAAGATGAGAAATATGCCCACCCATATTTTCTGAACGCAGTTGCATTAAATCAACAATAATAATTACGGCAGTTATATGCCACAACTTGACATTTCCAATAATCAATAAACGGAGATCCATCAAAGGATGATAAGTAGTAGTTGCTACTAAAATAGCCATAATAGCGGCAGAAGCACCTACAATTGGAGCGTTAATACTTAAAACGTAAAATACCAAAATATAACTAATTCCTGCAAAAATGGCGCTCAATATGTACAAGCCCAACAATTGCTTAGACGTAAAATACGTCATAAATAATCTGCCCGAGAAGTTCATAACAATCATATTAAAAATAATATGCATGATTCCACTGTGAAAAAAAGCATACGAAAGTAACGACCAGGGTTTCCAAAGCAAATCTGCCGGATTAGAGGACAAACTCACATAATGGATGTAATCAATATTGACACCCAACAAGGATAAAAGAGCAAAAAACAACCATGGTAGAACAAACAAAGCTACATTCCAAAAGATTAGCTGAGTCACTATTCCTCCCATCTTGTATTGTAATTTCAGGTCGTCAATAATATTCATAATTTAATTGGAATTTAAGAGCTGATATTTAGGCCGTACTACTTTAAAAGGGATTAGATTTTTAATTCCAACGATTTTTATTGAACTGATTTTTCTTCCAATACCACATAATAATAAAACCAAATAAAGCACCTCCTACGTGTGCAAAATGGGCAATTCCACCGCCACCAAAAATTGATTTTCCAGAAATACCTAAATACAAATCGACTAAGACTAAACCAGGAACAAAGTATTTGGCCTTTATTGGCACAGGAATAAACATCAAAGCCAATTCAGCGTTAGGAAACATAAAAGCAAACGCCACTATCGTTCCGTAAATAGCCCCAGAAGCTCCAACTGCAGTACCAACATAAGCACCTGTGAAATTTTGAAAATCAGAAACGGATATAAATTGTTGCCATCTTGTATCTATTTTACCCTCATTTAAAAGTTGCAAAATTTCTTGTTTAGGAAATCCGTTAGCTATAAGCGTATTCAAACTCTCTTGAAAATAGTAATAATTAACTCCGGTATGCAACAAAGCAGCGCCTAGTCCACAAGAAATATAGAAAAATAAGAATTTCTTACTTCCCCACATTTGCTCTAAAGCAGATCCAAAAGAATACAACGCGAACATATTGAAAAAAATATGCATAAAACCTCCATGCATGAACATGTGCGTCAGCGGTTGCCACAATTGAAAACTCGGATTTTCAGGAAAATACAAAGCTAATATTTTATAGGCAGCATCACCTATTACCAGAGTACCTACAAAAAACAATACATTTATAATTATTAATTGTTTTACTGTCTCAGTTACGTTTCTCATAATGCAAATTTTTTATCTAAATCTTCCACACGCATTGTGATGAAAGTGGGTTTATTAAATGGGGAAACATTAGGATCTTTACAAGCAAAAAGCCCGTTGACCAAATTTTCCTGCTCTTTTTCTGTAAGGTGCGTTCCGGTTTTTACCGCTAAACTTTTGGCCATTGATTTGGCAATCGTATCGTTCTGACTGAAACTACTTTCAGGAATTCCGTCCTGTAAATCACTTAATAATTGTTCTAAAACCAGTGAAACTTCACTCTCCGTTACATTTACCGGTATTCCCGAAATAACAATATGATCGGTGTTATTTTCTTCGAAAACAAATCCCGTATTCATCAACGAAAGTTGTAACTCAGCGATAAGATTCATTTCGCTTGACGAAAAAAACAAGTTCAAAGGAAATAATAACTGCTGGCTAGAAGCCTGATTTACTGTCATATTTACTAAAAACTGCTCATACAAAACACGTTGATGCGCGCGTTGCTGATCGACAATTACCATCCCTGATTTGATTGACGAAACAATATATTTTTTATGAATTTGATAGGTTTTATGAACAGAATGCTCTACTTCTTCGTCATTAAATAAAGAGGAAGTCACTTCTTCATTTTCGAAAGTCATCTGTCCTATTTCATCCGTATCTTGTTTTAAACCTACGTATAAACTTTCCCAATTAGCGTTTAGTTCCGGTTTTCTGTAACTGGAAAATTGCTTGCTGGGTTTTTCTTCGGAAAACGGATTGAAGTTTCCATCAACTTGAATTGTAGGCGTTTCCCCCGTTAAATCTTTATAATGATAGGGCGTATCTAAATTAGAATCCCTATCAAAATCCAAAACTGGAGCTACATTAAATTGTCCCAAACTATGCTTTATGGAAGCTCTTAAAATAGCATATAATGCATGTTCGTCATCAAACTTAATTTCCGTTTTAGTGGGATGAATGTTGATATCAATAGTATTTGGCGGCACCGATAAATATAAAAAATAACTGGGTTGCGCACCATCTTTCAAGATTCCGTCATAGGCAGCCATAACCGCATGATGCAAATAACCGCTTTTTATAAAACGATCATTGACAAAGAAAAACTGTTCTCCACGATTTTTTTTGGCAAACTCAGGTTTACTCACAAATCCTTGTATCGTCACAATTTCAGTTTCTTCCTGAACCGGAACTAATTTTTCATTGGTTTTACCTGAAAAAACATTCACAATTCGTTGTCGCAAAGTAGATGGTGGCAAATTAAACATTTCGCTGCCGTTGTGATAAAAGGTAAAATGTATTTTTGGGTGAGCCAAAGCAACACGCTGAAATTCATCAATAATATGGCGGTATTCTACCGTATCCGATTTCAGGAAATTGCGTCGCGCCGGAATATTAAAAAATAAATTTTTGACAGCAAATGAAGTCCCTTTTGACAAAACAGCAACATCTTGTGACACAAACTTACTGCCTTCAATAACAATGTGCGTTCCAAGTTCTTCTTGATCCTGCTTGGTTTTCATTTCCATATGGGCAATCGCCGCAATAGATGCTAATGCTTCCCCACGAAACCCTTTAGTGTGCAAAGAAAATAAATCTTCTGCCTGACGAATTTTGGAAGTCGCGTGACGTTCAAAACACAAACGTGCATCGGTAACGCTCATTCCTAAACCATTATCAATCACTTGTACTAATGCCTTACCTGCATCTTTAAGAATTAATTTTATATCAGTTGCCCTGGCGTCAACTGCGTTTTCAAGCAACTCTTTGACAACTGAAGCTGGTCTTTGAACGACTTCTCCAGCAGCAATTTGATTGGCAACATGATCAGGAAGTAATTGAATTATACTCGACATTAAAAAAATGTTGTTTAAAGTTTAGCCCTTCGACTGCGCTCAGGGTGACAATAGTTTATTAAAAAACCAAGAAATACAAATTTAATGAATTTCTATTGGGAATGGTAGCTTATTTAATCATAAAAAAAACAAAAAACCTATACTATTTATGAGACAGTATAGGTTTAATAATTAGTGTTTTTATTATTTATTCCTTTAACTCTAAAGGTGTCCCTTCTTCTAATTGAATAGATCCGGCTGACAATAAATGTTGGCTATCGATTTGATGTGAGAACGAAGCCTGTTGGCGAATATAAGCCATTTTGATAGCCGCAATAGCTGCTTCAGTACCTTTGTTACCGTGAATCCCTCCACTTCTATCAATAGATTGTTGCATAGTATTATCAGTCAAAACACAAAAAATAACCGGAATATCCGTTTGAACATTCAGGTCTTTTATGCCTTGCGTTACTCCTTCACACACAAAATCAAAATGTTTGGTTTGCCCTTGAATTACACATCCAATAGCAATCACAGCATCAACGTTTTGTGTTTGCAGCATTTTCTTTGAACCATATATAAGTTCAAAGCTTCCAGGAACATTCCAGCGAATAATATGCTGAGCTGGAACTTGGTTTTCTAAAAGAGCTTCAATAGCGCCTCTATAAAGTCCTTCAGTTATGGAATCATTCCATTCTGAAACAACAATCCCAAAGCGAAAATCTTTCGCGTTTGGGATTGAATTTTTATCGTAATCGGATAAGTTTTTATTTACGGTAGCCATTTTATTTTAAAATTTTGATTTTAGATTTTTGATTACAGATATTAAAGGTAGCTTTTTGAAATCAAAAATCTACAATCTTAAACCACCAAATCTTACTATCATTTTTTATTATTGTGCTAATCCTATCAAAACGTCAACTGAAGCAGCCTCTGGAGTTCCTTCAAAATTGTCTTTAATATCTGTAAAATATTTCAAAGCATCTGCTTTATTTCCTAATGCCAAAGCTGTTTTTCCAGCTTTTAACAAGAAACGTGGCGTAGTGAAATCATTTTTATTTGATTCAGCAGCTTTCACGTAATTTTCTAAAGCTTCTTTCGGTTGATTTTTTTGAGAATAAGCATCTCCAATTGCTCCTTTTGCCAAAGCTCCTAAAACAATATCATCTGATTTAAATTTACTTAAATAATCAATCGCTTCCGTATATTTTCCTGTATTCAAATAAGCAATTCCAGCATAATAATTAGCTAAATTTCCTGCATCAGTTCCTGAATATTCATCAGCAATTTTTAAGAATCCAAATTTACCTTCTGAACCATTCAAAGATAGTTTATATAATGAGTCACTTGCTACTCCATCAGTTGCTTTTTGGAAATTTTGTTGTGCTACAAACATTTCATTTGCTGCTTCCTCTTGTTGTGGTGCAGCAACGAATCTTTGGTATCCTAAATAACCAATTGTAAAAATAGCAGCAGCGGCAACTAAACCAATAATAACTTTCTGATTTTTAGCTACCCAATCCTCAGTTTTAGAAGCTGTTTCGTCTAATGTTGAAAAAACACCAGCTGTTGTGCTGTCTTTTTCATCAATTTGTACTGCTTCAACCGCGTCATTTACTTCTTTTTCTTTTGGTGCTTTATATCCTCTTTTATTGTAAGTAGCCATTTATTTTTAATTTAGTGAGTCGCAAAAATAAAATTTTTATTCAAATCTAAAAGCCATTTTTATCGATATTTTTCAATAATTTGCACCCACTTTGAAAAACCAGTTTAAAAACATCAAAGTTCTCAATACCAGCAAGCCTTACAGATGTATTTAAAAAAGATTTCATTATTCAATTATAAGAATTTTTCGGAAGCAAATTTCGATTTTGACAGCAAAATAAATTGTTTTGTAGGTAAGAATGGTATTGGAAAGACAAATGTGCTGGATGCAATCTACCATTTATCGTACGGAAAAAGCTATTTCAATCCCTTAGCGGTTCAGAATATTAAACACGGAGAAGAATTCTTTGTGATTGATGCTGAATTTGAAAAAAACAAAAGAAATGAACAAATTCTTTGCAGTCTTAAAAAAGGGCAAAAAAAGATATTGAAACGCAACGGAAAAGCCTACGACAAATTCTCAGATCACATTGGTTTTATTCCTTTGGTCATCATTTCTCCGGCCGACAGGGATTTAATTGTGGAAGGCAGCGAAACCAGAAGAAAATTCATGGACAGTGTGATTTCACAACTGGATTCCCATTATTTACAGCAACTCATTCAATATCAAAAAGTAATGAGCCAGCGCAATGCATTGTTGAAATATTTTGCATTGAATCATGTTTTTGATACCGATACCCTATCTATATATAATGAGCAACTTAATGGTTTTGGAGATTATATTTTCGAAAAAAGAAAAGAATTTATTGACCAGTTTATTCCTATTTTTAACACACACCATCAAGTCATTACGGGTTCGCAGGAAACTGTCCGTCTAGTGTATGAAAGTCATTTATTCGAAAAAGATTTATTGACTTTATTACAAGAAAACATCAATAAAGACCGGGCTTTACATTACACAAGTGTAGGAATTCACAAAGACGATTTAGCATTTGAAATTGACCAACATCCAATTAAAAAATTTGGTTCTCAAGGCCAACAAAAATCGTTTCTGATTGCTTTAAAATTAGCTCAATTTGAATTTCTAAAAAAGCAAAGCGGTGTAAAACCCATTTTACTTTTTGATGACATCTTTGATAAATTGGACGAAAGTCGCGTAGCCAAAATCATCGAAATGGTCAACAGCGATACTTTTGGTCAACTTTTTATTTCTGATACACATCCGGAACGTACTGAAGCCATTGTAAAATCGACACATCAGACGTATAAAATTTTCAACTTATAAGTATCTTTACGAAAATTTGAAACAAAATTTATTAAAACCAAAAACATGTCAATCTTTAGATACTAATGACTCACTACCATGAATTTAAAAAACAGAAAAATAATCCATCTCCTTCTTTTTATTTCAATAATTATATTGCAAGCGATAGCCTTTTCTTTTTGGTATTCAGAAATAAAAATTCAAAACAATCTTTACACTTCAATTGACAAAATTGCTAAACCAAATGAAGCTGTATCCTTATCCAACCAAGCTATTAAAAGCTATTTTACAGCTAATAATGCATTCACCGCATATCTAAATAGTAATTCGGCACAAGACTATACGACCTACAGAACTGCTATAAAAAAAATGGCTGCTGATTTAGATCAACTAAGTTCCCTTAGCACTAAGAACAATATATTCAAGCAAATCATTGCATCAAAACTAAGTACTGAAAAAAATGTTAGTGAACTTCAAGCGGAACTAAATTTAATAATCAATACCAATTTTAAAGCAGCGGCAAAACTGGAAGATATTGACTTTAAAGTAAAAGCCTATAATTACGAAACCGTTTTAAGCTCCATTACATACGACACGACTAAAACGGCTGTTGTTACTAAAAAGAAAGGTCTATTTGGTCGTATTGGAAATGCACTTTCAGGCAAAACACAAGTAGACAAAGAGGAAGTAAAGTCAGTTATCAAAATGGTTTTTAACAACCAAGAAAAGTCAGGTTCCTTTGAAGACCAGCTACGCAACATTTTTAAGTTAACTGAAAATTATTATAAGACGGAAGTTACAAAATTAAAAAAAGTTCATTCTGCTTTAAAAGCAAAAGACAAAGATTTACTACTTATCAATAAAAGCATATTGTCTAAAAGTCAAGAGATTGTTTTACTATACTCTAGTTCCGCACAGGAATTGAATAGGATTGATTACTTGAATTCCATAAAAAAATATAATGCAAGTTTAAAAGACAAAAAGAAGTTCATCTTTATTTTGCTAATCACAATAAGCATTATAACTATCTTACTACTCCTATACACTGTATACTCATACTTACTGGAAAAAAATCTACAGCAAGCAAAAATTAATGCTGAAATAAGCCTAGATAAAAAGAATCAACTTATAGGAATGATTAGCCATGAGATGAGAGCGCCCCTAAATATTATTTCCAATTTTTCAAAAAAATTAAAGGGCCTCAATACAAATCCAGCATTAAACTCAAATATAGACTCGTTGTACTTTACTGCAAATTCCTTGCAAATCACTGTAAGCCAAATTCTCGATTTTTTCAAAAATGAAAACAATACACTACTGCTGTACAATACAAAAATTAATCTAAAAACAGAAGTTGGTTCTATATTAGAGTCTTTAAAGGCATTAGCAGAATTAAAACAACTCCAAATTAAATACAACATCTCCCCCGACCTTGATCAAGATGTGTGGGCTGATAATGTTAAAATTCACCAACTGTTTTACAATATAATTGGTAATGCCATAAAATTTACAAAAACAGGATCGATAACTGTTGAAACAAATCTAACCGCAGAAGGCGAAAAACACCGTTTTGATGTAAAAATAACAGATACAGGAGCTGGAATCCCTTCAGAAGAACTTGATAAAATTTTTGATAAATTTTATCAAAGTAAAACACATCATGAACAAATCAGTTTTGGGGCTGGATTAGGACTGAACTTATGTAAAAATATAATTGAATTATTTAACGGTAAAATTACAGTAAAAAGCAAGCTAAATATAGGAACTGAAATTTCCTTTTTCTTGATATTAGAGACATTAAAGCCGGAACAAGAAACAAATCAAACAAAATTAATCAATCAATTTAAGGACACTAACAATGAGCTTTTGGTTGTAGATGATGATCCAATGACATTATTACTTCTAAAAAAATTAATGTCCAAAATCAATTTTAAAGTAACAACTTATCAAGAAGTTGATGCTGCAAAAGAATACCTCAGTACAAATGAAGTGGATTTAATTATAACCGATCTTCAAATTTGTGATTATTCTGGTTTTGATTTTATTGAGGATATCAAAGAAATTAAAAACAACAATGCAAAAATCCCAATTATTGTAATAACAGGAGATTCGTATATGAATACAGCTAACCTAGAAGAATTACAAATAGATGAAATCCTAATAAAACCAATTAACAAAGAAGAACTTTTTTTTAAGATTTACACGGTATTGAATCAATAAGAAATCCTAAAGTTCACTTTTATAAAACAAAAACTTTGGCAGACAATAAGACCCAAATAGATTTGGAATTAAAATTCATCATAATTTCTATAATCGCCTGTAAAACGTAGCACACAACATATTAAAATAATGATTCATAACACTATTTAATTGCTTACTTTAGCCTATCCAAAAAATACCTATCATGAAATACAGATCTCTTTTGTACCTGCTTTTAGTTTTAGTTTTTGCGTCTTGCAACGGGCAAAACTCTAAAGAAATCAAAACTATTGATTCAAAAGCCTTTGCTGAAAAGATGACCGCAACTCCGAATCCACAAATTCTGGATGTACGAACTCCTGAAGAATTTACATCTGATCATATAGATAATGCTAAAAATATAAATTGGCTTGGAACTACTTTTGTTTCCGATGTAGAAAAACTAGACAAATCTCAACCCGTTTTTGTGTATTGCAAAAGTGGCGGAAGAAGTCAGAAAGCGGCTGAAAAACTAAATGAATTAGGTTTTAAAACTATTTATCAATTAGACGGAGGAATATTAAAATGGGATGCTGCAGGATACTCTAAACCAAGTGATAAAATCATAGGATTGTCCGCTGCGGAATACAACAAACTATTAAATTCAGATAAAAAAGTATTGATTAATTTTTACGCTGAATGGTGTGCGCCCTGTAAAAAAATGGCTCCTTATGTTTTGCAAATGCAAAAAGATTTAGCAGATAAAGTAGTTATCATTCGATTGGATGCCGATAAAAATAAAACCTTAATTTCTGAAATGAAAATCAGCGAACTTCCTACACTTTTACTGTATGAAAATGAAACCGTAAAATGGAAACATTCTGGTTTTATAAGTGAAAATGATTTAAAAAAACAACTACAATAGCTTCAAGATGCTTTCAAAAAACACACTCCAATTTCTAGATGATTTAAAAGCCAACAACAATAGGGACTGGTTTTTGGAAAATAAAAAACGCTACGAAGCAGTCAAAAAAGAATACCAGCAATTAGTTGGTGATTTTCTTGACACCATGAAACCGCTTGATCCATCGCTAGAAATGCTTGAAGTGAAAAATTGTACTTTTAGAATCAATCGTGATATTCGGTTTTCTAAAGACAAAACTCCTTACAAATCGCATTTAGGCGTTTGGCTTTCTTCGGGAGCAAAAGGTATGAATCGCTCAGGTTATTACATTCATTTAGAAAAAGGAGCCAGTTTTATTGCCGGTGGATTGTATTGTCCCGAAGCGGTAGATTTGAAAAAAATGCGTAAGGAAATTGCTTATTTTTATGATGATTTAGAAGCTATTCTCAACGAAAAAGATTTCAAAAAAGAGTTTAAAGATTTTGATCGAAATGAAAAAGATACACTGAAAAATCCGCCACGAGGATACGAAAAAGAACATCCTGCTATTGAATTTTTAAAATTGAAAAGTTTCGAATGTTCTCAAAGAATTGATATCTCCGAAGTGTCAAAAAAAGATTTTGTTGCTACAATGAGTAAAAAACTGATTACGCTTAAACCATTGAACGATTTTATAAATCGAGCTTTAACTTCTGAGTAATTATAATTTTCACTGATGAAAAAAAAGAAAATACTTTTTCTGGGAGAATCCTACAGAGCCGATGCCATAACCTGGATGAATGGTTTAAAGGAATTTGGTGATTTTGAAATTATTACTTGGGAATTAAAAACACCCAACAATGGCATTCATAACCGAATTTTAAGGGTATTCGAATTTGAACTAGCCATTTTTAAAATCAGGAAAATAATAAAAGCACAAAGACCGGATATGGTAATTGCAGAGAGAACTACAAGTTATGGTTTTCTTGCTGCATTATCCGGCGTAAAACCTGTTGCAATTGCACAACAAGGCAGAACCGATTTATGGCCTAAAAAATCGATAACATTACCGTTAAAAAAACTCATTCAGAATTACGCTTTCAAAAAAGCAGATTTAATTCATGCTTGGGGACCCGTGATGACTATTTCTATGCTGGAAGCCAATGTAGATATGAATAAAGTTTTGGTTTTACCAAAAGGAATTGATCTGACTAAATTTAGAAATCAAAACAACGCCAATCCAGAAAAAATTTGTGCCATAGTGACTCGTTCTTTATTACCTGAATATCGTCATGATATTATTTTAAAATCGTTTGCAATTTTAAACCAAAAAGGAATAGACTTCGTACTTACCATTATAGGAGACGGAACACTTCTTTCTAAATTAAAAGATTTAACAAAAGATTTAGGTATTGAAAACAAAGTCAACTTTACGGGAAGAATCCCAAATACCGATTTACCAAAATTATTACAGCAATCTAATATTTACATTAGTATGCCAATAACTGAAGGTGTTTCGGCCTCATTATTTGAAGCTATGGCTACGAATTGTTATCCAATAGTAACTGATATCGAAGGAAATCAGAGTTGGATCAAACACCGCAAAAACGGACAATTAGTTACAGTTGATGATTACAAAATGTTGGCCGAAGAATTAACTTGGGCATTTAAAAACAATAAATACAGAAACGAAGCCGTTTTAAAAAATAGAATATTTTTAGAAAAAAATGCAGATTACAACATAAATATGAAAATCATTGCCAATAAATACCACGAATTAATTAACACAAATAGCCCCAATTAACTATGTGTGGAATTAATGGAATCTTGCATCTACAATCACAAAAAAAAATTGACGAACGCATTCTTACAAAAATGCGCGATTCGCTTGAACATCGCGGTCCTGATGATAAAGGATTGTTTATAGAAAACAATATAGGTTTTGGACACAGAAGACTTTCCATTCTAGATATTTCACTAGCTGGACATCAGCCTTACCTATCAGAAGACGGAAGATATGTGCTCGTTTACAATGGCGAAATCTACAATTTCAAAGAATTTTATCCAGAGTTAAAAAGCAATGGGTTTGATATCAAAACCACTTCGGATACAGAGGTCTTGATGAAATTATTTCAATTGCATGGTTTAAAAATGCTCAACCGCCTCAACGGTATGTTTGCATTTGCTATTTGGGATAAATTAGAAAAAAAGCTAACTCTTGTTCGGGATAGAATGGGTGTTAAGCCTTTATATTATTCTTTTTATAACGAAACTTTATATTTTGCTTCTGAACAAAAGGCACTTTTCACCGCTGGAGTTCCACTCAAAATGGCACAGGACGGACTAGAAGAATATATTTTTAACCGATTTGTTGCCGGTGAAAACACGCTATATCAAAACATAAAAAAAGTACTGCCTGGACATATTATGACCATTCATGAAGGTGGAAGAACCACTAATTACAAGTGGTGGAATTTAAAAAAAGAAATTCAAAACCAACCTGAAATAAAGAATCCGGTAGAATGGTTTCAAGAAACGTTTGATGATTCTATAAAAATGCGAATGGTAAGCGACGTTCCTGTGGGAGTCATGCTAAGTGGCGGACTGGACTCCTCTTCTATTTTAGCTTCACTGCATCATCAAAAATACAGGGACATACAAACTTTTAATATTGGTTTTAAAGAGAAAGAACACAACGAAGCACATCTAGCTAAAATGATGGCAGAGAAGTTCGATTATGGATTTCAAACCATGCAATTAGAGGATAAAAATCTTTACGATCAGTTAATCAGTTCTACTTATTTTCAGGACGAACCGATTATGCATTTAAGCGAACCACATCTTCTTGCAGTTTCACAAATGGCTAAACCATCAGTAAAAGTGTTACTTTCAGGTGAAGGCGCCGATGAGTTGATGGGTGGTTATGTGCGCTACAAAGCCCTACAATATCCATCCCTATTGAATTCTATTGCCACTATAGGAAATTTGGATGTTTTTACAAAACAGCCACGATACGAGAAACTAACCCGTTATGCCCAAATAATTAAAAAATCTGATTTAGTTATCTTCAACGGTTCCAATATTTATCCTAATGATATTGCGGAGACTTTTGGAATTAATTCATCTCCAAATAACGAATACAGAAAAAAAATTTACAAAGAAGCTAAGTCATTATATCCTGGTAATCTGCGCCGTCAAGCACTTTATTTTGATCAACATACCTATTTATGTTCGCTTCTGGACAGGAATGACCGTTGTACCATGGGCGCATCTATTGAATGCAGAGAACCATTTCTGGACCCTAGATTAATTGTTGGATTAGGATCATTAGAAGACAAATGGCTTTTTACAGGAAAAAAATGGAAATTCATTCTAAAAAAAGCAATGGAAGAGCGTTTGCCAGATGAAATTCTAAAATTCAAAAAAGTTGGTTTGAGTGCGCCTTGGGGCGATTACATCACAAAAAGTCCCGCTTTTAAAGACGAATTAGAATCTTTCACAAAAAGTGATTTATTTCAAATACCTTATTTTGAACACATAAACATCCAGAAACTTGTTCAAAATTTACAAAAGGGTGACGTTACGATGACTCCATATATAATGCCATTGTTTATGATGCATATCTGGATGAAAACGTATGCAACTAAATTTTAATCCTTACTTTTGGTGCGGGATAAAACAATTCAAAAAGCACTTTCTTTTATGGAAATAGTACCTAATTTCTCTTTAAAAAAACACAATACTTTTGGCATTGAAGCCAAAGCAAAACAGTTCGTTGCCGTTCATTCTGTACAAGATTTGAAAACTATTTTACAAGAAAATAAAACGCAGCAAAAATTTATTTTAGGTGGCGGAAGCAATATGCTTTTGACAAAAGATATTGATGCACTTGTCATTCACATCGATTTGAAAGGCAAAAAAATCATTCAAGAAAATGATAATTTTGTCTGGGTTGAAAGCCAAGCTGGTGAAAGTTGGCATGAATTTGTACTTTGGACCATCAATCAAAATTTTGGTGGCTTGGAAAACATGTCACTAATTCCTGGAAACGTTGGAACTACGCCAGTCCAAAACATTGGAGCGTATGGTACGGAAATTAAAGACACTTTTGTTTCCTGTGAAGCAATAACTATAGAAAGTCAGAAAATGAAAACGTTCACAAAGGATGAATGTCATTTTGGATACCGAGAAAGTGTTTTCAAAAACGAAGTTAAAAATCAATATATCATTACATCGGTTGTTTTTAAATTGACAAAAACCAATCATAAAATCAACACTTCTTACGGAGATATTTCGTCTGAATTAGAAAAGAACAACATCACAAATCCTACTTTGAAGGACGTCAGTAATGCTGTAATTGCCATTCGACAAAGTAAATTACCAGATCCAAAAGAATTAGGAAACAGTGGTAGTTTTTTTAAAAATCCAATTCTATTGAAATCAGATTTCGAAAAAATACATCAGCAATTTCCTGATATGAAATATTTCGATATTTCTGAAACCGAAGTAAAAATTCCCGCTGGCTGGTTAATTGAACAGGCTGGTTTTAAAGGAAAACGTTTTGGTGATGCCGGAATCCATAAAAACCAAGCTTTGGTTTTAGTGAATTATGGTGATGCGACAGGACAGGAAATTTTGAATATTTCAAAAGATATTCAAGAGACTATTTTTAAAATGTTTGGCATTCATATTGAGGCCGAAGTAAATGTGATTTAGTTTCTAGGTATTAGGTGTTGGGCATTAGACAAATAAATTCTAAAACCCATTTTACTACTCCCTAAACACTAATTTTCCAAAACCCAACACCTAAAACCTATTCATAAAATGTACACTCCAGAAATCTACAAAAACGAGAATCAAGAAGAAATCAAAAAAATTCTGCAAGAGAACAGCTTTGGTATTCTAATCAATCAAACTAATGGGAAATTATGCGCCACACATATTCCTTTGGAACTGGACACTAATAAAGAAGGCAAGGATATTTTATACGGGCACATTTCTAAAGAAAACCCACAATGGAATGGTTTCATAGACAATGACCAAATTTTAGCAGTATTTTCAGGACCTCACAGTTATATTTCTTCCTCTTGGTACGATCATGAAAATGTACCAACATGGAATTACATTGCCGTTCATGTGTATGGAAAAATCAAAATTATCGAAGGAGAAGCCGTCATTCAATCCTTAAAAAAGCTAGTCGATAAGTACGAACACAGTTCTGAAAATCCGGTTCGCGTAGAAGATTTATCTAAGAAAACCATGATGCAAACTCGTGGCATTGTAGCATTTGAAATTGAAATCACTGAGATCCAAGCTACGAAAAAACTATCTCAAAACAGGGACGAAAAAAATTATCAAAACATCATTTCTGAGTTAGAAAAAACCAATACAAATCAGTCCGTCGCTATTGCGAATGAGATGAAGAAATGCCCAATATAAATTCTTTTGAAATTCACAGATTGTATTTAACAATTCCCAATTCTATTCATACCTTTGCACTCGATTTAAAAACTCATTAAACTCAGATGCTTATACTAATTCTTTACTTTTTTATTTTTATTGTCGTTGTTCAAATTTCGTATTATTTAGGTATTTTTGGAAAGTTTGCTTTCGCCAAAGCGCAGAAAACAACCCCAAAAAGAATCCCAATTTCAGTGATTGTTTGTGCCAAAAACGAAGAGGAAAATATTACTAATTTTATTCCTCTGCTTGCGGAACAAAACTATCCAGATTTTGAAATAGTTCTGATTGATGATGCATCAAGTGACGCTACTTTGGATATTTTTGAAGGTTTTGAAAAGCAATATCCTAATGTTCGCCTGGTAAAAGTAGAGAACAACGAAGCCTTTTGGGGAAACAAAAAATACGCACTGACTTTAGGAATAAAAGCTGCTAAAAAAGAATATTTATTATTCACTGATGCAGATTGCTACCCAACTTCAAAAGAATGGATTACGGCTATGAGTTCTCAATTTACCATGCAAAAAACAATTGTTTTGGGTTATGGTAAATATGAAAAAATCCCTAATTCGTTCCTGAATAAAATAATACGTTTTGAAACTTTATTGACAGCTATTCAATATTTTTCATGGGCCAAAATTGGGTATCCATATATGGGCGTCGGTAGAAATTTAGCGTATAAAAAAGAAGAGTTTTTCAATGTAAATGGATTCATCGAACACATGCAGATTCGTTCTGGCGATGATGATTTATTTATAAACCAAGCTGCAAAAGCTAAAAATACAACTATTGCCTACACACCTGAAAGTTTTACGCTCTCTAAACCAAAAACCACATACAAAGACTGGTTGACCCAAAAAAGAAGACATATAGCAACTGCAAATTATTACAAATCTCTTGATAAATTGCAGTTAGGAGCATTCTATTGTTCGCAATTACTATTTATTTTATTACCCATTATATTATTAGCATTCCAGTTTCAATGGATATTAGTTTTAAGTTTAATTGCATTGCGCTATCTTGTGGCATGGATTGTGGTAGGATTTTCAGCAGGTAAACTTAAAGAACAAGATATTAAATTCTGGTTCCCTATCGTTGAGCTAGTACTTATCTTAACACAAATCAATATCTTTATAACTAATATATTCTCAAAACCAGTACATTGGAAATAAACAAACAAATAGAAAAAGCAAAACAAGGTGACCAAGTTGCCTTTACTTTTCTATTGGATTATTATTGGAATGAAGTGTATGGTTTTATGCTGAAACGTACCGAAAACGAAACCAATGCAGAAGATATTACCATCGAAACGTTCTCGAAAGCTTTTGACAAAATAGCCACTTACAACTCGGAATTTCAATTTAATACTTGGCTTATTGCTATTGCTAAAAACGTACACATCGATTTATTACGAAAAAAGAAATCAAGTCTTTTTGTTGAAATTACCGATGAACAAGACCAGCAAGCCTACAATATTGCTGATACTACTCCATCTGCAGAAGATGAATTGATTACCGAGCAAAATCTTTCTCAATTATTGCAATTCATCAAAGAATTGAAACCACATTATCAAGAAGTGATTCATTTGCGCTATTTTCAGGAGATGAGTTACCAGGAAATTGCCAATAAAATTGATGAACCTTTGAGTAATGTGAAAATTAAATTGCTTCGCGCCAAAAAACTTCTGGCAGAAATCATTCAAAATAAAAGGTAGCTTTTTTTTATTGGGGTTTATTAGGTTAATCGAGTAAACGGTTAAACAATTAAACTAAGAAATAATCCATACTTTATATACTAAAATTCTTATTTTACACGTTGTAATATAAAAAACACCTCTGCTTATGATTTAATTACTACTTAACCATTAAATCCATAAATTATGTCAAAACTAAGCATTTACGAGACCGGCTGGATTAACCTTGTTTTCCAAGACCGAAACAAAGAATATGGAGCGTATCAATTGCGTCAGGAAAGTACTAAAACATCATTAATGGCACTTTTTATGGGTGTATTATTATTATCGGGGGCTTTGAGTATTCCGATAATTACATCCTATTTGAATCCCAATAAAGGAATCACGATAGGTATTCCTGAACTTACAAATACTGTCGTCCAACTTATTGACATAAATCCCAATCAGATTGAAGAAAAAAAGACTCTTCCTGAGATAAGAACAAAAGCTGTTGAAGTGCCAGTTACAAGCGACAGACTTGTTAATCCTGAGGTTGTACAAGCTTCACAAGCAAATCAGGACATTGCAAAAAACACTGATAATACTAGTGTAACAAATACAAGCTCTGAAGGAACAGGAACTATTGGTATAAACCCAACTTATTCTTCAGGAACTGGAACTGAAACCGTAACGCCCGTTGATCTGGGAAATACTATTGTAAACAGCATTGCTCTGGATAAACTTCCTGAGTTCCCAGGTGGAATTAATAAGTTTTATAATTATGTGGGTAATAATTTTGAAAAACAAGAAATAGACGGCAACGGTTCGATTCGCGTATATGTTTCTTTTGTAATTGAAAGAGACGGAAGCATGACAGACATTCAGGTAAAAAAAGATCCTGGTTATGGCTTGGGAAAGGAAGCCGTTCGTGTGTTGAAATCCTTAAAAACAAAATGGTCTCCTGGAATGATTGATGGAAAAGCAGTGCGAACTGCCTACAACCTTCCCATTACGGTACAGATGAATTAAGTATAAAAGAAAAGCTTCAAATAATTTTGAAGCTTTTCTTTTAAATATCTTTATATTTTTTGCATTTTCCTAAAACAACAAAAAGTCCTAATGTGGCCCTGATTACTGCACAAAACCTTTTTTTAATTTAGTAGTCCAGTGAATTACATTTGCAGTGATATCCTATTCATTTTTTTGCATGAATATAATGGAAAGCAGGACGACTATTCTCAATAAACAAGAAAATAGTGTGCTCCTAAAGCATCCGTTTCTCTTTCTTCAAATAAACAAATAAACGAATCCACAAATAAACAACATTCCTTATCTTTGCACTTTGAAAATTGATATATGGAAACTGTCTTAGAAAATACTTTACCAATTGGAAAACCGAAATGGTTGAAGGTGAAACTCCCAATTGGCCAAAAATACACAGAACTTCGTGGTTTAGTTGATAAATATAGTCTGAATACCATTTGCACCTCAGGAAGTTGTCCAAATATGGGTGAATGTTGGGGCGAAGGAACGGCAACATTTATGATTTTAGGAAATGTATGTACGCGCTCTTGTGGTTTTTGCGGTGTAAAAACCGGAAGACCAGAAACGGTGGACTGGGATGAACCAGAAAAAGTGGCGCGTTCTATCAAAATCATGAACATCAAACATGCCGTAATCACAAGCGTTGACAGAGATGATTTGAAAGATGGCGGTTCTATCATTTGGATAGAAACCGTAAAAGCCATTCGCAGAATGAACCCAAACACAACGCTGGAAACTTTGATTCCAGATTTTCAAGGTATCGAAAGAAACATAGATAGAATCGTGGACGCGAATCCTGAAGTGGTTTCACATAATGTCGAAACGGTACGCAGATTGACTCGTGAAGTACGCATTCAAGCCAAATACGATCGAAGTCTGGAAGTGCTGCGTTACTTGAAAGAAAAAGGAATCAACAGAACAAAGTCGGGAATTATGTTGGGTCTTGGCGAACAAGAAGAGGAAGTCTATCAAACGATGCGAGATTTACGTGAAGCTAATGTTGATATTGTTACGATAGGTCAATACTTACAGCCGAGTAAAAAACACTTGCCAGTGAAGGAATTTATAACGCCGGAACAATTTGCAAAATACGAGCAATTTGGTTTAGAATTAGGTTTCCGTCATGTAGAAAGCGGACCGTTAGTTCGTTCCTCTTACAAAGCACAAAAGCATATATTATAGTCGAATATCGTAAAGTCAGAAAGTCGAAAGACCTGACTTTAAGAATTTAAGACTTAAGAATTTAAGACTTATGATAAGAATTGCCATAAATGGTTTTGGAAGAATTGGCAGGAATTTATTCCGATTACTTTTGAACCATCCCTCTATAGAAGTTGTTGCCATAAACGATATTGCTGACAAAAAAACAATGGCACATTTAGTGAAATACGATAGTATTCACGGTGTGTTACCATTAACAGTCAGCGCAGATGAAAAAGGAATTCTGGTAGATGGAAATCATTTTTTATTTTTTCATGAAAAAAGTATTTCAAATCTCGATTGGAAAAGTTTAGACATTGATTACGTAGTCGAATCGACGGGTAAGTACAAGACTTTTGAAGAATTGAATTCTCATATTATTGCTGGTGCCAAAAAAGTAATTCTTTCTGCACCTTCGGAAGTTGACACTATAAAAACGGTAGTTTTGGGTGTAAATAATATTATTCTTGACGGTACTGAAACCATAATTTCGAATGCTAGTTGTACCACGAATAATGCAGCACCGATGATTAAAGTGATCAATGAGCTTTGCGGTATAGAACAAGCATACATCACTACCATTCATTCCTACACTACAGACCAAAGTTTACACGATCAACCTCATAAAGATTTACGTCGCGCTCGCGGGGCGAGTCAGTCCATTGTACCCACAACAACTGGAGCGGCAAAAGCATTGACAAAAATATTTCCGGAGTTTGAAGGTAAAATTGGTGGTTGTGGTATACGAGTACCCGTTCCCGATGGTTCTTTGACTGATATTACTTTCAATGTAAAACGCGCTGTAACTATAGATGAGATTAACGCAGCTTTTAAAATTGCCGCACAAACAAATTTAAAAGGTATTTTGGATTATACTGAAGATCCAATTGTTTCAGTTGATGTTATTGGCAATAAAAATTCATGCATATTTGATGCCCAACTTACTTCTGTTATTGATAAAATGGTCAAAGTAGTAGGATGGTATGATAATGAAATAGGCTATTCGTCGAGAATAATAGATTTAATTCTTTTTACAAAAAAATAAAATAGGCCCAAGAAAAAAGACAGCACAGCATATTACAACAGTTTGAGCAATTCTAAAATTAAGATAAATAACTATAAAGAAGCATTATTGTATATTTAAAAAGCAATAGAATACGCTACAAAAAAACAAGAAAATTAAAGACCAATCGCAGTAAACTTTTAATCTTGGAAAAATTTGTTTTGATTAAAAAATACGATGATGCGATAGAAACGTTGCTAAAAAGTGCTACACTATTTTCGAATTTTGAACCCAGTTCAGAGTGTTCTGCAACCTACTATCATATTGGTTTGTCCTACATGCAAAAGCAAAATTATGACAGAGTTTCAATATATTTTGAAAGAGCAAGATCTATTAATAACAAATTACGATTTCCCGATACTGCTGAATTACTTAGCCTTCAAAAAGGACTCATTTACAAATCAAAGAATAAATTAGATTTAGCATTATCTTCTGTAAAATTATAATTACAAACCCTGACAATGCTGCTTTGACAAACACTAAAGCAGAAACCACTTATCAAATAGGAAAAATTGAAGCCAGCAAAAATAGAAATAATTTAGCTTTAAACTACCTAAATAAAGCAATAGAATTAAACCGTAAATCCGAAAATCTAGAACAAAAATCAAATGTTTTACTTACCTTAAGTGATGTTTATGAAAAAACATTAGATAAAAATAACGTGTATTTCTATTTAAAATAGTATCTAAATCTAAAAGAAAATATTACAATTTTGAACAATGTAAAAGTTGGCATAGATGATTATCAAAAGTTCAAAGAAACTGAAAAATTAAAAGAAATTGCACTGGCCAATTAAGAAAATAAGGAGCCAGAAAAAGCCAATAAATTTTCTAAACTATCAGTATATTCTCCATTGTTTTAATTTCAATTTTATCGTTATTAAGTCTATCCTCATACAAAAACAATATCATTAGAAATCAGTCTAATTTAGTGTTGCAAGAAAAAAATAAAGAATTAGAAATTGCTAAAGACAAAGCAGAAAAAGCATCAAAAGCGAGATCTGAATTTCTATCAACTGTAATCCATAAACTTAGAACTCCATTGAATACTATCAATGATATCAATCATTTAATCAATCATTTATTATGGAAGAAGACCCAAAGAAAAATCAAATGGACTATTTGTCTTCCTTAAAATTTTCAGGGGACTATTTAACAAAATTCATCAATGAAATTTTAGAAATTAATAAAATTGATTCTAACAAGTCAGAAATCGAATACACAAGTTTTAATCTGAAAAAATTATTAGAGGACATCAAACATTCTTTGAAAGAATTGGCTGTGGTGAATAACAATAATTTTAATCTTGAGGTTGATGCTGCTATTCCCGATTATTTAATTGGTGATCCCACAAAATTATCACAGATAATAATGAACTTGATCAACAATGCCCTAAAGTTTACAAAAAATGGAAATGTTACCGTTATCACCAATCTAGAAACATTGGAGGATAAAAAAGCCACTTTGTATTTTGAAATAACAGATACAGGAATAGGAATACCAGAAGACAAATTAGTAACCGTTTTTGATAGTTTTTCGTATGGCTCCACAGAGGTAAATCGCTAATATGAAGGAACCGGTTTAGGACTGACTATCGTAAAAAATTAATCAAAATCCTTGGCGGACATATCAAGCTTAAAAGTGTGGTAGGCAAAGGCTCTTGATTTTCATTTAATTTAGAATTCTAAATAAGTCAGCTACAAAAATCTCAAATGGAGAAAAAACCACTGATAAAATACGATGATACTAAATTAATAAACAAGAAAGTACTATTGATTGAGGATAATAAAATCAACAAATGATTACCAAGAAAATGCTGGATAATAAAGGAATTATCTGCGAAATAATTGATAATCGTGAGGAAGCCATCGATTTATTAAAAACTAATACATTCGACTTAGTCCTTATGGATGTTCACTTACCTGGCATAAACGGAACAATTGCAACGGAAACAATACGAACATTTGACAAGGTTACTCCTATCATTGCTCTTACTGCAATCTCATTACACGAAAACCGCGAAATGCTTTTATCGTTCGGAATGAATGAAGTAATCACTAAACCATTTGTGCCAGAGGAATTTTACAGTGTAATCGCTGAATATATTTAGATTTCTAATAGTTTAAAATCAATTCTTTAATAAGACTTCTTACTTTTGGCTCTGCATTTTTTGCTGCTTCCAATACTTCGTCATGTGAAATCGTTCCTATGCTTTCCTCATTTCCCATATCGGTAATTACTGAAATACCAAATGTTTCCAAATCCATATGACGTGCCACGATTACTTCGGGAACAGTAGACATTCCTACACAATCTGCACCCAAAATTTTTACCATTTTATATTCAGCTAAGGTTTCAAAAGTGGGTCCTTGTAAACCCAGATAAATTCCTTCATGAACCTCGATGTTCAAATCTTTAGCCAGTTCAGTAGCTTTAGCAATCATTTTTCTCGAATACGGTTCGCTCATATTTACAAAACGAGGTCCAAAACGTTCATCATTTTTTCCACGTAAAGGATGTTCCGGTGTCATATTGATATGATCTGTAATCAGAACAATAGAGCCCACTTTATACCCTGGATTTACACCGCCGGAAGCATTTGAAACTATTAATTTTTCCACTCCTAAAAACTTCATCACTCGCACTGGAAAAGTAACTTCAGTCATTGAATATCCTTCGTAGAAATGAAATCGTCCTTGCATTGCAACCACTTTTTTATCTCCTATTGTTCCAAAAACCAATGCCCCTTTATGGCCTTGCACTGTCGAAACAGGAAAGTTTAGAATTTCATGGTACGGCAACGTATACTCTACTTTCATTTCATCTGTAAAACTCCCTAATCCTGAACCTAAAATCACGCCATACTCTGGTGCAAAATTGATTTTTCCTTTAATCTGACTAACCGTTTCTTGTACTTGTTCCCACATAATCTATAATTGTTTTATTAAAATTTTCTCCCCGTTCCGACACTTCGGAATCGGGACCCGAAACGAAAGAACTTTGTATTGGTAAATAAAAAAGTTGTTCGCTTGGCAAACTTCCTTTTAATCGTACATAATCTTTTTCGGTAGTGATAATAATATTGTTTTGAGCTAAATTTTTAATTTCTAAAATGTCTTTATCAGTAAAATTATGATGATCCGGAAAAGACAAACAGACATCATTAGTATCTTGCAAATAGGTAAAAAATGGTTCCGGTTTTGCAATTCCTGCTATCAGTAGTTTAGCCGCCGATTTAATTTCATTTACATTCATCTTTTGGTTTTCCCCATAAATAAATTCTTCGTATGCTATAAAAGTAAAGTACAATTCCTGCTCTTCAGTAACTTTTAACCTCTTTTTAATCATATTCTGTTCTTCAGGCGATAGATTAAGAGGACATTTGGTTACAATAATCACGTTCGCTCTTTTTGCTCCGCTTCGGCTTTCTCGTAAATTTCCGGTTGGCAACATAAAATCATCCGAATACAAATCACCGTAAGAAGTGAGTAGAATATAAAAACCTGCTTTTACTTTTCGATGTTGAAAAGCATCATCAAGCAGAATCACTTCTGGTTTTTCATGTTGTGAAAGCAATTGTTCTATTCCATTTTTCCTGTCGGCATCAACTGCAACTTGAATATTTGGAAATTTTTGAAAAAACTGAAAAGGTTCGTCCCCAATAATTTTTGCATTTGAACTGGCTTGCGCCAAAATAAAACCTGTAGATTGTCTTTTATAGCCGCGGCTTAACGTGGCAACCTTATATTTATCCGAAAGCAACCGAATCAAATATTCAATTTGTGGAGTCTTTCCAGTTCCGCCAACACTAAGGTTACCAACAGCAATAATGGGTAAATCAAAAGAGTAAGATTTTAAAATCCCTTTATCGAAAAGAAAATTCCGAATACTCGTTATCAGACCATATAAGATGGCAAACGGAAACAGTAATTTTCGCAGTAAATTCATTATACGAAAGTAGAATATTTTATTTTAAAGTTGATTTGTTTATTCGTTAATTTGTTTATACGAAAATCCAGAATTAAACAATCAAGAATCTGATGTTATGAAATCAAAGATTATTGCATCCGTTCGCTTTTTAAGCTCGGGTCACGAATATCAAAAAAACTAAACGATGAGTAAAATCAAAGAAATAATTTCCGTACTTGAAGAAATGGCACCACTCGCCTATGCTGAAGATTTTGACAATGTGGGATTATTGGTTGGAGACCAAGAATCAGAAGCAACTGGAATTTTGGTTTGCCATGATGCTTTAGAAAATATAATTGAAGAAGCGATTGTAAAAAAATGCAATATGGTTGTTTGTTTTCATCCCATATTGTTTTCTGGTTTAAAAAAAATAACAGGAAAAAATTATGTGGAGCGAGCTGTAATTAAAGCCATAAAAAATGATATTGCCATTTATGCTGTTCACACCGCTTTAGACAATCATCAAGAAGGCGTGAATAAAATATTCAGTGACGCATTAGGACTGATAAATACTAAAATTCTGATTCCGAAGGAAAATTTCATACGAAAATTAGTAACATATACAATTCCTGAAAATGCAGAAGAGGTGCGAAATGCATTATTTGATGCCGGAGCAGGAACGATTGGAAATTATGATAATTGCAGTTTCAATTCGAAAGGAATTGGATCCTACTTGGGAAACGAACACAGCAATCCACAAGTTGGTGAGCGATTTGAGTTTGTACAGTGTGACGAAATCAAAATCGAAGTCACTTTCGAAAAACATTTGGAAAACAAAATCCTGAAAGCATTATTCAAAAGCCACATATACGAAGAAGTAGCGTATGAGGTTTATGAGTTGCAAAATCAACATCAAAATATTGGTTTGGGAATGATTGGCGAATTGAAAAATTCCATGAGTGAAAAAGAGTTTCTGCTTTTTGCAAAAGAAAAAATGGAATGTGGCGGGATTCGACATTCTAACTTCACAGGAAAAGAAATAAAAAAAGTAGCCGTTCTTGGCGGAGCAGGAAGTTTTGCAATAAAAAATGCCATTCAAGCTGGAGCTGATGCGTATTTGACCGCTGATTTAAAATATCATCAGTTTTATGAAGCCGAAAATAAGTTGCTTTTAGCCGATATTGGGCATTTTGAAAGCGAACGCTATACAAAAAATTATATTGTTGAGTATCTTCGGAAAAAAATCCTTAATTTTGCAGTTATTTTATCAGAAGAAAATTCAAATCCAGTTAAGTACTTATAGAATATGGCGAATACGAAAGAATTAAGTGTTGAGGACAAGTTAAGAGCAATTTACGATTTACAACTTATTGACTCTAGAATTGACGAAATCAGAAACGTAAGAGGAGAACTTCCTTTAGAAGTGGAGGATTTAGAAGATGAAGTGGCTGGATTAAGCACACGTTCAGAAAAATTGAAAGGGGAGCTTGAAGTTGTCGAGGATCTAATCAAATCAAAAAAGAATGCAATTGAGGAGCACAAGGAGGCTATCAAAAAATATACGAAGCAACAAGAAACGGTTCGTAACAACAGAGAATTTAATTCGTTGACAAAAGAGGTAGAATTTCAAGAATTAGAAATTCAATTGTCTGAAAAACAAATTAAAGAAATGAAAGCTTCTATCGAACACAAGAAAGAAATAATTTCAAGCTCTAAAGAAAGATTAGAAGCAAAATCAAATCACTTGAAGCATAAAAAATCTGAGTTAGATGCTATCATGGCTGAAACCGCTAAAGAAGAAGCATTCCTATCTGAGAAATCAGCTGAATACCAAGGATTAATCGAAGAAAGATTATTGAAAGCTTACACAAGAATTAGAAGTAGCGTTCGTAATGGTTTAGCAGTAGTCTCTATTGAAAGAGGTGCATCCGCAGGTTCATTCTTTACAATTCCACCGCAAACACAAGTGGAAATCGCTTCAAGAAAGAAAATTATCACTGATGAACATTCAGGAAGAATATTAGTCGACAGTGTATTAGCTGACGAAGAAAAAGAGAAAATGGAACAGTTGTTTTCTAAATTCTAATTACATTCAAGTCCCGATAAACATCGGGACTTTTTTTTATGAAAAAAACAGTATTTTTTATATTCACTAAATCCATTGGACTATACATTAACCTTTTGAGTTTAATATTTCCAAAAAAAGCTTCACAACTGGCGTATGCTTTTTTTAGTGAACCTCGAGAAGGTAAATTATCCAAAACCTGTCTCCCTGGAATTCTTCAAGAAGCACAATCTGAAACGTTTCAAAATGAAGAACATTCCTTTCACACTTATACCTGGAAAGGAAATGACACCATTATTCTTTTGGTTCATGGTTGGGAAAGTAACGCATCTCGCTGGGAAAAGATACTCCCGTATTTAAAAAAATCAGGAAGCACTATTATTGCCATTGACGGACCTGCACATGGATTGTCTAGCGGGAAAGAATTTAGCATTCCTAAGTATGCAGAATTTATTCATATCGCTGTCGAAAAATTCAAGCCTAAATACTTAATAGGGCATTCTATTGGTGGAAAAACCTGTTTGTATTACCAATCTGTTTATCAAAATGACTCCCTAAAAAAAATGGTGATTCTAGGATCTCCAAGTGATTTTAATATTATATTGAACAATTACATTACCTTGTTGAGTTTAAATGCTAAAATTTCAAAATCCTTAGAAGATCATTATTTAAATCATTTTAAACTCAAATTAGAACAATTTTCAGGGAAATTATTTGCCTCAAAACTGAACATTAAAGGACTAATCGCACATGATGTTGACGACACGGTAGTTTTATTCGAAGAAGGAAAAAAAATTGCCGAAGCATGGGAAAATGCAGTTTTTATTGAAACCAAAGGTTTAGGGCACAGCATGCATGACGCCGATTTGTATCAAAAAGTATCTGATTTTTTATTTGAATCGGATAACTAAATAAAACATCTGCGAAATTTTTTACAGATTTCCTGTTTTTTTAAATAAACAATTTACCACATAAACGATTAAACAATTTAGTACTACTTTTGCAGTATGGAAGAAAATTTAAAACGCCTCAATAAATTCATAGGAGAAACTGGGTATTGCTCCCGTCGCGAAGCTGATAAAATCATTGAAGAAGGTCGAGTAACCATCAATGGAGTCGTTCCGGAATTAGGCACAAAAGTTTCACCGAATGACGAAGTGCGTATAGACGGTAAACTAATCCGTGAGAAAAATGAGAAACCCGTTTATCTTGCTTTCTATAAACCTGTAGGAATCGAGTGCACCACAAACCTTGATGTTCGCAATAATATTGTAGATTACATCAATTATCCGAAACGTATTTTTCCTATAGGACGATTGGACAAAGCCAGTGAAGGCTTAATTTTCATGACTAATGACGGTGATATCGTTAATAAAATATTACGCGCGAGAAACAATCACGAAAAAGAATATACGGTAACTGTAAACAAACCCATCACCGATCGTTTTATCGAAAGAATGGGAAATGGAGTTCCTATTTTGGACACCGTTACCAGAAAATGTAAAGTGGAACAAATTAGTAAATTCACTTTCAAAATTATCTTAACACAAGGTTTAAACCGTCAAATTCGTAGAATGACCGAATATTTAGGATATGATGTTACGGCTCTAAAACGCATCCGAATTATCAATATTTCACTTGATGTTCCTGTGGGACGTTACCGTGATTTGACCGATGCTGAAATCAAAGAATTAAACGAGTTGATTGAACCTTCAAGCAAAACAGAAGAAGCGAGTTTACCTAAAACAGAAGCACCAAAAAGAAGAACTGAATTCATAAAGAGAGATGATCCAAGATTTAAAGGACGAGGGGATTATTAAAAATACAAAAATCCCATTACAAAATGAATGGGATTTTGCTTTTATTTACTCGGTAAAAATTCATAATACAAAGCTTTTGATAAAAAGGTCCTTGATTGTAATCGACTGATGTCCTTCTCTCTTGAAATTTCAATGTACTGTCCTTCTAATTTATTTTGTGAAAAATAGTCTCTACGCACTTCATCATTGAAATTTAATCCGGATAAAAAGGTAGATTCAACTCCTTTATTTACAGAAATATTATAATTAGTAATCAGATTTCCCCAATTCACAAAACTGCATAGTAGTATTGTTCCGTAGAAATACCAAATCATTTGATTGAAAAGAAAAGTATTTGTTTTTTGCTTGGTGATTTTTATAAAAGAAATAACCAATCCAATTAGAGCAAGAATCAAGAAAGCATAAACACCTAACCTTTTATAAGTCAATCCGAAAAACGAAACATATTCTGAGTTTTTGATGATCGCAGATAGTATTAAAATTCCATTTAAATGAATCCAAATCTTAGCTAATTTTTTAAGATTTTTAGCTTTTTCATCAAAATTAAACCCTCCTTTAAAATAGAATAAAATAACACCAACTGCCATTATGATTGAAAAAATAACGGCAGTTACTCTTTCGTGTGTATCAGAACTTAAGTTAGATTTTTTGACCACTTCAAAAAATTGCTCATAATTATAAGTAGCAATGAAAACCAAAAGAAGCACATTTAAAAGAAACAAAGTAATCTCGCCACTTCTTCTTTCAAAATCAATATCCAGAAATGAAAATGAATTTTGATTTTGCGTTTTGGCTTCTTCCTTAAAATCATTGTCCAATAAATCATTCTTTTCATAGCAAACCTCAGGAATCCAATAATTCCAGAAAGTGAACGAAATAAAAAATCCTAAAGCGGTAAGTACAAATGCTTGCCAAGCATCAATATCTAAATAATAACCGGTAAACAAAGAAGAAAAATAATCACTTCCAAAAGAATATACAATTAAAAACAATCCAAGAAATAGGAATGGAATAACAAAATAAGCAATCAGTTTTTTAACAAAACCGTTATTGACTTTTCGTTTAGGGAGATATTGACTGAACATAAATATGCGCCCTAACGAAGCGATTCCGTTGATAAACACCAAAGGAAGAGCCTGCAACAATTTAAGTTTTGGTTCCTGGGTTTTAAATTGTAAAAATATAATCGACAAAGCCATGGCAAAAAATGATGGAAAATCTCCGTACCAGGCAAACGCAAAACAAGACAGAACCGATGTAACCACTAAAACCAAATGCAACCTACTGGTAAATTTCTCTTGGAAGAAATAACATATTAAGGCGGTTTGCATCATCCCGAAAATGGCCCAATTAAGACCCAAATCTTCGTTGTAAAAAAGCAGTGTAAAAACCAAACTGCTGGCTAAAATAAAGTGTATTTTTTTCATAATAAAAAATTTAAAAGTACTTTGCTTTTCAAAGTATTTAGTTAAAAAAAAGCGTTATTTAGATTTGATTAATTTTTCAAGACTATTCAAGTGGGAAACAAAAGCTGCTCTCCCCATATTAGTAACACGATACGAAGTTTTTGGTTTTTTACCAACAAACTCCTTTTTCACTTCTATGTATCCTGATTTTTCCAATGCAGAGGAATGACTTGCTAAATTACCATCAGTAATGTTCAATAAAGATTTCATTTCAGTAAAATCAATCCAATCGTTAACCATCAAAACAGACATAATGCCTAATCTGACTCGACTTTCGAAATCTTTATTTAATTTATCAATGATACTCATTTCTATTTGTATTTTTTGAACACAATTATTCCGTAAAGGATATGCAAAATTCCAAATCCAATTGCCCAAAAAACAAGTCCGAATCCAAGATAAAAAAGGGAAATACAACCTAAAATAATCTCACATGCACCTAAATATCTAATGTCTGAAAAAGTATATTTACCCGCATTAATAAGTGCTAAACCATAAAACAATAAAGTGACAGGAGCAATAAGAGCAAATAACTGGTGGTACAAAAGTGCCATGCAAAATACGCCTCCAACCAATAAAGGAATCGCTAAATTCAGTAACATTTTTTTAGTAGTATTAGTCCAAACCGGTAAATCAAACTTTTTACTTTTTCTCAAAGTAAAAAATATACCCGATCCTAATGCTAAAACCAAAATTGCCAAAGCAATAAATGCCAGTTCGATTATAAAATCATAACTGTAGCTTTTTTGCTTACCATCAAAATATTCAATGCCATTATACTTAAAAAGTTGATAGGCATAAATTGACCCCGCCAATGCAAATAAACCGGCAAATACTCCTGAAAGGCCACTTAACGAAATAAATCTTGAAGAGCGCTCCATCATGGAACGAATATGTGATAAATCTTCTTGAAGCTTTTGACTCATAAATAAAGTACTTTGAATTACAAAGCTATTTATTATTTTTAGATTTCAAAATAGAAATCGATTTAATTTTAATAAATTTTATAAAATGTATGTTTATACAATGGAAATACCCTCTATTTAAAGGAAAAGTTATTGTAAAGATTTAGTTTTCTTAAAATCTATTTTGAGCCTGCTTCCCAACCTCTTTGAATCTCACCAATAGTAAAATCCCAGTCGTAAATTGTCAGTATGATAAAAAGAGTAGCAAATCCTAAGAAAAACATTAGTACGTCTCTGTTTGAAATTTTCATTTTTATAGTATTTAATTATTTGTTAAAATATAAAAAATTAATTGAATCAAAAACCAAAAAAAGTAAGATTATAAACGTTAATAAATCAAAACCATCTTTTTCTTTTGAATAAAAACACCCCAAAAGCGGATAACAAAACAGATACGGAAATAACAATCCATATTCCATAGCGGTTATCTTCTAAATCATTAGGGACATTCATTCCATACAAACTGGCTATCAATGTTGGAATCATCAGAATTATAGAGATTGAAGTCATCTGCTTCATAATCGTATTCATGTTATTAGAAATCACAGAAGCATACGCATCCATGGTTCCGGTCAAGATGTCGCTGTAAATATTAGTGGTTTCTTGCGCCTGACGCAATTCAATTTCAACATCTTCCAACAAATCCATGTCAAAATGTTCTTTTTGGGATTTTATATTCTTGATGCGATGCAACAAAATATCATTTCCCTTCAAGGAAGTCATAAAGAATACCAAACATTTTTCTATTTGAAGCAACGCCTGCAATTCTTCATTTTTAATTGACTTTTCTAGATTGTCCTCGGCTAATTTTATTTTTTGGTTGACTTGTTTTAAGTATTTCAAAAACCAAACACTGGAAGAAAGCAATAACTTCAAAACTAAATCGAAGTTGTCTTTAATGTTGATATTCTTGCGTTTTGTATATGTAACGAAATCCGTAAGCATTTCCGTTTTATGAAAACTGATGGTGATGCAAACTTCTCCTTTAAAAACAACTCCGACAGGAATCGTATGAAAAGGCAACTTCACATCGTTACTCTTTACAGGAATTCGCATGATTATCAAAGTCCAACCATTTTCAATTTCTATCCTTGGTCTTTCGTCAATATCTTCAATGTCGTTATAAAATGCTTCGGGAATTTGTAATTCTTCGAGTAAATATTTTTTTTCTGCTTCGGTAGGACATTCAATATTTATCCAGCAGTTTGGAGTCCATTCTGTAGTGGCAATTAATCCGTTATTGTTTTTGTAAAAAGCTCTCATTTCAAAATTCTATAGGTTTATGTATAGCCTCTTGAAAATTGTCCAAGTGCTACATTAGTTCAACATTTCCGAATAATAATCGTCCATTACCATTTTTTTAGTGATGCAAAAGTATTCTTTAAATTCCGTTTTAGAATCAATTATCAGAATTTTATGCGTTTTTTAAGATAAAAAAAAGCCTTAAATGTATGTTTAAGGCTTTAAATCAAAACAATTTTTCTCTTTATTTATTTCTTTTCATTTCCCTTGCCAAAAGCGTATTTTTCAACAACATCGCAATGGTCATAGGTCCTACTCCACCTGGAACAGGAGTAATAAACGATGATTTTTTACTCACCTGCTCAAAATCAACATCACCGGTGATTACATATCCTTTTGGGTGTGAGGCATCTTCTACTCTGGTAATACCAACGTCAATTACTACCACTCCCTCTTTTACCATATCGGCTTTCAAATAATTCGGAACACCAAGAGCGGTGATAATAATATCAGCATTTTTAGTGTATTCTTCAATATTTTTGGTTCTACTATGCGTAAGTGTTACCGTTGAATCACCCGGATATCCTTTGCGACTCATCAAAATACTCATAGGACGACCCACAATATGACTTCGTCCAATAACTACGGTATGTTTTCCAGCAGTTTCTACTTTGTAACGCTCTAACAATTCCATTATTCCATAAGGAGTTGCGGGCAAAAAGGTTTCCATTTCCAAAGCCATTTTTCCGAAATTGGCAGGATGAAATCCATCCACATCTTTATCAGGATCAATAGCCATAAGAATTTTCTGCTCGTCAATGTGTTTAGGCAACGGCAATTGAACGATATAACCATCTAAATCACTATCTTCATTTAGTTCTTTGATTTTTGAAAGCAACTCTGTTTCAGTAATCGTTTCTGGCAATGCCACTAAAGTAGATTCAAAACCAATTTGTTGACAAGACCGCACTTTACTCCCAACATAAGTTAAGCTGGCTCCATTAGTACCAACAATAACGGCTGCTAAATGAGGTACTTTATCCCCATTGTCTTTCATTTTTTGTACTTCTGCAGCGATTTCACTCTTAATATCTTCTGCTGTTTTTTTTCCGTCTAGTAGTTGCATTGTTATTTAGTTTAATGTATTAAAGCAGAAAGTCTTAAAGCCATTACAACTTTAAGACTTTCGACTTTTGACTCATTTTATTTCATTCCTGGCATTCCGCCTTTCATTCCGCCCATCATTTTCATTAGGTTTTTTCCTCCTGGACCCTGCATCATTTTCATCATCTTGCTCATTTGGTCAAACTGCTTCATCAATTGATTGACTTGCTCGATTTTGGTTCCCGAACCTTTAGCAATTCTAGCTTTTCTTTTTACGTCAATTAAAGCCGGCTTGCTTCTTTCAATTGGAGTCATCGAGTGAATAATTGCTTCGATATGTTTGAAAGCATCGTCTTCAATCTCAACATCTTTCATGGCTTTTGAAGCACCTGGTATCATCCCAACCAAATCTTTCATATTACCCATCTTCTTTACTTGCTGAATTTGAGAAAGGAAATCATCAAAACCGAATTCGTTTTTGGCAATTTTCTTTTGGATTTTTCGTGCTTCTTCTTCGTCAAACTGCTCTTGAGCTCTTTCTACCAAAGAAACAACATCTCCCATCCCTAAAATTCTTTCGGCCATACGAATTGGATAGAACACATCAATGGCATCCATCTTTTCTCCTGTACCTACGAACTTGATTGGTTTATTAACAACCGATTTTATCGAAATTGCAGCTCCACCACGAGTATCTCCATCTAATTTGGTTAAAATAACACCATCAAAATTTAATCTTTCATTGAAGGCTTTTGCCGTATTTACAGCATCTTGACCTGTCATTGCATCCACAACAAACAAGGTCTCATTAGGTTGAATCGCTTTATGAACGCGTTCAATTTCGTTCATCATTTCCTCATCTACTGCTAAACGACCCGCCGTATCAACAATCACTACATTGAATCCATTTGCTTTAGCGTGTTTGATTGCATTTTGAGCAATTTCTACCGGATTTTTATTTTCTGGCTCTGAATAAACCTCAACTCCTATCGAATCTCCAACAACATATAATTGTTGAATCGCCGCTGGACGGTAAATATCACAGGCTACTAATAATGGTTTTTTATTCTTTTTTGTTAAAAGATAATTTGCCAGTTTTCCTGAGAAAGTAGTTTTTCCTGAACCCTGCAAACCTGACATTAAAATAATTGATGGATTTCCAGAAAGATTGATTCCGGCAACATCACCACCCATTAATTCTGTCAATTCATCTTTCACTAACTTCACCAATAATTGTCCTGGTTGAAGGGTAGTCAATACATCCTGACCTATTGCTTTTTCTTTTACTTTGGTGGTAAAATCTTTGGCAATTTTAAAATTGACATCGGCGTCAAGCAAGGCTCTACGTACTTCTTTTAGCGTTTCGGCTACATTTACTTCGGTGATTTTTCCGTGACCTTTAAGTATATGAAAGGCTTTATCTAGTTTATCGCTTAAATTATCGAACATAGTATTGATTTATTTTGAGATGCAAATTTAATGATTTGATATTGAAGTTGAAATAGTATTAGAAAATAAAAAACAATTGTTTTAAAATAAATTTAAAAATAACAAAAGAGGCTAGATGATTCTAACCTCCTTTTGCCAAAAAAAAACTAACTAATTATAAAACTTACTTTCTTATTTTACAATAGCATATTCAAGAGTTGGATATCCTCTGACACCTGCATCATTTGTCATGGCAAGGAATTTTATTTTATAATAATTTCCAGCAGCATCTTTCACTACATAAAAACGATCTGTTTTAATACTTGGCAAAGTACCAGGTCCGCCACCAGCTCTCCAGCTAGCACCAATAATTCTTTGATCCGTAGCCGAAACTAAAAAATTAGACTCAACAACTTTTGCCTTTGTGAAGTCTGCATAAGACCCTCCATCTGCAACCAAAACTTGATATACTTGCGTTCCACCTTTCATATTAGAGATAATAAAATCGGAAAATCCATAAGTTACTTCACCTGACCCAGTTGCTAAATAATTTGTAAAAGCGGTGAAATTCAGGTCCCATTTTGCTTTTTGAGGCTCTACTGAAACGGTGTTCCCAGTTGCTAAACTAAAAAACGAAAAATTGAATTCAGCATCTTTAGTGATCGTTCTTTCTGTAAATGTTGCAGATGCCAAATCTGCATATTGAATTTTGTATCCGCTTCCGCTTCTTAAAATCCTTACTTTTTTCCAACCTCTAGCATCTCCATCAACACTAACCGAGCCTACATTTGGCGTAGTTGTAGAAACAGCAAACCCAAGATTTACTAAATAAACTTTATTGTCCGCATCTATAGCCGAAACCTCGGCAATTGCAGTTCCGATTCCTGCTCCAGTACCTGCTAGAACTCCTTTTGGATTATCAACATATCCGTTGCTTGCTATATTTGTCCCGCCACCAACTGCAACGGTAGCATCACTCGTTTGAACCAAAGTAATATCCGAAGTTGCTAATTTCTTTACTGCCATTTTTAGAGACCCATTGATTACTACCCTAAAATCTGAACCAGTAGAAAATCCAAAATCCCAAGATGCTCTGTTGACCGACTCTGATTTCCCTGTGCTTAAATCTAGATACACTTGATTAGGTTGGTTTGCTCCACCAACTGATGGCTGTAAAACTGCCCCAACAGAAGGAATCTCAACAGGGGTATTATTATCATCATTTGAACATGATGCAAGTGTAAAAAGTGTAAAAGACAAAAATAAAAATGCTTTTTTCATTGTAATTGATTTTAAATTAAAGATTGAGGTTATATGTTAATTTTACGAAATAAGAACGCCCATAAGCCAGCAATACTTCAGTAGAGCTTGCGTGACTAGCGCCTTCATTAGTTCTTGTTTGATTGACATTTTTTATATCAAATAAGTTTCTTGCGCCAATTGTGGCTTCGAGTTTATCATTGAAGAAATTTTTCCTGACAGAAACATCTAACCAATTGCTAGCATCAACTTCTGAAATAACATACGCTGATGTCGTTTCTATAAATTGTTGTGATTTTCCATTGTATTTGTAATAAGCCGAAAAAATGGTTTCCCATCTTGGAATAACATACGAAACACTACTATTCAAATTAAAAGAATACAGAAATTTATCATCCGAAGTGAAAATCTGATTTTCAATTTTTTGTGAAACTCCTATTATTGAAGCTCCTAAATTGACAGTCAAATTATTTTTCTTGAATTGATTAACCGAAGAAACATTCCACATCTTATACTTACTGATATTAATGTATTGGTATTCTGGACTTCCGGTATCTTTATTAAAACCAATAAGCGCCATATCTATTCTATCATTTACATCTAATAAACTCCCCGTTAACATATTCGAAAATTGCACCCCAGAAGCACAAAGAGTTTGTTTTTTTATACTCATTTCATACGAAGTACTGGTTTCTGGAATAAGGTTTTGATTCCCTACAAAAAAGTGTCCATCAAAAATCAACTTAGAATACAACTCTTGAAAAGTGGGCGTTCTAAAAGATTTCCCTAAAGAACCACGGAATTCGACACCTTTATCAAAGAGATAACGAAGTCCCAAAGAAGAAGCATATTGATTTTTGAACATGGATTGATCTGAAAATCGAATCCCTGTTCGTATCGAAAATCGTTCAGTGGCTTTGATCTCTGTGGAAACAAAAAAATCATAATTCTCAATGCGTTTTGTGATGGGAACAAAAATAGTGTTGGCTTCTTGAACCAATGAAAAACCAAGATTATTCACAAATTCATACCCTAATTGTAAGTCAACTTTGCTGTCAGGAAAAAAATTACTCAACGTTCCCGTAGAATAAAGTACTTCCATCGATTGGTCTTTAATTTTGATGTTATTACTTTCATTTTGGGTACTCAAATAATATCTGAAATCTTCAACATTCCTTTTCTGCTTTTGATGCGAAACAGAAACATTATAATTGAGTTGCGACAGCAATTTTCCTGCAGAATTTAAATGATGAAAATATCTATTAGTTAAATATTGCTTGTCATTTGCATATCGGTACGACCCCAAAGTAGTGTTATAGCCAGATTGAACGGCACGGTTATAATAATCTACATCTTCGTCTAGATATTCGAATTTATAAAAAAAACTGAAATCGTATTTTTTATAAGACACCAATCCCGTTGTGTTTAATTGTTCTTTTGGCAACCAAGTATAGCCACGTAAACCATTATTTTCATTGTAATCCTTTCCTTTTTTATTGTCTAAATAACCTTGAAAATCATTACGATTTGCTCCAATAGACACAAACCAATTTTTATTAAAAGTATGAGAAACCTTCAAAGCTTGAATGTGACGCCCTTTATCAAATAGCGAATATTCATCACCAACAGTTTCCTCTTGAAGTGTTGCCGAAATCCCCCATTTATATTTTGAAGATGTTTTAGTAATGATATTCAAAACACCGCTTACTGCGTTTGCACCATGAGTAACCCCCATCGAACCTTCAATAATTTCGATTTGCTCAATATCATTCAAATTAATTTGTGACAAATCCGTATTATTCCCCAAACCTGATTCATTAACCAAAGGGATATTGTCTACTAATATTTTAAAATACTGAGCATCTAATCCAAACATTGAAACGGTAGATCGACCATCGTTTCCGTTTGGTTTAACGGTTATATTTAAATACTGATTCAAGACGTCCGATAAATTATTCGCTGCCAAATTCTGAATATCTTGACTCGAAATTATTCTTACATTAAAGACCGATTTCTTTATGGATTGTGGTTTAAACTGCCCTGTAACAACAACCTCAGAAAGTTTATTTGCAACAATAGTATCTCTTTTTTGGGCAAAAGAAACATTAGAAATAAAGACTGCTATTGCTAGAATGATTGTAGTTCTCATTGATTTATTTAGAAACATTCTTAATAATTTTCGACAAATATATATCTTATTTTTATTTATTCTAAATAAATATAGTATTTTTGTCCAAAATAAATATTCATTAAAAACTAATCTTATGAGAATCAAAGCATTCCTTTTTTCAATTGCATTATTAACACACTTAACTGGTAAAAGCCAAGATTTGCATCAACAACAAGACATTAATTCCATCAAAGCAATGTGCGGTTGTTATGAAGTGAAATTTAATTTTGCCGAAACTTTTCAATATGCCAAAGATTCAGCAACTTACAAACCTTCAAAAACAAAACATGAAAGCGCTTTAGAATGGATTGAATTAGTGGAAGACACACCAAACAAAATAGTATTACAGCATCTATTGATTGTAAATGACCAAATGATTATCAAGCACTGGAGACAGGACTGGTTGTATGAAAATACGGAACTTTATACTTTTTTTAAAGACAATACCTGGACGTTTAGCAAACTCTCTAAAAAAGACGTAAAAGGACAATGGACACAAAAAGTATTTCAGGTTGATGACAGTCCTAGATATGAAGGAACCGCTTCTTGGGTTCGTGCAAATGGCAAAACTTATTGGCAAAACACTACGGATGCTCCATTACCCCGAAGAGAACACACGAAAAGAGATGATTATAATGTTCTAAAAAGAAGAAACATACATGAAATAACTTCTTACGGCTGGTTGCACGAGCAAGACAACGATAAAATTATTAGAGATGCTGCTGGAAAAGATGTCCTATTAGCCCAAGAAAAAGGCTACGATACGTATACAAAAGTGGCTGACTCTAAATGTATTGCCGCGCAAAAATGGTGGACAGCAAATAATGCCGTTTGGAAAAATGTTAGAAACAAATGGCAAACAGTTTTTGATCGAAAAAAAGACATAACTTTAGAAAATAAAGTAGAAAATAAAGCTCTCTTTTCGCATTTATTCAATTTAAAACCAGACGCCGAAAAAGCCAGTAGTGACGCCATCATTGATAAATTTGTTAAATAAACCACTATGGTCTGAAAGTCCATAGATTTGGTTGGCAGACTTAAAGTCTGCACGGTTGCAAAACTTATTTTTTGCCACGAATTACACAGATTTACACAGATTTTCACGAATTAATTTGTGAAAATTTGTGGAATTCGTGGTAAAATTTTTAAAACCTAAAAGGGAAAAGCACTAAAAGTGCATAGTTATAAACTAAACTTGAGACCAATAAAATTTTGTTATTTATTCAAAAAAAAGAGCCGATAGTTAATGGACTACCGGCTCTTTTTAATTTTACATTCTTTCTGGAACGTTTATTCCCAACAATTTAAATGAAGCTGCAATAGTATCAGCAACTTTTTTAGATAACTGAACTCTGAAAATTTTCTTCTCTAAATCTTCTTCTCCAAGAATAGGAACCGCTTGATAGAATGAATTATATTCTCGAACTAAATCATACGTGAAATTTGCAAGCAAAGCTGGACTGTGATGCTGTGCTGCATTTTGAATAACTTCAGGAAACAACTCTAGTTGTTTTACAAGTTCTTTCTCTTTTTCATGAAGTTGAGTCATTTTTGACTTATTCGAAAAATCAAAATTAGCTTTTCGAATTATAGATTGAATTCTGGCATACGTATATTGAATAAAAGGTCCCGTATTTCCAGCAAAATCAACCGATTCTTCCGGATTGAAGAGAATTCGTTTTTTTGGATCAACTTTTAAAATATAATATTTTAAAGCCCCTAAACCAATCGTGTTGTATAATTTTGCTTTCTCATCAGGAGAATAAGAGTCTAATTTCCCTAAATCTTCGGCAATTTTTTGTGCGGTATCGGTCATTTCCTGCATCAAATCATCGGCATCTACAACCGTTCCTTCACGACTTTTCATTTTTCCGGAAGGTAAATCCACCATTCCGTAAGACAAATGAAATAGATTTTTAGACCAGTCAAAACCTAATTTTTTTAAGATAAGGAACAACACTTTAAAGTGATAATCCTGTTCATTTCCTACCGTATAAACCATTCCGCCTACATCTGGATAATCTTTCACACGCTGAATTGCAGTTCCAATATCTTGCGTCATGTAAACCGCAGTACCATCTGAACGCAATACAATTTTACGGTCCAAACCTTCATCCGTTAAATCAATCCAAACCGAACCATCAGGGTCTTTTTCGAAAACGCCTCTGTCCAATCCTATCTGAACGACATCTTTCCCCAATAAATAGGTATTACTTTCGTAATAAAAGCAATCGAAATTAACTCCTAAATTTTTATAAGTTGTAGCAAAACCATCATAAACCCATTGATTCATGGTTTTCCAAAGCGTGATTACGGCATCATCTCCAGCTTCCCATTTCAGCAACATTTCCTGTGCTTCTAGAATAATTGGCGCTTGTTTTTTGGCTTCTTCTTCTGTTTTACCCGCGCTCATTAATTGCGCTATTTCTTCTTTATACGCTTTATCAAAAGCAACGTAATAATTTCCAACTAATTTATCTCCTTTTAAACCTGTTGATTCCGGCGTTTGTCCGTTTCCGAACTTTTGCCAAGCCAACATCGATTTACAAATATGGATTCCTCTGTCATTAATGATTTGTGTTTTATATACTTTCTTACCGGAAGCTTTGATAATTTCCGCCACTGAATATCCTAAAAGGTTGTTACGTACGTGACCTAAATGCAAGGGCTTATTGGTATTTGGAGAAGAATATTCCACCATTACCGCTTTATCATCGGGTGAAGGTGTTACAAAACCAAATTTAACATCATCTTTAATTTCTCCGAAGAAATCTAAATAGTAGTCATCTGAAATAACAATATTCAAAAATCCAGAAACTACATTAAACCGACTTACCTCAGCCAAATTTTCAACTAAATAGTCCCCTATTTTATTTCCCAATTCTACTGGATTACTTTTAACAACTTTCAACAAGGGGAAAATAACCATTGTAATATCTCCTTCAAATTCCTTCCGTGTAGTTTGAAATTCAACTTTATCAATCGTAACGTCGAATAAAACTTTTACAGCTTTTTCAATAGAGGGCGTAAGAATTTGTGGTAATGTCATTTCGTGTATTGGTTTTAAGGGTGCAAAGATAGTCATATTGCAGTAATTTGAAAATTGGAAAACAAGATAATTTGCACCTAAAAATGAGGCTTTTAATAGAGTTTGAGTTAGATATTCATATTTTTTTCAAAAATTGATGTAACAAAATCCATCTTTAGAGGTCTATTAAGTAAATTTTACAATTTCGTATTTGTTAAAAAATGTTAAATATTATTAAAAAAGGTATTATGTTTAACATAGTATTGTACAAAAGAATACATTTACATCATCAATCATTTAAATCAAATCAATCATGAAACTTAAATTAATTTTAATCTGTTTAATCGGAACGTTGTTTTCGATGCAGGCACAAACTTCGGTCAAACCATCAATTCTGGAAAACTCCGGAATTATCTCCGGAATTATCTCCGGAAAAATCACTGACAAAAAGACTAACGAACCTTTAGCGTACGTAAATATTGTGGTAAAGGAAAACAATAAAGTCATTACTGGTGACATCACATCTGACAAGGGAACTTTTCAAATAAAAAATTTAGCCTTAAAAGATTACGTTGTTGAAATTCAATTTATAGGTTATAAAACCACTACGAAAGCAATTTCATTGACGAACGAAGAAAAAAGCGCAAATCTGAACACGATTGCTATTGAAGAAGATGCCATTCAATTAAAAGGCGTAAATATAATTGCTGAACGCTCTACTATTGAACAAAAAATTGACAGAAAAGTAATCAATGTAGGTAAAGATTTGACTACCGCAGGCGCAACCGCATCCGAAATCATGAATAATATTCCTTCTGTAAATATAGATCAGGACGGAAAATTATCTTTGCGCGGAAACGAAAACGTACGCGTTTTAGTAGATGGACGCCCTAGCAATATTGAAGCTTCTCAGTTATTGAAACAAATCCCATCAACTTCCATTAAAAAAATTGAATTAATCACTAATCCAAGTGCCAAATACAATCCAGAAGGAATGTCTGGAATCATAAACATCGTTTTACATAAAAATGCTAATGACGGATTTAATGCTAGTGTTAATACGGGTCTAACTTTTGCACAAACACCAAAGATTAGCAACTCGATCAACATGAATTATAGAACCGGTAAAGTGAACTTTTTCTCCACTTACGGGAATAATTTTGGCAAAAGATTCAATGAAGGGCAAATTTCAAGACTTGACGACAACTCCAATCAAATGTTTGATATTGTGAATGACAACAAATCTCATTTGTTCAAAATTGGAATGGATTATTACATCAATGACAAAAACACTATTTCTGCCTACACGAATCAAAACATATTTGTTGGAGATGGTATCGTGGATGTGAACATTTTAAATCCTGATGCCTCACAAAATTTACTACTAAATTCTAAATACTTTTCAGATAATACGGACGGTACTTACAATGTAGCTTTCAAACATCTAACAAAAAAAGAGGGTGAAACGCTAGATTTAGAAATAAATCACAGCATCTATTCTGAAAATCAAGATGCTAGTTTTCTAACTTCTTTCAACAACCCAAATATTCCCAGCAGTTCTTATACAGATAATCTTGGTGAGAAAAGAAATAATTCAACCATCAATTTAGACTATGTAAATCCGCTAAATGACAAGACTAATCTAGAATTGGGTGCTGAAAGCAGAATTGTACGAACCGAAAACAATTACACCACCAACAACAGTTCTTTATCAAATTCTGACTACACCTATGATTTAGATATTTATTCTGCTTATGCTACTTTTGGGCAGAAATTCAAAAAAATAGGATACCAATTGGGTGCCCGTTTTGAAAGCTACAAGGTAAACGCAATGTTAAACGGCGCTACTGCTTACAAGGACGATTACTTCACGATCTACCCTTCTGCTTCGATGACTTATTCTCCTACCGACAAAAATCAGTTTCAAATCAGTTTGAGCCGCCGTGTAGACAGACCTGGTTTAGACCAAACCAAACCTATTAGAGAATTCAGCACACCTAGAGTAACTTCAATTGGAAATCCTGAATTAGATCCACAATTTACCAATTCTATTGAATTAAATTATACTAAAACCATTGCTAAAGGAACATTTACCACAGGTCTTTTTGTACGAAGCATTCATAACGAAATTAACAGAATTCTGTACCCAGATCCAGAAAATCAGGATCAACAAATTATGAGTTTTGATAACTTCGACAATAATACAGCCTATGGTTTTGAAGTCTCTTTAAATTACAAAATCAATAGTTGGTGGGATATACAACCAGCAATAGATTTTTCTAGTATTAACCAAAAAGGATTGGTTTCTGTATTAAACACAAGTAGCAATTCATTTGATTTGGTTTCCAAAGAAGTTACTGCATCAGCTTTCAACGCACGATTTAACAGTAATTTCAAAGCAACAAAAAGTCTTCGTTTCCTTCTATTCGGATTCTACCGATCTGGTGTTGACGGGGTACAATTCAACGGTAAAGAAATGTATAAAGTTGATGCCGGCGGACGTTATTCATTCCTAAAAGACAAAGCCACCTTAAGCGTTCGTTTCAATGATATTTTCAATACCATGAAAGCCGGTTTTGATGGGCAAAATCCATATCCGCAAGTAGGTCAATTTACTTGGGAAAGCCAATCCGTTTATCTTGGTTTCAACTACATCTTTGGCGCAGGAAAAAACAAAAGCTTGCAACGCAAACAAAGAGATAACAACACCAAACAAGATGGCGGAGGACTGTTTTAAACAAAAAATAAAATGCCTCAACAAAGATTAGTTTTAATAGTTAGTTACCAAAAGAAAAACCCGGAGTATGCCAACTCCGGGTTTTTCGATTTAAATAATTTTATATCTCTTACAAATTTGCTTTTATAGACTGAATTTCCTGTTGATTTGCTATTTCGCCTGAATCAGTTATAGCCGAGGAATGATAGAAAACAGCTTTCGTTTTTTCTTTTAATAATCCAATATTCGTGGAACGCAATCCACCACCAGGCATAATGATAATCCTATTATTTGCCTTTTCTACTACTGTTGCCAATACATCAATACCGTCTACTACATTTGTTTCTTCCCCTGAAGTCAAAATGGTTTTAAAACCACATTCGATTAGCGATTCAAGCGCTTGAAACTTGTTTTTTATTCCATCAAAAGCACGATGAAACGTACACGGAAGTGGATTTGCCAAAGCTACTAACTCTGCATTTTGTAGTTCATTAAGACTACCGTCTTCGTTTAAAATTCCAAAAACAAAACCATCAACCTGAAGTTTTTTGAATGCTAATATTTCTGATTTCATTTGTTCGAATTCAAAATCAGAATACACAAAATTTCCACTACGAGGCCGAATCATAACATTCAAATCGATGGTGGCTTTATCCCGAACAATTTTGGTGAGTTCAAAATTAGGAGTCGTTCCGCCCTCTTTCATATTGGCACACAATTCTACTCTATCAGCACCATTATCTTGAGCTATAATAGCCGATTCAAGATTAAAACAGGCTATCTCCAGTTGAGCTTTTTTCATTTATTTTAAAAAATAATCGGCATCAATTAATCGGTTTCCTGTTGCATCGTTGACTGCGTAATTAAAACCTCCTTGAATACAATAGGAACCATATTCCCCTTTTTTATTTAATGCGATGAAACCAACTTGGATATCTTTCAGGTCTTTATTTCTATTCTTTGTTAATTTTACTATTCTGGCAACCGCTTCTTCACATGCTTTTTGTGGTGATCTTCCTTGGCGCATCAGCTCGACAACCAAGTGACAACCGGAAATCCGAATTACTTCTTCTCCATGTCCTGTGGCTGTTGCGGCACCAATTTCATTATCAACATACAAACCAGCCCCAATAATAGGTGAATCGCCCAAACGTCCATGCATTTTGAAAGCCATTCCGCTTGTTGTACACGCACCAGAAAGATTTCCATCAGCATCCAAAGCAATCATCCCGATGGTATCGTGATTTTCAATATTGGCAATAGGTTTGTACTGGCCGGTTTTCAACCATTCTTTCCATTCTTTTTCGGATTCTTCCACTAACAAATTTTCTTTTACAAAACCTTGCGACAACGCAAACTGCAATGCACCATCACCCACTAACATAACATGCGGTGTTTTTTCCATCACAGCACGAGCCACAGCAATGGGATGTTTTATAAATTCTAAGCATCCTACGGAACCAATATTTGCATTTTCATCCATAATACACGCATCAAGTGTAACACGACCATCTCGATCCGGCCTTCCACCATAACCCACGCTTCTTTCCGTTGGATCGCCTTCTGGAATTTTTACTCCCGCCTCGACAGCATCTATGGCTCGACCGTTGTTTTTTAAAATTTCCCAAGCGGCGGCATTCGCTAGGATTCCAAAATTCCATGTAGAAAGCACAATGGGTTTCATTACTTTTTTAGATGAAAAACTATTTTCTTCCTCTGGTTTCCTATTGAATGAATGTAATGCCACAGCAACTGAACCTATTGCCGCTGTTTTTAAAAAATTTCTACGGTTTGTCATTTTGATTGGATTAGTATTGGCTGCATCAATTTTGAACTATAAACATAATGGTTCGCTTTTAAATAAAAAAACCTGCACAATAATTTGTGCAGGCTTAAAATTTTTATCGAGTAACAATTAGAATCGGCATCCGATTCCTTAAACTACTTTTTACCATTTAATAATGGCGCTTCCCCAAGTAAAACCACTTCCAAATGCTGCCAAAACAACAGTATCTCCTGATTTTATTTTACCTTTTTCCCATGCTTCAGTCAAAGCAATTGGAATAGAAGCTGCGGTAGTATTACCGTATTTCTGAATGTTATTATAGACCTGATCATCTGTCAAGTTAAATTTCTTTTGGATAAACTGGGAAATTCTCAAATTAGCCTGATGTGGAATCAACATATCAATATCAGAAACCTGCAAATTATTAGCTTGTAATCCCTCATTAATTACTTCGCTGAAACGAACCACTGCATTTTTAAATACAAATTGTCCGTTCATGTATGGAAAATAACTTTCGTCATCCGGATCATTATCTGCTAAAATATCAGTTACCCAACGGCCTCCCATTCCTGGAGCTTTTACAATTAATTCTTCGGCATGTTGCCCTTCAGAATGTAAATGTGTTGATAAAATTCCTTTCGTCAAATCTTCTTCTCTGCTTAAAACAGCTGCTCCTGCCCCATCTCCAAAAATTACCGAAACACCACGTCCACGGGTCGTCATGTCCAATCCTGTAGAATGAACCTCAGACCCAATGACCAATATATTTTTATACATTCCAGTTTTTATATACTGATCTGCTACTGACAAAGCGTAAATAAAACCAGAACATTGATTTCTTACATCCAATGCTCCTACGGTTCTTAAACCCAAATCACGTTGCACTAAAACTCCTGGTCCAGGGAAATAAAAATCAGGACTCAAAGTGGCAAAAACCACAAAGTCGATATCTTCCTTAGCAACACCAGAACGCTCTATCGCAATTTCAGCCGCTTTTACACCCATAGAAGTCGTTGTATCCTCTCCTTTTATAATGTGTCGTCGCTCTTGAATTCCTGTTCTTTCCTGAATCCACTCGTCATTGGTATCTATAATTTTGGACAAATCGTCATTAGTCACTACGTTTTCGGGAACATAATAACCCAATCCTGCTATTTTTGAATGATACATACTATTGTTATTTTATTAAAATAAAGTTGCAAATTTAAAACATACTTAAAAATATAAGCTCACAAATTACCACTTTTTTGTCAATTTACAAGTTTTATGGCTTTTGTCATCCTTTACCGCTATTATCAGTCCTGAAATTATGACAGAACACAAATGAAAACAAATGAAAACAAATCAAAAGAATGCAAACTGAAACCAATGCAAAAGTTAAAAAGAGTTTTTTACTTCCAAATGTAACAACATTGAATTATTTTAGACCAATTATTGACACTGCTAATGCTAATTTAAAATCATTCAAATTATGAAGTTAAAAATTCCATTTTTTTTATTTCTGGGACTGAGCTTAACCACTTTTGCACAAGAAAACTTAACCTATCAAAAACCATCTCAATCCATTTTGGAATTAGCTGATTATGAAAGAGCACCCTCAGTATCTATGGATACCAAAAAAGAATACATGCTGTTGACCTACAGAAACACCTACAAATCACTGGACGATTTAAACCAAGACGAACTGCGTTTGGGCGGTTTGCGAATTAATCCAATTACGAATATTTCAAGTACAGTTACGTATGTAAACAACCTGAAATTACGTAAAATAAAAGACTTAAACGAAGTACAGGTTACTGGTTTGCCAACAAATCCTCGCATCAGTACTATCGCTTGGTCACCTAATGATACAAAAATCTCATTTTCCCACACTACCGCTTCAGGTGTTGAACTTTGGGTTATTGATGTTGCTTCGGCGAAAGCCACTAAATTAACTGAAGCCACTGTAAATGCTAATATTGGAAGTCCGTTTAGCTGGATGAATGACAACGAAACTATTTTGGTGAAAATGTTACCAAAAAATAGAGCAGCACTTTTGGATGCCAAAAAAGATTTGCCAACCGGCCCAATAATTTCCAATGCTGATGGGGCGAAATCCCAAAACAGAACCTATCCGGATATGTTAAAAAACAAGAATGATGAAATCAATTTTGAGAACATCATGACTTCTGAATTGTACAAAGTGAACTTGAACGGAACCGCAACTTTATTCAAAAAAGCCGATATGTACGCCGGAGAAAGTTTTTCGCCAGATGGAAATTATTTGATGATAACTACGATTCAAAAACCATTTTCATATATCGTTCCATTGAGTCGTTTCCCATCAAAATCTGTAGTTTATGACAAAGCCGGAAACGAAGTAAAAGTGGTAAATGAAGTGCCACTTACTGAAATTATCCCTAAAGGTTTTATGGCTGTTCGAAAAGGAAAAAGAAACATGAGCTGGAGAACAGATAAACCGGCAACATTAGCGTATGCTGAAGCTTTAGACGGCGGAGATCCTGCAAACAAGGTGGAGTTCAGAGATGAAGTTTTTCTATGGAACGCACCATTTGATGCAGCAGCTACTTCATTAGTAAAAACGCCGCAACGTTACGACCGAATGATCTGGGGGAATGACAACGTTGCGATTGTTTCAGATGAATGGTACGATACGCGTAATACCAAAACGTATATAATCAATCCTTCGAATCCAGGTCAGGCTCCAAAAGTAATTTTCGATAGAAACTCACAAGATGTGTATGCTGATCCCGGAAATTTTGAAACTAGAAAAAACGAATACAACAGGTATGTTTTGGCTATCGAAAATGACAATGCTTATTTACTTGGCGATGGTTTTACTAAAAACGGTCAATTTCCATTTATCAGCGAATTTAATTTGAAAACATTACAAGCAAAACGTTTGTACACCTCAACTTACACAGATAAAAAAGAGGACATATTAGAGATTGAAGATTTCAAGAAAGGAACTGTTTTAGTACAAAACCAGTCTAAAAATGAATATCCGAATTATTACCTTAGAAACATCAAACAAAAAAATAAACTAACGCCAATTACCGCATTCAAAAATCCTTTTGAAAGCATCAAAAATGTGAGTAAAGAAGTGATCAAATACAAGCGTAAAGATGGTGTCGAATTATCCGGAACGTTGTATTTACCTGTTGGTTATGACAAGGTTAAAAAAGAGAAAATGCCATTATTGATTTGGGCCTATCCAGCCGAATATAAAGACAAAAATTCAGCGGGACAAAGCACACAAAACCCAAACGAATTCACATTTCCTAGTTATGGCTCGTTCGTATATTGGGTAACCAAAGGCTATGTAGTTCTTGATGACGCTGCTTTTCCTATAATTGGCGAAGGAACGACTGAACCAAATGATAATTTCATAACTCAATTAGTTGACAATGCAGAAGCAGCGATTAATGCGGTAGATGCTCTCGGATACATCAACAGAAAAAAAGTAGCCGTTGGTGGTCACTCGTATGGCGCTTTTATGACGGCTAATTTATTGACACATTCTAACCTTTTTGCTTGCGGAATCGCTCGAAGTGGTGCTTACAACAGAACGTTGACTCCTTTTGGTTTCCAAAGTGAGCAACGCAATTACTGGGAAACTCCTGAAGTATACAATACAATGTCACCATTCATGAATGCGGATAAAATGAAAACGCCTATGCTTTTAGTACACGGTGAAGCCGATAATAATCCGGGAACGTTTACGTTACAAACCGAACGCTATTTTCAAGCTTTAAAAGGTTTAGGCGCTCCGGCAAGAATGGTGATTCTTCCAAAAGAAGCTCACGGTTATGCTGCCAAAGAGAATATTTTGCATTTGCTTTGGGAACAAGATCAATTCTTAGAAAAATATTTAAAGAATTAATTCCTATTTGACATAAAAGCAAAACCCCGAAATCATATTGATTTCGGGGTTTTCTATTTTTAAGCTAACATCAAGTACACTTCCTGATTGAGTTCTAATTCAGAATCGTGTTCAAAGAAAATTGCTCTTCGTTCAAAAGCTGCTTTAACTAAATAATGACTTCCTTTGAAATAGCAATGCTTGACAACTGCTTTCATAATTGCGTTGTCTACCACTATTAATTGATGCGGATACAATAAAAGATTCGCATCTTCATCGTCTTCAAGGTCTATTAATTGCGATAATTTCAATTCGTTTACTTCCCCAAAAAGAGACGCAATGTATTTATTAGCTGGGTTTTCATACAAGAATTTAGAATTCCCTTTTGCCACTACTTTTCCGTTTTGAACTACAATTGTTTCATCAGAAAAAGACAACGCATCGGTGCTATCATGCGTAGCAATAATACAGGTAACCCCTTTGTCTTTTAAGTAACGGAATAAATTACGACGCAACGAATTCTTTCTGAAAGAATCAATTTGACTGAACGGTTCGTCCAATAAAATAATTTCCGGTTCCAAAGCTAAAACTCTAGCCAAAGCCACTCTTTGCTGCTGTCCGCCACTTAGGAATTTTGCTTTTACTTTTGCAAAAGCGGTCATTTCGACCATATCCAATAACTCTTGAACGCGGGCTTTCTTCTGCTCAGGATACATATTAGACAGGAACTTGCCTACATTTTCTTCAACAGTGATATAGGGCATCAAATCGAAATCCTGTGCTAAATATTTAACATAGTCTTCTCCTGGAACAAGATTGTATTTTGGGCCCAAAATAGGGTTTTCATTATAGGTTATTGCTCCGCTATCCAAGTCATATAATCCGTAAATGAGTTTAAGTAATGTACTTTTACCGCAACCGCTTTCGCCAATAATAGCGGTGTTTTGACCTTTGGCAATTGTAAAACTTACATTTTCAATAACGGGTTTGTCAATGTAAGTGAAGGAAATATCTTTTATCTCGAGCATCATCTGTATTTAAGAGTGCAAATTTACAATGTTTAATTCAAATTTAGGCACAAAAAAAGGCTGCTTCTTGACGAAACAGCCTTTGTTTATATAGTATTTTTTGCTTAGTTTTTAACTTCAGCTTCGGCGTCTTTAATCATTTTCTCATTTGCAGTAATAGCAAATTCAACACGACGGTTTTGACTTCTACCCTCAACAGTTTCATTTGAAGCAATTGGATCAGCAATTCCTAAACCAGTAACTTGAAATCTACTTGAAGAAACACCTTTGCTATTCAAATAATTTCTAACTGAGGCTGCTCTTTCTCCTGAAAGTTTCAAATTGTAAGCAGCTGCACCAGTACTATCTGTATATCCGTAAATCGTAATGTTAGTATCTGGATATTCTGCAAAAACAGGAACCAATTTATCTAAATTTGCTTTTGCAGCAGCAGTCAAAGAAGATTTATTAGTATCAAAACGCACTGCATTTTCATTCAAAACTAATTTAATTCCTTCTCCTACACGAACTACTTCAGCTCCTGGAAGTGCAGCATCGATTTCTCTTGCTTGTTTATCCATTTTGTTACCAATAACTCCACCGGCAACTCCACCAATAACACCACCTAACACAGCTCCCATTGCACCTTTACCACCTTTACCTAGATTGTTTCCTAGAACACCTCCAAGTACAGCTCCGGCTACAGCACCTATACCAGCACCTTTTTGAGTATTATTAGTGTTTTTTACCGCCTCGCAGCTCGTAAACATTGAACCTATAATCATTATTGTTGCCATTGCAACTATCGAAATCTTTTTCATATTTGTATTTTTTACTTATTAATTAACTTTTTGAAACTGATACACAACATCAGTCATTTTTCCTGCAACATCAATTTTATCAACTAATTGAAAAGAAGATTCAGTTTGATTAGCTACACTTAGAATATAACCTTCTTTCACTTTTCTCGCTTTTTCTCCCGCATTAAGAACTTTAAGGACAAATTGTCCATCATTATTAACAAACCATGTAATTGGGGAGCTGAATGCCATACAATTTGCTTTTGTCAAAGCCATGGTTCCTTTATTATTATTAGAAACAAATTTCCAATTACTTCCTACGAAACATTCTGAATCCGCAAGTTGAAAACTATTCACTTTTACATATTGCGAACCTGGATACGTTACAGAACTTATTGTCCAGTTTCCTTTCATTGCAACTTGAGCTTTTCTATCTGTATTCGTACTTGTCACTGATGTTGACTTACATGCGAACATCAAAACAGCTAACGTGCATACTAAAATTACTTTTCTCATTTTTCTAAATTTAATGAATTAATACTTACACAAAGATACAATGCAACATAAGAAAATTGTTTCAAAATTAAATTATTTTGTATCATAATTAACGTCTACGACAATTTGTCACTTCAACTGTAATTGGTATTCTATTTGAAAGACTCATAACCATTAAAATAAACTTAAAAATTCAAAATATGACAACAGGTAAAATTAATGTTTCGGTAGAGAACATCTTTCCCTTAATCAAGAAATTCTTATACAACGATCACGAAATTTTCTTGCGTGAATTAATTTCTAATGGAACGGATGCAACACTTAAATTAAAACATTTAACAAGCATTGGCGAAGCCAAAGTAGAATACGGTAATCCAATTATCGAAGTAAAAATCGACAAGGAAGGTAAAAAACTACACATCATTGACCAAGGTCTGGGAATGACAGCTGATGAAGTAGAAAAATACATCAACCAAGTGGCGTTTTCTGGAGCAGAAGAATTTTTGGACAAATACAAAGATTCTGCTAAAGATTCTGGGATTATTGGACATTTTGGTCTTGGATTCTATTCGGCTTTTATGGTTGCCGAAAAAGTGGAAATCATCACTAAATCGTTCAAAGATGAACCTGCAGCGCACTGGACTTGCGACGGAAGCCCGGAATTTACTTTAGAACCAGCTGAGAAAACTTCTCGTGGAACAGAAATCATTTTGCATATCGCCGAAGATTCTTTGGAATTCTTGGAAGAATACAAAATAAAAGAACTGTTGAACAAATACAATAAGTTCATGCCCATTCCAATTAAATTTGGAACCAAAACAGAGAAAATAGAGCAAAAAAAGGGTGAAGAAGTTGCTGAAGAAGATAAAGACAAAACTTTTACAGAAGTTGAAGTAGACAACATCATCAACAACCCAAATCCAGCTTGGACGAAACAACCAACTGAATTATCAGCGGAGGATTACAAGAATTTCTACCATGAATTGTACCCAATGCAGTTTGAAGAGCCATTATTCCACATTCATTTAAATGTAGATTATCCGTTCAATTTAACCGGTATTTTGTATTTCCCAAAATTAGGTTCTGATTTACAGATTCAGAAAGATAAAATCCAATTGTATCAAAATCAAGTGTACGTAACGGATAATGTAGAAGGAATTGTTCCTGAGTTTTTAATGATGCTAAAAGGTGTTGTTGATTCACCAGACATTCCGTTGAACGTGTCTCGTTCTGGATTGCAAGCTGATGCTGCAGTTAAGAAAATCTCGAATTATATCACGCGTAAAGTTGCCGATAAATTAAAATCATTATTCACTGAAAACCGTGAGGATTTTGAACAAAAATGGAATGACATCAAAATCGTTTTAGAATACGGAATGCTTTCTGAAGATAAATTCTACGAAAAAGCAGGCGCGTTTGTTTTGTATCCAACAGTTGACGGTAAATTTTTCACACTGGAAGAATTAAAAGAAAATCTTGCTGCTAATCAAACGGACAAAGACGGAAAGTTAGTGGTTTTATACGCTGGAAATAAAGAAGCGCAACACTCGTATATCGAAATTGCGAAAGACAAAGGATATGAAGTATTGCTACTGGATTCTCCAATTATTTCGCATTTAATTCAAAAAATTGAAGGCGACAACAGTAACATGACTTTCGTACGTGTGGATTCAGATCATATTGATAATTTAATCAAGAAAGAGGAAACTACTATTTCTAAATTATCTGAGGAAGAACAAACCAACTTGAAAACAGTTCTGGAAGCTATTGTTCCTAAACAAACCTATTCTGTACAACTAGAAGCTTTAGACAGTAATGCTTCGCCATTCATCATCACGCAACCGGAATTCATGCGTAGAATGAAAGAAATGAGTCAATCTGGCGGTGGTGGAATGTTCGGAATGGGAAATATGCCGGAAATGTACAATTTAGTGGTAAATACTAACTCTGAATTAGCAACAAGCATTCTAAACAACAAAGACAAAGACGCTCAGGAAAGTTTGGTAAAACAAGCGCTTGACTTAGCTAAATTATCACAAAACCTATTAAAAGGAGAAGCATTAACGGCTTTCGTGAAAAGAAGTTTTGAGATGATTAAATAGATTATTAGACTTTTAGATCGTTCGATTATTAGACTAAACCTGCAAGCGTAAACTTGCAGGTTTTTTTGTTTAGGAGCAGAACGATGGTTTTCCACAATGTTTATCAAAATACTCAGACCAGCTCACTCGTTAAATAATCGGTTGTAACTATTTGTAAAAAATTATCTATATATTTGAATTAAATAAAGTATAGCTGCTATCGTACCTATCTACTCAAAAGAGAGTGGCTTTAGATGATTCTATCAAATATCTATACAAGTCATCTGTAATGCTCAAAACCAAGTGTAAATGACAAAATATTTACTTTTTATAACTTTTACATTTTTGTTTTATATAGATTGTCAATCTCAAAACTATTTACCAAAAGATACAATCTTTGGAAATGTTAAAACTATTAAAGAAAAAGTTATTTTCTTGACAGAAACTGAAAACCCACAACTTGTCTCTTATGATGATTACGGGCATTCTGGATTTATGGGTCCTGAATCGACTATTGCAAGATTTAAAAATACGTGGTATACTTCAAATCTATGTTATTACATAAATTACGAAAGAAAATTCGATAAAAAAGGAAATTTAATTAATGAAGTATGGTATGGCAAAAAAAATGATTTTTTAAATTCATATAGAAAAACGTATAACACAGATAATAAGAAAATTAAAGAGATTGATTCAACTAAATACTCAAATTACACTAGAACTTATTACTACTCGGACTATGGAGATTTAAACATAATTGAACAAAATTCCAAAAATGATTATTTCCGACATATCTTTAAAAAATATAACAAAGAAAGATTAACTTCATTAAAAGAATTTGACGAAAATGGCACTGTTGACGAATATAATTATATTTATAACAAGGAAGGAAAATTAATCTACAGAGTTTATAAAAATCCAAACTCCTGGAAACAAGAAGATGAAAGAAGTTGGTCTTATGGAGTTCACGATTCAATCTTAACTGTTTATAAAGATATTTTAAATTTTTATGACGATAAAAATAGATTGATAAAAAATGAAACTTTTGATTTATATGAAGATTCGGAAAACCATATAACTCCCCTATTAACAAATCGGATTGAAAATGAATATAAAAATGGTAATTTAGTTTTTATCAAAAGTAGATTTGGAATTGGAATGGAAAGATATGACCATTATACTTATGACAAACTAAATCGTATTTCAGAGCGATACTGTTGTGACATCGATAAACAAAAAGCAATGATAATTGAGAAATATAAATATAACGATGGCTATATTTCACAATTAGAATACATTGAAGAAGGCAAAAAGCATAAAGTGTCATTTAAATATAAATTGGATTTATACAACAATTGGATTGAAATCATAAAAAAAGTTGATGGAAAAGACCTCTTTAAATGGAGTAGACAAATTGAATACTACTAAAAAGCACTTCAGATAAGCCCGAGCACCCATCTAGCGCGAGCAGTCCGATCGTGCCGACATACCATGGTCGTTAGCGCAGTTTTGCAAACTGTGCCCAAAATAGTGAGCAAACAATACAAATAACACAAAAATGTCTACAAAGTATAAAGCCACAACAACCGAAGATGCTTATTTCATCACTATAACTACAATGGATTGGATAGATGTTCTTACACGATTAAACTAAAAACAAATTATTATTCAAGCCTTACACTATTGTCAAGTTCAAAAGGGCTTAGAAATCTATGGATATTGTATTATGCACAGTCACATTCACTTGCTTTGCAAAGCAACAAACGGTTTTATACTATCCGAAGTGATGCGTGATTTTAAAAAATATACATCTAAAAAAATTATTCAGGCTATTATTGAAGACCGGAAAGCAGGAGAGAATGAATGTTGGATTATTTTAAAAAAGCTTGTCAACATTTAAAACAAGAACAACAGTACAAAGTTTGGCAAAACGGCTATCATGCGGAACATATTTACAGCTATAAATTTACAAAACAAAAAATGGATTACATACACAACAATCCTGTAAATGAAAAAATTGTAACAATGCCAGAAGATTATTATTTCAATTATGCAAGAAATTATGCTGCATTAGAAAATGAATTAGAAGTGGTTTTATTAGATTCATTTTAGTTGCCAATTGAAATGGGCACAGTTTGCAAAACTGCGCTAACGATAGTCTTTAAACAAGAGCTTTCGAATTCCAAACCCTAAACAGTATTCCAAATAACACAAGAACCTGCCGCACAAACTTGCAGGTTGTTTTTGTGTTATTTCATTTCCATTGTCATAGATAGTTTAATCTACTGTTTTGTATGCCTTAAGATATTCTATTGCCTCAATTTCAGCAGTTGTAATTTCTAAATTATCCGAATAATGATTCGTTTCGTAATGATCTAAAACTCCTTTTAGATCCAAAGCTTTAATTTGCAACTTAGCCTTTTGTCTAAATCGAGACAATTCATTCTCTATAATCACTAATTTTTCCTTTGATATTTTTAGTTTTCCTTTTTTGTATTGTGACAAATTATAAATTTCAAGTAAATCCATTTCTTCAACTTGCTGTATTAGGATTTTCAAATTAAAAGGATTTTCAACTAATGGTAAAATAATCCTTATCGATCTGATAATTCTTTTCACAACGGTAGGATCTTCTTTACCCCACTGAAAAATCTGATCGTAGCAAAAGTCAATGAATTCTTCAAAATTAAATTCATTTACCTGTATTTTTTTGGAACCCAAAGTCCTGGAATCCGTAGAAGGAAATTCTCTTATGGCTAATTCTTTTGCTATTTCCCCAATTTGGTCTATGCAATTCAAACAGGTAGTTGGATCATTCACCGCAGGAGAAATGGCTTTTATGGCAATATCAACCAGTTTTCTGACACCAAAATTTACATCTTGCGTATGGCTTCTGAACAACTTAACTTTAAAAGTAGTGCTGACAATTGCCTCTACTTCCTTCTTCAAACGAAGTATCTGATTCATTTGGAGTTCCTCGCTAAAAACTAAAACCATGAGCGTAGTGGTATCTTTCAATATAAATTCCCCTACAATTGGTTTTTGATAGGCGTTTTCAAAAAAAATACCCACATCAGAACTATTGATATATTCTGTTATTTTTTCCAATCTTTTATAATTCACGCTGTCCAAATAGCCTGTTTCAAAAGGACTTACAATTTTTACTTGAAATTTATCAGGATTTATTTTGGAACGTTTATAAAGGAGATTCTTTCCTACACTCCAATTTTCCTGATACAACACATTGATTTCTTCAACCATTTCCGATTTGATTCCATTTGTAATACTGGAAACATTCATGTTGATACTTAAATAGCTAATCATGTTAGGATAAGACCATACCAGACAATAAAAAGCAAGAAGTGAACCTGTAGTCAGTGTTAAGAGAAAAGAAGTTTGGTAAAAAACGGATGCTAATTGAGGTAATACACACAACGAAATTGTGCCCACAAACAATCCGATAAATTGTTGCATTCTAAGATTATTTGATAAAAAATGTCTCAAAATTCGGGGTGAAAACTGAGAGGAAGCCAGCTGCATTACAACAAAAACAACAGAAAAAGTAGTTAATGAAATTCCAATAAGAATGGAGATTAGAATAGTAGAAACAGGAATCAACCGATTGTAAATTTCTAATTCGTTTATTTTGAGCTTCACTCCAAAATCAACATAATAATCAATCGTCAATAAAACAGAACCAATAATAAACGCATAAATACCGCTGGTAAATGTGCCCATATGTTTTACCTGATGTTCCAATATATTTTTGATTCGCAGTTTTAATTTTTGTTTCATAATTTAAATTTCAATGAGTAAATTTAGCCTAAATAAATCTTTATCCGAAAGATTTTGATCGCTTTGTACATCAAAAAGAAAAGTAGCCGACATAGCATCCATGGCATAAACATATCCGAACTTATAAAAAGAAGATGTATTGACAGCTTTCGCACAATGAAGTTTTCATTAAATTTTAAAACATAAAAAACCTGAAAGCGTAAACTTACAGGTCTTTGTGTTTAGAATTAAAGAAATAAATTACAGCGCTATTGATTCAAGATATTTCCTTCTTCTTTTTTCTCTTTGTTTAATAAATTAGGATCTTCTTTTGCTAATTTGTTTTTGGTTGGAATTTTGTAATTCACACTGAACCCAAAACGACGTGTATCGTTTTTATTTGCTAATAACAAAGGTGTACCAACAGAGCTGAAAACAAATCGGTTCGAATTAAGAACATCATCCGCACTTATGGAAACGGACAATTGGTCTTTGAAAAACTTTTTAGAAAATGTCAAATCAAGCGTATTATTAAAAGGCTTCTCAGCAATGAAATAAAAATAATTCCCCTTAGACATGATGTAATTAAAGTTAGCTACAAACTTGATTTCTTTTGGCAACACAATTTGAGACATCAAATTAAACATCCAGAAACCATTGGTCTTAATTTCGGGAATTTGATGAAACTGATATGCGGTATACACGTATAAAAAGTTCATTTTATCCGGATTAATATTCATTTTCATGGTCTCTTTAAGTCCTTTTGTAAACAACATATACGGAATAGGCAATCCCACATTAAAGTTGTGAATTTTGATTTGAGGTACATTGATATTGGTATTTACCACGACATCATCGGTAAGTAATACCCTGTTGATTACCTGATTTTGAGCAGAACTAACATTATATCCGATAAAAGCATAATCAAAAGCACTCAATTTTGCTTCGTAGTTATCAAAAATAGTAGGTTGCAAATTCGGGTTTCCCGAGTAATCAATATTTGGATTCTGATAGTTGGTGTTGTTTGGATTTAAGGCAGATGTGCTTGGCAAACTTATTTTCTTGTTATAATTGACATTAAAGTAAACCGAATTACTGAAATTATATTGAGCACTGGCATTTGGAAAAAAACGGAATTGTTTAAACGGAATTAAATCAGCGGTATTTGTTTTTCCAGTAATATTATAATCCTCGGCTCTACCGCCCACAATAAAATTAAACTTATCAAATTTAGATTGTAGCTCACCGTAAGCTGCTGCCGTTTTTCGCTGATAATCCAAGTTCACAATTTCCATGTTTTGGGTTTCAAAAAGAAGCGCTTCATACAAACCACCAAAGCTTATTTTCCCTTCATCAGAAAATGCAATAGGTTGCGAATAATCAACTTTAGCATTGTACAAACGCTGTGTCGAAGCATTATCTAATATAGCAACATTATTCGTTCTGGAATTCAGTGTAAAATCGTTTTGATTGCTGTTATAATTGAACTTAAAGTCTAATTTTTTAGATTTATCTTCAAACTTTTTTTGAAAAGTAACCACAAAATCCTGACGTAAAGCATCCGTAAAGGAATCATCATTAGTGCTAAAACCGGGACCATTTCCTAATGTATTGCTATTATTATTACTGTAATTTACATCGTAATTAAATAACAATCGGTCGTTGCCAATATCAAACGTCAGTGCAGATTTCACAAAATTAGTACGCCCGATTCGATCCGCTTCAGTAGTCGAAAGTATCGAAGTCGTATTGTTTTCGTTTTTTGTCAGCGAGGTCCACACTGCAGATTCTCTGTAATTTTGTCCAACATTCAATTGCCATCCAAAATATTTATTCTTAGCACTCAACAATAAACTATTATTGATTCTCCATCGTAAATGGTTGTAACTCGTAAAATTAGTACTGTTAGTATACGTAGCGCTTAAATAATTTTTAGCGTTTTTATTCGTAATAATGTTCATAATCGCACCACCGGAAGTAGCAGGGAACTCAGCTCCAGGTTGTGTAATAATTTCAATTTTTTCAATAGCATTGGCAGGCATTCCTTCCAGAAAAGAATTCAATTCATTTGAGGTAATATTAAGCGGTCTTCCATCCATAAAAACATCCAGCTGCTTGCCTTGATACATCATCCCGGCCACATCTGAAGCGATAAGACCAGGCAGTTTTTTTATTCCTTCTAATACGGATCCGGAATTCAAACTGGGCTGACCGGAAAAATCAAATATGGTTCTATCCGCTTTTTGCTCAACTGCTTTTTTAGTTTTTACAATTGCAACTTCATTCAATTCTACTGCTTTTTTGGGTTCTTCCTGAGCCGAAAGTGTGAATATTGTTCCTAAAAAAAACATACTCAATAAATGATTCTTTTTCATCGTTTCTATTTGTGTTACTCCTTTAGTAGTACTAAGACTATAAACGTTACTAAAAAATGAGCTTATTATATAAAATTATTGTATTTCACAGGACTAAAAGATCAATTTCAGCATAGAATAACGAACTTTGCAATTCGTTTTAAACTCCATTTCTAAAACTAAATCCAAAATGATTTTACAAATAGAAACTCCGGCATTACTTTTTGGCGCAACTTCGTTAATTTTATTGGCATATACGAATCGATTTTTGACCCTTGCCACCATCGTAAGAGGATTAAAAAAAACGTACAAGGAAAAGCAAAACGATATGATTTTATTGGAAATCAAAAACTTGAACTTACGCTTAACACTGATACGTAATATGCAAATGGCTGGCGTAATGAGTCTATTTTTATCCGTTTTTGCCATGCTACTATTATTTTTGGAACAACAAACTGCTGGAATTTATCTTTTTGGGCTGAGTTTATTAGGATTATTGATTTCACTAGGACTGTCATTTTGGGAAATCAGTATTTCAGTAAATGCGTTGCGATTGCATTTAAGCGATTTAGTCGATAAAGAGGTAAAATAAAATTAGCAGTAGACTTAAAAATCTTAGATTATCCTTTAATCACCTCATTGCGAAGCATAATCAAACCAGAATAACTGTCTCAAATATTAAGTCCTAATTTATACCTCATAAATAGGAACTAAACCCTATCTTTGCCCGCTTTTTAAAATTGAAAAAATGATAAAGAATAGTGTATTAAAAGGAGTTTTCTTAGTAGGTCTTGGCGCTACGAGTTATGGAATGTTGGCTACTTTTGTAAAAATAGCCTACGGAGAAGGTTTCACTACACCTGAAGTTACCATTGCACAATTTGTATATGGAATCACGGGAATGCTGCTGATTAATCTGTTTCAAAAAGCTAAAAAAGGAAATGAGGTTATAAAATCATCTAAGAAAAACATTACTCAATTAATGCTTGCCGGAACTTCTCTGGGAATGACGAGTATTTTTTATTACTTGGCGGTAAAATATATTCCTGTTTCTATTGCTATCGTTTTATTAATGCAAACCGTTTGGATGGGCGTTTTATTCGAAATGTTTTTAGAAAAGAAAAGACCTTCCAATCAAAAAATAGTTTCTGTCGTTATTGTATTAATTGGTACGGCACTTGCCACAAATCTTATTCAAAGCAAAGTAGAATTAGACTGGCGCGGTATCGTTTTAGGGCTTTTATCTGCGACTTCCTTTACCACAACCATGTTTACCGCTAATCGTGTGGCAACACATATTTCTTCGGCGCAACGAAGTTTATTCATGTTACTTGGTGGTGCAATAATCGTATTTGGATTTGCGATTGCGACACAAACAACCCCTTTCAATTTTGAGATTTTTATGAAATGGGGAATCATACTGGCTCTTTTTGGAACCATAATTCCGCCTTTATTGTTCAATGCCGGTTTCCCACTCACAGGAATCGGGTTAGGAAGTATTGTATCTGCGCTGGAACTTCCCGTATCAGTTCTGATGGCGTATTTTCTTTTGAGTGAAAACGTGAATCTCATCCAATGGTTTGGAATTATTTTAATTATTCTGGCGATTGTGATTATGAATGTGAATTTTAAGAAAAAAGGGTGATTTCTATTTAAAACATTTATGCTAATTTCATTTAAATTTTTATAAATTCGTGATAAATAACTTTATTATGAATTTACCTTGGCATTTATATGTGATGGCTTTTGTTTACTTTATCGCCGGATTAAACCATTTCAGAAACCCGAGATTGTACCTAAAAATCATTCCTCCTTATTTTCCGAATCCAAAATTATTAAACCACATCAGCGGTTTAGCAGAAATATTTCTGGGAATATCATTGTGTATTCCGGTACTTTCAAGTTACGCTGCATGGGGAGTTATTGCCTTATTGATGGCTGTTTTCCCAACGCATCTCTATATGTATTTCGATGAAAAAGCAAGAATGGGTTTGCCAAAATGGATTTTGCTTTTGCGAATGCCATTACAATTAGTTCTCATTTTCTGGGCCTACCAATACACCTAATCCAGTGAAATCACTTTTCGAATCCACATCCGAACCCATATTTCTTGACTTGCAAGACGCTGAAATCATCTATTATCCTCAGTTTTTTGACAAAGAGCAAGCCGATATTATTTTTGCCGAATTGGTAAAAGAAATTCCTTGGCAACAAGATGATATTCGGGTGTACGGAAAAACTCATCCGCAACCTCGCTTGACGGCTTTGTTTGGAAACGAAGGAAAACCCTATTCCTATTCGAATATTACCATGCAACCGCATCCTTGGAATTTGCTTTTGCAAAAGCTAAAAACAGAAATCGAAAAGGTTTCGGATACCATTTTTACAACCGTTTTACTCAATCAGTATCGCGACGGAAAAGACAGCAACGGTTGGCACGCAGATAACGAAAAAGAATTAGGAACAAATCCTGTGATTGCTTCGTTGAGTTTTGGTGCGGAGCGTACGTTTCAACTGAAACATAATTTGGACAAAGACCTTAAAAAAAATATCATTTTACAACATGGAAGTTTGCTGCTGATGAAAGGAACAACACAGCATTTCTGGAAACATCAAATTCCAAAAACTGCAAAACCCATTGGCCCCAGAATAAATGGTACCTTCCGGGTAATCAAATAATTATTTTCAATAAAAATTATTAAATTTGAAATAAATACTCCAATTATGAATGATATTACTGCCTATTTTTCTACCATTCCATCATCACACCGAAGCTTAATTCTTGTGGGTGGAATCACTTTTTTTTGGTTAATAGAAAATGCTTTTCCACTTTTTAACTTTACCTACAAAAAATGGCATCATGCGGGTATTAATATCTTTATGACGTTTACCACTATTGTAGTCAACTTTTGTTTGGCGTTTATATTGTTGAAATCAGCCGATTGGACAATTGCCAATAATTTTGGGATTTTACAATGGCTCCCTGAAATGCCTTTATGGCTTTACGCATTAGTTGGATTGCTTTTATTAGATTTAATTGGTGCTTATCTAGTACATTTAGTGGAACATAAAACTAAATTCTTGTGGCGTTTTCATTTGATTCATCACACCGATACTTGGATTGACACCACAACAGCAAACAGGCATCATCCGGGTGAAAGCGTAATTCGATTTACATTTACGGCTATGGGCGTTTTAATTATTGGAAGTCCCATGTGGATGGTTTTCCTGTACCAAACATTATCTGTTGTGGCAACACAATTCAATCATGCTAATATTTCGCTTCCAAAAAGAGTAGATACTATTTTGAGTTATTTTATCGTTTCTCCTGATATGCATAAAGTACACCATCATTATGTTTTGCCGTATACGGATAGTAATTATGGAAATATATTTTCAATTTGGGACAGGCTTTTTGGAACCTTCATGACGCTTCCAAGAGAAGAAATCATTTATGGAATCGACACGCATCCGAAACCTGAAGAGCACAATGAATTAAAAAATTTATTAAAAATACCCTTTCAAAAACAATCTTTGAAGTAAAATAGTTAAAAAGTACAAAAAAAATGACGTTTTGAGAAAAAGTAATTATTTTTTTTCTTAATATTGGATGTAATTAAAAATGCAATTTATTAATCATTAACAACTTATTTGAATTAATTTTCACGTGATGAAAAAGAGTAACCGTAAAGAATTGAACTGGGAGCAAACAGAAAAACTTGTTACATTGGCTTTAGAAGAAAAGAATCCTTTTGAGATCATAAAAAAAGAATTTGGTTTAGCCGAAAAAGAAGTTCTGGAGATTATGAAAAAGAAGCTGCCCGCAGAAAAATTTGAAATGTGGAAAAAGAAAGCTACTGCAAATAAACCAAAACCAAAACCAGTTAAGATTGATGATTTTGATGAAGATTTGGATGGAAAATATTATATAAAAAACAAATTAGACTAGAAATAAAACTCCTGATATTAAGGAGTTTTTTGTTTTTAAGCAAACTAACTTTTCACAAACTCAATAATGGTTTCAGTAACATCAAAAGACAATACTTTTATTTTTGAAATAAAAGGTTGGCACAAAATCTGGGCTCTAGAAAGTAAAATCACGATTCCAAAAGAAAAAATTCTTGAAGCCTATCAGAATAACGAAGAGTTTACTTTTTGGAAAGGCTTTAGAATGCCAGGTACTGAAATTCCTGGTTTTATAACTGCTGGAACATTTTATAAAAAAGGCAGGAATTTCTGGGATGTAATGAATAAAAAGAAAGCCATAATTGTAGCATTAGAAAATCATTATTACAAAAAACTCATCATTGAAGTTGAAAATCCAGAAATAGTAATGAATCAATTAAACACTAAATAAAATCTATTTTATTACAAAACCTGTTTTAAACCACAAAAAATTTAAAAATAGTTTCTAGTCCCTAAAAATTGTAACAATTCTACAATTTGAAAGACTAACAACTAAAATAAAATAACACAAAATGAAAAGAATATTTTTTACACTCGCATTTGCATCGGTTCTTTTGAGCTGTAAAACTGCCAGCACCTCAACTAATGACTCAAAATCCGTTACTGATATAGTAAAAGTTGTAATTAATTTGAATGATGTAAAAGAGGACAAAGTACTTGTCACGATTACTGCCCCGAAAATCAATACGGACGAAGTAACCTACAGCATTCCTAAAATTGTTCCCGGAACCTACTCTGTAGATGATTATGGAAAATACATCGAAGATTTTAAAGCATTTGACAGTAAAGGAAGTGTCTTAGCAGTAACTAAAACAGATGATAACACTTGGAATATTAAAAATGCAAAAACGTTAGTAAAAATAACTTATTTGGTAAACGACACTTTTGACACTGAAAAAGGTGGTGGTTTTGGTCAAAATGATATTTTTTCTCCAGCAGGAACAAACATTGATGCAGGGAAAAACTTCATGCTGAACATGCACGGTTTTACAGGTTATTTTCAAGACAAAAAAGACCTTCCATACACTGTAAGTATTTCGCATTCAGAAACACTTTGGGGAGCAACCTCAATGACTGATCAAGATGCAAGTACAACTAATGATGTATTTACAACTCCTCGTTATGCTGAATTAGTTGAAAATCCTATAATGTATGCTAAGCCGGACTATACTACTTTTACGGTTGATGGTATGGAAATACTGATTGGCGTTTATTCTCCTACTGGAAAAGTCACTGCAGAAAGCATCACTCCGGAGATGAAAACGATGATGACCGCTCAAAAAACATTTTTAGGAAAAATAAATGCTACAAAAAAATACAGCGTTTTATTGTATCTATCAACTATGACACCTACTGATGCCAAAGGATTTGGAGCATTAGAACACCCTACAGCAACTACCGTTGTTTTACCTGAAATGATGCCAAAAGAAGAGTTGGTTAAATCAATGAAAGATGTCGTTTCACATGAATTCTTTCATATTGTAACACCGCTTACGATTCATTCTAAGGAGATTCACTATTTTGATTACAATACACCTAAAATGTCAGAACATTTATGGATGTATGAAGGAGTGACGGAATACTTTGCTAATCTTTTTCAAATCAACCAAGGATTAATTACTGAAGAAGAGTTTTATACACGAATGGCAGAAAAAATTGAGCATGCAAATGCCATGAATGACACGATGCCTTTCACTACGATGAGTGCTAATGTCTTGACAGAACCATACAAAGCCCAATACTTGAACGTATATGAAAAAGGAGCACTTATTGGAATGTGTCTTGATATCATTATTAGAGAAAAAAGCAATGGCGAAAGAGGAATTCTTGATTTGATGCAAAAATTATCTCATGAATATGGCGCTTCAAAACCATTTAATGACGCTGAGCTTTTTGCCAAAATAACTTCATTTACTTATCCTGAAGTGGGTACTTTTTTAAGTACTCATGTATCTGGCCCTACTCCAATTCCTTACGAGACTTATTTGGTTAAAGTTGGTGTTACTAAATCAATAGAAAAGGTACCTGGAAATGTGTTCTTAAAAGGGCAATCACCATACATCACGGTGAATCAGCAAACTAAAGAAATCATTGTGATTCCAAACATAGAATTAAACGTTTTTTATACAAATTTAGGACTTAAAGGAGGAGATATTTTAGTATCAATAAATGAAAAACCATATTCATTGGATAACATTTACGATATGATTACGGAGAGTCAAAACTGGAAAGAAAACGACACTATTACCGTAATAATAAAACGTGATGGTAAGGAACAAATAATCAAAGGAAAGGCACAATTTCCTTATGAAGAAAAAGAAGGTCTTAAGGCTACAGATGCAACCAAAACTGCTTTAAAAGAAGCTTGGTTGAAATCATAATTTCAAAAATAATTCCTGAAATCCCAATTTAGAAATAGATTGGGATTTTTTTGTGAAATTTGAATGCGTTAACGAAATCATTCCAACAATTTTCTTTATTTTGCGCCAAAATATAAACACTAATGAAATCGTCATGATTCAATCTCGAAGCTTTGAGACAAATCATAAAAAAAATGGCGATAGCATGTTCAAAAAAAACAAATTTTAACTTCCATGAAAAAATCAATTATTGCATTCGTTACGCTTATCTTATTGGTCTCTTGTAACAAGAATGAATCGAAAACTAATTTACATATTACAGGAAATATCAAAGGATTAAAAAAAGGAACTTTGTACATCCAAAGAGTTGTTGACACTACATTAGTAGCTATTGACACTATCAACATTGATGGAAGTTCCTCATTTGAAAGCAATCTGGATTTAAAGTCTCCTGAAATGCTTTATTTATTTTTAGACAGAGGTGTGAGCAATTCTTTAGACAATAATTTACCCTTCTTTGCTGAGCCAGGAAACATAACTATTGAAACAAGTTTAGATCGTTATTTATCTGATGCCAAAATTAAAGGGTCAAAAAATCAGGAAATATTTGAAGAATATAAAAAAATCAATGCTCGTTTCACAAATGAAAATCTTTCTTTGATTGAGCAAAAATTTAATGCTATCAAAAGTCAAAACACACAAAAAATAGATAGTTTAAGTGCAAGACAAGATTCTAACATCAAAAGAAAGTACTTATTTGCTACTAATTTTGCACTAAACAACAGAAAATTTGAGGTGGCACCTTACATAGCATTATCCGAAATCTATGACATTAATATCAAATATTTAGATACCATTCAAAAATCAATGTCACCTAAAGTAGCACAATCGCTTTACGGCAAAAAATTAACGGAATACATTACGAGCATCAAGAATCAGAAATAAACAGTTCTAAAAGCTACATTTTGTTCCCTAATTAGAATAAAAAAATCATCTTGATTACACAAGATGATTTTTTTTGTTTTATTAAGAATACAGTAAACATTGAGTTTGACAGAACAAAACATCAACATTTGAATCAAGCGTTGAAAGTTTTTTTGTAGTTAGACAACATTCCAACCCTTTTTCCCATTCATAATTAATGGATATAAAAGCAGTTTAAGCGTTATTAAAAGCCATTCCACCAACAATCATTGCTACAAACATTAAAAGATACAGAGAGAAAATAACCAGAGTCATAATCCCAATAAATTTGTAGTGTGATTTTAGATATCTTAAAGAAGTAGTCAAAGTATCAGAATCGTTGTTATTAAACGCTGCTTTGGCATTAGATGCAAACTTATTCAAGTAATATACCGGAAAGAAATAAAGTGCCGCAATAAGCAAATAAACGACTGCCATCACTATTCCGAAAGAAGATCCCATCATTCCCATCGCTGGATTCATTTTCCCCATAGTAGAGAATAATGTACCGGCAAATAAAGCGGCAAAAACGATAAAACCAATTCCTATGTAACCAAGAATTGATAAAAAATAAGCCCATTTTGCCGTTTCTTTCAAAAAGTCTTTAGCAGACTCATTTAATTTCATTTCAAAATTTTCAATAACTGAATGCTCTTCCATAATTTATAGTTTTAGGTTAGATACCAAATTAACAAAAAAATTATGACATTCAATTAAAACGAAATTCAATTCGCATTTTTACCAAAAACAAAAAACCATCCCGCTTATGACGGGATGGTTTTATTAAAGAGCCGGCGGAGGGACTCGAACCCACGACCTGCTGATTACAAATCAGCTGCTCTAGCCAACTGAGCTACGCTGGCGACTCATTACGGGTGCAAATATAAGTCTGAATTTCTATTTTCCAAAACAAATTCAAACTTTTTTTGCTTTTTTTTTGGCTACAATTCGTTGATTTTAGCAATCAATTGATTTGCAGTTTGTTCCAATTCAACATTGATTTGTTTGAAGTGGGCTTTTTTATTTTCAACCTTTTTTGCGTTCACTTTAGTGATTAAAGCGTCAAAAGCAGCGATAGCTTCATCAATTAAACCATTAGTTTCTGTTGTTGGTTTTCCTGTTGTAGAAATTTCGAACAAGTAAACTGCTTCAATAATATCTCCTAAAACGTAGTTGATGTCTTTTTTTAAATTTTTAACGTTTGCCATTTTTATTTTTTTAAAATTTGAATTTTAATTTGCGTCTGCAAAAGTACACATAATCTTTCTATTACCGACTATGAAATGTAAATTTCTAAAATTGAAGCTTTTCCACTGAAAATGAATACATTCATTGCTGCAGGAATCAAAACAGTATCTCCTTTTTTATATTGCAATTTTGAATTGTTGTATTCTAATTCAAATGTTCCTTCTGTACACATATATACCGTAAAGGTTTTTCCTGATTTAGAGATCGAAATTTCTCCATCTAACGGAATAAAATTCGTTGTAAAATAAGGACAGTCAACAATTTCATTCGAATGGTTTATGTTCCTAGTATATTCTTTCTTAGTTTCTACTTTATTGTAATTAATAGCGTCCAAAGCCAAATCAACATGTAATTCCCTAGTATTACCATTAGCATCTACCCTGTCAAAATCATAAAGACGATACGTAATATCAGAAGTTTGTTGAATCTCAGCAACCACTAATCCCGCACCAATAGCATGAACTGTTCCTGTTTCTAAAAAGAAAACATCACCTGATTTCACTTTTACATCGTCCAGAATAGAAATCAAGGTTTTGTTTTTCAGATGCTCTAAATAGTCATCAGCATTGGATTTTTCTTTGAAACCCACAATAATTCTGGCATCATCATCTGCTTGCATGATGTACCACATTTCAGTTTTACCAAAAGAATTATGACGTTTCATAGCCAACTCATCGTTAGGATGCACTTGTATAGACAAATCTTCACGTGCATCTAAATATTTGAAAAGCAACGGAAATTGTTTTCCAAATCTGGCATAAACTGCTGTTCCTAACATTTCCTCCGGAGAATCATTAATAATAGTAGTCAATGATTTCCCTTTCCATTCTCCGTTTGCAACAACACTAATATCACCTTCAACTGTAGATAATTCCCAACTTTCTCCCGTAATTATTGATGTAATTGGTTTATTAAGTAGTGTTTTTAGTTTTTCACCTCCCCAAATTCTTTCTTTTAAAATGGGTTCAAATTGTAATGGATAAAATTTCATTTATATGAGTTTTTTCGAATTCGAAAGGTATAAAAAATCCATATTATTTCCGAAAAAATAGATTTCCATTTACAAAAACTAGGAAACAACCAAAAAATAAAGCATAAATTGAAATCCGTGAGAATCGTCTTTCTATAGCTTTCTGCAATGAATCACATTAATTTTTTAATGGCTTCTAACGCTTTTGGAATATGTTTTGTAGCCAGTACACTATCAAAAATCATTTGGACAACTCCATTTTTATCGGTTACGTAGGTCACTCTTCCCGGAATCAATCCGAACATTCCGGTGGGAACACCAAAAAGTTTTCTGATTTTTTTATCTGAATCTGACAAAAGAATAAAAGGTAGTTTAAACTGTCTAGTAAACTGTTGATGGGAACTGACGCTATCACTACTAATTCCTATCACTTCCGCACCAAGATCCTTAAAATCCTCATACTGATCTCTAAAACTACAGGCTTGAGCTGTACAACCTGGTGTATTATCTTTTGGATAAAAATAAATAACAAGCGGTTTATGTCCCACTATAGTTGCAATGTCAAAATCAGATCCATTTGTATCTTTAGCTGTAAAATTGGGAATTTTGTCCCCTACTTTTAGTTCCATTATTCTCCTCTATAAGTTACAAAATTTCGTGGTGTTTCATAAAGAACAACTTCTAAATCAAACTCAGACTTGATTCTTTTTCTGATTTTATTCCAAATCACGACAACTATATTTTCAGCTGTTGGATTCAAATCCTGAAATTCAGGAACGTCAATATTTAGGTTTTTATGATCGAATTTATCCTCAACATCCTCCTTAATAATATCACTCAAGAATTTCACATCCATTACATAACCCGTTTCCGGATCAATTTCGCCGGTAACACTTACTATCAGTTCATAGTTATGCCCGTGAAAATTTGGATTATTACACTTCCCGAAAATAGCATCGTTTTGTTCGAAAGTCCAATCTTTCCTGTATAATCTGTGAGCCGCATTAAAATGGGCTTTCCGTGAAATGGTAACTTTCATAAAATTTATGAATTATTGGTTATTTGGGGACAAAGGGCTTTTGTGTTCTTCCAGAAAATGATAAAATTCATCAAAAATAATCTTGAACCAAACGGTATATAACCCAGGATGCACTTCCATATCTTCTTTAACAGCGTCAATTTTCATCCACTTCCAGTCTTCTACTTCTTCTAAGTTGATTTTTGGCACCTCATCATAATAACCTATCATGACATGATCAAGTTCATGCTCAGTCAAACCATTATCAAAAGGAGCTTTGTATATAAAATGAAATAGTTCTTTAAGTTCTGTTTTAAAACCCATTTCTTCAAATAATCTTCTGGTCCCTGCTTGAATATTTGTTTCTCCCTCGCGCTGATGACTGCAGCACGTATTGGTCCAAAGCAAAGGAGAATGGTATTTTTGATGTGCCCGTTGCTGCAACATGATCTCATTTTTACTGTTTAAAACAAAAACTGAAAAAGCACGGTGCAAAACCGCTTTTTCATGCGCTTCAAGTTTAGGCATCAATCCTATCTGCTCATCATTCTGGTTGACTAATATTACGTTTTCTTCTAACATATAAATCTATTACTTGTCAAAAATACAAAAAAGATAATTAGTGACGGGAGCTTTAACGTTCTGTTTCGATTTGTTGAAGCGGAATTATTTTAAGGCTGTCCAAATAAAACTGACGCCCTACTTCTAAAAATTCTTTTGTATTTTTATGACAAATTAGATATAAAAATGCAAACAATAACCATCAGAAAAGCACATCCAAACGATTTAGAAAAACTCCTTGAATTTGAACAGGGAATTATTACTGCCGAACGTCCTTTTGACCCTACTTTAAAAGCAGAAAAAATAAATTATTATGACATTGAAAAAATGATTTCAGCACCGCACATTGAAGTATTAGTTGCAGAAATTGATTTGGAACTCATAGGCTCTGGATATGCACGAATAGAGTCCGCAAAGCCTTACCTGAATCATCTGAACTATGCTTATTTAGGTTTTATGTATACCCATCCTAATCACAGAGGAAAAGGAGTAAACGCTAAAATTATTGAAGCGCTAAAAAACTGGTGTACTCTCCAAGACGTATTCGAAATCAGGCTGGATGTATACAATGATAATGCATCTGCAATAAAGGCCTATGAGAAAGTAGGCTTCAAAAAACACCTTATCAACATGCGAATGCTTGTATAATACTAAGGTTTTGTTAATTCTAAATCCAGAACTATTTTTTAACCGTAACTAACAATAGTTAAAAGGTACTTAAATAACTATTAATTGCAAAGTAGGCGACATTTTTTGATTCAAATGCGTTTTACATTTGTACTTTACAAAAAGAAAATTATGAGAACAACAACCCGTTTTTTAAGCATCTTATTTTTGCTTCCATTATTTACGTTCACCGCCTGTGGACAAACGACAAACAAAAAAGACACTACAAAAAAATCTACAACAATGGGAAATGCTATCAACAAACCCGGAAATCCGTATTATTCCAATACAGACACAAAAAAACTCAATGTTAGTGATGCCGAATGGAAAAAGGTTTTACCCGACGACGTTTATGAAGTAACTCGTAATGCTGACACCGAGAGACCTTTTACAGGGAAGTATTGGGACACGGATGAAAAAGGAACTTATTATTGTGCCGCCTGTGGCAATAAATTATTTCGTTCTGGCGCCAAATTTTCAAGCAACTGTGGTTGGCCAAGCTTTTTTGAACAAGACAACAAGAACAGTGTTATTTACAAAACCGACAATTCTCTTGGAATGGAAAGAATTGAAGCGCTTTGCGGAAGATGTGACGGCCATTTAGGACATCTTTTTGATGATGGACCTGCTCCAACCGGAAAGAGATACTGTATGAATTCTATCGCTCTTGACTTTATTCCCGATACTAAATAAAAATAAATCTAACTACTATGAAAAATATATTTTTAATGGTGCTATTGACTTCGTTTGGAATGTTTGGACAAAACAGCTCAGTCGATAAAACCAAAAAACAATCCAATTTCGAAACGATTACATTGGCCGGTGGTTGTTACTGGTGTGTTGAAGCCGTTTATGAAAATCTGATTGGAGTAAAATCGGCAATATCAGGATACGCAGGCGGAAAAGTCGCCAATCCTACTTATGAGGATGTTTCTACTGGAAGATCTGGTTATGCCGAAGTGGTTCAGATTACCTACGATAAAAACGTAACAAATCTGGATGAGATTTTCAAAGTTTTCTTTACAGTCCATGATCCAACTACGCTAAACCGACAAGGTGCCGATGTAGGAACTCAATATCGTTCTGCTATTTTTTATAAAAATGAAGCACAAAGAAAAGCAGCACAAACAATCATCGCTGCAATGAAAAAAGCTGTAATTTATGACAGTCAGATAGTTACAACATTAGAACCGCTAACTAAATTTTACAAAGCCGAAGACTACCATCAGAATTATTACGCCAACAATAAAAGCCAACCATATTGTCAAATGGTAATTCAACCCAAAATGGAAAAATTTGAAAAGCTTTTTAAAAGCCGATTAAAGAAGAAAAAATAAATTATTAAACTAACGCCTTGTTACTACAAACAAGGCGTTTTTTTTTTATATCCTACTAAATTCAAGATGCTTTACACTACTCTTTAAAATTGCTGCAAGGCAAAATATTTTTGCTATATTTGTTTTAACCGACCCTATTTACCATCAAAATAGCCTCAATTTCATTTGAAATAACTGCTGTTATCAAACCCAATTTCACACCACACCCAATGAAAAAAATTATTCTTTTTACAGGATTATTCACTTTCTCCCTTTTTGCTTCTGCGCAAAATGAAGTACTAAAAGCTAAGATTGCTCAAAAGGCAACTTCTTTAGAATCCAAAGTTATTACTTGGCGAAGAGACTTTCACCAAAACCCAGAATTAGGAAACAGAGAATTTAAAACTGCCGAAAAAATAGCGGTACACCTGCGTTCTCTTGGGATTGAGGTACAAACCGGAGTGGGGAAAACTGGAGTTGTTGGTATTCTAAAAGGAGGAAAACCAGGTCCGGTTGTCGCCCTAAGAGCTGATATTGATGCATTACCTGTAAAAGAACGAGTAGACATTCCTTTTGCTTCCAAAGCAGAAGGGGAATACAATGGCAAAGTAGTTTCTATCATGCACGCTTGTGGGCACGATACACATATTGCAATTTTAATGGGAACAGCCGAAATTTTAGCATCTATAAAAAGCGACTTAAAAGGAACCGTTAAATTCATTTTTCAACCTGCCGAAGAAGGACCGCCTGAAGGCGAAGAAGGAGGAGCAGAATTGATGATAAAAGAAGGCGTTCTTACTAATCCCAAAGTAGATGTTATTTTCGGATTACATATTAATGCCCAGACAGAAGTTGGCACAATAAAGTACCGTCCAAGAGGTACAATGGCAGCATCCGATTGGTTTAAAATAAAAATAATGGGTAAACAAACGCATGGTGCTTATCCGTGGCTTGGTATTGACCCAATTGTTACTGCTTCTCAGATTATAATGGGATTGCAAACCATTATTAGTCGAAATGTAAATATAACAGAATCAGCTGCAGTTGTAAGCGTTGGACAAATAAATGCAGGGGTACGAAGCAATGTCATTCCGGAGGAACTTACAATGAATGGCACCATTCGTTCTCTGGACAGCAAAGTACAGCAAATGGTTCATTCCAGAATAAAGCAAATTGCAACGGCAATAGCCGAAAGTGCCGGAGCCACTGCCGATGTAAGTATTACCAATAAAACTGCTATTACCTACAACGACCCATCATTGACTGAAAAAATGATTCCAACATTAGAATCTGTTGCTGGCAAAGAGAATGTTCTACTGACTCCTGCGGTTGCAGGTGCCGAAGATTTTTCATTTTATCAGGAAAAAATACCGGGTCTATACTTCTTTTTGGGAGGTGCTCCTAAAGGCAAGCCAATATCAGAAACTGCTCCACATCATACTCCAGATTTCTATATTGATGAAAGCGGTTTTGTATTAGGAATGAAAGCAATGTCTGCCCTAACTATAGATTACATGGAAATGAATACTAAAAAAAATAAGTAACAATATAAAAACTAATTCACTAACTAGGTATTGCCAATTGATAATCAATTCCACAATAGTAAAAACACAAAAAACGTCTCACTACAATGAGGCGTTTTTTTTTGCCATATACATGAAAAATCTAATGTACTAAATTGATTTACTGCGCTATAATTCATATATTTATATTGATTTTCAACAACTTAAATACTACGTTATGTATAATGAGTATCATTCTGGTGGAATGCATTTTTTCTAGTAGATTTTTGGATAATCATCCTCATTTGGGTATTTGCAACTCTTTATAACTTTCTTGGTCAGCGAACAAAAAAGGAACCTTCATTGGATATTCTGAAAAAAAAATACTAAAGAAGAAATTACAAACGAAGAATTTGAAGAAAAAAAGAAGCTTCTTTATGCCTTGTTAAGCGCATCCATTGTTGCAAGTATCATCCCTTTTTATTCTAAAATAATATTTTATAAAAAATGAAGGGTAATTAAAATTAATGTGCAAAACCAAGTTTAAAAAAATGCAAATGCACAGTTTTCGCAAACGCTTAAAAACATACCAATACAATAAAAATTCTAATCTGCGAATCACAAAACCAATAGTTGCAAAAAAAATATTTTATCGGATTTACTTGGAGAATAGCATGATTACGAAGTTGTCATCAATCATTTAAAAAAAGGCATTAAGTCAAATAAGACAATTTCAAGAGAAAAGAAACAACTTCAAATAAGTAAAACAGTATTAACTTAAACAGAGAATTGTTATTCGACAAAATAAATGCAACTTTACCCTATCAGACTCTTATATAAATAATTAAGACCAATCAAAACTAAAAACCATCCTTAATAAGAATTATACGTTCCTCCTAAACTATTTTGAACATTATGAAACAAACCATTACGCTATTATTCTTATTTGCTCTAATCGGTTGTGGCAGTAATTCCACTTATAAATCCGAAACTAAAAACAAAGATTGGGCGATGCTCAACTTTGTAAAAGTAGACAGCCTTAATCCGATTTTAGAACCTCAATTAAATCAAGTTTTTCAATCTCCAATAAATAACAAAGAAGTACACTGGGAGGAAAGAAATGTCCTTAATCCATCAGCGATTGTCAAAGACGGAAAAGTATATCTCATCTACAGAGCACAAGACAAAGACATGACGTCAAGATTAGGGCTGGCCATTAGTGAAGACGGATTGCACTTTAAAAAACAATCGGCTCCAATATTCTATCCTGACAACGATATGATGAAACAGTATGAATGGAAAGGTGGAGTAGAGGATCCAAGAATCATAGAAAGCGAGAATGGAACTTATATCATGACTTATACCTCCTATGATGGTAAAACAGCACGCCTCTGTTTAGCCAGCTCAAAGGATTTAAAAACGTGGACAAAACACGGTTTAGTTTTAAACGAAGAAAAACACAAAGATTTGTGGTCAAAATCAGGAGCTATCGTTTGTAAATTAGACGGCGATAAAATTACAGCCACAAAAATTAAAGGCAAATACTGGATGTATTTTGGGGATACTGATTTGTATCTTGCGACTTCTGAAGATCTCATCCATTGGAAAGTGGCCGAAAATGAAGAAAGCAAAAAAATGATTACCGTTTTACATCCTCGAATGGGTTATTTTGATAGTCGTTTAGTTGAACCAGGTCCTTTTGCTTTACTCCAAAAAGAAGGTATTGTTCTAATTTACAACGGAAGTAATGCAGCCAATTATAATGATTCGAGTTTACCTAAATTCACTTACGCAGCAAGTCAAGCGCTATTTGATAAAGAAAAGCCCTATAAATTAATAGACCGAATGGAAGATTATTTTATTCACCCGGACAAACCTTATGAAAAAACCGGTGAGGTAAATGAAGTTTGCTTTGTAGAAGGATTAGTTTATTTTAAAAAACAATGGTTTTTATATTATGGAACTGCCGATTCAAAAATAGCCGTTGCTGTTAAAAAATAAACTCAATCACTCCAATTGTAAAAAACTATTCAGCTACTAAACTTTCTAGGTATGCCAGGAATCTAGATATTATACCCCTACTATTTTCGGTTGTTAAATTTTTTTTTTCAACTTTTTCAAATTCGTTAAAAGTAGAAATAAAGAACATAACAAAGCATAAAATTACCACTACAGTCATGATAATTAATTCTATATTTTCCATAATTATTTTTTGAGTTTAAGATTTAAAAATATTAAAAAACCTAAAATAGTTGGGGGCCATAAGCCAATAAAAATCGCTCTCTGAGGATCTTTTAACACAATATAAAAATATTCAGAAGTGAAAATTAACACTACAACCAGTACTAAAATTAAAATTTCAGACTTTTTAAATTTTTGAAACATATGTATGATTTTTATAATTTCTTATTTTATCTGTTATCCAAAACAGAATGTACCTTGTAAAATTAAGATGCTTTAAAAATAAATCAATTATTATTTTACTATTAACTCTAAATTATAATCGAAATAAACAAAGATGATAATTTATAAAAATTAGGAATAAAGAAAAACGTAAATATTGGTGACCATCAGTATATAAAATTATCGACTTGTCATATGAAAAAAAAATACTGACAGTCCACAACTACCTATACAAACATAGAATGAATTATTATTTTGAAAAATAAAAAACAGCATGGGCACTTAATCAATCACTTTTAGTCTTTAGTAACTGAGAATCTAAAGATCTACAACGTAACGAAAAAGCATAACATCTAATTTAAAAAAATTAAACAAACGCAAAAAAACGATAGATTTAGTAGAAAAACGTAAAGTCAGCATGGGTACGACCCGAAACATAAGCCACCAATACCAATTAATTAATAATAATTGATAATGGCGACAATTCGTGAAATTCATTTCAAAGCAAGAAAATCTTTAGGAAAACCTAAATTTCTATTCCGGTTATTTTTGGTTCAAAATCCTTCCAATCATCAACGCACATTTTTCGCCATCAATAGCTGCAGATATAATTCCACCAGCATAACCTGCGCCTTCTCCGCAAGGGTACAACCCTTTTATTTGAAGATGTTCATAGGTCAATGGGTCTCTGGGAATACGCACTGGCGAAGACGTTCTGGATTCTGGTGCATGAAGTATGGCTTCATTTGTTAAATATCCACGCATCGATTTTCCAAATTCAGTAAATCCTTCTCGCAATATATGTGTTAAAAATCCTGGGAAAACCTGTCCCATTTCTACTGAAGTCGTTCCGGGAACATAGGACGTTTTAGGAATATCCGATGAAACTCTGTTTTGTGTAAAATCAATCATACGCTGTGCGGGAACTTTTTGACTTTCACCAGCCAAGTGCCAGGCGCGTTGCTCGATACTTTTTTGGAATTCCATTCCGGCCAAAGCACCAAATTTAGCAAAAGGTTTAAAATCTTCCAGTTGCAATTCGATTACAATTCCGGAATTGGCAGTAGCCTGATCCCTTTTGGATGGCGACCAACCATTGGTAACCACTTCACCAGGACTTGTGGCACAAGGTGCAATCACGCCACCGGGACACATACAAAAGGAATACATTCCTCTTCCTCCTACTTGCTTCACAATAGAATACGGAGCCGGAGGTAAATATTCGCCACGATAATCACAACTGTATTGAATGCTATCAACCAAAGATTGTGGATGTTCTGCCCTTACGCCCAAGGCAAAAGGTTTGGCCTCGATAAAAATCTTTTTTCTATCCAATAATTCAAAAATATCACGAGCCGAATGTCCTGTGGCCAAAATAAGTTTATTAGCAAGAATCGTGTCTCCTTTTTGAGTAACGATACCCTGCACTTCATTGTTTTTTATTAAAATATCAGTCAGTCGGGTTTCAAATAAAACTTGTCCGCCACATTCGATGATTTTTTCTCGAATATCCTGAATAATTTGAGGTAATTTATTGGTACCAATATGTGGGTGCGCTTCAATCAGAATATCTTCTGAAGCTCCAAAAGCGACAAACAATTCCAAAACTCGCGTTACATCACCTCTTTTTTTAGAACGGGTATACAACTTCCCATCTGAATAGGTTCCTGCTCCGCCTTCGCCAAAACAATAATTGGAATCTTCGTTTACAAGATGATCCACATTGATGGCTTTCAAATCTCTTCTTCTGCCTCTAACATCTTTTCCACGCTCAATAACTACAGGCTTCAATCCCAATTCTATCAATTGTAAAGCAGCAAAAAGTCCCGCAGGTCCTGCGCCAACAACGATTACTTCTTGAGCTGTAGCCACATTACCATAATCCGGAAGTTGAATTTTTTGCTCTTGAAAAGGTTCTCCTTTTAAATAGATTACAACCTTAAGATTGATTTTTATTGCTTTTTGACGGGCATCAATCGATCTTTTCAAAATAGAAACGTGCTGAATTTCATTTACGGAAATCTTAATTTGTTTCGATAAATGATTTTTCAACAACAAATCATTTGCTGCAATTTCTGGAGATACTTGTAATAAGAGTTCTTGAGGCATTTTTTTAGATTATTCGATTTTTAGATTATTTGACTTTTAAAAATGTCTAAAATAATCCAGGCACAAAAGTAGTATTTTGTATTGACTTCTTGTTATTGAAAGGAAAATCCATTTTCAAATTTTCAAATTGCCTAATTTTCGAATTAGACTTTGTAACTTTGCAATTCAAAAATAGTAAAACGATAACTCCTCAACCTATTAAACAATTAAGAATAAAATTAATATTTGATTTTCGAGGAACACTGATTACTGAACACTGATTACTGAACTTTTGTACCTCATAAAAAATGTCTAGACAAATAAAACTGATATGGGATTTTCGTGGTCCGGCTGCTGCAAAAACAGCGGAACATCACGAAATTCATTTAAAAGAATACATAACAATTGAAAAATTACCATTGAATATAACGGGTTTTGAAATTCAAGGTGAAATGCAAGCCATTGCTTTTATGGTAGTAACGGATGAAAACATGATTCAGGTTCGAGATGCTTTGAAACCGCATCGTGGGGAAATATATACCTAGAAAAACTTTTAAATTCCACTATCTTAAGAAAATCTCAAAATAAAAGATACAAAATAACGGCAGTAATTGGAATTTAAGTGTTAGACCTCAAACATGAACTACTTTAAATCAAGTTTGTAATCACTGAATATATAGGTCTCGTTGTTTTCCCCAGATAGCTTTATACTCTTAAATTCAACGACCTCATCATTTTTGACTTCATAATTATAAACATCGATATCTTTAGTATTTTCTGAAGATTCGTAAAATTTACCATCTTCAGTCCACCATTTCCCTTTTTCAGTAAAGGTCTTTACTTCACAATCTTCCTTTGCGGTAAACATTATTACATAAGTGCCATCAGCAAATCTTTGTTGTATCCAATGTTTTTCAACTCCTTCTATTTGTCTATCTTTTTCAAAACCCTTCCAAATACCAATCAACTTATCGTCTTGCTCTTTTTTATAGATTGAAAAACTAAAAATTGAAATTGAAAATACTAGCAAAGCAACTATTCTAAAAAATGGGAATATTTTTTTCATAAATATTAATTCGTTGGGATTTTTATTGTTTTCATATAATCATTTAAAAAAGCAAACATAAAAGAATCGACTTGCTTATCCGCTTTAAAATCAGCTTCTTTTTCCTTTAAAGATTTATTTTCTCTTCCGATACCTGGATTTTCTATTAAAAATAAACTGTTAGAAAAACCAGTCTGAATCGTCATTTCTTTATATTCTTTAACCTTTATTTTATATTCTTCGGTACGCTTAAAATATTTAAAATAATCTCTTTTAAATTTCTGAAACTCCTCCGCAGTAAATTTTTTCGATTTAAGATTAATTCCGTTTTTTATTTCTATGAGATTGTAATTTTCATATAGAGAACTATAACCCATATGTACATATTGCAATATTTCTCCTGAAGGACATACTAGTAAACCCGAATAATAATTGCATTCAAAATTAGCATTCGTTCCAAAAACATCTTTATAAATAGAGGTCAAGAAATAATTAGTCTTACCGTTACTGTTATCTTTATAATCTTCTTTATAAATATTCTCAACAACAAGTTTTCCATCTAAAAATTTAAAATAAGCTATATAACCTCTCCAATTGGCACTGGAAAAGCTAGTTATTAATGTTTCTGGAATTGGATGATCTTTAAAATAACCTTCTAACGGATTTGATTGTATAGCTAAGGTATCATTTTCAATAATTAAATAATCCGGAACCTGACCGGTTGCAAATGATTTCACTGACACTAAAAAAACAAAAGCAAAAAGCACTTTTAAAAACTTCATAAAACTATTTTAATTAGCTACTTCGCTGATGAATTTAATTCGCATTAAGCGCAATTCATCAATATCATAATCGCCATCAAATTCTTTGAGTGCGTTTTCTATATTATCAGATTCGGATTCCATAAAATAATCGTGAATTTCCTCTTGCTGATCATCGTCAAGCATATCGTCAATCCAATATTTTATATTTAGTTTAGTTCCGGAATACACAATTTGCTCCATTTCTTTAATCAAAGTATCCATATTGATACCTTTGGCAGAAGCAATATCAGCGAGGGATAATTTCCTGTCGATATTTTGAATGATATAAAGTTTATTTACGGAGTTTACTCCTGTAGATTTCACCACTAAATCTTCTGGACGAATGATATCATTATCTTGTACATATCGACTGATTAATTCTAAGAATTCCTTTCCGTATTTCTTAGCTTTTCCTTCGCCTACACCATGAATATTAACTAATTCTTCTTGAGAAACAGGATATTTCAAAGCCATATCTTCTAATGATGGATCTTGAAAAACCACAAATGGAGGAACGCCTAATTTCTTAGCCACTTTTTTACGCAAATCTCGCAACATACCCATCAATAATTCATCGGCAGTTCCGGTAGATTTAGAAGCGGTAACTATGGCTTCATCCTCAGATTCGTTGTATTCATGATCTTCAGACATCATAAAGGATTCTCGGTTTTTAATAAAATCCAATCCTTTATTTGTTATTTTAACAATACCGTAGGTTTCAATATCTTTTGATAAAAAACCTGCAACTAGAACTTGTCTCAACAAAGCCATCCAGTATTTTTCATCATGATCTGAACCACATCCAAAAAAGGACTGCGCATCTGTTCTATGTGCTTTGATGACAGCATTGACACGGCCAATCAAGGTAAAAACAACTTCTTTTGATTTGTATAAATGTTTCGTATCGCGAACTACTTCCAATAGTTGCACTACTTGACCTATAGCTTCAACTTTGGTTTTTGGATTTCGAATATTGTCATCCATATCAGCACCATCACCATTAACATCATCAAATTCTTCTCCGAAGTAATGAAGCAGGAATCTCCTTCTTGACATAGACGTTTCGGCGTAAGCCACAACTTCCTGCAACAAAGCAAATCCAATTTCCTGCTCTGCCACCGGCTTACCTGACATGAATTTTTCTAATTTCTCGACATCTTTATAAGAGTAGTAGGCCAAACAATGTCCTTCACCACCATCACGACCTGCGCGACCAGTTTCCTGATAGTAACTCTCTAGTGATTTTGGAATATCGTGGTGAATCACAAAACGCACATCCGGTTTGTCAATTCCCATCCCAAAAGCGATAGTAGCCACCACCACATCTACATCTTCCATAAGAAACATATCTTGGTGTTTGGCACGGGTTTTAGCATCTAATCCCGCATGATAAGGCACGGCACTTATTCCGTTTACTTGCAAAACTTCGGCAATAGCCTCTACTTTTTTACGGCTTAAACAGTAAATAATTCCTGATTTGCCTTTATGTTGTTTTATAAAACGAATAATATCCGATTCTATATTTTTAGTTTTAGTACGTACTTCGTAATACAGATTGGGTCTGTTAAATGATGCTTTAAAAGTGGTAGCATCAGACATGTCTAAGTTTTTCAGAATATCTTCCTGTACTTTTGGCGTTGCTGTGGCAGTAAGCCCAATAATAGGGACATCTCCCAATTGCTTGATGATATGCTTTAAATTCCTGTATTCCGGTCTGAAATCATGTCCCCACTCCGAAATACAATGCGCTTCATCGATAGCTACAAAAGATATGGTCACATTTTTAAGAAAGCTCACATATTCTTCCTTTGTTAAAGACTCAGGTGCAACATATAATAACTTCGTCAATCCTGAAGTAATATCTTTTTTTACCTGAGTAATTTCGGTTTTAGTAAGAGAGGAATTTAAAACATGGGCAACACCATTTTCAGAAGATAAACTTCTGATGGCATCCACTTGATTTTTCATTAAAGCAATAAGAGGCGAGACTACGATAGCAGTTCCGTCTTGAATCAAAGCTGGTAATTGATAACAAAGTGATTTTCCTCCTCCTGTGGGCATTATCACAAATGTATTCTGTTGGTTTAGGATACTTTTTATGACTTGTTCCTGCAACCCCTTAAATTGGCTGAAGCCAAAATATTTCTTTAATTCTTTGTGGATGTCAATTTCGTTTGAATTCATTCTTTATTATGTGGTATTTTGTATAAATTTGCAACACCTAAAGGTACAAATTTCTTTTACACATACAAATTTTAATTATTCTGTTTTGATATCTAAAGAAAATATATTGGCTAGCGCCAAAAAAACTATTTTATCGGAAAGTCAATCTATTGCCAAACTAACTGATTTTCTTGATGAAAACTTCATTGAAGCGACACAAAATATCTATAATTCCAAAGGAAGACTAGTGGTTACAGGGATAGGAAAAAGTGCTATTATTGCCCAAAAAATGGTAGCCACTTTTAATTCTACCGGAACACCATCGCTATTTCTGCACGCCTCAGAGGCTATTCACGGTGATTTAGGAATGATACAAAATGAAGATACTATCATTTGTATTTCAAAAAGTGGCAACAGTCCTGAGATAAAGGTTTTAGTGCCACTCCTAAAACGTTTTGAAAATACATTGATCGCAATAACTGGAAATACTGCTTCTTTTCTTGCTAAAGGTTCTGATTTTGTTTTGAACACCACCGTAGATGCTGAAGCTTGTCCTAACAACCTTGCTCCAACTAACAGTACAACTGCACAATTAGTAATGGGTGATGCAATTGCCATTTGCCTTATGGAAATGCGCGATTTCAAACCGGAAGATTTTGCCGTTTACCACCCTGGAGGCGCGTTAGGCAAGAAATTATTGTTGCGTGTAAAAGACATGTTAGAACACACCTTGAAACCTATGGTATCGCCTGATGCATCAATAAAAAAGGTTATTTTCGAAATTTCTGAAAAACGTCTTGGCGTAACAGCGGTTGTCGATAAAGATAAAGTTATCGGTATTATTACCGATGGTGATATTCGAAGAATGTTAAACGAAAGAGATTCTTTCGCTGATTTAACCGCCAAAGATATTATGACTCAAAACCCAAAATTAATACCATCTACTGCTATGGTTGTAGATGCACTTAATATATTAGAAGACTTCTCTATCACACAATTAGTTGTTGTTGACAATGGAGAATACAAAGGAGTATTACATTTACACGATATTTTAAAAGAAGGTATACTATAATGGCGAAAAAAAACTTAAACGAAATGTCGTTTTTAGATCATCTTGAAGAATTAAGATGGTTATTGGTTCGAAGCACAATTGCAATATTAATCTTGGCTACAGTCACTTTTTTCATTAGTGATTATATTTTTAATGTCATCATTTTTGGTCCTACAAATGCTAATTTTGTAACCTACCGCTTTTTTTGCGACCTGTCAAATCAATTGGGCTTTGCTGAAAGTATTTGCGTAACCGAAATGCCTTTCATCATCCAAAACACAAACATGGAGGGACAAATCAACGTTTTGATTTGGACCTGTATAACAGCAGGATTTATTCTTGGTTTTCCATTCATCCTGTGGGAAGTTTGGAAGTTCATCAGTCCTGCATTATATGATACTGAGAAAAAACATGCGAGACTTTTTATCATTTCATCTTCATTACTTTTCTTTCTGGGTGTATTGTTTGGCTACTTTGTAATTGTACCCATGTCAGTAAACTTTTTTGCAACTTTTACCATCAGTACAGTAGTAAAAAACCAGTTTAGTATTGATTCATATATTGGCTTGGTAAAAACAAGTGTTATTGCGTGTGGTTTGTTTTTTGAGCTACCCATAATTATTTATTTTCTCACAAAACTAGGTTTAGTAACACCCGTTTTCTTGAGAAAATATTGGAAATATGCCGTAATCATCATTCTTATAGTTGCTGCAATTGTAACCCCACCTGATGTGGTGAGTCAAATCATTGTAACCATTCCGATGTTGTTAATCTATGAAGCAAGTATCTTAATTTCAAAAATAGTAGTAAAAAATAAAAAAAATTAAATGGCTGATATAATCGAAGAATTTAATGAATACCGTTCTAAAATGAACGAAAAATTATTGGCAGACAATAATAAAATTGTAAAACGAATTTTCAATCTAGATACCAATGCATATGCAGCAGGCGCCTTGGATGTAAAAACGAAAGAATTACTTGGATTAGTAGCTTCGGCAGTTTTAAGATGCGATGACTGTGTAAAATACCACTTGGAAACCAGCCATAAAGAAGGCGTTACCAAAGAAGAAATGATGGAAACAATGGGAATTGCAACTCTTGTGGGCGGAACAATCGTAGTACCACATTTACGTAGAGCCTATGAATTCTGGGAAGCATTGGAAGAAAACGCAACCAAATAATTTGTTAAGAAGTTGAATCGTTTAATTGTTTATTCGTTTATTTGACACGATTAAACAATTTAACGAATAAACAGTTAACCAGTTTAAACGATTAAACTAAAAAAAATGAAATTAAGAGCCGAAAATCTAATTAAAACCTACAAAGGGCGAAGTGTTGTAAAAGGCATTTCGGTAGAAGTAAATCAAGGCGAAATCGTAGGGCTTTTGGGACCTAACGGTGCTGGAAAAACTACTTCTTTTTATATGATTGTAGGATTGGTTAAACCAAATTCAGGCAATATATTTCTGGATGATTTGAATATTACTGATTATCCTATGTACAAAAGAGCACAGCAGGGAATTGGTTATTTAGCACAGGAAGCATCCGTTTTTAGAAAATTAAGCATTGAAGATAATATATTAAGTGTACTGCAATTGACAAAATTGTCCAAGGCGGAACAAGAGGCTAAAATGGAAAGTTTAATCGAAGAATTCAGCTTAGAACACATTCGAACTAATCGTGGCGATTTACTTTCCGGAGGAGAGCGCCGTCGTACCGAAATTGCACGTTGTTTGGCCACCGATCCAAAATTCATTTTATTAGATGAACCTTTTGCGGGTGTTGATCCTGTTGCCGTTGAAGATATTCAAAGAATTATAGCACAATTAAAAAATAAAAACATTGGCATTCTTATTACCGACCACAATGTTCAGGAAACCTTGGCTATTACTGACAAAACCTATCTGATGTTTGAAGGTGGAATCCTAAAAGCGGGAATGCCCGAAGAATTAGTGGAAGATGAAATGGTTCGTCGTGTGTATTTGGGACAAAATTTTGAGTTGAGAAAGAAAAAATTGGAGTTTTAAAGAAAGTGGTTAGTATTCAGTTTAAAAAAAGTCATCAGTATTCTACATTTTTTTCACTATTCACTAAAAACTACTCATTAAAAAAACTACTCCACAGTGATATACCGCAACTGCTGTAAATCTCCATTGTATATATTTATGTCTACATTACCTTTAATGCCAGGAACTGATGCCTTTTCGGTGAATTGCCAAAACAACCAATCTTCGGCTATTTCTTCTCTGTAAAAGTTATAATTAGCAATCCAAAAAAGATAATCACTGAATTCTTCTTTTAAAAAATCATCATAGTACCGCTCGCCTGTATAAATAATAGGCTTTACACCATAATGCGATTCTATAGTAGTTAACCATCTTTTTAAACCTAATTTAAGATTTTCTATCGACTGATTTTTAGGAAGTTTTTCTATATCTAAAACGGGTGGTAAATCTCCTTTTTGAAGGGTTACTGTTTTAATAAAAAGTTCGGCTTGCTCCATTGAATTTTCGTTGGGACGATAATAATGATAGGCTCCACGAATCATTTTATTTTCTTTGGCGCCAAGCCAATTCTTATTAAACTGGCGGTCTTTTCTATCTTTACCAACAGTAGCACGAATAAACACAAAATGCAGCGGGTATTTATTTTCTAAAGTATCGACATAAGTCCATCGGATTTTGCCTTGATATTCTGAAACATCCAAACCAATACTTTTCCCCTCGTGTTTTTCTAAAACCTGATAATTTCGAACATCAGAAATGCGCTTGGCTTCGGTTTCTTCTCTTAGAATTTTATCTGATTTAAAACTAAAATAGTACGCTAAACCATCTCTATAATGATAGCCAACAGCACCAATCAGCATAACAAAAAAAGCAACAATAGAATAACGCAAAGCCTTCCCGGAGAAAACAGTTGCTTTCTTTTTAGGTTTACGAACTACCGTAGTTTTTCTTCTGACCGTTTTTCTTTTCATTCAAAAAGAATTACTTTTTTAGCACTTTATTATTCACCACAGAAAGCAAAACATAAAAGAGAATTACTAAAGGAATTCCTAGATATTGAAGAAAAATCAACAATAAAAGAGAACAAATCAAAAACACAATTTGAATCGTGTTATCTTTAAAATTGAACTTTTTGATTTTTAAGGAGAACAATGGAATTTCAGCGTTCAAGATATAAGCGCTCAATACCGATATTATCAATAAAACCCATTGATTTGTCAAAATTTCGATAACAAATAAAGAGTCCGTGTATTTTAAAACCAAAGGCAGACTTAAAATAAACAACGCATTGGCAGGAGTTGGCAAACCAATAAAAGAATCAGTTTGGCGGGTATCAATATTAAAATTTGCCAATCGGTAACAAGAACCTAAGGCAATCAAAAATCCTAAATAAGGAAAAACTTGTAAATATCCTTCTACCACTGGTGATAGATGACTAACCATCATTTGAAACATTACTAAGCCCGGCACTACTCCGCTAGTAACCATATCTGCCAAAGAATCCAACTGCAATCCAAGCGGGCTAGACACATTGAATAATCGGGCAAAAAAACCATCAAAAAAGTCTAGGAATATACCCAAGCAAACAAAATAAAATGCCATTTCAAAATCTTGGTTAAAAGCAAAAACCAAAGCGATACAACCGCAAAAAAGATTTAGTAAAGTAATAATATTGGGGATATGCTTTTTAATAGTCATAGTTATAAAATTTAGTGAACCACAGTTGGCAAATTTAGCATAATAAGTCAAGGAGAAGTACGTTTTTTAATAGAGTTTTTTCAACAGTGATTTCTTGTTTGGATATATTTACCGAAAGGAAGAAATAAGCTCAGTAAAAAATTATATTTTTGATAAAAATTAAACAGACTTATCGTTTGTAAAAATGACCCCATTGAAAAAAAGCTTCCTTTTAGCAGCGGTTTTAGTTAGTACGCTAATTCACAGTCAAGCTGTCAGAAAATACTCGAATGAGTTTATGAATATCGGCGTGGATGCGGCTGCATTAGGCATGTCTAATACTGTTGTGGCTACTACAAGTGATGTTAATTCGGGGTATTGGAATCCTGCAGGACTGATTCATCTAGAGGATCATCAGGTGTCATTAATGCATGCTAATTATTTTGCTAATATAGCCCAATACGATTACTTGGCCTACGCAAGCCCTATAGATGACCGGAGTGCTTGGGGAATTTCATTTATTCGTTTTGGTGTTGATGATATTTTAAATACTACCGAACTAATCGACAGCCAAGGTAATATTGACTACAACAGAATCAGTCTTTTCTCTACGGCCGATTATGGTTTTACTTTTTCTTATGCTCGAAAACTACCTGTTCCCGGATTTCAATATGGCGTAAACGCAAAAGTTATCCGACGAATCATTGGCAAATTTGCCAATTCCTGGGGCTTTGGTTTTGATGTCGGATTACAATTCGAAAAGAACAACTGGAAATTTGGATTAATGCTTCGAGATATAACCACCACGTATAACGTATGGAATATTGATGAGGACGAATATCAGAAAATTGCCAATTCTATTCCCGGAGAAAACCAAGAATTACCGGAGAGTACTGAGATTACGGCTCCAAAAGCACAATTAGGAATCGCTAAAAAATTCATCATTCGATATGATTACAGTATTTTGGCTGCAGCAAATATGAACATGCGATTTGCAAAAACGAATGATCTTATCTCGACCGATTTTGTCAGCATCGATCCGGCTTTAGGTCTTGAATTTGGCTATATTGATTTGGTATTTGTTCGTGCAGGCGTGGGTAATTTTCAGAATGTACAACAACTGGACAACTCCGAAAAAGTGGGTTTTCAGCCTAATATTGGTTTGGGATTCAAATACAAAGGCATCCAGATTGATTATGCGTTGACTGATTTAGGCGATCAAAGTACAGCTTTGTATTCTAATATTTTTTCAGTTAAAGTAGATTTGGGAATGTTTAGAAATTAATTTAAAACAACAATACCGTAACAAATGGATTTAGCTTCTTTAAAAAAAATAGTTCTTTTCATACTCTTGTTTTCAACTACAAGTTATAGTTTCGGACAAAGCATCGAATTGTCACAAAACACACAAGTCAGCGTGCTTACTTGTGGAACGGGGAATGAATCCTATTCTCTTTTTGGACATACTGCAATTCGAGTGCACGATACGGTCAACGGAATTGATGTGGTATACAATTATGGCGCTTTTGATTTTAACACTCCTAATTTTGTTATGAAATTTATAAAAGGGGACTTGCAATATTTTGCCGTGGCACACTCCTACCCTGATTTCATTAATCAATATCAATATGAAAAAAGATCTGTTTATGAACAGCAGTTAAACATTCCATCCTCTTTAAAACAAAAACTATTTGACAATCTGAACACTTCATTGGCCTCAGGCGAAAGTCATTACACATACAAGTTTATTGATAAGAACTGTACATCGATGGTAGTAGACATCATCAACAAAACGCTAGACACTACCGCAATTGTAAAAAATGCAGATTCGGATATCACTTACAGAGCGATCCTTTATCCGTATTTTGACAATCACTTTTACGAAAAATTAGGGACGAGCATCATCTTTGGAAAAAAAGTAGATGGTTTAGGTAAGCAATTATTTTTACCTTTTGAACTGCAAAAAAGCCTGAAAAACATTTCTTTTCAGAACCAACCACTAGCACAGGATAACAAGACACTGTTAGAATTCGAGAATAAAGCTCCTGAATCATGGTGGAATAATATATATACCTATATCCTTTTCCTTGGGTTTATTGTACTCATAAATAAGAAAAGTATCGATTTGTTTTATCTCATCCTGATAGCGTTAATAGGTATGTTCTTTACGTTTATTGGGTTTTATTCTTCGCATCTGGAATTAGGATACAACTATAATATTTTACTTTTCAATCCAACTTTAGTGGGGTTACTTTATTTTTATTGGACAAAAAACAAAAAAGGAATTTACAATCTGGCATTATTTAATATCCTGTCGTTAGGAATCTATTTCTTTGTAGTAATCAACAAAGCTCATTTTTTACTGGTATTACCATTAATAATTACCAACGGAATTATTTTGGTCAGAATGGCAATGCAGAATAAAAAACGGATTCCAATTATCATTTAAAAATATTTTTTTTTAAATAATAATAATAACAATACTATTGCCCCCTATAAAACAAAACAGTCGTAATTGTTTTAAAAGCAATGTTTAAATCCAGAAAGATACTTCTGTGTTTGATATAATACAAGTCATATTGAAGCTTTATCAAACTATCATCAATTGTAGCTCCATATGCATAGTTCACTTGCGCCCATCCTGTAAGACCGGGCTTTATGATATGTCTTGTTTCATAGAAAGGCATTACATCAGCAATTTCCTTTACAAAAAAAGGACGTTCTGGACGTGGACCAATAACGGCCATATCTCCTTTTAAGATATTTATAAATTGTGGAAATTCATCAATTCTGGTTTTTCTTAAAAACTTACCAAATACAGTTACTCGAGAATCATTTGTAGTCGTAAAAACTGCCCCACTAGATTCAGCATTACTGACCATAGTCCTGAATTTTAAAATTTCAAAGACCATCCCATCTTTACCTACACGTTCTTGGGTATAAAATAGCTTTCCTCGATTTCCTATTGCGTTTCCAATTAGTATTAAAGGAAATAATACCAAACCGATACACAATCCAAGCACCGAAGCACTGATTTCAAAAATACGAACAGCAATTAAATACAACTTATTGTGATTACTTCTACTAAAAGGAAAAAACCGATAAAAATCTCTGGACATATAATGCACCGGAATACGTTGCGTTTTACTTTCATAGACTTGTGTATATTCTCGAATTATAACTCCAGACTCCAGTAAATAAAGTAATTGCTGATACAAATCAGCTGTAATTCCATCTGTCTTTTGGGAAGCAATCACAATTTCGGATATAGAATTTTGTTTTACGAAAGAAAACAACGCATCCCGCTTTATATTTTTAACGTAGGGAAATTCTACTGTGTCATCTTCGGCGGTATCAGCATTAACAAATGCAATTATTTTATAATGGGGATCGATATTTTCTAATCCGGATATTAACTCTTCTACTTGATCATTATCACAGATTAAAACTGCATTTTGCAAAAAACGAGTAGAGGCTAAAAACGAGACATAAAACATGCGCCATAAAAACAGAGCCAAAAACACCACCACATAAAACAATACAATCTGAATTCTTTTTGAAGGAAGTTCTGGAGAATAAATGGGTGTTAACAAATACACTAACACAGTTGTTGAAACGGTAAGAATAGTACTCTTTAGTACCTGAAATTGATTACTGGCAACCTGAAGATTATACATTTCGAAGATAGTCCCGAAAAGATTGATATAAATGCCTAGAATTAACATCCAGTACAAATTATTGGTAGACAAAATAAAATAATCAAAATCAAATATATTTCCTGTCAAGAACAAAGAACCAAAAACAAAAAACACATCAAAAACACGCAGAATCATCTTTCGTTCTGATATTTCAAAATGCATTTTATCAACTGAAAACATAGGTGGTATTTACGTTTAAGGCTGCAATTTAGTACTTTTGCCTCGAAGTAAATGGAAGAAGTTTTATTTTTTTTAACAAAATTTTAATAGAGCACATTTTAATACAACACAAATACTAATAAGATAGCTAAACAAAGTACTTTTAGTGTTTTTTTAAATATTAAAATATGTCCAAAACAGATCCGGAATACACTTAATTAATAATAATAAAGAATAAATCAACGACTTCTGAACACTGAAATCTGATTACTGATCACTAAAAAACTGCTCATTCTTCTTCATTCTTAACCCTCCTAGTACTTCCCAACTGCACATTCAATAAAGATAAAGAATACACAAAGGCAGGAGCCGCAGTTCGCATAGCAGCATGATTAATGGTTAACAACCAAAAGACAACAAAACACAGTAGAAACATATTGAACTTGTTTTCTATATACAAAACCAGAGGTGTGAAAAATAAAATCAGTAACGCTAATACTCCTAATGAACCATGCTCTGCTAACATACGAGTAATTTCATCGTGTGACAAAGCCGCCCCTGGGGTGTCTAATTTTCTAACTTCGACCCCTTTCCCAACACCTACACCAAAAATAGGATTCTTTAAAAAGATATTAATTTCATCCGCTGCTATCTCCTCTCTTCCAGTCAATTGACTTTTTTTTGCCCTTCCAGCGGCATCTTGATTCGCATACCGCTTATCAATAAGCCCACCTGTTTGAAACGATGTAAATGACCACGTTGCTGTTAGTGCAATTACTAATAAAACAATGATATAATTTAATTTCACCTTCCCTGCAAAATTAGATTTAAAATACAAAAAGATCAGCAGTAAGACAATCATCAAAAATCCAGTAATCATTCCTCCACGAGAAAAAGTAATCATACCCCTATACGTAATATTCAAGGCTAAAAAAACATTGATTAAAATTTGAAATTTTGATTTACTATCCAATATGATACGAGAGAAAAAAACAAACATCCCCAAGCCAAGTATAGTAGCTACTTGATTAGGTCCATATCCACCGGAAGTTTCATAATTAGATTGTGTACTGGTGATAATATCTCTAACATTTGGTGTATAAAGAGTCAAATACACCATACAAGTTACAATTGGCAATCCCATACTTAACAAAATATTGTTAGTCTCTTCTAATGAAATTTTTCGTCTATAGGTATATAAGGAAGCGAGTCCAAGACAAACGGGACCTGATATATTAAAAGCGATCGCTTTTCGAATATCAGTACCTAAATTCAATTCAAATGTTGAAATGACTATACTAGGTACCAATAATATCAAAAAAAACCAGTACGGTGCGGCACCTTTAGAAAATCCGCGAAAATACATCCCAATAAAGATAAAAACCATCACCCCATATTTAGAAATTTCATATAAGGGGTTACCATTCGTCATCCTCAAAAAAACTTCACTTCCTACGATATATGCAGCTGCAATAAGTGCCTCATTGTTTCTGTTTTGGCTTTTAATGACATAATAAATACCAAAAATAAAAATGAAATACCCATATATTTTAGAAATAAAAGGAACTGCATACACCATTGCCCCTAGAACGACATGGAAAAGAATTAAAAACAAATAGGATTGATCCTCTTTTTTCATTTACAAGTATTATTTAACCAATTTAAATACGCTGCAACGACAGCTTTTTTTGAATAATGTTCCTGGACCTTTTTATAAAGCAAATTACCAAACTCAAGCTGCTGAAACTCACTGTCCATTAATGCTCCTAATGCCTCGTAAAACAAATGCTCATTTTGAGGAGCCACAAGAAAACCGTTTTCTCCATTGATAATCAACGAGGATATTTCACCTACATCAGTAACTACAACAGGTTTTTTTAATTGTCCGTATTCTAAAAGAGCAACAGGCAAACCTTCAGATTGAGATGTTAAAATTCCGATAGCAGCTTGTTGCAAAATATTTTCAATATCGGATTTAGTACCGTAAAGAAACACATTTTTTTCTAAATCAAAAGAAACTATTAGATCCTTAATTTTTTGAGAATAGAAATCATTAAAATCTTTTCCGACCAAATGAAAAGTCCATTCTGGATGGGATATTTTTAGTTTACTAGCTACTTTCAATAATAAAAAATGGTCTTTCTGTACTCTCAGATTAGCTAAACATACAATTCGCATTCCTTCAACTCCCTTCAATACAGTAAGGACGTTGCTATTATTCTCTTCAGAAGGGAAATTAGGCAAATAAACCGTATTCTTGAAATTCATTTTTTGCTCAGCCCAAACTTTCAATTTTTGGTTTACGGCTATAATTCCGCTAAAAAAAGGTAACGTAATTTTTAAAGCACCTAATGGTCTTTTGGATAAAAACTCACTATCCCCATAATGGTCATGCCAAATTAATTGTATTGAAGGATGAACTAACTTCAATAAAAAAGCTATAAAAAAAGAGGTACTATGGGCATGAATATGAGTCACTTTATTTTTTAAAACAAAAGAATGCAATTTAAAAAGTGCTCTAAAATCAATCAAATTTTTTCTATTTAAAAATAAATATGATATCCCTTCGTCAACCTGACTTAAAAGCGGTCCTTCTTTACGAGTAACTACCAATCCAGAAAACTCGATTGTATGAAATAATGCATTAGCATAACTCACTGCCATACGCTCGGCACCACCTGGCTCAAGAGAATCTATAATTTGAATGACTCTTATTTTATGATTGTTATGTTGCATCTTGCTTCTCTACACTTATTTTTAGTTCTCTTAATCAAGGAGTTTTACATTTTGCCACTCCCATAGCTACCAATTCTAACCATCTAAACTTTAAACTTCAATCCCCTATACAATTAACTCCTTAATCGCTTCCTCAAAAACATCCAGTGTAAACATTCTGGACCATTCAGCAGCTTTATTTTTTTTAGCATCAAAATCGGTTTGATCCTGTAAAATCACCTCAATTTTAGCACTATCAATCTCTAAATCCTGCTCCAATAAAATCCCTCTTTTACCATAATCTAACATAAACGGAACACAAGAAACTGCAGTAGCTAGAGGAACACAACCCCAAAACATACCTTCCGCGATTACTTTGGGCCAGCCTTCACTGTCAGAAGGTAATACTACAAAATGACTGCTTTGATAGGCTTTCTTAACAATTTCCTGTGATTGGTTTCCTTGTAATGAAACAATCTTTTCTAAAGTATGTATTGCAATATAATCCTCCAGCATTTCTCGTTCCACCCCATCTCCATAAAGATTCAATCTCACTGCATATCCTTTTTGATGCAAATTTTCTACTAATTGTATAGCATATAACGGATGTTTACCTTGTACTAAGGCACCAACAAAAACAAAGTCAACAATTTCATTTAGACTTTTTTGAGCAACAGGTACTATATCATGGGTTGTATAGGAAGCCGTAAAAAAAGGTTTTATATTTTGGCTCATGCCTTCCCACTGACCGTAAACCAAAACCTGCATATTTCGGGTTAAAAAAGTATTATTCAAAATCCATTGTTGCAATTTATATGTCAAAGGTTGTTTGGATTTAGGATCCCAATTACCTGCATATTTTGCAGTTTTAGGCTTATTCGGAAATACAATTTGTACTATACAAGCTAACAAACCAATATTGCCGGGACAGCGCAAATGAATGTGATCGGCAGATTGCATGGCTTTAAAAATAACCATTAGTAAACCAGGCAGTTTTAGAATAGTCCGCAAAATAGATTTAAGCGATAGGATATCAAAATTTGATACGGATATAAACTCTATTTTGGGATGTACATACGAATTGTCAATTGCAGTTGTATCACCAATAAAAAAAGGAGCAACAATAACTAATTCATCTACATTTCCCCCCCAAACATTCATTTCTCTAACATAGGGCGCATAAGCATAATATTGATTATCAGCTTTAGAATGTGGAACATGGGTAAATATTGCGAACTTCATATTATAACTATTACAGTTTTGAATCGTTTATTAAAGTTGACTCGCTATTTAATACAGACTCAACCACATATTTTGCTTGTGCCAATGGGGTACAAAACCTATCAAAATAGATTTTACCATTAGCGGCTATTGTTTCATGATAGTCCGTATTATCAATTATTTTATCAAAAAGTGGTTTAAATTCTGTAGTTTTTTCTATAAAATGAGCTTCAGTATGCTGTGTTAAATTTTTAGGCAATTCAATTTTAAAAGGAAATGATAAAACAAATAAACCTTGATTTAAATATTCAGCTAATCGCCAACTCACCGCTCCACATACTGCAGGGTTATTTAATGCAATTTTAGTTCTGGCGCTTAACTTTGAGAACATTCTAGGAGAATATTTTTCATCGTTAAGTTCATTATCAAATCCATAATTATTCCCATCAGAGCGGGGTATAAATCCACCTTTAAATACTATTCTGTTATCTGATTTACAAAAACGTATAAACTCAGCACGAATTTGATTGGTTTCTGGTTCCTTTTTCCAAATATTAGAAGAGAAAAAAATAAAATTATCTTTTTTTAAACTTTTTTGGTACTGCACATACAAAGGCCTTCTTAGAAGAATATAAATTTGTTGCAATACCTCTTTTAATTTCAAATAACGAAATAAACCTAATCCAAAAACACGGCAATAAAGCAGAACAATATTAACGGGATAATGAGGGTAAAGTGGTTTAACTTTTGGCTGTTTATAAGAATCGTGATTGATAAGCTTATTAGTCACAAAATAAATACTGGCTAAATCATATAATTCGGGATGAACTCCTGTAGGATCATCATTATCTATTACGGCTATTGTATTATTAACCTTAAAAATCAGTAGGGGCTTGTTATTGAACTTAGCAAAACTAGGGTCCATTTTGAATTTGACCTTATACTCTTGACTCAATCCTAACAAATAGTAAGAAGAATAAAAATTAGGAATATTCAATACTTGTATTTCTTTCATAATCTTGTCATTACCTATTGGGAACTAAATATGGAATGCATTACTTTCATTAAAACTTACTTCGGCTTATTAATCCATAAACTCCACCACCCCGCAGTTCTTCCTAAAGCTTCTGTTAAGGCTTCTTTTTTATTGCTTGTCGTAAGCACATTACTATACCGTATTCCGATTAAAAGCAAAGTAATAGCATGCCATTTCAACCGATGTTTTAATGTAGGGCTTGGGTTTTTAGTACGCCACACATACCATCCGTTACGCACCACCATTGTACCATATTTATATTGATTAGGCCTTCCTGCAGCATCATGATAATGGTGTAGTCTGGCCGCTGTATTCAAGTATAACTTACCTATTTTAGCGACTCTTAAGGTAAAATCAGCATCTTCATACAAGCCATAGCCTTCAAAATAAGTGGAAAAATGCAGCGTTTCAAATACTTTTTTTCTAAAAGAGGAAACCCCGCCCATCAACATTTCCACTTCGTACGTTTTGCCATTTGGAGGTAAAAAACCTACACTACGCCCATGAGAATACAGTGAGGAATAACCCGGTGGACAATCACTGTCCAACCCTAATTTTTTTCGTAGCACAAATCGGCTTCCGTCCTTTTGCTTCCATCCGTCAAAATAAAATTCTTGGATTGTAGGCTGATAATTAGGTCCTACAAATTGAAATTTATTCTCATTGCAAATGTAACCTCCCACACCCAACGCTTGCGGATAATCCGTGTAGGTTTTCAAAATTTGTTCAAAATAGTCTTTTTCTAAAACGGTATCATCGTCTAAAAAACAAACAATATCAATTCCTTCATTTAATTTTCCTACACCATAATTACGTTGCTTGGTAAGCCCTCTGTGTTCAGTGGCTACTAAATGATAGTGTAAATTTCGGAAAGGATTTTGATTCAAAACTGTTTCGGTATCCTGATTTAAGGAACCATCAACAATTATAATTTCATCAGGATAAACCGTTTGCCCGATAACAGATTGCAGTAATTGCAAAAGAGGTTTCGGACGCATATAGGTGCAAACAATCAGAGCAAATTTCATTTATATTTTTTCGTTAAAAAGAGTAGAAAGCGTTGTAAAATACGATTCTCTATTCAATAATTGAAGCCACAAATTACGATTTTTAACTTGCATCTTTTCAAAATCTTCAGCAGTTGTTTTTTGATGAAAAGCTATTAATGCCTCACAAATGTTTGTATCCGTAGCAAGAATACAATGCTCTTCCCAATTGACAATTCCTTTCAAAGGTAATCTAAAATCAGTATCTATAACAAAAGGAATCCTTCCCATGGCAAGGGTTTCATAAAATCGTACAGAATAATTACCTGCCCCTCTAAGACAAAATATGTAGGGATTGGCAGCTATATTTTTAAAAAAGTCCTGAGTTGTTTTCTGTTTATCCTGTGCTGTTTTTACTCCGGCTCGGTATTGATTTCTAAAAACAAAATCAGTTTTAATTTGATTATTTTTCTGCAATAAAGACAAGTACTTGTATCGCTTTATACTAGAAGGATAAAAATTCTGATAATCGGTAAAAAGCACTTTGGTCAGTCGCTTGTAATTGTGTAATAAAAAGACTAATACTTCTTTTACCCATTTAGTCCAAGAGTTACTTGCGTGACCTACAAAACCAATTCTGGGTAGTGGATTTTTAGGAATAGGTTGACATTGGTTTTGAATAGTAGTATAAGGATCTTCAATGAAGGAAGGCAAAATAAAAGTATTTGCATCAAACTTTGAATTAAAACCACTTAATCTAAAAGTATAAACCTTTTTATTTATACTAAATCCATAATCACCAGCGGTATAAACCCATACTTTTTTATGCAATGCAATAGCTTTGTCTATATAATCAAAAAGCCATTGCTTCTGTTTTTTTTGAAAATACTCACTGATATCTAACGGTACAATTACAACAACTGCTTCCTCCATTTGGGTGACCAACTCATACTTGCTTAACAACTGCTCATTTTTTGTATAACACAAATCAAACAACAACGGAAAAACACATCTTCGGTTTTCCGGTGTAATAAAGTGTTGGTCTGTGTAAATTTTTAGCATGTATTATTTTCTAAAATTTTTATAGGTTACCAATCCTCTTTTGGATTTATTATAAAGAATACATTCTAAATATAATCGGAATGCTCTGGCAATTTTAACCCATTTTTTATTTAAAGTATACTCTTTATTCGCGGCTATACTTTCGTTCACTAAAACTGATTGACTTCCCTCTATTGTTGATGCCAATCTTTGATTGGTTATTCCAATTTTAGCATTCGATTTAAGTATTCGAATTGCATATTCAGTTTCACCATACCTCCCGGAGGTCTGTTCTAAGTAAGTACCATATCGATCATAAAAACTTTTTTTGGTCACAAAGGGATGATCACTGTATTGATAGTAATTCTGTAAAAAATTTTGGAATGAAAATTTCGGAATCACAGAAACTGCATTTGTTAAAGGAACTAATTTATTAAATGCAAAATTTGATGTAAACCGAATCAAATCCACTTTTCCCTGCTGTAATAAATCCAAACATTCCGATAAAACACTACTGATTTGAGGAGACAAAAGAAAATCTTCCTGACAATAAATAATATATTCTCCCTTACAAGCTTTGATACCCTTATTGATATTCGCAGCAAGTCCTTGATTAGTTTTAGAAAGAATCAATTGATCAATTTCGTAGTCTTGTATTGTTTTTAAGTGTTCTTCTTGGCTCGCATCGTCACAAACCACAATCTCAGAATTTGATACATTTAGGCTTTTAATCGCTGTTAAACATTGTAACAAATCTTCAGGTCTGTTATAATGGGTGACGAGAAAACTTATTTTAATTTCATTACTTCCCATATTTATAACTTATTAGCCCAATTGAGACTCATGTTCCATTTTTTTTCAAATTGTTTAAAAAACAGAAGGTAATTCGCTACCGGTTCCTTTTTTAATATTTTAAAAAAGGAAACTAATTTGTAGCACAAAAGTTGCTGTTGTGTATAATGTTTCAAAAAAACATACATAATAGTAGGCGATGGTTTAGGTTGTATTTTTTCATCATCCCACAATTGTTTTACTTTGATTCTGAACCCACCCATGGGAGCCTTAAGATGCAAAATACGTATTTCCGGGAAATAAATAACATCAAATCCGCTATTACGCAACTGCATTCCAAAATCAATATCCTCCCCATAACCAAACTCTAAGGCCATATCAAAAGATACAGTTGCTAAACAACTGGCTTTTACAAAACTATTTCCTGAACCAAATATTCCCGACTGATTCGTAATGCTGTAACGTTGTGGTTCATTTTGCTGAAGGTAAGCCGTTGTTAGTGTGGAAACTCCATATTGATTTACTTTATGTAAGAATGTTTCCAATAACTTTTCGTCAAAACGATTATCATCATCATTCAAGAATACCCACTCACTTTCCACTTGGCTTATAGCCAAATTACGAGCATTACAAGCACCAGCTTGATTGGTAAAAGTATGTTTGATGTTAAAAGGCCAGGTTTGATTCGTCAAAAAATCCAACTCTGAAACACTGCCTGGTTGCGGGTTTTGCTCTACAATTATCACATGAACCGGCAAATGGGTTTGTTGGGCCAAATCGTACAAAACGTCATATAAATAATTTTTCCTACCAATAGTAGGAATAATAACGTCAATTGTTTTTTTATCTGCAACAGTCAAAGTAGATTGAACCGGAATAGCATCTAAATTCAGTTCCTTTTTCTTTCTGCTTTTAAAAAACAACGAATACAGCAATGGTAATAATGGAAATCTTTTTTCAAAAATCAGCAAATTGAAAAACAACAATACAATCCAACGTTTTTTATAATGCTGTTTTACAAATTGAAATAAAACAAACAAATTGGCTTTTTGAGGATTGGGTAGTGGTCGATTTTTCAACAGTAATTGAGGTTCTGAATAACACAATAACCCCAAAATCATCCCAACCTTTGACAGGGAGTTTAAAAAGTAATCAAAATTAGCGTCGGCTTTTATAGTATCTCCAATCATTTTTAGTACTGAAGCATGAATCACTCCAACATCACTGCTCATAAGCCAAGTAGGATACCTACACTTTTTATTGACTTTAATAAAAGGGGATTCTTCTACAAAACCTATTCCATTTCCTAAGAAACCAGTATCAGTTGCGGTATACGAAAGCATCATTTTATTATGATGAAAAAGCGTTGTAATCTTATCCACATTCAAACTGTTTTCCAGCAATTGATGGCACCAGACGATTGGCTCCTGAGGAAATTGATATGACAATGTCATAAGTACTTCAGCAATACTCGAATGCACCTCAACAGCAACCGATGCATTATGATTATACACAACTTTAGTTACACGATTATTTTGATGATACAATACAATCACGATTGGCCAATTATAGATTGATAAAAAAGGATGTTTTGTTGCACAATTTTTTCTATGTCAAAAACAGCTTCTACACGTTTTCTTGCCTTTACCCCCATTGAAAAACAGAGGTCTATGTCGTCTAACAACGAAATTATTCTATCAGCATAAAGACAATGATCGTGCGGATGTACCAGAAAACCACTTTCACCATCTACGATTAATTCCTGCGCCCAACCAATATTAGTATTAACCACCAGCTTTTGCAGTGCCATTGATTCTATAGTTACCATACCTAAAGTTTCTGCAAAGCTGGGAAAGATACAAACGTGTGCTTGTTTGATGTAGTTTTGAACATCCTGATAAGGTATTTTCCCGAGGTAACTTACTTTTTCTAAATCATTTATATCAAATTCTTTTTGAAGCAGTTGCCAGGTCGAATGGCTGCCTGTTTGTACATCTGAAGAATCTCCACCAATTAAAATAAGCTTTACTTCAGGAAATTGCAACCTAACTTTTTTAAAAATTTCAGGCAGTTCAAACACGCCTTTCTTGCGTATTAATGTGCCTATATACAATAGCAATCCCTTTTCAAAAAGTGCAGGATTTGGATTTTCAAAACGGCTCAATTCCAGTCCGTAATGAATGGTTTGTACCCGTTTATTTTTTATTCCGAATAATTCCCTGGAAACATTTCCCGCATAAGCAGTAGGTGCAATAAAGGCCTTGGCTTTTTTAGTTGCTAATTTTTCAAACCAAAAATTCTTTACTTTTTGATGTCGTTTTTCGATATGGCAAAAATAAGTATCGCTACCATGAAACCGAATCACCAATGGAGCTTTCAAACGCATAAAAGCAGTTATTCCAGTCCAGTCAGGTGCTTCTACAGCATCAATTTGTTCAGACAGGATGTGCTTATTTAGGTAGTTCTGGAGGTATTTTCTATGATAATACCAACCCATGAATTTGTATTTTCGGTTTTTTATCAAGTGAATGGTTATTCCATCCGCTACAATTACCGCATCCTCTTGCTGGCCATATACAAATACTGAAACTTTGACTTTTTCTTTGGTCAAAGCAACTACTAAATTCTTGATACTAGTACCAATACCGGCAGCTTGAGCTACTCTTTCGTGGGGATATTCAGGAGTTAGAAAGGCAATGTGCATAGTATACTTGTTACAATTATTGATTGAATTTCACATAAACATCTCCAAATTGAGTATTTAAAAATGTATTTGTGTTAACAATCATAATTAATTCATTAAAACCAATCCATTGCGGTAAGGCAAATTCTGTATTCTCTGTTATACAATAATTGAATAAAACATTTGTATTAGACAAGTTATTTAAATAATGTAAACAATCAATTAACGCCTCTTTTCTCTCAGGTACTGTATATTCCAAAGATAGTACATTCACATTTTGAGAAAGACCTTTTAGCACTTCCAATTCAAAACCCTCAACATCAATTTTAATAAAATCTGGTTTCCCGTATGTTTCAATCAAATAATCTAAAGTGATCATTTCAATTTTTCGAGTTTTATCCCAGTTAATCTTTTTAAATCTTCCGCTATTTTTAGTTGAATCAATCCAGTCCTTTGAAAATGAAGATAAAATATTAGCATTAGTTGAAATATACATCAGTTGAGTTTTAATTTCTTCACCAACACCATTTTGAAGTATTGTAATTTTTTTTCCGTATTTTTTTCTTAAATACCTAACACATTCAATCTGCGGTTCAACTGCAATAATTTTGATATTATCATTTATTAAGGGCTCAATTCTGTTACCATAATTTGCTCCAATATCAAAAAAGACACTTCCCGGTTTAAGGAATTGATTATAAAAATTGCGTCTTTGCTCAATAAGAATCTTCTCATTTGAACTTACAAACCATGACTTAATAAATTTTATATTATTTATACCAAATAAATTTTTAAATATATTCTTGATATTCATGCTATTTTATTCTTTTTAAAATTGTGATTGTATATTTTTTGAAATAATCCAAGAAATCCGGAGATTTTTTACCAAGTTTTCTAATTACTAAAATGATTACAAAGATTATATTTCTTTGCCTTTCATACTTTACTTCATTTAAAAAAATCATGTAAAATTATGGACGTGAACTTGCGTGCCCCGGTATCATTCATATGCCCACAGGAGGAAAAATATTCATCACCCTCTACCGCTTTTTCATAATTATGAATTTCGGGATACATTTGATGCACTTTCTCAAAATAATTTAATCCTTTGGTATTAGTACACATGGGTGTCATAACGGCTATTAGGTTAATATTATTTATTTTGCAAAGATGCTTTATTTCTTCATAGTATTTATTATGCAAGGGTTTTAGATTAGTCAAATCATTTTTCATATTGGCATTCGGGTTTTTACCCAACGGATAATAGCCTAGATGATCCAATAACTTGGTTGGTTTTTTTAGTGCAGCGTTATACATTTCTCTAAACCCAATTTGAGGTTCAAAAACAATATACCTGTAAAAAGGAAGGTAATAGTTAACCCAAAAATCAGGCTGTTGTGCAAAATGAGCTGCAATAACTTTAGAATCGTGAATATAAGGCATAAACTTAGATGCCACACTCTCAGATTCCTTCTCATTAGACAAGTTCAAATCAGCTTCAAGTATCACATCTTTTATGACATACTTCCGTTCTATCATTAATTTGAGCAGCAATGAGGCTTCAAACAAATGCCCGCCACTCATACCATAATTAAAAGCCTTCAATCCTTTGTCTTCAAACATCGGAGCAACAAAATGATTATTAGCTCTGGAGGATCCTAAAATTACTACATCATAAGCCCTGCCTTTTGAATTAAAGACATTCTCTATTTTCCCTCTATTGGAGGATTGTAAATACACTTTTGTATATACTAAATCTAATGCAACCAACACAAATAAGGTCAGCAAAAGCATTTTGATGGTAAAAATTAAAAACCGTTTCATCTTAAATTCTAATTATTTACGTTATTGAAAGCGCTCGCTTTTACAACTCAACTACATTGGATTTCACAACTTGCCTTTTCTTGTAAAGTTGAAAGTTTATACTGAGCGGAGACGAACTACAGTCGAGACGCTTTTTATTCCACTGAGCTCGATTTGACAACTCGACTGAAGCCCGTCCTGAGCGAAGCCGAAGGGCTCGATTTGACAGCTCGACTGAAGCCCGTCCTGAGCGAAGCCAAAGGACTCGATTTGACAGCTCGACTGAAGCCCGTCCTGAGCGAAGCCGAAGGACTCGATTTGACAGCTCGACTGAAGCCCGTCCTGAGCGAAGCCGAAGGACTCGATTTCTTAACTGAGTTGCGCTTTGTCAGGTCGAGCGCAGTCGAGACGCTTTGTCACATCGAAAATTTATACTGTGCTATTACGAATTACAATCGAGCCAGGTAGTCAAACTATTCTTCCACATCTGGTTTATATTGATGGTGTGTTGCATTCCTGCATTCTGACAAATCTTGTAATTTATCAAAATTCCCATCAATTAATGCCTGTTTTTTAACCCTGCTCCATTTTTTTAATTTTTTTTCAAACTCAATAGCCTGATTCGGCTCTGTAAAATCCTGATAAAAGACTAACTTCACAGGTCTTCTACTATGTGTATAGGCGTCTGGATATTTACCGGCATTGTGCTCGATAAATCTCCTGTCAATATCAGAAGTTACTCCTATATAGAGCGAATCATCGTTACAAAGAAGAATATATACATAATAGAATTTCATATCACTTTTTTTATTACGCGAATCTCGACTGCGCTCGATTTGACATCTCGACTGAAGCCCGTCCTGAGCGAAGCCGAAGGACTCGATTTGACAGCTCGACTGAAGCCCGTCCTGAGCGAAGTCGAAGGACTCGATTTGACATCGTACCCATTCTTGTCACGTCGAGCGCAGTCGAGACGACTTCTATTACTAAACGAATCTCGACTGCCCTCGATTTGACAACTCGACTGAAGCCCGTCCTGAGCGAAGCCGAAGGACTCGATTTGACAACTCGACTGAAGCTCATCTTAAGCGATGACTAAGTACAGTCGAGACGCTTTATTACTGCTAAAGTGTATAATAAGCAGAAACGAATTATAATCTAGATGTTCCTTAAAATCAATCTCCTTATTAATATCAAAATTGAAAATAAATAAATTCTTTATAATCAGAATAGGTTCCTAAAGCAACGATAGCTGCAATACATAATGCTAATTTAAGACTACTGTATCTTCCAGAAATAGGTTCCACCTGCGTTCGGCTTTTCCACTCAACTACTACAAAAATGCCAGTCAACAAAACAATTTCATAATTATAGCGCTCATTTTCTAAATACTGCGGTAAAAAACGCTGATTCGTAAAAATACGACCAATATAGTCCAAAGCATTTCCTATCGATTTTGCCCTGAAAAACACCCAGGCCAAACAGGTTAATGAAAAAGTACTAATCATACTTAAAATTACTTTAAAAGAGCTCCAATTCCAATACAATGAAACCGTTTCCATATTAGACCGATTCTTTTTTAAAAGCAGCAACGGTAAAAAATACAAGGCATTTATAAATCCCCAAGCTATAAATGTCCAATTAGCGCCATGCCAAAAACCACTGACTAAAAAAATCACAAAGGTATTTCGAATTTTCATCGCCATACCACCACTGCTTCCTCCTAAAGGAATGTACAAATAATCCCGAAACCAAGACGATAGGGAAATATGCCATCGACGCCAAAATTCCGCTATATCTCTGGAAAAATAAGGATAGTTAAAATTACGCAACAAATCAATTCCAAATAATTTTGACATTCCCAGAGCCATATCTGAATAACCGGAAAAATCACCATATATCTGAAACGCAAAATAAACGGCTCCCAATAACAATGACAGCGAATTCATGGATTCGTAATTATCAAAAATGGCATTGGCATAGGTCGCACAAGTATCGGCAATAACTACTTTTTTTACCAATCCCCAGATAAACTGGTAGATTCCTTCTTTGGCTTTTTGATAGTCAAAACTACGTTTTACTTTTACTTGTGGCAATAAATGCGTGGCTCTCTCTATGGGGCCGGCAACAAGCAATGGAAAATAACTGACAAACAAGGAATAATCTACAAAATTATATTCGGCTTTGATTCTTTTTAAATAGATATCAATAACATAGGATAATCCGTGAAAGGTATAGAACGAAATACCCACAGGTAAAACTACATTCAGCAACAAAGGACTTGTTTGTAATCCAAACCCATTCAATAACTCAGAAAAAGAATCAGCAAAAAAATTGTAATATTTAAATATACCCAGAAAACCAAGGTTGATACTGATACTCAACCAAAACCAAAATTTACGTCCAGTCTCAGTTTTTGCTTTTTCGATTCGAATCCCAGTGTAGTAATCTAAAAAAGTAGAGAAAACCAATAGAAACAAAAAACGCCAATCCCAACAAGAATAAAAATAATAACTCGCTATAATGAGAACTGCATTTTGAGTGCTTTTAGTTTTATTAAAAACAAACCAATACAACAGGAATACGATGGGCAGAAATACAGCGAAGGATAGGGAATTAAAAAACATGCCTAAATTTTATTTTTATTATTTATTATTTTTTTTACTAAAATCTCAGTGAATTTACTTGCCCCCATTTCATTCAAATGAAAACAGTCAACAAACATCGAATCGTCAGCTACGGCATTAGAAAAATCATATAAATATGGAATTTTAGTTTTCAATTTTTTTATGTAATCCAAATTTTTAGTATGTCTACAAAAAGGAGCACAAAAAAAGACAATTTTTATATTGTTTGCAGCACCAAATTTTTTTATTTTTTCATAATAAGGACTATGTGATGCAATAGAAGCTGGTAAAGAAAAATGTTTCGTGTGTTTACTTTCATTGATTCTTGGTGCCAAAGGACTATACCCTTTATTTGCGACTACTGTCGTTTTCTTACCTATGACGTTAGCAAAAACATCTCTAAATCCAATCTTTTGATCGCTTCCACAATATCTTATAAAGGGAACATAGTACAGGCCAGGGTCTTTTCCTACATAATCAATCAAATAATCTTTTGTTATTTGATTTTCCTTAATAAAAGGTGCCATTTCATATGGTAAATTAATGGAGTGACCTTTAATGTCAAAAATATAATCAACTTGAATAAATACGGTATCAGAGACAATCGCATACGACTTCAATAATTGCAAAACCGTAAAAATATCTCCTAATTTAGCAGCTTCATACCCTAAATTAATGCATTTTTTTTTAGTTTTATTTTCTACAATAAATGGATCAATTCCATTTTCAACTCTTGATGAACCTAAAAATATATAATTAACTTTTGTACTTTTTAGACTTCTCAAATACTGGAATTTAGTCCTTGGCTTAGCATTTTCATAAATAGTGGTATACATAAAATCGAGTACTAACAGTAGCATTAGAGTTACAATTAAAACACCAATAATTTGAATTACAAATTTTTTCATAAAGGACTAAAAGTAATAACTCAAATTTTTATCTTTTTAAAATTGCATCAATATTTTCCCATATTTTTTCTGAAGCTTTTGTTGGAGTTACACCAGCCACAATTTCATACCATTTTTTCCCTTCTGAAACATTTGATAGTTTCCCTTCTAAGATTTGACTTACTAAATTTTCCAACTCTTTTTTATCAGTACAAAACACTGCTGCTTCAGTACTGGGCATACTTCTAAAATGAACATACTTATAATTTTGTCCGATGTCTCGAATGCCCTTTTTTAATTGGGGTTGCTCGTAATTGAAATAGATACACGGTTTTTCATGGGCCACAAAATCAAAAACTGTAGAGGAACACACATTGGTCACAAATTCAGAATGGGCACAAATATTATACAAGAGCGCTAAATCTTCTTTAGTGGGCAAAATTTCATTCCATTGTTTTCCCATAGGTTTCCAGATTGGGTCTATTGCGACAATTACATCAGCATTCGCATGCAAAACAGCATCATATCGATTAGTGGTATCAACGGGGCATTTTCTATAGATAATCCCCAAGTTTTTTCCTTTGCTGTTTAAGCTGCGTACAGCATGAGCCAAATCCTCTAAATAATATTGATCCAATGGCGAAGTGGTTTCATCATCACCGGAATAACAAATGTATTTCTTGGCGGTTTCTAAATTATTTTGGGCAAAAAAAACGTCTCTTTCTTGCAACAATCGGCTATCGTAATGCGGTTCAAATTGTGGAGTCCCGGTAACAATAACTTGAGATTCCTGTACAAAGGGATAATATTTTAAAACTTCCCATTTCATTAAATCACTCCAAACAAAATAATAATCCGTTTCCACCACTTGCATCGCCTTAGGCACATTGTCCCAAGAATACACAAAAGCAACAGTAGGAATCCCTAAATCTTTGGCCGCCAATAAAGCGCCAATGGATTGCGTGGCGCGTTGTGTGGTACAAAACACCAAATCCGGTTGGTGTTCTTGCAACTGTGCTTTACAATACTGGTATTTTTCAGTGGTACGTTCTAGACTATTGATTCGTTTTCGAATGCGCAAAATCCCTTTTTCTGATGAATTCAATCCGATAAGCAATTTCGTATAAAGCGTTATCATTGTATTTTTTAAACCTGTGTAACTAAAAGGAAATTTATACGTAGTATACACATCATCCCTAAATTTTTTTTGAGAAACATTCAATTCGATGTGTTTTCTAATGCGGGAATAGATTGGCGTTAACCTATTTATTCTATGGTTCTCAATTTTAACCTCATCATAACCCAACTCCTCTTTTAGAGAAAAAACGGTATTATTCCAATAGACAATTTGATGTCCTTTTTGTTCTCCCATTGCTTTGAATTGAGTAAACGCAAAATTACGTAAACCCACTCCGTCAGGAAAAAAAACAAATATTTTTTTACTCATAATCTAATTAATCAAGCTCGTTTGGGGTTTAATTATTGATTTTTTTGCGGCTATCTGTTACTAATACCGATCTAATTTTTTATTTTTTTTATAAAAAATAAAGTTCTTTTTCTCTTTAAACCATTAAGAAATTAAGGTTTATTAAGGTTAAAACTTAATTTCTTAATTTCTTAATTTCTTAATAGTTTAAAAATATAATAGAAATTTTGCTCTGCTTAGCGGACAGTTATACTACTTTTTATTCTTCAACTTATCCCTCTGCACTTGTTCTATAGGTAGAATATCCATTGATTTAAAGGACAAAGCACTGTGAACTGCGTTTAAGTCTCTCGCTAATTTTCGCAATCCCATAGGTTCTAATGAAGCAGCATGATCAGTACCTTTCCAAGTACGGTCTATTGTATAATGTCTTTCGATTATATTGGCTCCCAATGTATAAGCAGCTACATCTACCGCTATTCCTAAATGATGTCCGGAAAAACCAATATGTTTTACAATAGCACCATATTTTTGCTTTAGCAAATTAATATCTAACAAGCACACATCCTCAAAATGTACTGGATAGCCTGAAGTGCAATTATACAACACCAAGTCTTTATTTCTGCCTTTTTCAACAAAATAATTGACTAGCGTATCCGCTTCGTCTTTAGTGGTCATCCCGGTCGAAATATGAATTTCCCCTTGGTAATGATCACACAACCAACCCAACATATCAAAATTATTGTTACAAGCGGATGGTATTTTTATAAATTCTGGGTTCAAAGAAGCTATTTCTTTGGCTGAAGTCGTATCCCAAACTGAAGTGGAATACGTAATTCCTATAGATTCACAATAATCTTTTAACTCTCGATGCTGATTTACATCAAATTCTAAAAATTCCCTGTGCGCACCATAAGTATCGCCATAAGAGTTACTGGCATTAGGATGTGGTGCATTGTATTGCTCCTCAGTCAACAATTCGGTATTGTTTCTTTTTTGAAATTTTACGGCGTCAACATTACAAAATATCTTAGCAATCTTTATCAATTCTTTTGCAATTTCTATATCTCCTTTATGATTACAGCCAATTTCAGCAATTACATACGGTTTTTTATACTCAGTCATATCTTTTATTATACTTTAATACCATTTCACAAACTTCTCTAATCGCTCCGGCTCCTGAAGCAGTACCAAGTACAAAATCAGCGTTTAATTTCACAACAGCAGTCGCATTTGCTGGAGCAAAAGACCAACCGGAACTACACATATTAGTCAGATCATTCACATCATCCCCTACATAAGCAACAGCGCCAAAACTACTGTTTTTAGTGGCTAGGAATTGCTTTAAAAAAGAATATTTATCCTTGACACCAAAAAACGCCTCTTTAATTTGCAGTTTTACCATACGTTGTGCAACCAGTTTAGAATTTTCAGAAGTCAACGTGATCACTTCCACATTATTTTCTCTTAAAATTTCTAATCCCATACCATCGCGCATATCAAACTTTTTGGCCATTTCCCCCGCTTCATTATAATAGACTCCTCCATCTGTAAAAACACCATCAACGTCCAGTACTAAATATTGAATCCGTTGATTGGTTTTCATTGCTTTTTGTCGTTCCATCAATAGATTTTCAACAATATTCCAGTCGGAGAGGCTGTCAATCTCCATCAAAGTTTCCTCTGGCATTTCTACCAATCCAATAGTACCGCTGACTCTATTTTTAGAATGTAGAAAAAGTTCTTTTTTGGTAGCATATACCGCACCATTTTCTATTAATAATCCTTCAAAATCTTGTCTTCTGGGTCTGTTGAACACATCATAATTTTGTGGCGTTCCATCACTATTCCAGGTAAAACGATGCGTTTTTACCACACTAAGTGCTGTATCAAATTTTTCTGTGGTGATTTTATCCAATACTTTATTGATATCAGCTGCCAATGTTAACGGGGAAGTCGCTTGAAGCAAACATAAAACAGCATAATCATGATTAATTTTCTCAGAAAACTCCATCATGGTACTCTCAGTAGAAGCGGTATCATTTGCATTTTCTTCGTTACGCAACACCGCAAATACCTTATTGGTCCAAGAGTATTCCCGCTCTACATAACTAATGATTTCCGTATCGTTTGTAAACACATAAACGGCATCCAAATCAGAAAAAATAGCTTCAGTGAGCACCCAAGAAAACAAGGGACGCCCAACCATTTTCTTTTTATTTTTCCCTGGAATTCCTTTAGAATCTTTGCGAAGCGGAATGATACCTATTTTTTTCATAATTATATTTTTTTCGCTTTTGTTTCAAAAATAGTTTTAATTAGTATTAGTTACAACTTAATATTTTATTCCTTTTACAGTTTTCATTTTTGCTAAAGTACTTTCTTGCACTGGTTTTCTAAATTGTAAAACAGCATGTAACTCTTTTGTTACACTAAAAAGGGCGCTCCAAAACAACTTAAAATATGTAAAATTGTAAAGTCCATATTTTTTAAAATTATGAAATAGTAATCTTCCTATTTTTAGCATGGGATTTGGACAATACACCACATAATAATAGATAGTGTTTTTGAGTTGCTTTTCGAAGCGAAAGTAATTCCTGCCCTGCCCTAACCGTTTCTTTTTATCCACTCTATGATTCACAATTATTGTATTATCATAGTTTATATCATAACCTAAATCTAATACTTCAATAGCCAAACAAGATTCTTCGCCATAAATATCAATCCAAACGGGAAAACCATTTGTGCTATTATATACTTCTTTTTTTATCGCAAAACCACATCCTACAAAATCATTTGTTGGATAACTATCCATTTTCGGCTCAGCCCTTATCAAAGCTTCTTCATCTGAAATAAAAATACCTCTAATTTCCTGAAAAGCAATAATACCAATTCTTTCATTTTCTAAAAAAACGGATTGTGTTTGAGTAATAAAATCTTTGCTCAAAGGGTGTGCATCATCGTCTAATCCTATAAAAATTTTACCTGTTGCTTTTTTATACAACTTATTTCTTGCAGGCGAAGCACTGATACTTATTTCTGAATTTTCCCATTGCACCCATGGATATTTTGTAATTAACTCTTCCGTTTTTTTACAACCATCAATAAAAACTAATACTTCATGAAGTGCCAAATCAAGTAAACCGATTAGTCTATTTAAGGTAATTTCCAGTTCGTCCGGTCTATTTTTAGTTACGATAAGTATTGACACTTCCATTATTTATGATAAAATACCTTTGTATAATTGTACAATCTCTGTTTTCAAGTACTCCCTATTGTAATTTTTATTCACAAAATCAACATTATATTTTTGTGCATTTATCCTCAATTCTTGATTTAAAATTGCTTTTTCAATCCAATTTGCAATTTCGGCAGTATCTAAAGGATTTTCAATCAAAAAACCATTTACTCCATGCGTTATGACTTCTTCCGAAACTTTCCCTGGATTAGACTGTATCGGAAAAGCTCCCATGCCCATTGCTTCTACACTACTAGTTGGAAGACCATCTGAAATACTATTCGCAATATGTATCTTGCTTTTCCCCATAATTTCCAACAAATCAGCATTTGCAATAAATTGACCTCTTATATATATTTTTACTTTTAATAATTTAAAAAAAGAGGAATTCTCTACTTTTTCTTGAACAGATATATCAGCACTATAAATAATTATTTGCAAATTTGTAAATAATTGTAAAGGCAATAACTCTATAGCTTCAATCACTTTTAAAGCTTTACCTACTCCATCTTCATACCCTTTAATGATAAAAACATTTCGTTCATTTATAGCTTGAATATACTTCTCTTCAATGGTTAATCCTCCATTGCCAATATACGCTCCCAAAAAAATATTCTTAAAACCATTTTGTTTTGCAATTTCATAATCCCTTTTGCAATCGGTAATTAAATAATCGACTCTTGTCAAAAATCGGCTAAATTGTTCTTCTTGAACCCCTAACTCTTTAAAAAAATAAATGTCACTACCCCAAGAGGAATAAATGAATTTTAGATTTGGTCTCCGTTCCATTATTTCTAAAATGGGAAACCCCGCTAATCTCATTTCAAAACAATGCACCATATCTGGCTGAATTTCTTTAAGCACTTTCTCAAAAACAGCAGCTATTTTTCTTTCATTGTATTTTTGAATCCCTTTATAAATTTGAGGGAATTTATTTTTAAAAAAATGTCTTAAAGGATAATTATACTTTAATTTCCATCCTTTTATTTGACGCACCCAATCTATTCTGTCTACCTTGTTACCGCCATCGGTAACATCAAACCAATATACCTCATAGCCCGACTCTTTCAACTGGTTGACCCATTGAAAAAAATGATGATTCGGTATGGCTACCATAAGTATTTTCATTAGTTTTTAGTTTCTTTATATTAAATACTTTTATAAATAGAATAAAGATATAATTTGGACAATTTAATTTTCCCATTCGTTTTTAGCAAAAGAACTAAAAACAAAAGTAATCCTTTGAAATAACTTTTTTCTCTATTCAAACTGGTCATCAAATTTCTTTTTTTATTAAAAATACTCTTTGCTATAATTTCTTTTTTATGATAAAAATGCTCATCCTGATACACCTCCTCCAAAAGAGAAATAAGCCTCTTCAAAAAAGCACTATTTTTTTTCATGTATACTGCAGACAGACCAATATCCATCCTGTAAGAGGCTGTTACATCTTTCAAAAAATGAATTTTCCCACCATTTTTTATCGTCCAAAGATACGTTTGCCAATCCCCAAATGGAAATTTTAAAATCCATTCTGGTAGTCTATTTTTTTCGTTTAATACGTTTTTAAAAACTACTGTCACTGAATGCATGAAATTATCAAAAATCAAATCATCAAAATTTAATACTCTCTTATTCAAATGATAATTGTATTCTTTTATTTCACCATTAGGAAATAGTCTTTGAAGCGCTGTATAAACTATTGAATAATCTGGATTTTGTTCTAAAAAGTCAACTTGCTTTTGTAGTTTATAGTCATCAATCCAATAATCATCTCCATCACAAATAGCAATATATTTACCATTACACTCCGCGATTGTTCTCATGTAGTTATTAATAAGACCTATGTTTTTTTCTAAAGCTGGCAGCAACATAATTCTATCACCATATTTAACCGCATAATTTTCACAAATAGTCCTTGTTGAATCCGTACTGCAATCTTCTCCAATAACCAATTGATAATTAAAATTGGTTTTTTGCATCAAGATACTATCCAATGTTTGAGCTATGAACTGTTCTTGATTGTAAGTAAGGATAAAAACACTTACAACTGGTTTATTCATGATTATTTTGTTCTTGAAATTCATCAATACTTTCTTTAGTAACTTTCAAATAGCCACTACCCCATTTCTGACAAGGTTCCAAATGATTTCCTTCAGCCCATTCATTCCAAGCATTAATGAATAAAAATGACTCTGGCATTTTTTCCCATTGATAATTAGAAAGAATATGATCTAACCATTTTTTATATTTAGAAGGAGTAGAATTATGAAGTATAAAATAAAATATTTTCCTCCTTGCTGAGTTATCCCACATAGGAGTTATTGAGGGATAGGAATTATCTTTAAATTTATTTTTTATTTGAAGATTTACAAATTCTTCATAATCATAAATAAATTGATACTTGTTTTTATATGAGATTGCGCATTTTTTTAATAAAGCAAACCAATATCTTTTAAATAAAGAATCTTTATAATCAGAAGGCCTAATAGCAAAATCTGGTTGAAAATTGAATGAAAAATCAAAACCATCTTCATTTGTTCCATTAAAATACTCCTTGGTTTCAGCAAAACCAATATACAAACCTGGAAAACCAGCCTTGATAACTTCCTCCCGCCACAATTTAATTGTAGCTTTCATATCAGGAAACAATTTTGGTCTGTAAATAATAAAAATAGGTTTGTTTTTTACTTTAATATAACGAGAATCTTTAAAATAAGAAATTAAAACCTTAATATGGCTATAATCATCCTCAACACTATATTCCTGATGTAATAAAACATCTTTATCACCACCATTCCATATTTTGGTCCAGTTTTCATTAGCCCAACACATCATAAAAGGAAAATCTTCTTTGGGATTTTTTAACTTCCTATCTAATGGCTCATAGAGCATTCTTTTACCATTAAACCAATAATGATAGTAGCAAAATCCGTAAATACCATGTTGTTTAGCCAAAGCTTCTTGTGCTAATCGAGCTTCTTCAAGTCTTAAATCATAAAAACCTAAATCAGCTGGCAAATGGGGTTGATAATGACCATCAAATTTAGGTATAGCTTTAGTCACATTGGTCCATTCTGTAAACCCTTTTCCCCACCATTGATCGTTTTCAGGTACCGGGTGAAACTGGGGAAGATAAATTGCTATTGGCTTAATTTTTTCTGACATAATTCCTGCAGTAAGACTTGAGTAAATAAATTTTTGATTTTAGCCTATTGACAGTTGATCTTCTGCCTTTGTTATATATTTCTTTATATTTTTTTTTTACCTGCTTCTTTAATGCTGTATTCTTTTGAATATGAAAAAATCGTTCTAGTTTTTGCGCAGCTTTTAAGAAACCAATCTTCATCAATTTATAATCAACACTCATGGAATGAGTCCTTATACGATATAAAGCCAGAACTTGTTTATTGTTTTTAATAGTATCCGAAAAATAAAACAACATCACCCAAAACACCCAATCTTCATGATTTGGCAAGGACTCATCAAATCGAATATCATGTTTATCAAGTAGCGCTTTCTTGAATAAAACACTATGACAGGGTATCGATTTTAGATATTCCCAATCAGAAATTATTTCATTTTTAAAATCATTTTCAGATAGAAAAGGCGAAAGATACCTATTCTCTGCAATTATCTCTATATTACCGTCTTGAAAAGAGAAATAGTTTGAAACCGCAATTTGACTTTCTTGCAAATCTAAAATTTGAAGTTCAAATTTTTCTTTAACAATCAAATCATCTGAATCCAGCAACTGAATATACTCTCCATTTGAAACTGCTATTCCTGCATTTCTGGCACTGCTTAACCCCCCGTTTTCTTTGTACAAATAGGTAAATCTCGAATCTTTTTCACACCAGGCAAGTGCCACTTCTTCAGTATTATCAGAGCTACCGTCGTTTACTATAATACATTCCCAATTAGAATAAGTCTGATTTAAAACAGATTGTAATGTTTCCTCTAAAAAAAGGGCTTGATTATAGCAGGGTATGATTACAGATATCTTATTATTCATTTTGATTTCTTTAAAACAATACTAATAGGTCTTATTTTAACGTGTCAATATTCATTATTTTGATTACAACAATAGTATAAATCAAAGATTATTCCTCACTGCAAAAATACTTGACCAATGCTTAGAATCCTTCCAAACAGTAAATCCTCTATTTTCAATAATCGCTAGAAATTCGTTTAGATCATTATTTCTATCCAAATGCATTTCAATATTCATCGCACCCACTTTGTCCATCCAACTTAAATCCTCAGACTCCAGAATCGCTTTCTCGGCCCCCTCAATATCCATTTTTAAATAATCAATATGAGTAAGATTATGATTTTTTATGATGCTGGCCAGTTTGAGTGACGGCACCTCTATTAACTCATCTGCATCTTTTTTTCCTATGTCATTTAAAATGGCATACGAATCATAATTTGCCGTATTTCTATACGTTACTGTCGCATCTTCTATCCATACCGCTGTATTAACTACCGTCACATTATCATAAAACTTGGTGTTTCGTTTAGCAAGAAGGTAATTTTCTCTATTCATTTCATATCCAATAATTTTTGAAGTAGGATAGATGTGTTTCATATGTACTATTGTAAAACCAATATTACTGCCTAAATCAAGAATTACAGGATTAGCTGAAATTTTTGACAACGTGGGAGGCAAATGATACTGATCTTGTAACACATAGTGCACAACTTCTTTGTCAATAAAATTTCTACGAATTTTAATAGTATGCAACAAACCTTTGGGCTTTAAATAAATGAATCCTTTTTTATTAGTATCTCTTTTAATCTTTGATAATTTAAATTTATCAATAGTAGAAAATAAGGGATGTGGCGCTACTAAATTTTTTATCGTACGATATTCTTTTTTTAGGGCTTGGAGTATTTTTATAAACATTGTGTGTGTGTGTTTATTTATTTATTCAAATGATACCAGTGTCAATCATAACCTAACAGAAGAAACTAGTATTCAAATCATATTACATTTTTAAATAGCAACGCTTTCTTTTCTATTAAATGCTCACAAACAAAGTTTGTTTTCATCACTTCCCGACAAGGGTTCTGCAAGAAAACTTACTTTCAATAAGGCAAAGGAAAAAGCGAAATTATTTACTGTAATTTTGATATGGATGTCAAAACTTCTTTGGTTTATTATTAATAAATCATTTAGTAGCAAAACCATATAACCCAGAATACATTTGTCCGTTTTTAAAGGGTAATTGCTGCGATTTATTATCTTTCTTAATTAAAAAATTTGCAAATACACTTACAAATGGCTTCATAATATTTCTATATTTTTTAGAAAATCTAAATTCAAAAAACAAGGCTATTGATAAGGCAAAATGATAATAAAACCCACCTAAAGGTTTAATTACTGATGAAGTATATTGAGCTCGTTTAAAATGCTCTTCTAATGCAAAAGGAGTAAATCTATGATAGTCGTATGGTTCTTCATGCAGTGGCCAAATTCCAGGTACTGTAAAAAAGAAGATACCTCCTGGTTTTAAAACTCTTTTAATTTCTTTTAAAATAGTAGCGGTATCAAAGTAATGCTCTAAAAATTCAGTAGCCAAAACAAAATCTACTGATGAATCTTCTAATGGAATTTCCATCCCGTTCCAATAAAAGTCAGGTTTTACATCATGATGATATTCGCTTGGCTCTAAATCAATCCCTATATAATTTTCAATTTTATCAGACATTAAAAATTCTTTATAGGGCATAATTCCACATGCTAAATCAAGTACTTTACCATTCAATTTAGGTTTCAACTCAGCAACAGCGGCTAACAATGACTTTCTTATAATATAAACGGAAATGGGCAAGATTTCAGGTTTCAAATCAATGAACCACTCCTTTTTATATTTTTTAATATCTTTTTTCATCAAATATATTTATGATCTAATTTTATCAGGATTATAAAGAATCAATATTCCTGTAGAGTTAAAACTCTTTTAAATTTTTCTACCTCTCAAATCTGTAGAACCTAATGTAAAATGAAAAATCTCTTTAGTTACTCACGTTGTGTGATTTCTTCTTCTTTGAAAGGACAAAATAGCTAAATTTATTCGCAATATATTAATGCTCTAAACTACCACTAATTAATTAAACATTTACAATCTTTCCCCAATCGAATTTTTCTTTATCTTCTTTATTTAAAATAAACTCCCTTTTATATTTCAATGCTCTTTTTTCTATTAAATGCCAAGATAGACACCCAAAAACTATCGAAATCATAACAGAAAAAATTAGTAATTCATATGTTTTCAATTTAAAAAAGTACATCAACGTTTGTTGAATAGGGAAACTATAGATATAAATTCCATACGACATATCCCCAAATTTTCCAAAAGTACGTATAAAAGGTAAAGGAATAAAACCTATTAGTAGAACAGCAATAGGGAAAACAAGATGCTTGACCGAATCATAACAATTAAAATAAAGGGATAGGACTAAAATCAAAATTGATATACCCAAAATTATACTCTTATGTTTTATCTTTTCAAATTGTAATGATGCCAACAAACTGCCGCTAATGAAAAAAGTTCCTAAGTTGAGTACATGTATTCCTTGCAATCCAAATAAAGATGAGCCTCCAAATCTATTAAGACAAAAAGTATAAAGCAGCATAAAAATAGTAAAACCAACTAAAAGCATAAAAGTTACCAGCTGTTTTTGTGTTCTAAAAAAGAAGAGCAATGCTACTGCTATATATAAACTAAACTCATATCGAATAGTCCATAAAGACCCATTAATAGCATGATAGGCGTTGGTATCAAATATCCCTTTTATACTGGACTGAAAACCAAACAAACTAAGGTTATAGGGTACATAGGTATAAACTGATGTATTTTTAAAAAAAGAAACTTCTCCTTCATATACAAAGGGGACCAAAATAATGGAAAGTATCAAAACTACTGCCAAAGCTGGAAAAAGTCTCAAAAAACGTTTCTTGAAATAATCTAAAAGATCTTTACTGCGCTCCAAACTTTGAAAAATAAAATACCCGCTAATAATAAAGAATCCACTTAATCCTATTTGAGCTAAAACGATTTGCCCATTTGTAATTTGATAAATCCATTGAGAACGCTCATTATCTCCTGACAACGGATAAGAATGGGAAACAACTACTAAAAGTGCAAACAAAAACCTTAGGAAATCAAAATTATTATTTTTAGTCATTATATTATTTATAGATATGTATTTCAATGTTCGGCAAAAAGATCCTCCTTTTAAATTGATGAAATTTAAAAATCAATTTAAAAAAATTTTAATTTTATTTCTAATTTTTAATGCCATTGGATATTCGAATCGGCGTGCAAAAAACGAATTTGAATGGCATATTTTTTCAAAATCTGTTTCGTCCAAAACAGATGGATTATTTCCATTCCTATTTGACCAGTCAATATACCTCAAATTATCAATACAAATTTTAGATTTGAAACTAGAATTCATTAATACAGTTTGAAAATAAAATTCTTCGGAACAAAAGGTGTGTTTAAATCTTGTGAAAACATTTTTATTTTGTTTTGAATAAACAACAACATAATTCAAGCAGGCTCTAGATAAACTCCACCAAGTTGAGCCACCGTAGAATTTTGTTATATTGAGAGGCATTTTTCTTTTAAAACCTACTTTTTTTTGCCAATGAATGATTTTTTTTATTATTCTTTTTTGAAAAGCTATTTTCCAATTAAACAAATCATATAAATTATAATATTCTAACCGGTCTAATCCACCAGTAGTACCCCATCCAGAAAAAGGAACTTCAAAACAATCAATAAATTCTTTATCTGTATTCCTGAAGAACTTCTTAAAATCCGAAACCTTTTTTATTGGAAAATCATGACCACTTATCAAATGAAAATAATAATTCTGGGGATTTTTGAGTGCCATTTCAGATAAATAAACAATACTTCTTAAATGGTTAAAACCACCCCAATTTACTTTATATTTTTGAGAAATTAATTTTACTATATCATATTGTTCTAACCGCAACAATTCCTGTTTTGTTATTATACTCTTTCTATCTATATGAATGTAAATTTCAAAATCATCATCAAAAAAAGTAATAATTTCTTCTAAATGATGATAGTTTTTGTAAGCAGTAATCAAAATGGCTTGTGTCATTATTCACTGTTAGTTAGCACAATAGCTAATTAATTATATTTTCAACCCCTAAAAATTTAAATTCTTTTATAATCATTTTCAAAACTTATCTGGCTTATTATAAATAAATTTAACCAAATATAAAAACCGTAAAACCATATACCACAAGTCTAAGACAAAAGATTTTACTAAATAAAAAACACCTACCAACAATCCTTTAATAGCTTGCAATAAACTAATATCTTGATGCCACAACTGATAATTTCCTACTATATCATTCTTGAATCGAAAAAATAATTGCCTCCGGCTTCGCTTGATTTCATAACTAAATATTGCCGCTACAAAATCAATTTCATATCCTTCTTTTAAAACTCTGGTGGTCCATTCCTTATCTTCAAAGGTAGCCACATCCTCTCTAAAAGGATGTTTCTCCCAAATTGCTTTACTAAAAGCCGAGCCTGAGAAAATCAACCCTGATTTATTAGGATCAATTGCTGCTGGAATCTTATTGATAAAATTTTTATAATCATTGGTATTGTGCAAACACCGTAATCCGGCTAAATTAGGATTATTTTCAAATTTCGCTTGTATTAACCTAAAAAAATCATGGCTGACAGGATACGAATGTGCACTAAAAATAACCACTACAGGAAATCGAGCTTCTCTGGCACACACATTAGCACTGCTGCCAAAACTAAAATTTTTGATACTAACGAAACGTGCCCCAAATTGTTCCGTAACTTCCTTGCTGGAATCAGTAGATAGATTATCGATAACAATGATCTCCGCAATGTCATCACGATATCTTTCTGTCAAATTTTTCAACAAAAAAGAGAGCGCAACGGATTGATTTTTATTCCTTATAACAACTGAAATCATTGAAAATTTATTTATTTTTCATTATCTTTTGTACTATCCTAATGGGCTTGGTAATTATTCTTGCAATTTTATATTCTAGCGAATTTTTAGCTTTTATCTCTGATTGCTTATACAAATTAATTAAAAAGAAAAGATACTCCATCGTATTATCAAAATGTCCTACATAAATTTCTTTATGTTTTTTTAAAACATATTCTAAAATATTTATTCGATGATTTTTTAATGTATCAATTAACATTGATGTTTTTGATTTTCTGTAGAAGAATAAATATTCTTCTACAAACTTGAACTTACGACCCGTCTTAGTAACTGCAATCCAAAATTCCCAGTCTTCAAAACCATGCTTCATATTTTCATCATATCCGCCTACTTCTACCCAATATTTTTTTCTATACATCGATGAAGGCATCAAAATATTTTCAAAAATTAAAGCATGATAAGTCGTACCTACCGCTTTTTCGTGAAAGAAAACATTTGTTTTATTATCCCGAAAAAAAACTCTATGACTAGAAACTATGGCAAGGGATTCATCATTTAATAATTCAGGTAATAATTTAATTAAATAATCTTGATGCAGTATATCATCTGCATCCAAAGCAACAATAAATTCTCCTTTACAAATTGCAATTCCTGCATTACGCGCATTGGACAAACCTCCATTTTCCTTATATAAATAGCTAAATCTACTGTCCTTTTCGCACCATTGTTTAGCAATTATAGCTGTATTATCTGGACTTCCGTCATTGACAATAATACATTCCCAATGTACATAAGTTTGATCGAGTACTGATTGTAGAGATTCTTTTAAAAAATGCGCTTGTTTGTAGCAGGGAACAATAATAGATACGAGTGTATTCATTTTAAATTTTATTTAATAGCCCAAATCGAATTAGCCACTTAATTATTCTTGATCGTCTTAGACTATGAACTATTGTCATATATTTTAGTACATCCTCTAGATCTTGCATATATGCCGAATAATCAGATTGTAATACTTCCTGTTTTTCAGTATCAATAATTACCTTATTTTCTGGCAACGAACTGATTCCATCTAAATAAAAGGTTGTCAACGTATTATTAATATGAAGATATGAAGCATTATACTTACAAACACTATCAATAAAGAATTTCCAATCGGCAACAATTTTAAAGTCCTCTTTAAATAATCCGACAGTTTGAAATAATTCTTTCTTTATAAATATTGATGGATGTGGCAAATTATCTTTTAAAAAATAAGCAAATGATAATGTATCAGGATACTCTTTAATTATTTTTTTATTCTCGCCACTCACATACATATTAAAATAAATTAGATCATAATCTATTAAGAAATGTTGGTTTTTTTCTAATACTTTCTTATTGTAAAAATGATCGCCACTGTTCAAAAAAAGTAAATACTCCCCAGAGGCCTTAGTAATTCCCTTATTCATGGCATGATAAACCCCTTTGTCTGGCTCGCTTACCCAATATTTAAATAATTGGGCGTTACTTTCAATATACGCCACGCTTCCATCCGTTGATCCACCATCAATAATGATATGCTCAAACTCTTGCTGGGTCTGACTGGAAACGCTCTCAATGGTTTGCTGCAAGCCTTCAAGATTATTGTAGTTGACGGTGATTATGGAAATTTTAGGTTTCAAATTTCTATTTGTTTTAATTCTTTCGGTACAAAAATGGAAAAAGAATTTGTCTTAGTCTAATAATTGGAAAATATTTGACACTTAAATACGTAAATGAAATTTTTGGGTTTGTAAAAAAAAGCTTTGACCAATACAAAGTATCAGTTATCAAGCTGTTGTTTTCCCTAAATTTAAAAACCCATAACCAGTTTAGAGTGCTATCAATATGCTGAATCAAAATACCATTTTTACAACTCCAGGAAATAATAGATTCATACAACTTGATATTATATATTTTATAAATAGCTTCTTGGTTAAAAATATTAGTTTCATGAATCCCTCTTTTGGCCAAAGGAATATCAATAATTCCAGATTCTAAACGACACTTTAGGGCCATTTTATAAATAATATCCGAATCCTCAGCAACTGGCAACAATTCATTAAAATAACCGATCCTATCAAAAACAGATCTTTTAACCGTCAATCCATCTAAATGCAAATACCCAAATTTACTCGAAATCACGGCGTGAAAAAGTTCTTCCGATTTTATTTTTTGAGAAACGGTGCTCAATTTAAATGTTCCTTCTTCCAAAGGATTTAGTGCTCTATAAAAATGAAATCCAACGGCATTATAAACTCCTTCACATTTAGCGTCCTCTTGAAAAACCTTTTTATCATTAATAAAACGATTGGGTAAGTAAAAATCATCGGCATCCAGAAATGCGATATAATCTTCACTGCTATTTTTAATACCTAAATTTCTAGTCGCAGAACGGCCTTTGTTAGTATGATTTTCATGATGGTAAATTTTGATTTTAGCACTAGACACTTGCAAGGTTTTAATAATTTGCAACGTGTTATCTGTACTCCCATCGTCAACAACAATAACTTCATTCACTTCAGGCTGTTTGACTGCAGAAACAATTGCTGCTTCTATAAATTGCTCCACATTATAAGCCGGAATAATTACTGATACTGAAAAAGGCATTTTATTGTTGGTTTATAGTTTTGGGATATAAAAATGGGAAAAGTTCTTTTCTAAGCCTAATTACAGGGAAATATTTGATACTTAAAATTGAAAAAAACAGTTGGAGATGGGGGAAAAATAATTTTGCCCAATAATCGATATCCTGATACAGTTTGTTTTTTTCTTTATGCTTTATAATCCAAATCGTTTTTAATAAAATATCAATTGTATTCGATGCAATTTTGTTTTTACAGCACCAACCCAACAATGATTCATAGAGTAGCATTACATTGTTTTTATACAAATCAGCTTGATCAAAAACATTATTATCATGTACCCCGCGCATTGCTACTGGTTGGTCAATAATTCCGGTTAATAACCTACATTTCAAAGCCATTTTCCAGAAAACATCAGTATCCTCCATAACGACTAAAGCTTCATTAAAAAAACCAATGGTATCAAAAACTGATTTTTTAACCGTTAATCCGTCAATTTGAAAATGACCGTACTTACCCGACAATAAAGCTTCAAAAAGGAAATCGGGTTTTATTTTTTGGTTTACCGTGTACAATTGATGCGTTTGTAATTCCTCATCTGTTGCAACTCTATAAAAATGAAATCCAACCGCATTATAAACCCCATCACAGTTTTCGTTTTCTTGAAATACTTTGATATCATTTGTAAATCGATTAGGCAAAAAATAATCATCGGCATCCAGAAAAGCAATGAAATCTCCAGTTGCTTTTTGTATTCCAAGATTTCTACTGGCAGAACGTCCTTTATTCGATTTATTTTGATGATGGTATATTTTAAGTATTGGATTTTGTAGTTGCAATTGATCCAAAAGTAATCCTGTTCTATCAGTACAACCATCATTTACGACCACAATTTCAGTTACTTCGAGTTGTGTGATTACTGAGGCTATCGTTTTCTCAATAAAGTGCTCACAATTGTAAACCGGAATAATAACTGATAAGTTAATTTTGTCAGACATGATTTTTATTAACCTTACAATTAATAATATCTTTAAGTTTTTTTCTGCTAAAAAGTACAACATAACTTCTTAAAAAATAGGAAGCTACTTTTTTACCAAAGGTTGTACTTTCCATTTCATCAAGCATTTTATAACGATTAGAATTCAAAAGAGCCTGATTTTGAATCATCTCATCATAATCTTCTATAAAGTATTTAAATTCTTCATTCAAAAACTTATCTCTTTCAATTTGATTTATGCCTCCAGAACTTATCCCTCCTAAATAAAAAGTAGTCAATTTAGCTTCTATCTTTTTATAGCTGCAATTGAATTTAAATAATGCTAACATAAAAAATTTCCAATCTGAAATTATTTTATACTTTTCATCATATAAACCAACGGTATTAAAAAGTTCTTTTTTTATAAATGTTACTGGATGAAGTAATGAATAGTATGAACTTACATATAAATCTAAAAATTTAATCTGCTGAGGAAAAACTATATTCTTTTCAGTGTCCTGTCCTATTATTTTTAAATCAAAAGTAATTAAATCAAAATCCAAAAGTGTGTGTTTATTTTTTTTCAGAACATCTTCACAATATAAATGATCTCCACTATTCAAAAAAAGTAAATATTCGCCGGTAGCTTTTGCAATCCCTTTGTTCATTGCATTGTAAATACCTTTATCAGGTTCGCTAATCCAATAATCAATGTGCTGGTTTTGACTTTCAATATAAGCTTTACTCCCATCTGTCGAAGCGCCATCAATAACTATGTACTCAAACTCTTGCCAAGTTTGGCTCGTGACACTTTCTACGGTTTTTTGCAAACCAAGAAAGTTGTTATAGTTTATGGTTATAATGGAGAGTTTAAACATTAATTAATTTTTTAATTTTTTAATTTTTCAATTTTACTTATCAAAAATCCCATATTCTTTTTAAAAAAACTCACATAACTTATTTTAATACCATTCCAATATTCAGCAACATTTATAATTTCATAAACGCTCTCAATTTTAAAAAACCCTTTTAAGTTTTTCAAATCTCTATTTAAAACATCAATCTTAATATCTATCAATTTAAAATGAGATGCCTGTAGTGTATGTGTAGAATTTTCATTAAATCCAATATTAGTAATCATATTAAAATTGGGACGAATACAAATCATTTGATTTCTTAAACAAGTATATATCCATTGGTAATCCCATGTATCAATTTTATTTTTTTTTGTATTATCAAAAAGATAACTCCAATTATTAAACCACTCCTTTTGAGGTAGTAATATTGGCAATTTCAACATCTGTAAAATTTCGCTATCCTTATTAAAATCAGATTCTTTATTATAAAGTGGCCAAGTAATCCGTACTAATTCATTTGAACGACGCCAAGTTGCCCATCCCCACATATTAAAATAGCGAGTTATTCCATAATCATAATCACTATTTTCATAAGCTAAACTACACCCATTTATAGAAAAAACATCCTCGTGATACTTATATTTATTTAGTAATAATTCAGCATACATAAAAAAAAAGTTATGCGGTATAATATCATCTTCTATTATTATTCCCATTTCAACTTCATCAAAAAACCAATTTAAAGCATTTTGAACCGCTATTCCACAACCCAAATTCTCATTTCTGATTAATGTTTTTATTTCACAATCCCAATCTATATTATTTAAAATAATTGATTTAACTTTTTCACAATTTAAAAAATCATTTAAATTATCTTTTCTAGGCCCATCAGCAGCTACAAATAGTTTTTTCGGTTGCAATTTGCGTATTACTTCAAAACTTTTACTAGTTTCTTCAGGTCTATTAAAAACTAAATATAAAACAGGTGTATTAAACATTATTTATTATTATTAGTTTTTATAAAAAATAAATTTGAAGAAATTGCAATAAAATACATTTTCAAAAAAATTAATTTCCATTTCCATTTTAGATTAATCATCACCGATAAAAATACTTTACGATAAACCTTAGTTTCCACCAACTTCGACACTTTAATTTTATTAACAATATCAATTAAATTAGATTCCAAATAAATATCTATTGATTTATCATTGACAATTTTCTTTCTTATTTCATCAAAGTTAAAAAAATTTGACATTGATTTTTCTAATTCGGAATTAGAACTCCAAACTCCATTTTCATGAATTCTATAACATGCACTATTAAAATCTAACACTCTTCCCATAGAGTTTTTTAAGGCTAAAAAATAAAGTGAATTATCCTTTGAATATTTCAATGATTTTAGATCATATTTTTTAATAATTTTAGTTCTAAACAAACAAGTTAAAGTCCATGTTCTGTAATTTTCAAAAAAATTTTCAATTGTTACATCTTCTAATTTTTTTTCAAACTGCGGCATGTTACTTTCTAATAAATCCCCAGTAGCATTTATTTTATTAAATTTTGTCCAAACTATATTATACTCTTCATTCTGTTCTAAAAAATCAATTTGTTTTTGTAATTTTAAAGGATCACTCCAATAGTCATCACCTTCAAAATAGGCTATGTATTTTGATTTTGGAGTAGTTATTAAATCCATCCAATTTTTCGCTGCACCAACATTTTTTTCTTGTAAAATTAATTTTATAAAATCAGGGTGCTTTTCTTTATATTCAAGTATAATTTCTTTTGTTCTATCAGTAGAACAATCGTCGGCAATAATTAATTCCCAATCAAAATCTACCTTTTGAATCAAGACTCCCTCTATAGCTTGACGAATGAATTTTTCATGATTATACGTAATTAAACATATTGAAAGTAATGGTGTTTTCATACTTTACTTTCCTTTTTCGCACATTAAAAAAATACTGGAACACAAATCTGGATATTGTTGTCCTAATTGATAACATCCCTCTAAATATTCTTTAGAAATAATATCTGTTTGCAGCAATTCGTCCCATTGAAAATTAGCCAATGCTTTAAAAAATATTCCTGATCGATAAACTACATTGAGACCCGCCGCTTTAGCATCTCGCTCTAAAGTATCTAATGTATAAGTAATATTATGACCGTGTTCCATTTCTGATGAAGTAACTGCTGAATTATGACTTATTAATCCCATTTTCACAGCAATTTGTCTCGATGGCGCATTAGCATTAGGGCAAACAAGAAAAAATCGTCCAGAATCTGACAACCATTCCTCATTAATTCGCTTTAAAACACTGATTGGATCCTCTACATGCTCCAAAACATGCGTAAGTACAATGTTATCATATTTCATTGGTAATGTAGCCGTTTCAAATAAGGAGTTTACAAATTTCACTTTCGTGCCAAACTCATTTCGTGCTATTTCAACAGCATCGTCAGAAGCTTCAACGCAAGTAATATCGCTAAAATAAGGCAAAAATTTTCTTGTAAAATCTCCTTTAAAACTTCCTAATTCAAGAAAATTTCCATCTCTAAAAAAAGGCTTAAATGCTTTTATCATAAAAGGATGCATAACATCAAAATCAAAATTATATGCATATTTATGATCCGTTGTATCTTGAAGCTCTTTATTATAATCTCTATTTACACTCATCAATTCTTATTATTAATTTTATTTAATCTTGTCCAGGTCTATAAAATCGCTGTTCTGGTTTTTGATACCATTCCTCAAGATTCGAAGGGATTCTGGAATAAAAACCAACTAATTGTTGAAGTTCAATACTTAATTTCTCAACATTTTCATAGCCTATAACGCGTGAATAATCAAGTTGTTGTTTCATAAATGGCTTGGTGAATGTAATTGTAATTGCTCTACGTTTTTGATTGGTAGTATTGATCCCTGCAGCATGCCATAAATTAGAATTGAAGAACAGAATATCTCCTTTTTTGCCTACTGCTCTATCTGATTTTTCATAAAATTCCTCGTTAGATGGCTTATCTTCTTTTAAATGAGATTTCGCAAAAAGATAAGTAGCACCATTTTCTAATGTAAAATCATCAAGCATAATCAACATGTTTAGCATCAACGGAAAATCTCCAGAAAAAAAACGAATATCTCTATGTATATTTGCTACATAAGATGGTTTTGAAGTAATATTTATTACTCCACCATAACTATTTAACACACAATTTCCTTTAAAATAAGTTTTTATAAATTCATAAAGAGGAGAAAGGCTTATTTTTTGTAAAATTTCTAAATATATACTATCATCTGTTGCTAGTAGATGATGGACAGTACCATCTGTAACAGCATCAATCCCATTTTTTATTTGAATTTCTCTGCACAATTCATAACTATAATCCATAGATTCTGAAACAGCATTCATATAAATTTTGTCAAAAAAAGAAGGAATGATAGTATATCCTTTATTTTCCAATTCAATTAAATTAACATTCATTCATTTAGTTTTATAATTAATTTCAATTGTTCTTTATCGCTTTCTACTTCACAAAACCCACATCTTTGATAGGCTTTTATGGCTCCAATATTATTCTTATTTACAAATAAGTACACCATTTTTAATTTTAAAACTTCATCAGAGTAATTTAAAATTAAATTGGTTGCCTTTGTACCAACTCCTTTGTTGTGAAATTCTTTTTTGCCAACAAAAATATGAAATTCAGCATCAGTCTCATTAATATTTGTAAGCTGAACATTCCCTACATATTCATTCTCATTTCCAACACATATTGCAAATCTTATCTCATCTTCTCTTTTTAAAGCTTTTTGAATCCATTCCTTCTCCATTTCGTAAGTAATTGACTGAGGTGGTTTAGATCCTGTATATTTCCAAATTTCAGGATTACATCTCCACAAATAAGATACTTTCGCATCATTCTCTTCCAGCAACCTAATTGCTACCTCCATATTACATTAATAAATCAACAATCCTTTTTAAATCTATTTCATTATATCTTTGATCAACAGGAAGATGAACTAAATGGTTTGCAAATTGGTATTCTACACTATTCATCTGAACTAAATTTTGAACTTCTTTCCAATATTGCCCAGTATATATTTTGTTTACCATTAATTTTTTTCTCAAACTTATATCATCTGAAAAAAAAGGATAAACCATTGGAATATGATTTTCATTTAACTCAAAATCTATTTTGTTAATCCCTTTTAAATGTTTTGATAAAAATTTAAAATTTTCGCATCTTTTTACGGCAATATGATTATAATCAATAGATTGTAGCATTTTCTGGGTGATATTTGACATTTCCATAAGCGGCAAATCACTCAAAGAATCATCATTTTCAACAAATTTAGAATATCCCACTTCTGCACTTTTATCGATTCTTTCAAGCAAATGTTCAAATCTTTGTGATGAATAATCTTTTTTCAACGGCGTTTCCATTTTTATATCTGTATACAAATAAGCCCCATCTGGAACCCCAAAAAATTTTCTAGGTGAGTAAAAAGTAGTAATTCCTTGTACAGGTTTTGCATAAAAAGCCTGAGCATTATCTATGATTAAATTATTACATTTTTTAGTTAAACTCAAAATGTATTCTTCTTTGAAACCGAAATAATTAGTATAGAGAAAACATTCCTCCTCCTTTAGATTATCAAAATTAAAATCAGCTTCAAAATTTTCATTTATACAATAATATTCATAACTAATACAGTTATTTTTTATAGGCTCTAAAAGTACTTTACAAGTAAAATATGGTAAATATATTTTTTTGTATTTTTTTGCAATAAGAATATATTCTAATGCATTTCTACCCGTATTTAATCGAATCGCATCCGCATGATATTCAAAACCATCGTGTAATTCTAAACCAAAATAACCACCTATAGCTTTCATAATACTTCGTATTCGTTTAGCATTTGTTTTATTTCTTCTAAAGAATTGAACATCATGACATCAATTATAGAAAGCCATGGTACAAATTCACTGGTGAATTGTTGATATTCAATATTTATTGATTTTATAAAATTAAGTTTTATTCCAATTTTATTAAAATCATCTTTACAATATAATTCAATTCCTCCAATTGGATTCAAATAATGAGTTGAATCAAGCGCTTTACAAATAGTAATAACTTTATCTTGGGATTTTAAAGAATGTTCTATTGCAATGGAAGAAGCAATGACAATATCCGTCGTTATTTCTAAATAACTACAAATTTTTTTTAAAGAATTTAAAATAAAATCAAATAAGTTTTCTTCGTTATCATTCATAATAACTTCAATAATGGGAAAAACAACTTTATACTGTGGAGCTTTTCTATACAACTCTTTTATCTTTGTTATGATTTTAGTTTTATCTTTTAAATACGATTTCGCTATGAATCGTTGATTTATATTTAGAAAATCAGAATCTTTTTTTAATGGTAAAGTAAGATAATTATCCTTTCCATTTACTAGAACTCTATTTCTATTTATCCATCCTTTTTTTGTAAACTTTATATTATCATAAACTACAAATTTATCCACGGCATTTATTAGTTGAAAATATCCAATATATGGAAAAAAATAAGGTTGCATTATGGCTACTTTCATTACAAAACCGTATTAATATTTATAACTATTTTCTCAAGTTCGACAATTGTTAATCCAACATATAAAGGTAAACACATAATTCTTGAAGCTATACTCTCAGAAATCGGCATGGGTAGCCCGTCAGTGTAATCAATCGTATTCAAAGAGGGATAAAAATAACGCCTTGGTAAAATTTGATTCTCTTTTAAAATCATCTCAACTCTTAAAAGCTGTTCTTCACTCTCAAAAATAATAGGATAGTAACTATAGTTCCAATTTGTATTTTCTCTTATTTTTAAAGTTTTAAGTTTTGAAAAATCTAACACTGAATTATAATAATCAACCACTTTTTTTCTTTCTTTAGTAATAGTATCCATATAAGGCAAAACAGCTAATCCCATAGCTGCTTGCAATTCAGACATTTTTCCATTAATTCCCAGCCCATAAAAACCCAATGGTCCGTTGTGTCCAAAATTATGACTATAGAATAATTGATGCTGTAAATCCGTATCATTCGTAAACATGGCTCCTCCTTCACCGGTATGAAACAACTTAGTCGCATGAAAACTACAAGTACTCACATCTCCATAATCAAATAAAGACTTTCTTTTATAGGTTACATTAAAACAATGCGCAGCATCATAGATTACTTTAAGATTGTGTTTTTTTGCGATAACTTCAATTGCATCCACATGACAAGGATTCCCAAAAACGTGTGTTGCTAAAATAGCAGTTGTTTTATCTGTAATGGCTGCTTCTATCTTAGTTTCATCAATCGTTAAATAATCAGGATCTATGTCAACAAAAACTGGTGTACAATGTTCCCAGACAATAGCAGCCGTAGTGGCAACATAACTAAATGGAGTTGTGATAATCTCTCCTTTTTTTCCTAATAATTTTAAAGCAATTTGCAAAGGTATTGTTCCATTATTGGTTACAATAATATTGGATACCGCTAAATGCTTTTTAAGTTTATCTTCAAGTTCCAAAACCAATTCACCTCGATTGGTTAACCATTGGTTATCCCAAGCACTTTTCAAATAGGCATTGTATTCCTCTATAGGGGGTAAAAAAGTTTGGGTTACGTTAATCATTACGTATTAATTTCTTGGTTTAGCAAAACAAACTGTTTCTTCTGCATGAATCGTATAATGCCCAATAAAAATTTCATAATCTAAATCCAAATCCAATATCCAATTAGGAATGTTAAAAAAATCATCCATGCTGTGATATATTGCAATAGCTAATTTTGGCCTAAATTTCCTAATCGTTTCTATAGCACCTTCTAATGCAATAGGCTCTGCACCTTCAATATCCATTTTTATAAAATCAATTTTAATATCTTTTTTTGATTTCACAAAATCATCAATAGAGATTGTTGATGCAGTACCCGTTTGTCCTTCAAAAGGCTTAAATGAAACAGAACTACCAGGCCCATTATCTTTAAAATAAATTAATTCTCCGCTGGTATTAGAAACAGGATTACGTACTAATTCTATTTGCGAAAACAGGTTTGGATTTAAAGAAGTGTTGATTTCAAATAATTTAATATTATCAGGAATAAATTCAAAGGAATACACCTTTCCATTACTACCGGATTTATTAGCAAAATATAGTGCTGTATCACCCCAACATCCTCCAACATCTAATACGGTATCTCCACTTTCAACATAAACTATATTTTTATCATTTATTTTATAAGAATATTGTTCTATTACAAAATCAATAGCAACTCCAATATCTGAAAAATAAAATTTTATATCAAACCCTATTGGTTTCAAATCAAATTTTTCTAATATAAAATGCATAAAATGAGGATCATAGACATCTTCGGGATTTGATAATAACTTAGCAGTTTTAATTGCTTCCCAATATGCTACATTATTTCGAGGTAATTTTACTTTTTTATATCCTAAAATTCTATAAGCAATTAAACTAACAAATAACTCCTGGTCTTTTTTACTTATATTATCCCAAATGCTTTGGATTTGAAATTCATAAGTTGTTACATATTCATTGCCTTTAGATATAAAAAAATTTCTATTTGAGTCATACCCAATAAGTTTTTTAATTAGATTTTTTAGAGCTTTTCGCAGGTTTATAGGCTTTTTAGCACCTGAATGTATTTCCATCTTTTCACGATATTCTCCAAATCTAAATACATCATAGTTTTCAATACCATAATTATTACTTAAAGAATTTTTTATTTTATTCTCTAACGCTTTTTTAAAATCAATCATTGTAATTTTGTTTTATTCCATTCAAAATATTGCGGTCGAATTAATCCTGGAAACTTATCTAACCAGGCTGCATCACGTTTTTCTTCAATTCCTTCAATAGTTAAAACCTCTTTTAAACTATGTAATATGACTGGTCCATTTTCAACTACCATCACATCTATAGAATATAAAATATCATTTAAAGTATTTTTAGGAATGATACATTTGAAAATATAACAACCAATTTCTTGTTTTTCAGCAGGAGAACAAGTAGCAAAAATTGTTGATCCTTCAATAGTATTCATAAAAATATTGATATTTATTGCTTCAATATTTCTTTTGCAAGTTATACTAATCTCAAAAATCAAATCCTTGTTGATATTAAAATTTCCATCAATACCATTATTACTCACCTCTATTGAATTTACTTTAAAACCTCTAGACTCTGTTTGAATATCAACAAATGATTTCACTAAATCATTTGATTTTGACAAATAGTAATCTACAACTTCATTAATAGAGCCAGTTTTAACAATCCTACCATATTCCATTAATATTCCTTTTGTACACAAACTTTTTACAGCTAAAAGATTATGACTCACAAACAAAACTGTTCTCCCTCCTGCTCTGGAAATTTCCTGCATTTTACCAATAGCTTTCTTCTGGAACTCAGCATCACCCACCGCCAAAACCTCATCAATAATCAAAATTTCAGGCTCTAGAAATGCCGCAACTGCAAAAGCCAAACGCACATACATACCACTGCTGTAGCGTTTTACGGGTGTGTCAATGTAGCGTTCACAACCAGAGAAATCAATAATTTCATCGAGTTTTGCCGTGATTTCTTTTTTAGTCATTCCCAAGATAGCGCCATTCAGGTAAATATTTTCCCTGCCGGTCATTTCACCGTTAAATCCGGTTCCTACTTCAAGTAATGAAGCCACACGACCACCAAACTTAATACTACCGGTTGTAGGAGCTGTAACGCGGGATAAAATCTTTAATAAAGTAGATTTCCCTGCTCCATTTTTTCCAATAATCCCAATTACCTCGCCACGTTCTACCTCAAAATTGATATCCTGTAGCGCCCATACATAATCACTTGTCCCTTTTATAGTGCGGTCATTAGTATCTCCAATTTTTAAATACGGATCTTCTTTCCCGCGAAGCTGGTGCCACCAGCGGTTCAAGTCATGCGTTAACGTTCCAGTACCCACTTGACCTAAGCGGTATTGCTTAGAGATGTTCTCGGCCTTTAATATAATGTCTTTCATTTTTTTTAGTGAGAAGTGAATCGTGAATCGTGAAAGTGAGTGGTAAATCGTGAATGGTAAATCGTGAATGGTGAATCTTGAGTGGTGAAAGGAAATAATTAATAATCACTTTTCACTTCTAACTGTTCACTATTAACTTCTCACCTTTCACTACTAACTTCTACCTGTTCACTATTCACTTCTCACCTTTCACTTCCTATTTATATAATTCTTAAATCCAATCAAAAGTTTCTTAACCTCCATAAGTTGCAATTCAAAAGCATCCTCTTTTGTTATAAATTCTAATCGCATCGCAATTAAATATTAAGTTTCTAACTCTGAAAGTGACCCAATGGAAATATACAGAAACTGTATGAACTCCTTATCGCCTTTTCGCGCTGCTCCTTCGGTAATATTTGATGGAATCGATACAGCAGCCCTTCTCATTTGACTTGATAAACCGTACTTCTCAGTGTCAGGAAACAGCTTTGTAATTTGATAGACTTTAACTACTAAATCCATACTCCTCTTCCAAACATCCAAATCTTTATGGTCCATATCCTATTTTTTTTTGTAAATAATGAATTGTAAGTAGATTGCTTGTCATAATAAACTAATCTTTTCACTTCTCACTATTCACTTCTCACTCTTCACTTCTCACTCTTCACTTCTCACTCTTCACTAAACTGTATCAATAAAACTTTTTTCGGTGTGATTGAATAATACAATTCCAATTAATAAAACAACTACTGTAACTATAAAGGTGTAAATCATTCCCCAAACCGGTAATTCTCCAATACCCAGTAACATATAACGTGTTGTTTCAATACAATAAGCCAGCGGATTATATTTAACAATCCAAACATAGTCCGGCATTTTCTCTTGGATTAAACTCATAGGATACACTACCGCAGAAACATACATCAATAGCTGCACTCCAAAACCTATTAAATACGTTAAATCCCTATATTTAGTGACCAAAGCAGATATAATCATTCCCAAGCCTAAGCCTAACATTCCCATTAATACAATAATAAACGGAAAAAATACGGTAGCACCAGTAAAATGAATAGAAGCTCCTTTAGCATAAAAATAGATATAAAAAGCCAAAAAAATTAATAGTTGAATGACAAACTTAATCAAGTTAGAAATAACTACAGTCAATGGGGCGATAATCCGTGGAAAGTAAACTTTACCAAAAATGCCTGCATTATTACCAAACGTATTGGAAGTACCGTTAAGACAAGTCGTAAAATAATTCCAAACGGTTATACTTGCCAGATTGAATAAAAAAGGAGGTACATTCCCCGTACTGATTCCAGCAAGATTATTGAAAACAATAGTAAAAGTTAGAGAAGTAAATAAAGGTTGTATGAGATACCATAGTGGTCCTAAAACCGTTTGTTTATAAACCGTCACCACATCTCTTTTTACAAAAAGCAACAGCAAATCACGGTATTGCCAAACTTCCTTGAGATTAAGTGAGAAGAATTTATTTTTAGGTGTTATTTCAAACAGCCACGTGGTATTGGTTTGTTCGGGTTGGTTCATTGGTTTAATCTAAATCCCTAAAGTTAATTTTTGTCATTTTGAACATCTCAATTCGAGCGGAGTCGAGAGACAGAAGCTATTTTACTTTACTAACTAAACGGTATCATTACGAAGCAAATATAAATAATTTGTATTTGGTATTTCCTTAAAAATAGTGACGTATTCTATTAATTCTTAAATAATATCTACTACTAAAGTTAAATGAGATAAAATTCACGGTAAAAACGAAACTTTTGGATACGCTTCGCTGCTCTAACTAACAGTTTTAAGGCAAAGCCAATCTGGTGTAAGAGATATTTTCAGCGAATATACTATTACATTACAAATAACACCAACAATTAACAACCTATCGACAACTTTGATACACAAGAAGCTTATCCATCTATTTTTTGGCAGAATCTTCTGAGTCCTTTTACTAATTTTTTACACTTTTCAGAAATGATTTCCTCTTGAAAACCATGAAGCAACTTTTTATAGAAAGAATTTTAATTGTGATTTAAATCCAATACATTTACGTACTGATTAAATTAAAATAAGCTTTTTAAAGGCATTATACAGTCACTTCAGACGAACTTACAGTAGTTGTAAAATACTATCGAAACCCAAAACACACAATGGAAAAATACGTACGACAATTAATTTCAATAGAATTTGAAGACAAAAAAGACATCTTTAGTGGTTTTCTTATCGATTGGACTGAAGATTGGATTTTATTAAAAAATAACCCTGTAGATTTTATAATTGATGGATACACGATACTAAGGAACAAAAATGTAAAATCAATTATTCAAGACAAAGATCATGAATTCACAGAAAGAGTAATCAAACTTAAGGGTCTTAAAACAAGCGCAGAGGAAATAATCCCTCTTAAAGATTTGCATTCAATTATACCCTTTCTAGCGAATAAATATGAAATTTTTCAGATTACAAAAAAGTCAGATAAAGCAGTTTATCTCGGCAAACTAATAGACCTAAACGAGAAAGAACTGGTAATAAATTTTTTAGGGACCGAGGGTAAATTTGACGGCGAAATGAGTTTTAAGCAAAACAAAATAAGAGTTATAGAATTTGACACTGATTATATCAATTCTTTAAAACTAATTGTTGACGAAGAAAAGAAAAAATAATGGACTGTTATTAACCATCCTTTCGTTTTAATTTCCAAGTATTATTTTCGTATTACATAAATCAATGTATGAGCATGGCTGTAGTAGTATTTATCTACTAAACTGCATCATCGTTTATGGAGGATAAAAACACTCAAACCTGCATATTGATTCCAAAAAACCAAACACTTTTCATTATCTTTGCAGTATGTTAACATTCTTCCAATCAAAACCCATACTCAAAGATTTAATTCCAGATCACCATATTGATATACACTCTCATTTGTTACCGGGTATAGATGATGGTGCAAAAAGTTTTGGAGATACGCTAAGATTAACTCAAGCATTACTGGACATGGGGATTTCGGAGTTTATTACCACTCCGCACATTATCCAACATGTTTGGGACAACACACATGAACAAATTCTGGAAAAGAAAGCCACAACAGTTTTAGAACTGGAAAAGAATAACATTACTGTTCCTTTTAATACGGCTGCTGAATATCTTATGGACGATCAGTTTGTAAGGCTTTTTGAATCACATAATTTATTGACTCTAAAAGAGAACTATGTTCTTGTAGAAATGTCATACATAAACCCTCCAATTCAGTTATACTCTATACTATTTGACTTACAAGTGGCAGGTTACATTCCCGTATTGGCACATCCGGAACGGTACTTATTTTATCATAATAATTTTAACGAATACCTTAAACTAAAAAGAGCAGGCTGTTTATTCCAGCTGAATTTATTATCAGTAGTTGGGTACTATGGCGCTGCAATCACTAAAATTGCAGAGCAATTATTACAAAAAGGAATGTATACCTACGTAGGTTCTGATGTACACCATGATAATCATATTGCTGCCTTCAAACAAAAAATAAATCTGAAAGACAGCACTCCACTTAAAGAAGTAATAGCCAATAATCAATTTTTCAAATTGTGATAATCGTTGTTTTATAAATAAAAAGGGCCCAAAGCAATATCACTTTGGGCCCTTTCAATCTAATAATTTTTTTGTTACTTATCCAACAACTCAAAAGTTGAATTCATACTTTTAAACTCAGGTACAATTTGTTTCATTTTTAGTACAATTTGATCATTATCAAAATGATTTGCAATGCTTATAAGCTCTTCAATATGTGTACCTAAAACCTCAAACTCTTCTGAAATTTCTTCAGAAATCATAATTTTTTCATGATACGTTGGAAGTGTTTTTGAGGTATCATTCAATAATTCTTCATATAATTTCTCCCCGGGTCTCAATCCTACAATTTCAATTTTGATATCTTTTTCAGGTATAAAACCAGCTAACTTGATCATCTTTCGGGCCAGATCGATAATTTTAACTGGCTTGCCCATATCAAATATATAAATCTCTCCTCCATTACCCATGGCTCCCGCCTCTAAAACTAATTGACACGCTTCAGGTATCGTCATAAAATACCTTATGATATCTGGATGTGTAATCGTAATAGGTCCTCCATTTGCAATTTGCTTAGTAAACAACGGAACAACTGATCCGTTAGATCCTAAAACATTTCCAAAACGAGTGGTAATGAATTTAGTAGCATTCTTTTCACCGTTATTTTTATTTTTCAATTGTAAAGATTGCACATATTTTTCAGCAATTCTTTTACTGGCACCCATGACATTACTAGGATTTACTGCTTTGTCAGTAGATACCATTACAAATTTTTTGACTTTGTAAAGGCATGACAAATCGGCAATATTTTTAGTACCCGCTATATTGGTAAGAATAGCCTGAGAAGGATTTTCTTCCATCAAAGGGACATGCTTATAAGCTGCTGCGTGAAAAACTACTTGAGGCTCATATTTTTTAAAAACGCTATTCATAGCTTCTTTATTCCTTACGTCAGCGATTATAGCATGCATTTTAGAACTAGATTCTAAACCACCCATTTCAAGACACATGTGATGCAATGGCGTTTCGGCCTGATCTAAAATAATAACAACCTTAGGACTAAAACCTAATACCTGGCGCACAATTTCACTACCTATTGATCCTGCGGCACCAGTGATCAAAACAGTTTTATCTTTTAATTGTTTAGAAATCGATTTGTTATCTAATACGATAGGTTTTCTTTCCAGTAAATCTTCAATTTGAATATTTTTTACTTTTTGGCTAATCTCTTTTTGATTCTCCCAATCAGAAATTAATGGCACAGTATATACCGTATAGTTGAATTCTAAACATTGATCTACAATTACTAATTGTTCCTCTTTTGACAAACTTTTGTCAGCAATGATAACAGCTTGAGCGTTTACGGAACGCATTAATGGTGGCAATTTTTTCTTTTTAATCAAAATTGGCAAATCCAGCATACGCTTTGTTGCATTTTGATTATTCTTATCAACAAACCCAACAATTTTAAATCGGGAGGGTGTTTCAAATTTTAAAGCATTAGCTACCGATATAGCATTGGCATCTGTACCATAGATTATGGTTCTGATTAATTTATTCGTCCCTTGTTCTGAAAAATAGATCTCAAAAGTTTGTTTGATTATTACCCGGTATAAAAATAATCCACAAAAGGAAAGTACTATGTTTATGAAAAAAGCAGTATTTAAAAATGCTTTCTCTCCATACAACAACTCGTATGCAAAATTAAAAAAAAGAAACAGGACTAAAACTGCCATTTGTGAGAACAAAAGCTTAACGGCGTCAATATAAGAAGAATGCCTGATGATCCCGGAATAGGTCCTAAACAACCAGAAAAAGAAAATATTTACGCCAAACAAGGCCACTATAAACCTAAAACTGTGCGGGTTAGTAATATAATCTAACCCCGTTCCTTTAAAAATAAGAATGGTGAAAAAGAACGACAGTACCAAAACCGAAAAATCCATCATAACAATGATCCATCTGGGAAGATAGCGCAAATTATGAATGCTGAACTTCAAGTTTTCTCTTGAAAAAAAATTTGGGTTTACTGATGATGAACCCATGTTTTTAGTAGTATTCAAAATAGATATATTTTTAACTTTACTGCTTTTACTAAAGCAAAATTAACGATTAATAAATTGAAAAAAGCAAACAATCAATTCAATTTTAAAATTGATTAATCGAAACAAGTACACTACAAAGTAACAGTCTATTTACAAACTAGTTACTTTCTATTTTACAAATAATTTTAAAACAACACTTTTTATCCTTTCACAATCTGCTTCAGTCAGATTACAGCCTGATGGCAAACAAAGTCCATTATCGAAAAGTTTTGACGCAATACCACTTCCATAGAAGGGGTAGTTACAAAAAACAGGTTGTAAATGCATCGGTTTCCATAAAGGTCGGGATTCAATATTTTCCGCTCTCAGCTCTAGTCGTAAAGTCTCCCTAGTGATTCCATTCGTTTCTATTGGATCTATTAGAATAGTATTTAACCAATAATTAGCTTCATAATTAGTGTTGGGTACTTCGAAAACGGTTACCCCTTTTATATCCCTAAATAATGCTATATAAAAATCATGTATCGCTCTTTTTAAACCGATATGATAATCCAACACTTCCATTTGGCCGCGACCGATACCTGCACATATAGTGCTCATTCTGTAATTATATCCTATTTCACTGTGCTGATAATGTGGCGCATCATCTTTGGCTTGCGTTGCCAAAAAAATAGCTCTATTTTTTAATGCCTCAGAAGTAGTTATAATGGCTCCACCGGCGGAAGTAGTTATAATTTTACTTCCATTAAAAGATAAAACGGCTATATCGCCAAAAGTACCACACTTTTGACCCTTATAACGGCTTCCCAAGGCTTCAGCACTATCTTCAAGAATGGGAATACAGTATTTATCAGCGACTGCTCTTATAGCTTCTATTTGATACGGAGTGCCGTATAATTGTACAGCAATAATTACTTTTGGGGTAACACCCTTAGACCTACTGTCTAGAATGGCCTCTTCAAGCGCAATGGGACATAAATTCCAAGTTTCAAGCTCACTATCAATAAAAACAGGAGTTGCACCTTGATATAAAATAGGATTGGCAGATGCTGAAAAAGTCATACTCTGACAAATTACTACGTCTCCCGCCTGAACTCCTAAAAGTATTAATCCCAAGTGAATCGCAGCAGTTCCTGAATTTAAAACTGCAACATGATGTGATCCTAAATAGTTTTCTAAATTTTGTTCAAAAAAATCTATGTTTGGCCCAACAGGAGCAATCCAATTGGAATCAAATGCTTCTTGGATGTATTTCTGTTCGTTGCCTCCCATATGAGGTGGTGAAAGCCAAATTTTATTTTTTTCCATCTTCTAGAAAATAAAATCTATGAGAATTAATGTTATTACAGTAATAAAAAAACACCTCTATGATTTGATTGTACAATCTTCTTTTTTTTACTGTTAACTTACTATATTTTAAAAAAAGTAAACCAAACTGTCTTAAAAACAATTACTATATCCCCACCAAAACTTCGGTTGTAATAATACGCTAGATTAAGTCGTACTTTATCAGGGAAAATAACACTGTCGTTATAAGCTAAAGGAGACTCCTTGTTTGCCAACAAGAATTCTTCTTTATTATATTTAAGTGAAGCTAAACTAGTTAATCCTGGCTTTAATTCTAATATTTTACGGTTTTCACCTTCTAACAAATCATAGTAACCCGGTAAATCTGGTCTTGGACCCACCACGCTCATATCACCTCTTAGAATATTATACAGTTGAGGCAATTCGTCTAGTTTATAATATCGAAGTAGCTTGCCTATGTTGGAAATATGATAATTTTCTGAAGACAATGAAATTGAAATGGTACGGAGTTTATATATTTTAAATTTCTTACCATATTGACCAATACGCTCTTGAACAAAGATTCCATTCGTATGCGTATCGACAACAGCTAACAGCCAAGAAATCAATATAACCCAAAAAAATAAGACAAGAGTGAAGAGGGAAAAAACAATATCAAAAAAACGTTTTATCATACTTCAAAAGTATTTCATTCTTGATGAAAAACAAGCAAAAACGAATTAAGAATTCACAATAACCATTTTACGAAGAACGAAATTTCGAACAAGTAAATAAATAACAGTCAGTAGTAGTAAAAATCCAATTACAAAAAATAGTGTTAAATACCCTTTGACATCCATATAAACAACCAATGCATTTATCACTAATTGAAATCCCGCATAAATACAAGCAACTAAGATGTGGGAGTAGCCCACTTCATTGGCTAGGTATTGATACAAGTGAGATCGGTGTGGCTGAAATATATTTTCTTTTTTAAGTAATCTGCTAATGATAGTAATAACAGCATCAATTCCATAAACCGAAAAGAAAAGAATGTACCCCAATTGCCCTGAGTCAATAATCGTTTTTATCATAAAATACCCCAAAAAAAGCGCCATACTGATACTACCTACATCACCGGCAAAGGTTTTTGCCTTTTTACGAACATTAAATATCCCAAAAGCCAAGCAAGATAATCCCATTGTAATTAATAATGGCAAACTAGCTTCGTTGATGGGTAAAAAAGAAAAACTAGCTATGGCTGTTAAAGCATACAAAACAGTTATTCCATTAATACCATCCATAAAGTTAAATGCGTTTACCCAACCTATCAGTACAACAAAAACTACAGGAAGTAGCCACAAAGGCTCATAAAATAAATGCAGCTCATAAAAAACCAAACCTACAGCTAGTACATGTGAAATAAATCTTGGCAATTGTGGTAAGGGCTTGACATCGTCAATAAAACTAACCACTGCGACCAATACTACTCCAAGTGTTACCGGCCAAGAGATATACCCTAACAAACATGCTATACTTATGGCTATTGGAAAAATAATTCCGCCACCTCTTAAAGTAATAGAACTATGGGATGATCTACTATTGGGTTTATCGATGATATTGTATTTATCAGCTATTTTAAAATAAAAAAGCTCAATACCAATCAATACAATAATTAATGCAAAATATATCATATTTAATACTCTGTCTACGCTGTTATTGAACTCTAAAATCTGATTACTAATTACTGACCACTTGAATGTGATTATCGCTCACTAATCCCCAAATACTAATCCCTGAACTTACAACTTATGCCTCAACAATCCCAAAAGATACTCTCCATAACCCGATTTTTTCAAAGGCTCAGCCAGTTCTTTAAGTTGTTGCTCAGTAATAAAGCCTTGTCTCCATGCGATTTCTTCGATGCAACCTACTTTAAGACCTTGACGTTCTTCAATAACCTGAACAAATTGTCCAGCCTGCATTAAACTGTTAAAAGTCCCTGTATCTAACCAAGCCGTTCCTCTGCTTAAAATACCCACTTTCAAAGCTCCTTTTTCTAAGTATACTTTGTTCACATCAGTAATTTCATATTCTCCACGAGCACTTGGCTTGATATTTTTGGCAATTTCAACTACTGAATTATCATAAAAATACAAACCTGGTACTGCATAATTTGATTTGGGTTCCAAAGGTTTTTCTTCTATCGAAAGTGCTTTAAAATTAGAATCAAACTCAACTACACCGTAGCGTTCAGGGTCAGAAACGTGATATGCAAACACGACCCCGCCTTCAGGATTAGTATTGGATTGCAATAACTCATGCATATTAGCCCCAAAGAAAATATTATCTCCTAAGACAAGCGCTACACTATCGTTTCCTATAAATTCTTCACCAATAACAAAAGCTTGAGCTAATCCGTTAGGGATAGCCTGCTCTGCATAACTAAATTGACAACCTATGGCAGCTCCATCTCCTAATAACTTCTTGAAATTAGGTAAGTCGTGTGGCGTAGAAATAATTAATATTTCATTAATTCCAGCCATCATCAGAGTAGACAATGGATAATAAATCATAGGCTTGTCATACACAGGCATCATTTGCTTGCTCATCACTAAAGTTAATGGGTGCAAACGGGTTCCGGAGCCTCCTGCTAATATAATTCCTTTCATAAATTTTAAATTTATTTATTATTGGTCATTTATGGAATCGCTTTTTTATGCATTGGTATTTGCTTATGCAAAAATTTTAATAGCGATTTTATTTTTTTTTGGTTTTTGACTAATTATATTGTTTTTCGTAATAGGTTGCGTATTCGCCTGAAGTAATATTATTCAACCATCCTTGATTTTCTAAGTACCAATTTACGGTTCGTTCCAATCCCTGCTCAAAAGTAACCGATGGTTTCCATCCCAACTCTTTATTTATCTTACTAGCATCAATGGCATAGCGCAAATCATGTCCGGGACGATCTTTTACATAAGCGATCAATTGTTCAGATGTTCCCGCTGCCCTTCCTAACTTGTCGTCCATTATTTTGCAAAGCAATTTAACTAAATCAATATTCTGCCATTCATTGAAACCCCCAATATTGTAGGTATCGTGGTTTTTACCTTCGTGGAAAACCAGATCAATCGCTACGGCATGATCTTCAACAAAAAGCCAATCACGTGTGTATTTCCCATCGCCATAAACGGGTAAAGGTTTATTTTGAATAATATTATTAATAAACAAAGGAATTAATTTTTCAGGAAAATGGTAAGGTCCATAATTATTGGAACAATTTGTCAATACATAAGGCAAACCATATGTTTCTCCGTAGGCTCTTACAAAATGATCTGAACTCGCTTTTGAAGCAGAATAAGGAGAATTAGGATCGTAAGCTGTAGTTTCTGTAAATAACCCTTCGGCACCCAAACTTCCATATACCTCATCAGTGCTAATGTGATAAAAACGTTTCCCTTCATAATTTCCGTTCCAAATTGTTTTGGCGGCATTCAATAAATTCATAGTTCCTATCACATTTGTTTTCACAAAAGATAACGGATCAGTTATGGAGCGATCCACATGAGATTCAGCAGCTAAATGCAAAACTCCATCAAACTGATGTTCGGCAAATAATTGATCTATAAATGTAGCATCAACGATATCTCCTTTTATGAAAGTATAATTAGAAGCTTTTTCAATATCGGCAATATTCTCTAAATTCCCCGCATAAGTCAAAGCGTCTAAATTAAAAATTTGATAATCAGGATATTTATTAACTAAAAGTCGTACAACGTGAGATCCTATAAAACCGGCACCACCAGTGATTACTATTTTTTTCATTTTATATAATTTTTAAACATTTTTCTAAACTATCTTTATAATTCGGTACGACAACTCCAAAAGTATCTTTTATTTTAGTTTTATCCAATAAAGAATATTGAGGGCGTTTTGCTGGTGTAGGATAATTGGAAGAGGAGATTCCGCTAACCTCACAATCAAAATTTCCTAATTCTTTAATTGCTAATGCAAATTCATACCAACTGATCTCTCCCTCATTAGAAAAATTATAAATACCTGCCTGCCAATCAGCATTTACCAATATTGTCATGATAGCCTGAGCCAAATCTGCGGCATAAGTTGGGCTTCCTATCTGATCATTTACAACATTTAAGCTATCTCTTTCTTGCATTAATCGGGACATCGTTTTTACAAAATTATTTCCAAAACTGGAATATACCCAAGAAGTCCTGATTATGATTGAATTTGGATTTTCTTGTAAACAAGCCTTTTCTCCTTCCAACTTAGTCATACCATAAACATTAATAGGATTCGTTGAGGCAGTTTCAGTCAATGCAGTAGCTGCAGTACCGTCAAAAACATAATCCGTAGAAACATGAATCAATTTACAGTCATTGATCTGACTCCATTTTGCAAACACTGCAACTGCCTGGTGGTTTAAAACATCTGACAGTTCTCGCTCAGACTCTGCCCTGTCCACAGCAGTATGAGCAGCACAATTAATAATAAACTGAGGACTTATAGTGCCTAATTTAGTTTCTAAAGCTCCTAAATTACTCAAATCCAGTTCTTCTCTATCAGTAAAAACCCATTCAAACTGAGTATGCGTTTTTGACAATACAGCTAATTCAGAGCCCAATTGTCCTTTAGCGCCCGTAACTAAAATTTTTTCTTTATTATTCAAAACTCCAATCTATTTCATTAAAACTAGGCAAAATCAAATCCTTTTCTGATACAATAATCTCTTTAGAATCTAATTGCCAATCTATGGCAAGAGTCGGGTCATCATAACGAATTCCTCTCTCACTTTCTTTATGGTACAGTTGATCTACTTTATACATTACTGAGGCCGTTTCACTTAAAACCGAAAAACCATGAGCAAAGCCATGAGGTACCATTAATTGTTTTTTATTATCCGCACTCAAAACCACACTGAAATGCTGCCCATAAGTAGGTGAATTTTTTCGCAAGTCTACTGCTACATCCAGGATTTCTCCTTCTAAAACGCGAACCAATTTAGCTTGCGCAAAAGGATTAATTTGTAAATGTAATCCGCGAATTACACCACGCTTTGAAAATGATTGGTTGTCCTGAATAAATTGATATTTTATTCCATTTTCATGAAATTGAGCTTGGTTGTAGGCTTCGAAAAAGTATCCTCTTGAGTCTTCAAAAACTCTAGGAGTTATTATTACTAAATCTTGTATAACTGTTTTTTCAATAGTCATATTATAATTATTTTTTAAATGATTGAAATGTTTTTAATAAACCTTCTTCTGATTGTATTGGTAAAGGTTTACCCATTGCTGTTACAATTTTCCGATTACTAACCACATAATTCTCCGTTAATTTTTGTAAGCGTTCTGAGTTGAGTGGAAAATGCAAATAATCTCCTAGTTTAGCAACCCCTTTAACCAAAGAGGAGCTTATATTCCAAATGTTACTTTTTTTATTTAAACTCGTCCCAAGCAATTGAATCAATTGATTCGTTGACAAAGGCACATCATCTGAAACCTGATAGACTCCTGAAGGTATAGCGCTATTTTCTAATAATTCTTTAATAACAAAACAAAGGTTTTCAATGCTTAAAAAAGATCGCTTATTTTTGAAATCCCCAAGTGGCCATGGCAATCCTTTAGCAACTAATTGATACAATAAATTTAAATTCCCTTTATTACCAGGACCATGAATCATACAAGGTCTTAAAATATAAACCCGTTTACCCTCTGGGACTTCTTTGTTCAAAATGTACTGTTCAGCTTGCTGCTTTGCAATCCCATAATGAGTTTTGGGATCAGGTATTTCGTCTTCGCTTAATATTCCTTTAACTTCATCTGCCACCGCTTTTACCGTACTCATAAAAATAAAAATGGATGCCTCTGATACTATGAAAGCATCAAATAATTGCTTGGTCAATTCAAAATTAGCTTCGTAATAATCCTTTGGTTTGGAAACTTTTTTCAAATCGTGCGCTTTGCCAGCTAGGTGTATTACTATGTCTGCCTTAATATCAAATTGCTGATCATGTTCATAACGAACACTCATAGTTTCTATTTCATATGTAGCATTTAAATAGTTTTGAAGATTGTTACCTACAAATCCTGTGCCTCCTGTGATTATAATTTTCATTTATTTGAATTGAGATAAAGCCTCCTTATTTATTTATTTTAGTAAGAATCAAAAAACCATCCTAACTTATTAGCGTACGTTATGGTAGAGTTCAAAAAATATTTTATACATTTTTTTGGCTTTTATTCGCTCCTGTTTCATATTTGCGCACTACCGAATTTTTTGGATAGATTTTCAAAAATAAGCTTTGAGATTCTTGATATAAAAATCTCGACAATACTTAATTACTCATTAGACCTTTCCAATCTTCTTCTTCAGACTTTACAAAAATATCTAACAACCAACCTTCTACAGAACATTTATAATACATACTTTCTGTAACATCTGTAATTGGACTAGAAAAGAAACTTTTATCTAAAACAATATCATTTCTATCAATCACGTAAAAAACATCCGGAGAATAGAATGGATACTTTTTAACTTCCGCATTTGTAGTTATCATTTTCTTACCAGATCCAATAGCCTCAAATGTACGCATCGTCAATCCTTTTTGACCAGGATGATTGATATCTAAAATCACATTAGACATTTTGTAAAGATTTACAATTTCATCAGTGCTGAGACTATTAAAACTTAATTTTTTGTAATCAAATTCTTTAAAACTTTTATCAAATGATTTTTTATACCAATATACAGCTTTGCTATGCATATAATAAAAAGTAAAAGTTGTAAGTCCATTTGTAGAACACCAATTTGAAACTTCAGTACTAATCAAATAACGATCTGAATGTGCTGTTCCTAAAAACAAAAGATCATATTTTTCATTAGATACATTATTTTTTTTGAAGTTTTTATATTTATCTAAATAGAATAGCGGCCTAAAGCCAATATTATATTTTTCAGCATCTTCTAAATCAAAACTAAATCTTTTGTGAAAATATTTTAGTATTGTAGTGGGATGCGCATGGTTTGTAAAAGAATCCCAAGTAAAAAATATTAATTCACAATTAGGTTGCTGCTGCTTAAACTTTTTAAGAAATTCTACCGTGATTATCTCTCCTCTGTTAACAAATAAAAAATCAAAAGAAACACGCTCTGTATCCTTTAAAATACCATGATAGTATTCATCAATTTTTTTTTGATAAAGGCTTCTTTTTAGTCTAATTATTCCTTTGGTAAAATTATTATTAGAAGGTCTTTCATCATAATAAGTTACAATTGCACCATTTTCCTCCATTTTTTGCTTAATCTCTTTTTCAAGATTAAAAGTTTGAACGGAGAAAAACAATATTTTTTTACCTGAAATTTTATCTTTTAAGTTCATTATTTATACAACCCTTTTGCTTTCATTTCATCTATCGATTTTTGATAGTTATCCTTTTCTACCTCTTGAGTATTTACCCAGTTTGTAAACTCTTTTAATCCTGCCTCAAAAGAATACTTAGGTTCAAAACCTAATTTAGATTTAATTTTAGTTAAGTCAGCATAATTATGGCGAATATCTCCCAATCGGTAATTGCCACTGATCGTAAGTGGAACATCAACTCCATAATTTTTGATTAGATTAGTCGCAACGCTAATAACGTCTGTGGCAACTCCTGTACCTACATTAAAAACTTCTCCATCTGCGGTATCCTTTTCTATTCCTAAAATTGTTGCATCTACTACATCATTTATAAACACAAAATCACGTGTTTCTTTTCCGTCTTCAAAGATATTAATACCATTTCCATTTTTAATTTGAGTAGAAAAAATAGATAAAATTCCTGTATAAGGATTTTTTAAAGATTGTCCTGGTCCAAAAACATTTTGGTAACGGAATGCTACTGGTGCAATTCCCAATGTAGGGCAAACAGTCATAATCATCTGCTCTTGATTCTGCTTGGTAATTCCATAAACCGAAGAGGGATGAATTTTAGATTCCTCGTCTGTCCCTACTAATTTTAAAATTTCTGAACCTGAAAATTTAACCTCAAAATCACCACCATCCATAAACTCTGATGTACGGTGTTGTGGGTAAACACTTTCACCTCTTTCATTAATATACTTTCCCTCGCCATAAATGGATCGGGATGAAGCAATAACTACTTTCTTTACTTGGTGTTTTGTATTGGCCAGTAAGTCTAACATTATAGCGGTACCGTTAACATTTACGTCAATGTATTTTTGTATTTCGTACATGGACTGACCAGTCCCGGTTTCGGCTGCATAGTGCACAATGATATCTTGTCCTTCAATAGCTTTAATCCAGTCTTGTTTTGATGTTACAGTACCTTTTATAAACTTTACTTTATCTGCAATACTTTTATACAATGGAGAATGTTGTTCTGGATTATCTCCATGAATTTGTGGCGAAAGATTATCTAAGACCGTTATTTTATGTCCTTTGTTTATTAATTTTACGGCAAGATTACTTCCTATAAACCCTGCTCCTCCTGTTATTAATATATTTTTCATGTCCACGATATTTATATTTTTTCCCATTTTTGGGTTTCAAAATTATACTTTTTTATTGGTTTTGCTGGAGTTCCAACTGCAATTACATAATCAGGCAAATTTTTTGAAACTACTGAATTTGCTCCAACAATAGTTCCTTTACCTATTGTAACTCCTGGCAAAACAGAAACAAATTCACCTAGCCATACATTGTCTTTGATAACAACTGGCTTAGAGAATAATGTTCTTTCTGCTGGTATTGAATCTGGATTACTATCATTTGTGTTTCCAGAATAACTGCCGTGTGAACAATCAGAAATATAAATTTTACTTGCCATAAGCACGTTGTTTCCTATTACAACACTTTCCATTGCTGTAATATGAACATAGTCATTCATTTGCACATTTTTTCCAATAAATAAAACTTTACGTTTATCTTTTGGATATGCTTCAATTCTACATCCAAAACCGGTTGTAAAACCTCGTCCAATTTTGATATAGTTTTTATTTCTAATATCAAAAGGTAATCTAATCAATCTGGCATGTCTAAAAAATAATTTAGTATAAATTACCGATACTAGCAATTTTGAAAAACCAAAAATACCATACTTTCCCATTATCCTAAATCTTTATAAAATTCTTTTGTATCATCATAAGTTTTCTGCCAACTAAAAGAATTAGCTTTTTCAAATCCCATCTCTATAGATTCTCTAACTAAAGTTTCGCTTGAAGAAATTTCTTTTATTTTTTCAGCAATCAACACCGCACTTGCGTCGGTTAATGCTAAATAAGAATTCCCTATAACTTCAGGTATTGATGATGTGTTTACAGCTATTACCGGGCATCCTGCTTTTTGAGCTTCTACTATCGGTATTCCAAAACCTTCATATAAAGATGGATACAACAGGACTTTTGCACTGTTATAAAAAAAATTCAAATTTATCGCTGTAACACCGGTAATACATTTAAAACCTACATTTCTCAGTTTCAGCTTTAAATAAGATTCCTCTTCAATATCTAAAACTCCTCCTCCAATCATAACAAGTGGAATTTTAGCTATTGAACAAGCTTCAACAGCAACATTAAAATTCTTATGCAGTGATTTTCTATCTCCTACATAAATCGCATAGCTTCCCTCTTCAAACGGGGATATAAAATCAAGTTTAGAATTTAAACCAAGAGGCTTAAAAGACTCATCTACACCATTATATATTACACGAATTTTGCTTTTATCAAAATTTGGAAGAAATTTAAGCAAATCATTTTTAGTATTATTCGAAATACAAATAACTCCTTTTGAGCCATTTATTGCATTGTATTTTTGCCAGGAATGTACTTTTTGTTTAATACCTTTTCTAAAATACTCGTAAGTAAAATCATGAACCGTAGTTACGTTTGTTGCATTTTTAGATGTATCAAGTCGATAATGAGAAGAATGAAATAAGTGTTTTTCATTCATTTGGCTCTCAATGTCTAAATACCTTTTTAAAGCTAAAAAGCGTGAATTACATTCTTTGATTATAGTAGTGTCAATATCTAATTCTTTTCTAAAAAGATTATCCGAAGCATTGTCAAATTCAATAATAGAAGATTCAAAATCACTATCTAAAAGCAATCTTTGAAGATGCTGCTGCCAAACTACAGATGCCCCTCCTGATTTTTGAAGCGAAAAAATAATATTATCAAGCAGTACTTTCATTCTTTGTTAGTTTACTAATTCTTCAAACAATGAAGTCCATTGTTTCATTATTACTTTTTCTGAAAACATTGATGAATTTACTTTTGCTTTTTTTCCAAATTCTTTTCGCATTGAATCATTTTCAATTAACATCGATGTTTTCTTAATGAATCCAGAGCTATCTTCCATCTTAATTAAGAAACCATCTTCACCATCAGTAATGATTTCATTTGGCCCACATTTACAATCTAACGAAACAATAGGTAATCCAAAATTTTGAGCTTCCAATAAAACCATCGGCAGACCTTCAAATCTGGATGTCATTAAATACAAAGAGCTATTTATATAATAATCATTTATTGCATTAGTTGACGAAACAAGATTGATTACATTCTCTAAATTCATCATTCTTATTTTATTCTTTAATTCTTTAGAATCACCGGTTCCTACAATTGTCAAACTCCAATCTGGGTGAATTTTAGATATTTCACTCCATAATTCGATTAATAGTTCCAGATTTTTTTGAAATGACAAACGACCTATTGCAAGAATTTTTTTATTTTCTAATGAGGAAACAATCTTATTATCACTATTTGTGACTGAATTGTATATAACTGAAATATTTTTATGATTCTTCCAACTTTGTTTATCTTGTTTGGTTAAAACAACGAAACGATCATATTTGGCAACTAACTTATCGTTAAAATTTGTCATATAAACATCGAGTAATCTCGTAATACCTTTACGATTTGCTAATAGTCGAAACTCTCTGCTAAAATGAATTTCAAGAACTTTTTTAGATCCGTCTTTTATCTTATAAAGAAAATTTACATCATTAGTAAACATTGAAATAACGATATCTGCTTTTAACTTGAATAGTATTTCTTTTAATTTATTTTTATGTTTTAAATATTTCCCAAATGACTTATAAATTCTCTTAAATGGATTAGAAATAACCGTTTCAGAATAATTGATGTCTAAATCTATACATTTAACACTTGGATTTATATCATAAAAATGAGGTCTTCCTCTTTGGCCCGTTGTTATGATGAAAATCTCATAATTTGGTAAACTTGATAAATAATTAACCTTATTAGAAAGTACACGTTCCATTCCTCCGGAATTGCAAGTACTATGAATACAATATATAATTTTCACTCTACTACTTTTATATCAACTACTAATTAATGATTATTTTATTGATTTTTTTTATAAAATATTAATCATTTGATAAGGAACAATTTCATTTATTCCTTTAATTAAAAAATATTCAAAAAACAGAAGTCCTATGAAAATAGAAATACTTGCGACTCCCAAATTAAACCATGATTTTTTATAATTTTTACATATTTCTACCATCATTAAGACATACAAAAAATCAAAACTGTCAACAAATCGATATAATATTACTAAATGGATAGCCATCATTTTTATGATTATAAGAAATAATGCACAGTTTCCGTAAAATTTTTGTACAAATTCATCTTGAAAAATTTTCTCTTTAAAAAAAACTACAATTAAAGGAGGTAAAATCTGCAATAAAAAACCTAATCCCGTCCCTAGTTCCTGTGAAGCAGAAAACTCATCCATATCTGCATAAACTGCATATTTTGAAGCTTCTACGAGAGGAAAAGTTAATAATTTACCTGCAATAATTGGAGAAAAAAACCAAAAGAAGATAAATATACAAATGCTTAAAATTCGAGGTATTTTAATTCGTATGAGTAATAAAATTAAAACACTAAAAATACAAGAGAAATGAAATAACGTTCCTAAAGAAATTAATAGTAAAAACTTTAATGTTGCTTTTTTATCATTTTCAAGTAGAACAGAAGTCGCATACAAAGAAATTGACACCGCAATAACCTGCCTAACAGCATTATAAGAATCCGAATAGAGCATCAAGAAAGAAAAAAAAACACCTAAAACTAATACCTCTTTATTAAAGCTTTTATATATAAAAGCAATAAAAATAAAAGATGATATTGCTAGTACCCAATTTAAGCCGCCATCAAAAATAGAAACCATATAGTTTATTAACCAAAAAAAAGGCTCTGTTTCAATTTCTTTACCATCAATAATATTATTATATATATTCTCGTAGCTAAAATAATCAGTTCCTATCCCATATCTAACCGAAGCAGGAATAATAAGAACAAGCATCGAACACATTTTAAAAAAATTTCCAATGGATTTATTTTCCATTATTACCCCCAAATAGGCAAATAATACAGAAAACAACAATAATGCATTATATAATATTATTGAACTAAACATACATAATTATTAAATAACATTATAAGAAAGCATTTCAGATTCTTTTTTGATTTTTTTAAATAAATAAATATCAATTTATAGTTTGCTTAAATTATTTTAAATATTTCAATATCAAAAAACAGATTTTTTTCACGAAACCTTTAAGCTTTGAAGAAGATTCCGGTATATCCTGTATTTTAAACAATTTTGCATTTGACGAAATTCTTTTATCATTAATCAAAGTATAAAAATCAAGGAATTTCCCTTTTAAAGATTTATTATAAACTAATGCATTTAAACATAAAACAAATGTTATTTCAAATAAACTTTTACTTAACCTTTTAGATTGTTCATCATTAAGTAAATTGTAATTAATCAAAAGTTCTTTTACCTTTTCATCCATCAAAAAATATTTTTGTGCAAAATCTTTTTTGTAAGATGTCATTGTACTACCATATCTTATCATGTAGTGATAAAAGACTTTTGTTTCAAAATAAAAAGATGGATTTGAAGCTAAAAATATTAAATTAAAAAGTTTGTCTTCATATAAAAAAACTCGTTCGCTTTCAAATCTTAGTTTCAATCTTTCAATTGATTCTCTTTTGAATATTTTATCGCAAGGTGAATTTGGCGAAAAAAACTGTATCGTTGGATTTAGTGCTTCATTAATAAGAAATTTTTGTGTAATAACTTCAGAAAGAGGCATTTTTGGTATTCCCTTAGTGCCACCTGGAAAATCAAAAACTAAATTACAGCATATTAAATCATACTTTTCATAATCGCTTTTTTCATAAAGAGACTGATACATGTCAGTTTCTATCCAATCATCACAATCCACAAAAGCAATATATTCACCCTTAGCTAAATCTATTCCTTTATTTCTTGTTAGGCCTTGCCCGATGTTTTTAACATTTCTAAGAATTGTTAAACGAGAGTCCATTTTTGCAAAATTCTGCAAAATTTCAAACGAACTGTCTGCTGAACAATCATCAATACAAATTATCTCAATATCTCGAAGTGTTTGATTAAGAACACTATCTAAACATCTCTTTAAATAATTCTCCGCATTAAAAACGGGTATAATAACCGAAATTTTCATTAATTCTCTTTTGGTTATTTAACAACTTGTCTTTTAAAGGCTTCAAGATATTTTTTTCCCCATTTTAAATCAGGCTCCATATAGTTACCTTCAGCCCATTCATTCCAGGATTTGATAAAAATTATTTTATTTTCATCATCTTTATCACGAACTAATTCTAATGCTTCTTTCACATGTTTTTCAAACAATTCCGGAGTAGATTCTGTCATCACCAATCCTTCACGCCCACTTCTTGGAGTATGATCCCAACCTGGAATAATACTAGGAAATACATTTGGCAGTACATCTTCTTCTTTAACTAAAAAAAATTTAGACATTATTTTATATGGAATAGCATAAGCTGCGGCATTTCCAATAAAAATTCTTTTTATTCGGCTAATCGCTTTTTCAATAAATGACCTATGGTTAATAATATAATTATTAAGTCGTGTTGTATTCACTGCATCTACACCTGTAACTATAACATCATTTAAGCTATTTCTAAGATCATTGTGATGCCCTACAAAATATATACCCGGTAAACCATTTTCAACCGCAAGCTTTTTCCATGTTTCCATAAAAACCTTGATTTCTTCTATCGCTAGAGGTTTATAAATCATAAATAAGGGTTGCTCATTTACGGTAATATACCTTTTATCTTTAAATGCCGGAAGAACTGCATAAAAATGATCTGTATAGTCTTCAACTCCGGGATATAGCTGTTCTATTAATATATTTCTATTCTTCAATCCATGATCAAAACCTTTCCATGTTTCGTTTGCCCAGGCTAAACAAAAAGGAAAATCAGGATCCCCAGAAGAGAGTACTTCATTAAATGGCCTTTCTATTAATCTTTTTCCGTTACCAAACCAATAATGCCAATAACAGAAACCTTCTACACCATATTCCTTTGCCATATCTGCCTGAGCTTTTCGAGTCTCTGGCACTCGCAAATCATAATATCCCAGATCTGCAGGTATTCTCGGTTGGTAATGACCCTTAAAAAATGATTTTGCTTTTCCAACATTTGTCCATTCCGTAAACCCCTTCCCCCACCATTGATCATTTTCAGGTATTGGATGATATTGAGGTAAATAAAACGCTATTACTCTTGCTTTTTTTTCTTCCATCAACTAATTTCTCTTATTATTCTGGCAGGATTACCTCCTACTATACTATTTTTAGGTATTGATTTCGTTACTACTGCATTTGCACCAACTATGCTGTTTTCTCCAATTGTTACGCCAGACAAAACAACAACACCCTCCCCTAACCAAACATTATCTTCAATTATTACCGGCCCTTTGCTGAATAATTTTCTCTGTGATGGTGGAAAAAGGATATCTTCTTTCGTAGCTTGTCCATGTGAATGATCTGTTATAAAAACCTTACTAGCTACTAGCACATTGTTTCCTAAAACTACACGATTTATAGCTCCAATGTGACAATCTTTCTGAATCGAAACATTATTTCCTATTATAATTTCCGGAGAAAATTTTTCTCCTAGAAATTCATCAATTGCATCTAATCTTAATCTCTGATCACAATCAAAATCAACTCCAATGGTAATATATTGTGAACCCCTTAAATATATTGGATACCTAACACTTACATTTACTGCTTTTCTGAAATTTTTTTTAATCCATAAAGAATATAATAAATTAAATTTATCCATAAATTTTAAAGAGCTCGAAAGAGAGAAAAAAAAGGAAACACAATTTATAAATATGTTTAATATTTTTTGTTTCATTAAAAAGCTGATTACTTAATTAGTTACTTTTAATTTTATTAAAAGAAGTTAAAATTCCATTTCGAAATCCTTTATACGAGGATCTTTCCAGCGATTGAATTCTACAAATTTCAGAAATTTGCTGAAGTTCAGTATCTGACTTAGTAATTATTTGAATTATTCCGTTACAAAAGTCTTTACTGTCTTTATATTTTGCTAAATATCCGGTATTCTCATTTATAATATCGCAAGCTGTTCCAATTTTAAATGCAACTGCAGGTGTACCACACATAAGAGCTTGATTAAGCATCATTGGTCCGGCATCTTGTATGCTAGGACTGAGAAAAACATCAGCCAAGGCATAATGTTCTGCTAATTGATCAAATGTAAGATGGCCTGTGTATTTTACTTCAAATTTATCTAAGCCTTCAACTTTATCTCCACTTCCGGCAACTAACAAAACTATATTTTTAATTAAATCCGGCCTTAATTCTGAAAGCAATTTCAAAGAGTCTAATAAATATTGAAACCCTTTGCGTGGGTCGTTAACACCTAATGCTCCAAAAAATAAAACTATCTTATTAGAATAATTAAACTTTTGTTTCAATAGTAATTTATCTCTTTGCTTAAATACATCTTCATCGACAATAGGATAAATTTTTTCCATATTTTTGAACAATCCTGATTTTGTTGCATGATTTATTTGCCATGAATTACCTAAAAAAACACAATTTAAATTACTTAATATTTCTTTTTTAAATAAAAAATTCTTTCTTGTGGTATCATTTTCATTATTTGAAGAGATCCCCGGGCATTTACCACATGAATTTTTCAATCTGTCACAGTCCCAGAAATAACTACATCCTCCTGTCATTGGAAACATATCAGCAGCAATTAACAATAAAGGCTTTTTAGTTTTTTTATATATTTCCTGTAACGTTTTTGAAGTTAACAATCCTTGCCAAAAAAAAATTAAAATAAAATCATATTCCTTATCTATTTTACTTACAATCCTTTTAGGATTTACCGGAGGATTTTCTTCATTAATTCCAAAAAAATAATATGGGAGCGTTTTTTTTTCTACAGACTTTATTATTTTCTTTTTAAAACTTTTAAATTTACTTTCTAAAATATTAAAATAACTATGAATTAATTTTTCATAATTACTATAGGCAGAATATATATTAAAAAACTCTTTTTTTACTGGATATTTTGACAAAATATCAACACAATAATGATCTTCAAGAGACTTAGTAACGTCCCAAATCATTTGTGAAGAATTATCATTAGATAAAAAACTGGTTATAATTAGAATATTTGGTTTTTTATTTATTCCAGATTCCATATGCCTTTTTATTAAATAAGGTACTCAATTGAAGTGGTCCGATCCATGAAATTAAAGCCGCCAGAATAATTTGCGACAAAACAACTCCATTTAAACCCCATCTCATACAAAAAAAAATAGTTAACGGGATATTTAATATCCCAACTGTTACTGAAGCAATTATTTGTAATCTAATTTTTCCAAATCCATATATTAAAGTAGAATGTAATGAATTCCACATATTAAAAATTTGCCAGATACCCATATATATGGTTAACTGAAGCGGTACTGTTACGCTTTTTCCAAACCATATTTTATAAGCAAATGGTGAACAAAAAACAAGTACAATAGTTCCAAAAAAGAACAGAGTAAATACTTTATATAATTTTTTTGTTTCCAATCGCATCCATGCCAAATCATTTAGCACTCTGGCCTCTATAAATGCGCTCCAAAAAGGAGCTAAAATAATACTAAAAAACATTCCTATAATTGAAACATATTTAAATGCCAGATTATAAATTGTAACATCCAGAGGACTTAATGATTTTGTTATTATAATATTATTTGTTTCATAATATATGATTGAAATAATCTGCAAAATAAAAAAATTCAATCCTAAGCTTAACAAACCTTTGGCATACTTAAACCTAACATATTTTAATTTTGGTGAGTATTTATTTAGCGAAGTTGAAAATAAATAAAGAGAAAAAACTAAAAGAACTGAGGTATTTACAAGCCCTATTAATAAACTAAGATTTATAATTGAACCTGAGCTTAATTTAGATAATACAAATATTCCGACTAAAATTAAGAATTGACTAATTACGTTTATCAGAGATGTTATTACCGGCCTATGAAGAGCTGATAAAATAGTATTAATCAATCCAAAAATAAACTGAAACGCAAAGGTTGAAAGAACAATTAGTATTATATGAAAAAAATCCTCGTTATTGATTCCCTTAACATTTAAGAATTTAGGCCAATCAACAAATCTGGAAAGTATAACTGATAAAAACCAAATGCCAAAAATTATTAATATTAAAATTGAATAAGTTGTACTTACATAAATTCTCGCTAGTTTTATTTTACCATGAGTGACGGCTTCAACAAATTTATTTTTAAGTCCATTTCCAAATCCAATATCAAAAAAGCTTAACCACCCAATGATAGAAGATATAGTGATCCATACCCCATATTGATAAGGTGAGATATAATTTATAGTTATTGGTACTATTAAAAGGCTAAGAAAAATACTTATTCCTTTTAATATTATAGAACCTATAACATTAGCTTGAATATTTTTTGATCGGTCTTCATTTTTAAAATAACGTAATAAAGATTCAATTTTTAAACTCACTTTATTTAAAATTATTCTTTATACATTGTACAATAGCATCCAAATCATTTTGCTCTAATTCAAAATAAAGTGGTAAACGAACTAAGCAATCTGTATAATGATCTGAGTTTAAAAGTTCTCTTTTATCATGTTTATCTTTATAGAATTCACTAGAATGCAAAGATAGGTAATGAAACACTGCATGGAAACCTTCTTCTTTAAGACTTTGTATTAACTTTTCACGCACGCTTCCATCTAAACATGTCAAATAAAACATATGCCCATTGTTTGTAGCAAACTCGGGCACAATTGGCAATTTAAAAGCATCTATTTCCAATTTACTAATCTCTGAAAAATAGTAAGACCAGAGCATGACTCTTTTTTGTTGTATAGAGTCTAAATTTTCAATTTGAGCCCAAAGAAAAGCTGCTATAATTTCAGAAGGTAAAAATGATGATCCAGTATCAACCCATCCATATTTATTTACTTCTCCTCTAAAAAACTCAGCTCTATTTGTTCCTTTCTCCCAAATTATTTCTGCTCTATGTATAAATCTTTCATCATTAATAGTTAACATTCCTCCTTCACCAGATATAATGTTTTTTGTTTCATGAAAGGAGAAAGCAGCCAGATGCCCAATAGATCCCAATGCCCGTTTAACACCATCTTTTCCAATATAGAAACTATCAATTGCTTGTGCTGCATCTTCAATAACTAGTAGGTTATATTTACTGGCAAGTTCCATGATCTTGTCCATATCACAAGAAGCACCTGCATAATGAACAGGCACGATTGCTCTTGTTTTATCAGTTATCAATACTTCAATTTTATCAGCATCAATATTTGGATTATCGCTATAGGAATCTGCGAAGACAATTTTTGCCCCCTGACGAATAAATGCAATCGCAGTAGAAACAAATGTAAAACTTGGCACAATTACTTCATCTCCTTCTTTAATGTCAGCTAAAATAGCAGCCATCTCTAGTGCATCTGTACAAGATGTTGTCAATAAACATTTTTTAAAACCATATTTAGATTCAAAAAAAGATTGACATTTTTGAGTATACTTACCATTTCCGGAAATTTTTCCAGAATTTACAGCATCATAAATATAGTGTGTTTCTTTACCTGTTAGATAAGGCTTATTAAATGGTATCATTCTCTTAATACTGTATAAATTAAATTATAATTTTATCTTACAAATTTCATTGGATTACCAACATATAACCCCGGTTTCTCAATACTTTTTATTACAACTGTCCCTCCGCCAATTTGTGTTTTTGCGATAATTTTTATATTATCAATAATTGTAGAATTAATTCCTAAAACACATTGTTCTTCAACATCTATAAAACCTGCTAAAGCCACTCTTGGAGAAAGAAAACAATGGTTTTGTATTCTTGTATCATGTGCTACAGTACATCCTATGTTAATTATTATATTATTTTCTATGACAACATTTGCATCAATACTGCATCTGGGATAAATGACACATCCAAAACCAATTTTTGAGCTTTTATCTAACCAGGAAGATGAATGTATAATTTTTCCAAATGGAATTTTTCCATCAAATCTCTCATACATTTTTTTTCTGATTTCTAAATGTTTATATCCTATACCAATAATTAATTCATCAAAACTCTTAAGCAAAAATTCTTTTTCAACACAATCAGAATTACCGGCTATTAAAAATCCATTTACTGTTTTACTAGTTGAAAAGTCATCAAAAAAGATTACTTTATCATAATGATTGTCAGAAATGGCATAATAAGCAATTTGCTGACCTAAGTCACCACAACCAATTATTGCAAGTGATTTCATTAAATATACTTTAAAATTTCATTAAGACTGCTGATTTTATAACTTGATTTCTGATAAAAATCATCACGATCTATTAATAAACTCTTGATACCTAATTGGCTTGCCGGCTCAATATCTAATTTCATCGAATCTCCAATATACAAGATCTCACTGGCATCATAACCAATTGTATCTAAAGCCTTCTGATAAAATCCAATTTTAGGCTTCGCAATTCCTAATTCTTCAGAAACAAGAATATCTTTAAAAACAGGGCCGAAAAATTGATTCAATTTATCTTTTAAGGTGCCATTAAAATTTGAAATTACTCCGATTGGAATTTCAATTTCGGTCAAAACTTTGGAGTCTTCAAATTTTTCCCAAGGTAAATAAGTACAGCTTTCAAAAATGGCTGACAATAATTCCTCTGTTGGAATAACACCTAATAAACGGAGAAGTTCGGCATTAAAATAATTATAAAATTCAACATCTGTTCTATCTGGGAAATGAATAATTTCTGACAACAATTTATGTTTATATTTTATTTCATCAAGCGAAATTATGTACCCAAAGGTATTTAAAGCCTCATTAATTTTCTGAAATAAAATTGGTTTCCCTAAAATAGTTCCAGAAACATCAAAGAAAATATATTTAATCATTATCTATTTAATATAAAACGTGTTGTGAAAATTTATTATTGAGATTATTTTCATCCTCAGCTTCAGGATAAACAACATCAAGCAAAATACGAGTCGCAATTCCTTTAATTGGTTTTGCTTCATCTGGTTTAATATCAAATAAATATTCTTGAACAGCATATTTAACATCTTGAAAACCTAAGTTATGCCGTATTGAATTTGTACCGGAAATTCTGCAATTTACTTCAAATGGAATTATTTCTCCAGTTATTGTAACTATAGATTGTAAATTGAAACTTCCCTTTAAACCTCCTAAGTCTATCATTTTTTGAATTATTATCCTCAAATCATTGTCATAATCGAATATAACTTTAGACTTAGAAGTAGTACCATTAGATAATTCCCTTTCCATTGTGAAAATAGAATGAAGAAAGTTTTCTTTTGTGACATAGACTGCAGTAGTAATTTCCTTCCCTTTTACCAAGGGTTGAATCATATACCCTTCTGGTAATTCTGAGGGATTCAAAGGATTTATCAAAATTCCTCTTGATCCTCTTCCTTCTCTTGGTTTTGCTATAATTTCCTTTTCAGAAAAATCATAGTCTTTTGGCAACCATGACTTTGCAAAAGGTATATTATGTTTGCTATGATGTAAAAAGGTTTCGTACTTATCTAAGTATATTTTTGCAATTTGATAGTCACTGACAACAACATTAGTTTTTAAAGCGCATTTGCTCAAAGCTAAATAATAAACTTCATAATCCGTAGAAGGTATAATTAAATCGATTTTTTCTTCTTCAACAATACTTTGAATAACTTTAATATAATTATCCTCATAAGAATAAGGAACTTGAAAAGTTTTATCACATAGGAAATTTCCCGAGGTAAAAATTGCAATATCAACTCCTACAATTATTACTTCCGGAAAACAATCTCTAATATTCCTTAGAATACCTTGTCCAACATTTCCACCAATCCCGGTAACTAATATTTTTTTTTCCATTCAATATATTTTTTTAATCTATCTTCTATTTCTATTTGAGATTTCCAATTTAAAAGATTTCTAGTATAATTATTATTGTAACAAAAAGATTTAGAATTATCTTCATTAACAAATTTAATTTTTCCTTTTGTATAGTTTAATATAATGTGTGCAATTTCTAAATTTGAATACTGTTTCTTAGAAACACCCAAAAGTATTTTGCCGTATAAGTTTTCTTTATTTTGTATTATTAAATCAATATATTGAATAACATCATCAACATGAACATAGTTTTGAAGTCTATCCCCTTTTCCCCATACTTCAATTATACCACCATTTAAAGCTTGATTTACATAATTAGGAATTAAAGTATTCTCTTTCATTCCTATTCCGAACATTGAAGATAATCGTAGGATTACTGTTTTTTTGTTGATTGAAGCTATTTTTTCACCCCATAATTTAGACAAGGAATAATTTGACTGAGGATTAATATTTGAAGTTTCTGTTATAAAGTCAAAATTGAAATCATATACAGATGTTGTAGATATGTATATTATAAAAGCATTGTTGAATTTATAAATTATTCTTTCTGTCAATGAAACATTTACATTAAATAAATTATCATTTGAAAGAGTAGTGGTTCCAGATTCAACAGCTGCATGACAAATGATAACTAAATCAAAATCTTGCTCTAATTTATCTAAATCGTTAGAGTTAAAGACTTGAATTTTACCTACGGTTTCCTCTTGAGTTCCTAATCCAAATACTTCATGCTTATCTAATTTTTCTATTAGATTTATACCTAAAAAACCTTTAATACCAGTAATTAGAATTTTCACTTATAAGCTATTAAAAATTAATTAAGAGCAGTAATATCAAAATAATAATATTACAGTTGTTTTAATATCTTTCTTCCAATCAAAAAAGACACAATCAAAAAACCCGCTAAAACCCCGCCTAGTATAATACCTTTTGCCTTACCAAACTTTTCTTTCTTCAAAGGCAAAATAGGTTGATCAATAACTTGAATTAATGGGGTTTCTTTACGCAAAGTAACTTTGGCTAGTTCAGTTTGTTTAACTAACTCGGTTAATATCGCAGTATTGGCCTGAACATCCACCTGTCTGCGTGCAGAAGGAGCTCGGCGCACATTCATGGCAGGATTCAATCCAAAAGTATTATCATTAGCAACAGCAACACCGGTAATGGCACCATTGAGTGCCCCACGAATAGAATCGGTTTGACGTTCCAAAATATCCATATTCTCACGTGCTTTTTTACTTTTTGTCATGACATAAAAATCGGATACTTCTTTGACCAAAGATTCAGTAAAATATTTAGAAAACAATTCATTAGTTGAAGACACATCAATTGTAATGATTGCTATTTTTTTATCTTTTTGTCCCACTACCAATCCGCTTTGAGACAAATTTTGATACATAACCCCTAAAATACTGTCATGGACTCGGGTAAAATACTTTCTCTTAGTATCGGGTAAAAACTGAATAGCCTTAAATTTTGGTGTATCATTCCATTGGTCTCTCCATCCATTATTCTGAATATACATCTCCGCCAAGGATATAGACTTTCCGTCAACAATGACGGGACTCAACAACGTCTGTTCTACCATTGCACGGGACTTGAACAACTCCGTCAAATTAGAGCCGGTAAAAATGCTACCTCCTCCACCACCAAGATCTAATCCAAGCGAACTTGCCAATCCAAGGGCACTCCCCAAACCACCGCCGCCTTTTTCGTCTTCCAAAGCAAAAGACAAACTGGCCGTGTAGACTGGTTTTTTACTAAAAGAATAGGCAAGACCTAATCCCGCGCCTATAACCCCCGCCAAAACAATAACCTTCCATTGCGAAAGCAAATAAGAAAACCATTCCTTTCCTTTTTCAATAAGTTCTTTTAACGATATTTCGTCTTTAGCATGTTTTTCGTTCATATATTTTTGTTATTCGATGGTCAATTTTCGTTAGGCATTTTCGAGGTTCATTATCACGTTTCGATGGGCGATAGATAGAATACACTGGACAAAAACTTCTTCCTATTTAACACTCACTGAACACTGATTACTGCTTATTATCTCAATATAGCAATAATAACTCCTGCTAAACTGGCCAAAACACCAGCTATACTTACAAACTCACCCGTACCCATCTTCCTCGTTTCTGGTTTTTCAGGAATTATAATTTGAGATCCCGGTGTTACTTTAGGATAGGATCTAATAAATAGGAATGAATGTGCTACTGCCGCTTTCCCATTTGGATAAATAATATAGGATTTTCTCTTCCAACCTTTATTGTCCACTCCGCCAACAGCACTTAAGTAATAACCAAATCCTTTACCTTTTTCATAAGGAATCTCAGAAGTCAATAGTACATTTCCGGTAACTTTTACACCTTCATTAAAAGCTGCAACTTCAATTTCATCTCCAGCAAACAAGGTAACATTCGTACTGCTTTTTGGATTTTTAACAATCGATTTCCAATCTACTGGTATGATAGCAAACTTCAAATCCTCTTTTAATTTTTTAGTCAACTTTTTTTTGATACTATCTTGTTTACCCAAATTCAGATTTACATTTTCAAGTTCTTCGATTTGCTTCGCTTGAATTGGTCGTTTAATTTTAACTCCTTCAATGTTTGCCAAAGAAGTCAAACCGCCAGCTCGCTGCACTATATCATACACTCTGTCTTTCTTGTTTACTAAAACATATTTACCTGCATAATTTACGGCACCACTAATAGTAACCGATTCCGGTTTTTCATAAACCGCCATTTTACGGATATTCACTACATCAAAAGGTTGCAATTCAAAATTTTTCAATTGCTCATTATCATTAGCCGTAATTTCAATATTAAATAATAATGCTTTACTAGGGTCAGCATCATCAATCTCTTCTGACATAATCATTCGGGCTACCTCTACTCTTTTTGAAGCAGATCCTGTCAAGCCTCCAGCTTGTACAAATAAATCATTTAGTGTCAAATTCTGATAATAATCATAAACCCCTGGGTTTTTTATCTCACCGTCAATTGTTATTTTATATTCCTCTACAAAATCTAAAATAGAATATACAGTTACTATATCCTCTCTTTTTAAAGGAACATCTGCTGCAAGGTCACCCGCTAAGGCCTTAGTCAAATTGATATTTACAATTTCTGTTGTCAAATCAGATTGTAATCGAATGATTCTCGCTCTATTGCTATATGCGTCCTCTTTCAAGCCGTCAGCTTTAGTAATCAAATCAGAAATTCGCATACCTTCATAAAAAGAATAGGTATCAGGTCTAAAAACAGCTCCTTCAATTTTAATACGGTTTTCAAATCGATTTAAAATTTTAGATACTCTAAAAACATCACCAGAAAGTGGTTTATAAGTAGTAAACTCTGGACTATTAATATCTGTTACTTTAAATTCTTTATCTGTTTTTTGCAATACATTTACAGAGGCAGTATAAGCAGATTCATTAAAACCAGAGGCAAAGGATAGTAAATCAGAAAATGTCTCCCCCTTTTTCATCTCAAAAACACCTGGACGTTTTACCTGCCCTTCAACAGTAACGCGTTGGTTGTATGCTGGAATTCTGATAACATCATTATCCTTTAAGCCCACATTATCGGATTGGTTTCCATTTACAAGAAAACGATAAATATCAATGTTTCTGTATACTTTATTATCTCTTAACAATTCTATATTTCTATAACTCCCATTTTTACCCGGACCTCCTCCTAAAAACAAAGCATTATAAACCGTTGCCAATGAAGATATTGAATAATTACCTGGCTGTCTACTGCCAATTATGGTCACTCTAATGGTTCTGATACGACTTAAACTTACACCAACTTGAGATTGTCCTGAAGCAACTGTACTATACACTCTAGCTATAGCACCTTTTATTTTCTGTGTAGCCGCTTCAATTGTCATTCCAGATACTGGAATTTGACCAACATATTGAATATTTACTTTACCTTCAATAGTGACAGGTACACTGGCATTAAACTCCTGTATGCCATATACACTGATCTGTAATTCATCTCCAGGACCTAAAACATAGTTTACTGGTGTTGCTAATTTTAAATTAGGCTCAAAATTTAAAGTAGGATTGTCAAAAAGTTCAGACCCAAAAACTAATGCATTAATAGTATCTTTTACTTTAGTATTAACTATTTTTTCTTGCTTTCTGGTGAGCTCTTTTGTTTCAATTTCATCATTTACGCCTTCCTTTTTATCAAGACTTGACAAGCTCGAATCTCCCTGTAAACGCAATTTTAACTTAGCAAATTCACTTGCAGGCATTCCTTTAGCTAAGACCATAGGCTCCGCTTGCTCTACTGTCATATTATTTTTTAATAGCTGTGATTTTACTTTTGCAATATCACTATCCGACAAATAATCTACTTTCAGAGTACTTAAATCAGAACTTTTAAGTAAATCTTGCGCCATCAAGGTTGAGGATTGAAAAAGAGCTACAAACAATACAAGAGCAATAATTATTTTTTTCATGTCTATTATAAAATTTAATTGTATTAAATTCCTAATCTGTTAACTGCATATTTTTTTTTAATAAAAATATATCCAATTTGTTAGTATTAAAAAGTACGCACAGCTACGCAGGAGTAAGTCACATAATAGACCTACCCTTTTTTTTTTAAATTTCTACAAAGCTAGAGTAAAATTATAGTAAAATCTATAGTTTCGGTAGGAAATGTAAATCAAAAAAGTCATTTGATTGATTTTAACTAAAGTACCGTACGACAATCTTACTTTCTTTTGCGAAAATAAGAACAATTGCTTTTATATGGCAAAAATCCGTGAATTCCATAAGAAAAAATGGTATTAAATAAAAAAAAGTTTACAAAATAAAAATATCAAGTAAACTTTTTCCTCTTTATTTAAAAAGTTTGTAATGCTATAACTTCAATATTTTTTTATACCAAGGTTCTTTTTCTACTTTTACACCATAACCATATCCATAACCATATCCTTTTGTTGAATCGGTATCATTAAGCAACAAACACATATTAGGCAATTTTTGCTCTTTAAACAATGTATTTGGAATAGTTAGCATACGCTTTTCTAAAAAATTAGCGCGAGCTACATAAATAAAGCAATCCGCATGTTTGGCAATCAATAAAGTATCTGTAACCAAACTCACAGGAGCAGTATCCACAATAATATAATCATACTGGCTTTTTAAAGTATTAAAAAGAGTCTCTACTTTCTTATTCATTAATAGTTCTGCGGGATTAGGCGGGATTACACCTGCAGGTAAAACATGAAAATCTTCAAAACCATCCTGTTTTACAATTAAATCACTAAGCTGTAAATCTTTTGAAGATAAATAATTAGTAACACCACGATCCGGTAAATTTAGATATTCATCCAATCTTGGATTTCTGATATCTAAACCTATCAACAATACTTTTTTTCCAGACAATGCAAACGTAGCTGCCAGATTAACTGACACAAAAGTTTTTCCTTCTTTAGGAAAAGTAGACGTTAAAAAAATAGTTTTAGCCAATGCATCAGGAACTTTACTGACCATAAACTCAAGATTAGTCCTGATAATACGTAAAGCCTCAGCAGAACTAGTTCTGCTCTCTGACTTCATGATTTCTGAGGGATTATCAGAGGTAGGAACATCACCTATAAATGGAATTAATGTTTTCCCATCAAGATCTAAACGACTTTTTATTTTTGTATCCAATAAGTCTTTAGTGTATATAACACCAAATGGGACTAACAATCCGAACAACAAGCCTGCCAAATAAATGATATTTTTCTTAGGAGAAACAGGTCGTTTCCCCGCTTTAGCAGCATCTATCACTCGTGCATTTGGTTCTGTTGCAGACAAAGAAATAGCGGTCTCTTCTCTTTTTTGTAATAAATATAAATACAATTCTTCTTTTACTTTTTGCTGTCTGGCAATAACTCTAAACTGACGCTCTTGTACAGGTATCTTTCCAATTTTAGCATTCAAAATACCTTCATTCGAATTTAAATCTCTTTTTTGAATACTTAAAGTAGATTTTAGTCTTTGCAAACTTGCAGTAACAGTAGATTTCAAAGACGCTATTTGCTGATCCATTTTAACTACTGATGGATTTTCAGCTGTAGCTGATTTTAAAATACGATTTCTATCTAAAACCAATTTATTGTAGGAACTAATTAACCCAGAGGCATCTCCATCAGCTGAAATAACATTACTGGGTAACAAGTCTGAACTAGAGCTTTTTTTCATATAGTCCAGCATAGAAGCTACCACATTTAACTGAATTTCAGTTTCGACCCCTTTTTTATCATACTCACTAGAACCCTCTATAAAAAGTTTAGCCTCTGTCTCTATATCAGTCAGGTTATTGGATTTTTTAAAACTTTCCACATCCTGTTCTACACCGTCCAACTCTTGAGTAATTAATTTCAGTCGATCCGCAATAAACAAAGAAGTGTTTTCTGAAATAAAGTTTTTATCTGCAGCGGCATCATCATTATAAATTTGAATCATATTATCCAAAAATGCTTCTGCTTTTTTTATAACTGGATTGGTAATAGAAATTTCTACTACACTGCTCGTCTTACTTATAGACTCCACTTTTAATTGTTTTCTAAAAGTGTCAACCACATCCTCCAGGGGAGTTAAAACAATACTGATGGACATACCCTTATCTTGAGCACTTACAACAAACTTAGACTTCGAAATAATAAAATGACCATATTTAGAGGGGATTAGCTCACCATATTTAAATACTTTTTTATTATTTAGTATTACATTATTAGTATCTTTTATTAGTTCATTTTCTAATTCAAAGGTATTTGGTGTTAATGCTGTATATTTTAAAACCATTTTATTTTCATAAAATCGATTTGTCTTATCAACAAAATAAACGTCTATTGGCGTTTTCTTATAAATTTCTCTATCCACCACATTACCTCTAACAATTTGGGCAACATTAAGATTTAACTTTTTTACGGTACTTTCGACTAATGTCCTTGATTTTAAAATTTCAATCTCATTATCAACATTACTTTTTAGACCGCCTCCCATTCCCAAATCAGCAAAAGCAGATAATTCTGAAAGCATCCCTCCTTTTTTCTCGTCTTTAACTAAAATGGTGGTTGAAGCCTGATATTGAGGTACTGTATATCTCAAATATAAAAAAGTCAATAATAAACTGACGCACGCGCCAATTACAAACCATCTCCAATAAATACTATATTTATTGATAATCTCTTTTAATTGAAAATCATTCTCTAAATCTTCATTTAATATATTATTTTCCATGTAATAAATTTATTTTGATGTGGTAACAATTAGCGTAATTAAAGTAATCAATAAAGAAGTAATAGAAATAATTACACCCGTATTTGGACCAATAGCAGCACCATTTATCTTATTTTTATTAGGCTCAACATAAACCACATCGTTTTGAGCTAAATAATAAAAAGGAGAATTAATAAAATCTGATTTAGTAATATCAACACGGTTATACGATTTCACTCCATCTATTTCTCTTATTACCAAAATATTATTTCTTTTCCCATAAATAGTTAAATCCTTTGCCATCGTCAAAGCCTCAATTAAAGTAATCCTTTCAGAAGAAACATTATAAGTTCCTGGCAAAGTTACCTCTCCTTGAACCGAAACTTTAAAGTTCATAATACGAAGATTGATAATAGGATTTTTTATATAAATTGCAATCCTATCTTTCAACATCTTGAGCACTTCTGTACGACTCATTCCACTAACTTTTAATTTACCTAATACTGGAAACTCTATAAGTCCATTAGAATCTACTAAATAAAGTTGGGTTGATTGTTGACCAAGTAAATCCGGTCTAGATGCATTGGCTATAAAACTCGATGTTAAATTGAATGGTAGAGCAATTTCAGGATCATCAGCTGAAACGATAATCATTAATAAATCATCCGGTTGAATTTTAATTTCATAAGAATTTGACTTCACCTGAGAAGTTGAACTATCTATATCCTGATAATAAATAATATCTTTTCGGGAAGCACAAGAAAGAAGAAACAAAACCAAAAACAAGGAGATTGATTTTTGTAACAAGGAAAAATATTTCATAGGTTGATATTTATTTATTTTTATAGCCATCTGCAATTGCTTAGTCAGTTTATAAAAACTCGGGTCGCAAACAATCATTCATCTTTATGACAAAATAATTTTCACCCTTATTTTATAGGATTTTAATTTTTAAAAGTTGCAAATATAAGCATTAAACCTTGTATCATGACTAGAAACAAAAGACATTTGTACACTAAATTTTACATAATTTACGCGTCCTGTATTTATGATAGCTTCAAATTTTATATTGACCAAATAAAAACACTTTCAGTCTGTCATTTCGAGGGACAATCCCAAGCAAAACCAACGGTCGAAGTGGCCACATTTTCGTTTTACTGTTGAATACGAGAACTCCTTTGTCTGACAAATATATTATAATAAAGAGGCTTCTACCGAACACTAAACGCTGATCACTAAAAAAGGACCAATAAACCTAATTTCTGAAAACGGAGACTGAAAACTAATAAGCCTTTTCCTCCCCTTTAAACACATTAACAACAGTACGGAAAATAATTTTTAAATCTAATAGTAAGCTCCAGTTTTCGATGTACCAGATATCATAATCCACCCTGTCCTTCATGTCTACTAATTCTTTTGTTTCACCGCGAAAACCATTGACTTGAGCCCATCCTGTAATTCCGGGTTTAGCATAATGACGCACCAAGTAGTTATTTATTAGTTCCGAATACTGTTCCGTATGCCTTAACATGTGTGGTCGTGGCCCAACCACTGACATATTCCCCCAAAAGACATTAAAAAACTGAGGCAGTTCATCCAGATTAGTTCTGCGCAGAAACGCTCCTATTCTAGTCACTCGTTTATCCCCCAAAGTAGCCTGCATTGTATCAGCAGAAGCATTTACTCGCATTGTTCTAAATTTTAAACACCCAAACGCTTGATTATCTCTTCCGGAACGATCCTGTCTAAAAAAAACAGGTCCTGGAGAATCTAATTTGATTAAAAGCATCAAGATAGGAAAAAGCCAAGGAAAAATTAATACAATAACACTTAAGGAAAAACAAAGATCAAATGCTTTTTTCATCAGAAGGTTAGAAGTGATTTCTAAGGGCTCCTTCCTAAGCATTAAAACTGGAGTATTCTCGTAAAAACTGATTTCTACCTTACGGGACTTCGTGTAGAGCTGAAAATCAGGGATGAATTTTATCCGTACCATATAACGTTCACAAAGTTCTGTGAGATAGTTAATCGTTTTAATACTGTCAATATGGAGTGCAATATACATTTCATCTACATTTTCAGTACTGATATAATCTTGAATAGCATCAAAACCACCTAATAATGGGGAGGATATAAAAGCAAAAGGATCAACTTTATCATCAAAAAAACCCAACACGCGATACCCATAGGTAAGGTCTTTGGATAGAATTTTACGCATATGTTCTCCAGTGTCATTCGCTCCTATTATAATAACATTTTTGAAATTATATCCTTGGGCCCGTATGTACTTTAAGCCTTTCATAAACGCTACTCGAGATACAAATAAGAAAACAAAAAATAGTATATAATAACCCAATAGTCGTAAGCGCGAAATATCTGAAAATTTCAAAACTACAATAAGCAAAACAATTAAGGCCGCATGAATTGCTATCATACGAATGGCGCGCATCAATATAGATTCAATTCTTTCAATACGAACTATCCGATACGAATCCTTGTAAAGCAACAATACAATCCAAAAAACATTAGACAATAGGGAAATGGTTTGTACTTCTTTCAAATCCAACCGATCTAAATTGTCATAACGAATAAGAAGAGAAAAAATAATCGCTAGATTTAGTAGAACGATGTCCCATATGAGAAAACAAAGTTTAAAATATCGCGAAAAACGGTAACTAGCAAGTTTTTTTAAAAGTGACATACAAAGAAAAATAGTAGGTTTGTTTTGTAATTTTTTATGAATAATACTTCAAGCTCAAAACTTTGTTCAATTTGTTTTGTAAAAATAAATTGAACAAAGTTTTAAATCATTGCATAGATGTCGTTTTTTTTAGTAATCAAATAAAACACATTTATTATAATAGAATAATAAAAACACTACCTATTAAAGATTCCTTCAATATTAAAAAAATGATTTGCATATTGATCGGAAATAATTTCCCAATCATAGACAGTTGTAATTTTTTTACTATTTTCTTGTAACATCAGCTGATATTGATCCTGATCATATACTACATTTAAGATATGATTCGATACATCATTTGCATTTTGAAAATATATAGCATCCTCTCCAAGAATATATTTGTTAAACGGGTTATCATTGGCACAAATCAAACTATTGGATGCCATAGCTTCCAATAGCGATGGATTAGTGCCTCCTACAGTATGTCCATGAAAATAGATATTAGAATAATAGCGTAAATTATTCAAAACTTCAATATTATAAATACCACCTATAAATTGAATTTGAGAATGATTAGAAAACTTGTTTTTTAAATAATTTCCATAAGTGGTTTCATGATTGCCAATTACTAGAAAAGGTCTAGAAACATTAGCCTGTACTACTCCATCTAATATAACTTCAATACTGTTTTCCGGTTCCAGTCGGGCGATAAGCATATCATATTGATTCACAATCAAATTATAAGCTGCAAGAATACTAGAATCTGGCGTCTCAAATAATGTAGCACCATACGCGATGTAAGTAGAAGTTGCCTTGTACTTGTCTTTAAGATAATCTTGAATCCCTATAGAATCTGATATTAAATGATCGCTGTATTTCACGCCAAGAGATTCAGCATATTGAAGAAATTTTTTAATTTTTTCTGAATATTTAGTACGCTTCCATTCTAATCCATCCATATTGGTGGTAACAACAGCTTTCTTTGGCATTAACCAGCCCCAAATAGAACTACTCGTATAACCCAATTGTAATATAACATCACAGTGGCGTTTTCTAACATCTAAAATGCAATTCAAGTCATAAATAAACTGACCAGCTGTTCCTATTGTATTTTCGGGATCATAACAATGCACAATTTGAACACCATTCCATACCTTTCCTTGATAAGGATGATTATGAGAATTATATACAAGGACTTCAAATCCTCGTTTTACAAGTCCCAAAGCAAGATATTCTGCACATTGCTCGAAACCTCCATAATGATTAGGAATTCCACGAGTTCCTAAGATTGCTATTTTCATCTCTATTCTCTCAGTTTAATGATTTTTGCAGGAACACCACCTATAACCGAAAAAGGTAAAAAAGACTTAGTTACAACAGAACCTGCGGCTACTATGCAACCATTACCAAGATTAACACCATCAAGAATAATTGAACCTGAACCTATCCAACAGTCACTTCCTATTTTAACACCTTTTCGAGTTTCTCCCTGTTCTTTTATTAGTATCTCTTTGTTTGCAAAATTATGATTTTCACTAAAAATCTTTACATCAGGGCCTACGATAACATTTTTACCGATTTCAATTCCACCTTGTCCGCCAAGATAAACTCTAGAATTTAGCCCAACATTATCCTCTATAATAATCCCTACACCTAAATTTCTAATTACACCTGTACAAATCAGAATTGAGTCTCTTTGTATCGTTACATTAGAACCCAAACTAATTCCTGCTTTTGACAATGCATTAATGAAAACATTATCTTCAATTATTAAATTTTCACCGCAACTAATCTTATTTAAATGTTCAATTGTGACATTTTTACCCTTAAAAATAACACCTCTACTTTTTTTTAGAAAAGGTTTAATAAAAAGGCCGCGAATAACTTGAAATATTCTTTTCTTTATAATGATAAGAATATCCAATGAACTTAGATCTGAATCTACAGAATAAGTATCTGACTTTTTAAGTTTTCTAATTATACTATTAATCATTTTTATTTAACGTATCTAGACTCTAAGATTTCAATCAAATTTTGTGTAGTCTTTGTCCATGAAAATAATTTTGCTCGATCTAAAGAAAGTTGTTTATGCTTATTATAAAGCACCTTATCTATTAATAACTGTGAAATAGCGTCAGCAATATCTTTAGATTCATTAGCATTAACATAAATAGCCGCCTCTCCACACACTTCTGGCAAAGATGAGCTATTAGATACTACAACTGGAATTCCAGATGCCATAGCTTCTAGCGGTGGAAGACCAAAACTCTCTTCAAAAGATGGAAAACAAAAAACAGTACTCAAAGCGTAAACTTTGGCCAATTCATCTCCAAAAAGAGGTCCAGTTTGAATAATTCTATCTGTCAATTTAAGTTCTGAAATTAATGAGTCAATATTATCTGTTTTCCACTCCTTATTACCAACCAGTACTAAAGGAATTGAACAATTAACTTTTGCAAAAGCTTTAATTAAAGAAGGAACATTTTTTCTACTATTTATCCTCCCTACATACAATACAAATGAGTCTGGAAGCGCAAATCTATCTTTAATATCTTTTAATGATTCACTAGCAAATGATGTTATTTCTTTAAACTTTGGATCAAAACCATGATGGAGTACTTCAATTTTTTTATTAGAAAAATTTAAATCTTTAAAACGTGATTTCTCAAAATCTGAAACTGTGATAATAAAATCTGAAAATCTTGCTAAAAACTTAAGCGGTTTTAGATAAATTCTTTCAATAAAAGTGTAATATTGAGGATGAGAAATATAAATTAAATCATGGATGTATGCAATTTTTTTATGTTTTCCAAAACAGGAAACGGAAGTTTGATACAGAACAGCATCTAAATTATATTTTTTTGCAATATTAGGAACAAAAAAAACATTTGACAAAAGATTATTTCCATTCCAAACGTATACTTTTCGTACATTCGAAGTTTCAAAATCTAGTTTTAAACCTTTACATCTTTTATCAAGAATTATGTAAAAATTTAAATTACTTTTTAATTTACAAATTTCATTTACTAGATTTCGAATAACCATTTTACCACTTGCGGGTCCTTCAAAATACCACTTGGCATCAATTCCTATTCTCATTTCATTATTTTGAACCGACATATCCTTTTCCATATTCGTTTATTATTCTTAAATAATTTCTTTTTTTCTCTTCCATAATTAAATCAATTAAAAAACTAGACATCAACATGGCAACATGTGATTTAATAATCTTTTTGATGACTCTGCCTTTTGAAATTGATTCATCTATAATTCTTTCTGATTTACCAAGTTCTTTTGAATAGGTTAAAACATAATTTTTATTGAGCTTTTCGTTTATCTTATGAAGAATATTTTGCTCAGGGTGATAAAACATTTCATATCCAATAGAATTGGCTCTGTTCTGATAATCTATTTCTTCACCTCCAGCCAGAACCTTACCGTTTCGACCTAAAGCGACATTATAATATCCAACGTTCAAGGCAGCATTTCTTCGTATTGCAAAATTACCTCCCATAAGATATTTAACTAATTTGCAATGATTCCCCATATCATAAATACTAACTAAAAAATAATATTTATGAGGCAACCAATCAGGGATTTTTGTTTTAAAAGGAAGGACTTTTCCTCCCGAAATAGAAATAGAATCATCTAAGAATATTTCATCACAAATATTAAAGTAATTTTCAACCAATTCAATATCATCATCCAAATAAACTAATATTTCTCCCAAAGCTTCTTTAATACCTCTGTTACGCGCATGAGACAATCCTTGCTGGGTTTCAAGAAAATATTTAACGGTACTATTTGAACAATATTTGCCCTCGATAGACGGTGTGAGATCAGTTGACTTATTGTCAATTATTAGAATTTCTGAATCCTCTCTGTTTTTTAAAACACTTAAAACAGAATCTATGGTTTCTGTTAATAATTCGAATCTATTGTAAGAGCAAATAATAATACTGTATTTAATCATGATTGAAAATGAATTGGATTGGAGCAATACCTGCAGCATTATTATAAATCGCTTTGTAATAAAACAAAAGCATCGCCATGCAAATGATAATTGCTACAGGCTTTACTATTCTATTGACTGGATACTTTAAAATATTAAAAATATAAAACATTAAAAAAGCAAGCATAACAACCCGGAAATGTATAAAATAATCTGCAATCCTAGCCAGAATAAAATTATTAGCAAAAACCCTTGACATAATCAATCCAACAAAAAAAAGATTATAAAATGGAATAAAATTATAGCTATTGAATTTCTCTTTTAACTTTTCATAAAAAAGAATAATAAACAAATCTATAAAAAAGAATAAAAAAATAGACAAACCATCACCTCTTTTATTCTCCTCCGTGATTTCGTTCATTAAATCTAGGTTCTCAATATAATAACTATAACCTAGTAAATTAATGAAGGGAGAGGCGTAATCCAGAAAAACCATAAAAAAACTTGGAAGTATAAATACCGATAAAAAAAGTATTATTATTTGTAGCTTAACATTCTTAAACCATTCAAATTTTAAGATTGGGAGCAATACAAAAAGTAATATCACTGTTTTGTGTATGGAAAAGGCGAAAACCCCAAAAAAAATAGCAAAATAGTATTTTTTATTTGTAAACAGCTGCACACAATACATAAAAATTAAAAAGGCAAGTGTCTGTCGCATAGCATTCATGCTAACAAAAAAAAGAAGACTGGTAAAAAAGAAAAAGAAATACCAAGATCGTATAAATGGAATTCTTTTAAGAAACAAAAGAAGAAATAAAATTTGTAAAAAAGCAAAAACAATAAATAAAGAATAACTTTCGAATCCAAATTCTACCAAAAATTGGTTCAACCAAATAAATCCAAAATCATTATCAACTGGAAAACGACCTGAACGACTGAGTTCTTTAAACCATCCAGTGTAACCTATATAATCCAAACCTACTTTGTACCTTAAACCAATAACTAAGGCATACATCAACATAAAAAAATAAATTCCTGGTCTAGCAAAATCTATCTCAAAATTGTTATTTGCTCCAATCTTTTTTGATATTAATTTACTTGAGAAAAATATCAAAAGTATTAAGAATAAAGTATAGAATATATAGGTATTTGTATCAGTCACTTAATTAGATATTTAAATAAATATTTTTTCGAAATCTTTACGTTCAAAGACCTCTAAATGTCCTTTGTAAGTAGCGTTCCAAACCTTCCTATTGTTATTTAAGAAATGATTTCTTGCAACAGTAAAACCTTTTTCCATTCTCTCAACATTAGGGTCATGCCATCTCTCGCCTTTAGTGTAATAATTAGGGGTAAAATGATTTTCATCATTTTCCTCTGTAACTATAATAGAAGAATCTGTTTTTTCTAATTTAGCATAATTATGATCAAAGCCAATCATGTATACCTGGTCAAATCCCATATAATAAGCTAATTGAAGACACATAAAAGTTACACTACCTCCAACACCAATTTTTCTCAAACAATTATCAGAAAATAGAGGTTCAAATATTTTATCCGAGTAATTGACATATGCATTAAAATTGATAGTGTTACAATCTTTTTTAAGCGTATAATCTAAAAAAGTAGGTACAAACTTAACAGGTCCTTTCAATTCATTTATCTCAGAAGCGCGATCTTCGGCTATCAAATAATCCTCAATAACATAATATGTGGGTAAGAAACCCATTTTTTCTTGATTCAAGTAAATACCATTAACCCCAAATGTTGTTTCCCCTTTCAATAATGTTAAATCTAATTTATTCAAAGATGGACCATTACCAATAATAAAGCATCTTTCACCTTTGTGTTTGTTTTTAAAAGAGTGTAGTTTTTTTTCATTTTTAGTAAAAATAATTTCTAATCCTGCTAACCTAAAACGTAGTGTATACCATAAATGATCTAGATAATTTCTGTTTTTTCTAACATCTAATATTGAATTTTTATCTATGAAAATATTGAGCACAAAAAAGAAAATAGGCTTAATAATTTTTTTAATTGACATATTGATATTTTTCTATTTAAAATGAAAATTATTGTTTTTTAAAAACTAGTTTTATTAATTGGAATCCTTGGATTAAATCTTTACGTATCATCAGCGTAAATAAAACAAGACAAACAACAGTTGTACTTATTGCTATAGTATCATTTTTAATAAATGTTGATACTAAAACAACTATTAAGCTAATTAACGACATCAATAAATAAAAATAAAAATTGCTTATTTTTACAATTTTCCAAGAATATTTAACCCTTGTTATTGCCATTATTAAATGGGACAAAACAATTGCAGTTACGGCGCCGTATAAACCCCAAATTGGGATTAAAATTATATTAAAAACCACAGCAATTAAGGCACCCCAAACACTGGAATAAAAATAATATTTACTCTCTCTTGTTGCTGAAAAATTAGTTCCTACAAAACCAGAAACTGCAGCAAACAACGAAGAAAGAGAAAGTATAGGAATATATTGCCATGCCTCAAAAAACTTAATATCTGCAACAAAACCTATCAAAGTTTTACCCAAAACACTCAGCATAATAACGCAAAAGACCAATAGACTGAAAACTAACTTTAGAATTTGATTATAGAATTTTTCATAACTCTCTTTTTGATATTCTTCAATCACAGAAATCTGCCATGAAACCATAAAAACAGAAAACAAAATATTTATTAAAGAAGGAAACTTATAAGCAACCGCAAATAATCCAATAGCATGCATTCCTAAATATTCTTCCATTAAAGGTCTGTTTAAAGAAGCAACTAACCACCACATTATAGCATTTGGGATTAATGGAATAGAATATGTTATCATTTGCCTGTATTTTTCAAAATTTAATACCTTAAAAGAAAAGTATTGATATGATTTTGAATGAATAAAAGTATACAGTGCTGAAATAAAAAAAGAAAGTATTTGAGCAATAAAAAAACCTACTAGGCCATATTGAGGAATAAGAAAAAGAGAAAGAATAGCCGTAAGAAATGTTAATACAACTCCAGAAATTGCGTATACTTTAATATTGTTTATGCTTCGAGAAAATTGCTGTGAAAAAGTTTGAAGAAATAAAGCTACTACTAACAGATAAATGTAGCTGATATTATTTGTAATACTTTTAAGGATATTTACCTCCAGTAAAAATTCCTTTATTCCAAATAACAAAAAGCCAGTAACTATTAACAAGAACAATGAATATAATAATCCAGACGAAAAATATTGTTTTTGACTTTTAAGATCTTTATCTTTAGGAAAAATGAAAATCGATTCAGAAATACTCAATGTGACTATTGCTATTAAAAGACTAACATAAATCATAGCATTGTCAGAAGTCCCATACTCTTCTACGGTTAGCCATTTAGTAAAGAAAGGAAGCATCAAAAAAGCAATCATCTTACTTCCAATATTACCCACAAAAACTAAAACTGTGTTTTTACCTAACTGCTTGTATTTACTCATAAACTACTATGCTGAACCTTAAAATTGTACTGATATTAAAACAATGAACAGATTACTATTTGAGCGAACTTATTTTTGTTCTAAAAACTTCAGACTTATCATTTTTAATAATATCCCCTTCTTTTACTTGAACAAAATTAATAATACCCAAAGGTACCCTTGCATAATCATAAACAATATTCAATACTCCTGGTTCTGTTTCAATCATGTCAGGATATGAAACATTTTCATTTGTGTCAATAACCATTTTATAAGGCCAAGTCTCACCATCATCTTCAGAAAGATAAATTGACATATTTGTCCTAGTCGTGGCATTATTAAATATGATTATCAGGCGACCCGACTGTAGCTTAGCCAAATGAAAACGAGAGGAGTTATTAGCTCCAAGGTCAGTGAATTTTTTTCCCACATCCCAAATTTTCCCATCCTTACTTTTAGAATAATAAATGCCATCTATAGCCCTTGTCATGCCTAAAAAAGTAGAATTTTTCAATTCAACAAACATGTGTTCATAAATCATATGTTGTTTAGAAACATTCATTGTTATTCCCCCCACTTTAGTAAAATCAACCAAATTATTTGGAGCATAATTTCCTTTGTACATAAAAGGTTGTTGTAACATAGGATTACCAGCATACCAAACGGCTATAGGAAATACCATTTGATCCGAAAATACAGAATTAAATGGTTTGTTTATCATAATTCCTGTTGCAAGCCTTCTGGGAGCTGTATGAGCGATAGTTCCGCTTGTTTCCGACAACCTCAATTTAGAATACCAAGTCTCAGCCCATATCTTACTTATAACCTTCTTTTTCTCTATATGCTTAGCCCAAGCTAAATATAAATTACCAAACTTATCATTAAACAAACTAGCATCCATCACTCTTGTAGAATCTTCCGGATTAACAAAAAAGACCAGTTTGTCGTGATTCCAGGTTCTCCCCTTGTCTTTACTCAGAGACACTGTAATATAATTTTCATTTCCTTCCCAAATGCCTCCACTTATCCAAGCGGCATATAAATTACCTAATCGATCTTTCCCCACTGACGCTATACCTTGCCATTTTCTATTAGTTCTGTTATAATTTAAATTACTACCTTGATTTTGAAGTATTCCACCTTCAATATATACATCTGAATCTGGCACATGACCTTGTGGCAACAACGTAAAATCCTGACCTATGTAATCATCACTTTTGACAGTTAAATCATCTGATGGTTTATCTGATAATAAATCTTTATCAGAACTACAACTAGTAAAAAAATATAAAAAAAGAACGGACAAAATGAGTAGGTATTTTTTTTGCATTTCTAAATAAATGTATTATTTGTAAAAAAACTAAAAATTGGTTTTAAAGTAATTATTTTATAGATCCAATTAAGTAATCTCAGAAAAAGACGGAATGTATCTAACAGAATAGTTTAACAATTTCTTATTATTGTACCCATAAAATAAAATATCATTAGCTTTCGCAGCTTCAAAATCATTAAAAGAATCACCTATCAAACATATTTCAAATTTATTATAATTATTACCAATCATAACTTGCTTTACTAATTCTTTTTTAGGAGTTGGAGAACCATGAATCGAAATAAAATATTTTGATAAACCCAAAGCTTCACAAATATACCTCAATTCGTTTCCATCTGATCCTGAAACAATATGCATATTATATTTTGAATAATTGTCCATAATAAACTTTAATGAATCTTCAATCAATAGATTAGAATCCAAGAGATTTTCAAGCATTACTACTGAAAACTCATCAGCTAACACTTTAATCTCTGCATCCGTAATAGATTCTTTTCTTATTTCTTCAAAAAAATATCTGAACTTAATATATCTAGAAAGTCCTCCATTATTTCTATGATATTCCATCAAAAGAGAAACTTGTTCTTTAGGATAATCTTTTAAAACGATTTCAAAACCTTTATCCCGTATAGGCATGGAATCCATTATAACGCCATCAAAATCCCAAAGAATTGTTTTAAATTTCTCAACCATTTTGTAATTTTTTTAAAACCTTTTCAACATCTTCTGGATGGTCAATAGGAATAGATTCTTTTGACATTTTAACCATTTGAACTTCATAACCCATTTCTAGAAAACGCAAAATTTCAATATCCTCTTCCTCTTCCATTGGCGTTTTTGTCAAAACCTGAGTAAAACCCTCTAATGCTTTTTTTGGAAAGGCATAAATACATACCTGTCGAAAACCTACATTAAAAACATTGTTTTTATTTCCTGGTATTGGGGCCCTTGACATATATAATAATCTTTCATCTTGACGCATGACAACTTTAGGAACGGATACACTTTTATAATCTTCCAAATTATCAATCTCACAATAACCATTTAGAATATTTCCTTTTGAAATAGGTAATATGTTAATAATTTCTCTTATGTCATTAGGATTTATAACAGGTTCGTCTCCTTGAACATTTATATAATAGTCAGCATCAATTAGTTTTGCTACTTCTGCTACACGATCTGTTCCGGTTAAACATTTATCAGTAGTTAAAAGACATTGCATTCCGTTTTCATTACAATGTTTTAAAATTCTCTCATCCTCAGTGGCTACATAAATTTGACTTGGATTGATTGCTTTAGCGCATTGTTCCCATACTCTTTGAATCATGGTTTTTCCAGCTAAAACAATTAGTGGTTTACCCGGAAATCTAGATGATTTATATCTTGCTGGTATAATAAGAACCGTTTTCATTATTTATAAAATTTTAGCATAAATTGAATCAGCGTTAAGATTTTTATACTTAGTAGGCGTTAATGCTGTTAGTACCATACCCGCCTCTTGTGCCTTAGAAAATAAAGTTTCGTTTTCAATAAAAAGTTCTTGTTCTTTGTTTCCAACATTTTCACTTATGTAACCATCATAACCAATCAGAAAACAATTCTCTATGTTTAAGTTAATTGCTGTTTGTAAAGCGATTACTGTGTGCGAATCATTTAACAAATTTGTAAAATTAACTTCTGATAATTCATTAGTATCATCGATTAATTTTTTGGGAACAAATGTTCCCATCTTACGTGGAGAAGGTGGCAAAATACAAGTACCCTTAAATTCATCTATATTTTTAAAAACAGACGTTAGTCTATTTCCTTCGTTACCCACTAAACAATAAAAATGCTCTCCTTTAGCATTAATATATGCCATAGAATTTTTTGAACTTGCATGTATAATTGCAATTTCATTTCCAAATTGATTTGCAAACTCTAGAATTGCCTCCGCTTTTTCTACAGCTGTTACACCCCCACCAATTATCAATCCTTGTTTGTATGATTTATTTGCTTTAAATATAGGATATTTGACACTATCTCGATTCTTTTGTTGATGTAGTGCTCTAACAATACTATTTATTGAATAATATCGTTTTCCTACCCAATCCATCACATCTTTTTGTGGTAATGAATTGGCTCCAGAGACCATATATGGCAAATTAGTTCCCCATTCATGTTTTTTTTGTAATTGCACAAAAGCATCTGTAACTGAAGAAAGGGCATTAAAATCAACATCTAGATTATTTCGCTGATTTAAAGCTGTCAATAAAAGTTCTGTTTTTAAATTTCCCGCACCTCTTCCCATACCAGTAATAGTAGCATCGACCATATCTGCACCACATTCAATGGCGGTCAAAGTATTTATTAAGGCCAGTTCTAAATTATTATGTCCATGGAAGCCAATCTTCGTACTCATTTGAGAGCGGACAAGTCCGAAAATTTCTTTTACATCTTCTGGATAAACACCTCCATAAGAGTCAACCATATAAAAATAATCAGCCACACCATCAACATACTTTAGATTAGATAAGAATTCTGGTAAGTTTTTCCATTTAGACATGTACATAACATTAAACCCTAACTCAAACCCCATCGATTTTACTTTTTTAGCTAAATCGATTGCTCTTAACAATTGCTCAGGATCTATTGCAATTCTAACCATTGTGATTATGCCAATACACGGTTTCAATAATTCTTCTACTGTGTCTAATTCTATATCCTTTTCATTTAAAATGATAACTAATTTTTTATTAGACAAGCGTGATAATTTTTTTAACACAAAATCTGGACAATAAAAATATTCTCCATAATATCCAGAAAGTTTTGGACTTCGATATCCAACTTCTAAATACTCAACTGGCAAATTATCCATAGCCGTCAAATAGGTTTCGACTAAATGCCTATCAAAATCCCAATTTGTATAATATCCTCCATCACGCAAAGTACAATCAAGTATTTTAAACATATTTTATTATATAATTAGTTTACAAATTTATTTTTTAACTCGGTTACTCAAAATAATTTAAAGTGGTATATCCTCCATCTTTCAAGTACTGCTCTTTCTGAATTAATTTCAGATCACTCAACATCATATCTTTGACTAACCCTGGCAAGTCATACTTACATTTCCATCCTAGTTTAGACTGTGCTTTAGTAGGGTCGCCAATCAACAAATCAACTTCAGTTGGTCGGAAATATTTAGGATCGACCGCTAAAACTTCTGTACCAATTTCCAATTGAAACTCAGGATTGGCACACACTTTTACATATCCTTTTTCCTCAACACCTTCACCTTTAAACTCTAATTCAATACCAACCTCAGCAAAACTCATACGTACAAAATCTCTAACAGACGTAGTTTTTCCGGTAGCGATTACCCAGTCTTCTGCCTCATCAGCCTGTAAAATCATCCACATCATACGAACATAATCTTTGGCGTGACCCCAGTCACGTCTGGCATCAAGATTACCTAAATACAATTTATCTTGTAATCCTAAAGCAATCCTGGAAGTAGCTCTAGTAATTTTACGAGTCACAAAAGTTTCCCCCCTAATAGGTGATTCGTGATTGAATAAAATACCATTACACGCATACATCCCATAAGCCTCTCTATAATTGATAGTAATCCAAAAAGCATACATTTTTGCTACAGCATAAGGGGAACGTGGATAAAAAGGAGTCGTTTCAGACTGTGGTACTTCCTGTACTTTACCATACAATTCAGATGTAGAAGCTTGATAAATACGCGTCTTTTTTTCTAGCCCTAACAGTCGAACCGCATCCAAAATACGTAATGTTCCTAATCCATCAGCATTTCCTGTATATTCAGGTGTTTCAAAAGAAACCGCTACATGACTCATAGCTGCCAAATTATAGATTTCGTCCGGTTGAATTTGCTGAATCAAACGAATTAAATTTGTCCCATCGGTCATATCACCATAGTGCAAAAAGAAATTGCGGTGATCAACATGAGGATCTTGATATAAATGATCAATTCTATCAGTATTAAATAATGAAGAACGCCTTTTTAATCCGTGAACAATGTATCCTTTTTTTAATAAAAACTCACTTAAATAAGCTCCATCCTGTCCTGTAACTCCCGTTATAAAGGCTATTTTTTGTGCTATACTCATAGTCTTGTCGTGATTTTATTACAATATTTTGTTCTTGAAATAGTATTCTTGATTAAAAAAAAATTGACGATAGACTTTCAGAGATTTACATCTTCATTTCCTTAAACTCATCCATATTCTCTAAAAACCAATCGTAGGTTTTTTGAATTCCCTGTTCAAGATTCACTTGATGTTTCCATCCTAGATTATGCATCTTAGTTGTATCAATTAATTTTCTTGGTGTCCCATCTGGTTTTGTGGCATCCCAAATAATTTTGCCTTGATGCCCCGTAATTTTCTGAATCGTTTCAGCCAATTGTTTTATAGTCAAATCTTCTCCTGTACCCACATTGTATAAATAATCCGGTAACTTGTTTTCTAAAGCAAAAACAACCGCCTGAGCCATATCGTCTACAAATAGAAATTCTCTCATAGGCGTTCCGCTGCCCCAAAGGGTTACGGGAGCATGGTTATTTGCCTTAGCTTCATGAAATTTTCGCATCATGGCCGGCAAAACATGGGATGTACTTAAGTCAAAATTATCATGTGTACCGTATAGATTAGTGGGCATAAGACTTAGATAATCCTTTCCAAATTGTTTCCTAATGGCTTCGCAGGCTTTGACACCGGTAATTTTTGCAATAGCATACCATTCGTTAGTAGGTTCTAAAGTATCCGTGAGCAGGTATTCCTCTTTCAACGGTTGAGGCGCTAGTTTTGGATATACGCAGGAACTTCCCAAAAAAATAAACTTTTCTACACCAGTTTGCAATGCGGCATCAATCAGATTATTTTGGATTTGCATATTTTCCATAATAAATTGATACGGGAAATTATTATTGGCCAATATTCCTCCAACTCGTGCAGCAGCATCAATAATAACTTCCGGATTTTCGGCTGTTATAAAATCAGTAACAGCTTGTTGATTTCTCAAATCCAATTCACTACTGGAGACTCCTAATAAATTAGTGTACCCATTTGCAGACAAAATTCGCCAGATGGCACTACCAACCATTCCATTGTGTCCGGCAATATAAATTTTAGCCTCTTTCCTCATATTTTTAATTCAACAAGTCTGGATTTTCTCTTTCCAACTGATTGTAAATATTCTTAACATCTTGTGAGCTGTCTTTATGCAAAATTAAATTAGCGGTTTCCGTATAAACAAAAATGGTGTTTTTCAATCCTACAAAAGCGGTATAATTATCCGTTCCAATAACCATATTTCCATTTTTATCAACAGAATGCCCTGTAGAAACAAGATAGTCATAAACTGACTCAAAAGAACCTAAATCAGACCAAATGAATTTTGAAGATACTACTTTTATTTTTTTACTTCTTTCCATAACCGCATAATCAATGCTGATAGAAGGAATTTCTAGAGACAACTGTAAATCTAAAGAACCATTATTATTATTCCGCCAAGCAATTTTAGATTTCTCATATACATCAGGTTGAAACAATTGTAACTCCTCCAAAAAAACACTTGCTTTGAAGCAAAACATACCACTGTTCCATAAAAAATTTCCTTTGGCGATGAAATCTTTTGCGGTAACTTGGTTTGGTTTTTCTCGAAAAGAAATCACATCATCTCCTTTGCGTTCTATATAACCATATCCTATTTCTGGCTTAGTGGGTACAATTCCGAAAGTTACAATATATCCTTTGGAAGCTTTTTCCACTGCTTCATTGATTGCTGCTTCATAATTTTCCATGGCATCAATAATGTGATCAGAGGGGGTTACAATTAAAACATCTTCTGGATCCGAAGCAAAAGCGGCAAAAGCTATTGCAGCAGCTGTATTTCTAGGAGTGGATTCAACAATGTCTAAATAGGGAGTATTTGATTTCTCCATCACTTTCCTACTCAAGTGGCAATTATCAATATTGCCCACAACCATAATTTTATTCGCAACATTACGATTACGCTCCACAGTCATTTCAAACAATGACTTACCATCAAACAAATCTAGATATTGCTTCGGTTGACTTTTTCGGGATAAAGGCCATAACCTGCTACCTACTCCGCCAGTTAGAATGACATGTGTAATTGAAGACTTATTTTCCATGCTGAACTTTTAAATCTTTACTATAAATTGCTATTTGATCCTATTATTTTTTTTGATGATATTCTATAATCGCCCATCAGCTGCATCACCCAAAACTCCTTTTACATCATATAACAAACTAGTCGAATTTTGTAATTTGGTCAAGTCTAAATCCAAAAACTGATGGTGTGCTACACCCAGAATTACGGCATCAAACAACTCAGTTGGTATTAAATTTGTAGTAACCAAGTTATATTCTTTTTTTACTTCTAATGGATTTGCCATAGGGTCATAAGTGGTTACAGTAATTCCGTAATCCGTTAAAGCTGTTATTACATCCACAATTTTTGTGTTACGAACATCTGGACAGTTCTCTTTAAAAGTAATTCCAAGCATCAAAACTGTCGCTCCATTAACCGAAATTCCTTTTTTAATCATCAGCTTTACTACTTGAGAAGCTACATATTCGCCCATACTGTCATTCAATCGTCTGCCCGCTAATATAATTTCGGGATGATATCCAAACTCTTGGGCTCTTTGCGCCAAATAATAAGGATCAACTCCTATACAATGACCTCCAACTAAGCCCGGTTTAAAAGGCAGGAAATTCCATTTGGTTCTTGCTGCCTCTAAAACAGCTTGCGTATCGATATTCATCAAATTGAATATTTTAGCTAACTCGTTTACAAAAGCTATATTGATATCCCGTTGAGAATTTTCTATTACTTTGGCGGCTTCTGCAACCTTTATAGATGGTGCCAAGTAAGTTCCTGCAGTAATAACGGACTTATATAATTCATTTACTTTTTGACCAATCTCTAAAGTGGAACCTGAAGTTATTTTTAAAATTTTATCAACTGTATGTTCCTTATCTCCCGGATTAATTCTTTCAGGAGAATAACCCGCAAAAAAATCTACATTAAATTTCAATCCAGAAACCCGCTCTAAAACAGGAACACATTCTTCCTCCGTTACCCCAGGATAAACGGTAGATTCATAAATAACAATATCCCCTTTTTTTAAGACTGACCCTACAGTTTCACTTGATCTGTATAATGGGGTCAAATCTGGGCGATTATTTTTATCAACCGGAGTGGGAACTGTTACAATATAGTAATTACAATCTACAATATCGTTAACATCAGTAGTGCAGTATAAACCAATAGCATTACTTGACACATCCATTAGCACTTTTTGCAGCGTGACATCATCAATTTCAAATGTAGTATCAGTCCCTGATTTTAATGAACTAACCCTAGATTGATTGATGTCAAATCCAACAACAGCATGCTTGGTTGCAAACAACCTTGCCAATGGCAACCCTACATAACCCAAACCAATTACTGCTATTTTTGTATTAGAATTCATTTTTTGAATAATTATAAGTAACCATCGTTAACTTTATTACACTGCTTCGCGATTCATACTCACAAAAATGAGCTGAAACCAAAATAATTTAAGAGGTCAAATATAGGTACAATATGCCGATTTTTTATCTATTATTTACCTTTCAAAACACAACGATACTTCTACAAAAACTGAACAAAAACATAAACAGCTGAAATTCAGAAAGTAAGATATCCAAAACTAATTAAACCACCCAAAAAAAATCACCTAAATAGGTGATAAAAAAATATCAAAAAAAGATTTCAAATTAGCATTTATAGGGCTTAAATACCTGATGGGAATTATGAAACTTAAAGCATATCAATTATGTAAATATAAAATGCACCAATTCTATTTTTTTGCAATTCGAAACAAACAGATATAAACCTATTTTACTTTTTTTTCCATAAAAATGCCCCAAATAGTGTCTAACTTTTTGGGGCATGTTTATTGAGCTAAGTTTTCACATTTTTAAAAATCGTAGACACGTTAAATAAGGAATCGAATATCACTTCCTAAAAATTGTGATAACAGCTACTATTTATACTTCATTTTTAAGACACAACCTAACGATTCCAAAACCAACACATAATGGGTATTAGTAACCTCTTGAACAATTGCTTTTTGATTAGAAAATGGTCCGGAATCCAATTGTATAGCATCTCCTATTTGAAAAGAAAATACTGAAACCTCATTACCCTCAGAGGGATTTAGCCATTTTTTAATAACACTAATCTCTTCGTCGCGGACAACAGCCGGTTTTCCTAACCAAAATAAATAACGCACCACTCCTACTGACTGGAACACAGCATTCCGTTCAGAATCTGGCAATTGAACAAAAACATAGGAATTAAATAGAGGCACTTCTACTTTTTTCTTTCTGTCTGACCATTGCCTAACTTGCGTAATCAAAGGACAATAGCACTCAATTCCTTTATTTTTTAATTGTTCTGCAACTTTTTTCTCCCATTTAGGCTTTGTATAAACTACATACCAATTCATCTTATATTTTGTATTACACTACTAGTTTTAGTATGATTAATCGGAATAAACTTCTACATGAGACAATATGTCTACAATTCATTTGACAACAGTACTATGTATCTTTCTCATTTTTGTTTATGGGAAATAGACTAAAATAATCTATTTTTTTTACGAACCTATAGCTTGATATACAAAACCAATAGCTCTTAATTCTGAAGCATTCAACAGGTTTCTCCCATCAAAAATAAAAGCAGGCTTTTGCATAGAATCGTATATTTTTTGCCAATCATACTTAACAAACTCATCCCATTCCGTAAGTACAGCTATAGCATGAGCATTATAACATGCCTCATAGGGATTATCAAAAGACTTGACACTAGTACTATTTAATTCAGCACTTCTCGTTTCTAAATAATTTAAATCGTCAATAATTTTTTTATTAGACACCTTAGGATCGTAAACAGCAATTTTCGCATGTTCATTTATCAAATCATCAGCAACATAGATAGCAGCCGACTCTCTGGTATCATTAGTATCTTTTTTGAAAGCCCAACCTAGAAAAGTTACTTTTTTATCTGAAACTGTATTATAAAGAGTTTGAACAATGTTGTTTGAAAAACGTCTTTTTTGGTGATCATTCATTATAATTACTTGCTCCCAATAATCAGCTACTTCATGTAATCCATATGATTTTGCGATATAAACCAAATTCAATATGTCTTTTTGAAAACAAGAACCTCCAAACCCAACAGAGGCTTTAAGAAATTTCGAACCTATTCTACTATCCATTCCTATAGCTCTTGCAACTTCATTTACATCAGCACCTGTTTTTTCGCAGAGCTCTGACATGGCATTTATAGAAGAAATTCTTTGTGCTAAAAAAGCATTAGCTGTCAATTTAGAAAGCTCAGAAGACCAAACATTAGTGGTTAATATTTTGTCCGTGGCAACCCAATTTGCATATACATCAACTAAAGCCTGAATCGCTTTCTGTCCTTCTACAGATAAATCGCCTCCAATTAAAATCCTATCAGGATTCAATAAATCTTGAACAGCAGTTCCTTCAGCTAAAAACTCTGGATTTGATAAAATTTGAAACTGTACTCCATTCCCTGTATTGTCTAAAATACTTTTAATAGCCTCAGCAGTTCTAACAGGCAGTGTCGATTTTTCTACAACAATTTTGTTGTCTTTGGCAACTTTGGCAATTTGTCTTGCACACAATTCAATATATTTCAAATCAGCTGCCATACCTTTTCCTTTTCCGTAGGTTTTAGTAGGTGTATTTACCGATATGAAAATAATTTGAGCTTCGTCTATAGCTTTTTCCACATTAGTAGAAAAAAACAAGTTTCTTCCTCTGGCTTCAGCAACAATTTCGCTTAAACCTGGCTCATAAATAGGTATATTATTTACATCTTCATCATTCCATGCAGTAATTCGTTCTTCATTTAAGTCTACTACTGTAACTTGTATTTGCGGGCATTTTTGAGCAATGACAGCCATCGTTGGACCTCCAACATATCCTGCTCCTATGCAACAAATTTTTGTAATTTTCATTTATTCAAATTTTTAATTTTGCAAATATATTTTAATTTACTACATTATTTTTCTTAAAAATTTATTTAAGATTATTCCAATACCATTCAACAGCTTCTTTCAATCCTTCTTGCATCGAATATTTTGGATGATATCCCAACAACGATTTAGCTTTGTCAATACTTGCCAAAGAATGTGGAATATCGCCAGATCTATTAGGGCCGTATTCTATCTCGACAGTAGCAATTCTTTCATCATAAACACATAAGAAATCTTTTAAATAATCTACTAAATTATTCAACGTATTTCTATCTCCATAGGCAGTATTGTATACCGTATTTATCGCCTCTGGATTTTTTGTCAGTATAGCCAGCTCATTCATTTGAATTACATTATCGATGTAAGTGAAGTCACGGGAATAATTGCCATCCCCATTTATTTTTGGACTTTCCAATTGCATCAATTGCATTACAAATTTGGGAATGACCGCTGCATATGCTCCATTAGGATCTTGCTTTCGACCAAAAACATTAAAATAACGCAACCCGATTGTCTCTAAACCATAGGTTCTGCTAAATATTTCAGCATATAGCTCATTTACATATTTTGTAATTGCATACGGAGAAAGTGGCTTTCCAATTACGGCTTCAACTTTAGGCAAAGCTTCTGAGTCACCATAGGTGGAGGAACTTGCCGCATATATAAATCGTTTCACTTTTGCGTCTCTTGATGCTACTAACATGTTCAAAAAACCGGAGACATTTACATCATTTGTAACAACTGGATCATTAATAGATCTGGGTACAGAACCCAAAGCTGCCTGATGTAAAACATAATCTACTCCTTGTACAGCATTTTGACATTCTGCTCCATTACGGATATCGCCTTCTATCAAATGAAAATCGGGATGATTTATAAAATCTTTTAAATTATGTCTATATCCAGTTGCAAAATTATCAAAACAAATAACCTTATAATCTTTAGATAAAAAATATTCACAAAGATTAGAACCTATAAATCCTGCCCCACCCGTAATTAAAACGGAACTTTTTGTTTCTATTTTCATTTGTACCTAATTTTAAAACAATCAATTATTTAGTTTGTTTTTTCAAAATCTTCTGTGCTATTCTTTGATAAATACTTTTAGTCTTACCCTCTTCATAATATCCATTAGCATAGGTTCCATAACCATAGCCGTAACCATAACCATAGCCGTAACCCGTACCATATTTTGCTTTATTCTCCAAACCATTTAAAACAATACTAGCATTATTTAACTCTCCGCGTTTCACCCTGTTGTTTAACAGCGTAATCATATCTTTTTTAGTAAAATTCTGTCTTACTATATATAAGGTAACATCACAATATTGCGCTAGTTCTAAAGCATCTGACACCAATCCTACTGGAGGTGTATCCAATATTATATAATCGTATTTTTTCTTTAACTCTTCTATTAACTCTCCCATTCCTTGACTCATAATCATTTCAGACGGATTAGGGGGAATTGGACCTGATAAAATAACGTCTAAAAAAGGTATGTGTGTGTGATTGATGATTTCGTCAATTGTTTTTTGTTTTATCAGATAATTTACAATACCAACATCATTTGATAAATTAAATTCAACGGACAGCTTAGGCTTTCTTAAATCCAGACCAATAACAACTGTTTTTTTCTCACTAAGTGCAAATACCGTAGCGATATTTATAGAACAAAATGTTTTTCCCTCACCACTCACAGAGGATGTAATCATTAGTGTCTTTGCTCCATCTAAATTTTGTTGCTTATATAGAAATTGAAGAGATGAACGAATGGCTCTAAAAGATTCTGATAAAGCTGATTTTGGCTTGTCGTAAACAGCTAAATTAGTATTCTCTTTATTGACTCCAACAACACCTATTAAAGGGATTTTTGTCATCTTACTGATATCCTCAGCATTCTGTATCGAATTATTGATAAAGAAAACTGCAAATACAAAAACCAATGGAAAAAGTATGCCCAGAAATAAAGCCAATACATAATTAACTGATGTTTTTGGACCTATAAGTCCCCCGCCAACATCCTTAGCAGGATCTATAAAATGAACATCTGATAAATTTGCCGCCTTAACAATATCTGCTTCACTTCTTTTTTGAAGAAAAGTGCTATAAATATTATCACTCAAATCATATTTTCTTTTAATCTTAATGAGCTCTTGCTGATCATCCGGAAGTCCCTTTATAGTACTTTCAGCCTCATTTATTTTACTGCTCACCATAGCTAAATCATATTGAAGAGATGCTTTGGCAGTAGCTATATTCTCTAACAAAACATTTTTAATAGCCTCCATTTGATTATCAAAATCCTTAAATATTTTATCGCTTTTTACAGCATAAGCCATTTCTGATCTTTGAGTAGATAATGCTATTAACTTTGAAATATTTACTACAATATTTGGATCTTCTATTCCAGCTACTGAAGGTGCAGGAAGTTTTGCGTAGTTTACACTGTTTTTTAAGTATGCTTTTAATGAATTATAATAAGCCATTTTACGATTAATCTCGTCTTTTTTGACGTCAAATTCCAAAATCTTTTCTGAAAATTTACCTCCACCTTCTTCAATATCATAAATGTTTTTACCTTTTCTAAAGGATTTTAACTCATTTCCTGTTTCCTTAAGCTGGGATTCCATCGTGACTAATGTACTATCTATAAAAGCTATAGTATTTGTCGCAAACTGGTTCTTACTATCCAATTGTCTCTTGATAAGCATTTTAACAGTCGCATTTAAATACTCAACCATTCTTGCTTTATTAGTTCCCTGCATACCTAAGGTAATTATTGAACCTCCTTTATCGTCTGACCTAACGCTTATACCTTTATACCCTGATACCGTTCCGTTAAAATCATTAAACTGTACAAAATATTCGTTTCCTTTATAGAAGCCAGGATTTTCATTAATTTGTAACTTCCAATTCAAAAAAGGCAAAGAAACTTTTTCGCCAACCTTATATCTTTTTACAAAATCTCCTGTTGCTACAGCTGTATTACTGTATGAATTGTCAGAATAGGAAATTAAAGATACATTTTTACTTGCAAAAGGAATTCTAATTTCATATATATCTTCACTAATAAATTTAATCCCTATTAAAGTCCCTGTTAATTGCCCTTTTGACTTGTCAATATTGATATAAAAAGGAACTGATCCATAAGCATCTACTAAATTATATTCCCCTTGAACTAAGTAATTAATATAATATTGTAACTTATCTACAACCAGTTCATTGTGCGACCTAGATTGCAAAGTTGTTGATATGGTCTGAACTTGATCCGAAGTACCTCCCCAATTAAAGACTAAACTGGTATTTGAAGTAAAAAGGGGATTACTTTCTTCTTTTACGGAAATAAGTGTTTCCATACCGTAAATTTTTTCTTTACGAATATTTACCTGATAAGCAATCGTGAAAGTGATTAATAAACTTATCAAAAACCACTTCCAATAACTTCCAATTTTTATTAAAAAACCCTTAAAGTCAAAGCTTACTTGGTTTTCAAAAATCGAAAAATCTTTTATATCTAACATTTTTTGAGTGCTGTTTTAATTTTTTAATAGTAAGAAAGTGGTTGTGGCTAAAGACAATAGTGTAATGATTGTACTCAAAGATTCTATTCCTGTTTTTCCAGTTCCCCAAGTTTTTTGCTTGAGTGGTTTTATATAAATATAATCATTAGGCTGCAAATAATAATAAGGGGATTGCATTACATTTATATCCGTGAGGTCTAAATCGTGCATTTCTACACCAGTTGGCGTTTTTCGCATAACTGTTACTGCTTTTCTATCTCCAGTGATAGTAATATCTCCAGAATTAGCAATAGCTTCCAAAATATTTACCTGCTCTTGAAACATTGTTTTTGTACCTGGCCCCCCAATTTCTCCATTGATAGTATAACGCAAACCTGCTAATTTAACGGTTACAAAAATATTAGCTTCCTTATTAAAATACTCTGCCAATAATTGCTTTTCAACTCTAACTCTGATTTCGTCCAGCGTGTAACCGATTACATTTAACTCTCCTAAAACTGGAATCCTTATATTTCCATGGTCATCCACTGTAAAACCATCAAAATACAATCCTGACTCAGATTTACCTCCAGCACCTCCATCATTTGAAGGACTAAAAATAGCGACTAATTTAGGGTCAATAGCTTTTATCGTGATACTCAAAACGTCATTAGTTTGTAATCTATACGGTTTTGATTCTATAGCTGTAATAACAATATTATCTTGTGAATTATCTTTCTTTTGAAGATAAATTAAATCTTGGGTAGAAATGCAAGAAGTGAATAAAACACTTATGGTTAGTAATAAACAGAATACGGATTTGCTCATTTTCAATATTTTTAACGACAAATATAGCTTTTCATTTACTATTTAAAAAGCATCACTATTCATTAAATGGATTAATTATTTTTAAACGACTTTTCAAAAGGTACTCTTTGCAAAATACTTCTTCCCAAGGTAACTTCATCAGCATATTCAAGTTCATCTCCTACCGAAATCCCTCTAGCAATTGTCGATATAATTATTTCACAATCAGCAATTTGTTTATAAATGTAAAAATTAGTGGTGTCACCCTCCATTGTGGAGCTTAAAGCAAAGATTATTTCACTTACATTACCTGATTTCACTTTCTCAACTAATGTAGTAATGTTCAACTGACTGGGACCAACCCCGTCAATAGGAGAAATTTTACCACCAAGAACATGATAAATCCCTCTAAACTGCCCCGTATTTTCAATTGCCATGACATCACGAATATCCTCGACAATACAAATGATTTGGTGATTTCTACTTTGGTTAGCACAAATTTCACACAGTAGACTATCCGAAATATTATGACAGCTATTACAATATTTAATATCCTCACGCATTGCAAGCAAGGCCTGAGATAAAAAACCTGTTTGTTCTTTTGGCTGTTTTAGCAAATGTAGCACCAACCGAAGTGCTGTTCTTTTACCAATTCCCGGCAACTGAGACATTTCGTTAACTGCTTTTTCTATAAGTTTTGAAGAAAATTCCATAACAGCAAAAGTAGTTAATTTGTCCCGAACGTTCGGGATAGATAATTTGAAAATTTGAAGATTATTTATGTAATTTGGTCCAAACAATATTTATACAAAATGACTCCCAGCACCATTCTAATACTTATAATCGTTTATTTTGGAATTTTATTTTACATCTCCCATGCTGTCAGCAAAAAAGACAGCGGAAACGATGCTTTTTTTAAAGCCAATAAAAACTCCAAATGGTACTTGGTTGCTTTTGGAATGATTGGAACTGCACTTTCCGGTGTGACATTTATCTCCGTTCCGGGAGAAGTAGGTTCTCCAAACGGGGAACAATTCAAGTATTTTCAGTTTGTTCTGGGGAATGCTATAGGTTTTATAATAATCGCCAAAGTTTTGCTTCCGCTGTATTATCGAATGAATTTGACTTCCATTTACGGTTACATCGAACAACGATTAGGGATTTACTCCTATAAAACCGCCGCAACCATTTTCCTGATTAGCCGAACCATTGGATCTGCATTCAGATTGTACCTTGTCGTGATTGTTTTGCAACGTTTTGTTTTTGATTATTATGGAATTCCGTTTGCAGTAACGGTTTTAATTTCGCTGGCTTTAATATTTGCGTATACGTATCGTGGCGGATTGAAAACCATTATTATTACGGACACTTTGCAAACTTTTTTCTTGGTCACTTCGGTTTTCTTGACAATTTTTTTTATTTGCAGAAGTTTAAATTTGAATGCTTTTGAAGCTTTTGAAGAAGTAAAAAATAGTAATTATTCAAAAGTATTTTTCTTTGAGGATTTTGTGTCGAGTAAGTTTCATTTTGCAAAACAAATTCTGGGAGGAATTTTTGTTACTATTGCCATGGTAGGCTTAGATCAGGATTTAATGCAAAAAAACCTGAGTTGTAAGAACATTGGCGAAGCACAAAAAAACATGTTTACGTTCACTGGAATATTTGTACTTATCAATATTTTTTTCCTCGGTGTGGGAGCTTTAATTTACATCTTTGCTACTAAAAACGGGATTGAGGTACCAACAGATTTAATCACCGGAAAACCCAGAACCGATTTGCTTTTCCCAGAAATTGCCTTTAACCATTTATCACTAATTCCATCAGTTATTTTCTTATTAGGATTAACGGCCGCAACTTTTGCCACAACGGATTCCGCGCTAACAGCACTGACAACTTCGTTTTGTGTTGATTTTTTAGGAATGGATAAAGTAGAAAATCAAGGAAAACCAAATGTAGTACGAACCAGACATTTTGTTCATATTGCCTTTTCGTTCCTAATGTTTCTGGTGATAATTTTCTTTAATGCTATTAATGACAGTTCTGTTGTAGCTATGATTTTCAGGGTTGCATCCTATACCTACGGCCCGCTTTTGGGATTATATTGTTTTGGATTATTTGTAAAATCAAAAACAGTCAAAGACAAATATGTTCCTATCATTTGCTTATTATCTCCTGCTGTAACGTACTTTATCAATGAAAATTCTAAAGCAATATTTTTCGGATATGTTTTCGATAACGAATTGATTATCGTAAACGGACTAATCACTTTTCTTGGATTGTTATTGATCAGCAAGAATGCCACATCTGAAACACGATTTTAATTTTAGCCCAGATTACTTCACTTAATTTTAATTTTCATAGGAGTTCAGTGAACTTCGTTTGAAGTAAAAATCCTTTTATAAAGCTGGAAGCCTTTTGAAAGCTTCCAGCTTTACAAAAGATTATAATATATAGCTGGAAATAGCTCCAAAAAAACTAATATTGATTTGTTGCCAACATAACCAGTGTACACCCTATCTCGACTTTGATGTCATTTAATTTCAACAATTGATAGAACTCCGGATTCTCGGTACCTGGATTAAAAATAACACGTTTTGGTTGTGCCTCAACGATATAATTATAGTAATCACGCTGACGCAAAGGATTTAAGTAAAGCGTAACTGTATCGATATTTTTTAGTGGAATAGCTTTAGTCTGGATTTTTATTCCGGCTACTTCACCCGCGTTTTGACCGATAGCAAGAACTGAATGTCCTTTATCAACCAGTTTTTCAATCGCTATGAAAGAATATCTAGCAGGTTTTGTTGAAGCTCCAAGAACTAGCGTTTTTTTATTTTTTATCATTTTCTGTAATTATATTTTGCAAAAGTAATAAAAAAAGACCCATGAGTTTAGCAATTATCAGGTTTAGTTATAAAAGTAAGAAAAAACATTACGCTAACATTAAAAAGTAAAAAAAGAGTACTTTTACACTATTAAAAAACAAAATATGGATCTATTTATTTATCTGTTTGTCGCACTTTTTTCGGTTTTAAATCCTATTGGTACCGTTCCTATTTTTGTAGGACTGACCCAAAATGACACCAAAAAGGAGCGTTCCAGAATTTCTTTATGGACGGCGATAAATGTATTTATCATCCTTATCGTCTCGTTTTTTATTGGTCAATATGTATTACTTTTTTTTGGAATCAGTATTGATGCACTAAGAATTGCCGGTGGAATTATTATTGTGAGTTCTGGATTTTCATTGCTTTCCGGAAAATTCACCAAGAAGAGAGGTATTAATAAAAAAGCAGAAACTGATGCGCAACAAAGAAATGACATTGCCTTGACTCCACTTGCAATTCCTATGCTTGCTGGTCCTGGATCTATTTCTCTACTTATCGCATTTTACCAAGAACACAATACAACTATGGAGATAATTATATCTTCCATCGCTATTCTTGCCATTGCAGTTGCTATTTTTATTATCCTTAAAAGTGCTCATTATTTAGCAAAAATACTTGGAGCTTCCGGAATTATTGCTATTTCCAGGATTGTGGGTTTCATAGTAATTGCAATAGGAATTCAATATATTGTAAGTGCTATTATCAATATCATAAAAGGGAATCTCTCCTAAATTCATATTACAATTAAAAAAAACCGGATAAGATTGTGAGAATCGTATCCGGTTTTCTTTTTTTTAATTTCTTGGCAAGAAAATTTCAGCCATCATACATCTGGCGCTACCTCCGCCACAAGCCTCAATGGTATCCAGACTTGAACTCAAAATTTCAGCATGCTTTTCTAATTGTTCTATTTGTTTTGGAGTTAGACTTTGATGAGCAGCTGCACTCATGACCAAATATATTTTATCATTTGCTCCACGAACTTCAAGCATATTACCCGCAAAATTATTCATTTGGGCCTCAGTGATCAAAATGATTTCTTTTCCATTTTCTTTTAGATTATCCAAAACCATTTTGCGCTCTTTTTTATCATCGATACAATCTGCACAAATGACTGCAAAAGTTTCTCCTAAGCACATCATCACATTGGTATGGTAAATCAGTTTTCGTTCTGAATCAACAGTTTGAAAAGCTTCAAAAATTACTGGTGCATAATCAAAATCTTCACAGAATTCGATAAATAATTCTTCATCAGCTCTGGGAGACAATGCGCAATACGCTTTAGCATTAACTCTGTCCAATAGCAAACTTCCAGTTCCTTCCAAGAAAAATCCATCTTCTTCAGCGGAAGTGTAATCTATAATATTATGAATTACAAAACCTTTTTCTTCCAATAAATCTAATATCTCTTCACGACGTTCGTGACGGCGATTTTCAGCAAACATTGGATATAAAGCTACATCACCATTCTCGTGAAAAGAAATCCAGTTGTTTGGGAAAATACTATCTGGAGTATCTGGATTCAACGTATCATCTACAACGGTAACATCTACACCAACTGCTGTTAGTTTTTCGACAAAAGCGTCAAATTCTTTTTGCGCTTTAGTATTTACAGTTGCGGGTAAAAGTCCGTCTAATACTTTTTGATAATAATTATTTACTGCCGTTTGTTCGTTCATTCTAAACGCAACCGGACGAATCATCAATATGGAATTTGTTGTTTGTTTCATATATTTTTAGTTTAAAGTTTAATAGTTTAAAGCTTAATGTTGAGCACCATTAAGCTTTAAACCTTAAACAAATATTTATTCTCTAATTAAAGGTAAGGTAGAACACCGTAATAATCCTTCTTGTTTTGCAATTTCTGCGTATGGAATTTCTTCAACCACAAAACCGTTTCCACGCAACCAATTGTTAAGTCTTGTAAAGTTTCTTTCAGAAACGACAATATTAGTATCAATAGAAAAAACATTAGAATTCATATTGTACATCTCTTCTCTGGTAATGTGAAATAAATTTTCTTTTCCAAAAAGATTTACCAGAAACAAATAATCTGCTTCTTCACGGAAACCATTTTTATAGATAATTCCTTTATCATTCCCTACCGGTTGAAAACAACAATCTAAATGCAATGCATTGTCGCGGGCTTCAATTTTAGATTTTACCAAATCAAATTCTTTAACAATTTTATTTGGGAACAAATCCTTAATATATTGCACTCCTTGCACATTCGTTCGTGCAGTAATATAATCTTTGTAATCACTACCTTTATAGGTTCCAATAAAAATATAATCGTTCCACAATATCACATCACCACCTTCTATGTGAACTTCCTCTGGAGGTCGCACCACTTTTTTAAGATCAACTTGGTCAATTATATATTGAATAGCATCTAATTCACGCTCTCTATCTGGTAAAATATTTGATTTCACAAAAAAGTCATCAATTACAAAACCAATATCTCTTGTAAATATTTGATTGTAATTTTCAATCATTTCCGGACGATAAACAATCACATCATATTTTTTTAGTACAGTATTAAATGCTTCCATTTCATTTATCATATCTTCCTCTAGAGGATATGTACCTGCTAAAATATGCTCTAATGATTTTGGATCGTAGGCATCTTCAACCTTTGGCGTAGGTCCATTATTGACCGCTGACCCTAGAACAACTGCTCTAAGCCTTGAAGTTTCATTCTTTATATTTAACTTTGACATGTATTATCGCTTTTGGCAAATATAAAAAAAGCTTCACTAATTAGTGAAGCTTTTTAAACTGATTTTATCTTTTATCTGTTGGTACAAAATCCCTTAAAGGGTGCCCTGTATAAACTTGTCTTGGCCTTCCGATAGGCTCCTTATTTTCACGCATTTCTTTCCATTGTGCGATCCAACCTGGCAAACGTCCTATTGCAAACATTACCGTAAACATATCTGTAGGAATTCCTAAAGCTCTGTAAATAATTCCAGAATAAAAATCTACGTTAGGATATAAATTTCTTGATTTGAAATACTCATCTTCTAAAGCTGATTCTTCGAGTTTCTTAGCGATCGCAAGAATTGGGTCTTCAACTCCCAAAGTTGCTAAAACTTCGTTAGCAGCTTTTTTTATAATTTTCGCCCTTGGATCAAAATTCTTATAGACTCTATGACCAAAACCCATCAATCTAAAAGGATCATTTTTGTCTTTGGCTTTAGCCATATATTTATCAGCGTCTCCACCATTTCTATGGATTTCTTCTAACATCTCAAGAACTGCTTGGTTTGCTCCTCCATGCAATGGCCCCCAAAGCGCAGAAACTCCAGCAGAAATGGATGCAAATAATCCTGCATGAGAAGAACCTACCATTCTCACTGTAGATGTAGAACAGTTTTGTTCATGATCTCCGTGAAGAATAAATAATTTATCTAATGCATCAATGACTACAGGATTTGCAGTGTAAGGTTCTGTAGGTAATTCAAACATTAAACGCATAAAGTTTTCTACATATCCTTTTGTATTATCATAATAATTCAAAGGATAACCCATGCTTTTTCTATACGTCCAAGTTGCTATAACCAAGAATTTACCCATAGTTTTACACACAGCCTCATACATTTCTTTCTCATTCTCAACATTAACCGATTTAGGGTTAAATGCTGTTAATGCACTTGTCAAAGCAGCTAAAACTCCCATTGGATGAGCGGTTTTAGGAAAACCATCAATTATGTTTTTCATTTCTTCGTTGACCAAAGTATATTTTCTAATATCGGTTTCAAATTGCGCTAACTGATCAACAGTAGGCAGTTCCCCAAAAATTAAAAGGTATGATACTTCTAGAAAATCTGCTTTCTCAGCTAAATCCTCAATTGAATATCCTCTGTATCGAAGGATTCCAAGCTCTCCATCTAAAAAAGTAATTTCACTTTTACAAGAACCTGAATTTTTATAACCTGGATCAAGTGTAATCACACCTGACAAATCACGTAATTTGTTAATATCAATGGCAACTTCATTTTCACTTCCTACAATGATCGGCAGTTCAAATTTTTTACCATCAATTTCTAATGTTGCTATTTTTGACATAATATAATTGAAAATAAACTTTTAAAATAATAATTTATCAAATCTAGGGAATTAAACACTAATTAAAAAGAGAATAATACAATGAAATTGTTAAATATTATAAAAAAAAACCACTCACAATACGTGAATGGCTTTAAATAAAAATATCATAAGAAATTATTTGATTTTGAAAGCGTTTTTACCAGGAAAATAAGCTGTATTTCCTAATTCTTCCTCAATTCTTAATAATTGATTGTATTTTGCCATACGATCAGAACGAGATGCTGAACCTGTTTTTATTTGACCACAGTTCAAAGCTACTGCTAAATCTGCAATTGTATTATCTTCAGTCTCTCCTGAACGGTGTGACATTACTGAAGTGTAGCCTGCATTTTTAGCCATATTAACAGCTGCAATAGTTTCAGTCAAAGTTCCAATTTGGTTTACTTTAATAAGGATTGAATTAGCGATTCCTTTCTCGATACCAGTAGACAAACGTGTTACATTTGTAACAAATAAATCATCACCTACTAACTGTACTTTATCTCCAATTTTCTCTGTAAGTAATTTCCATCCATCCCAGTCATTTTCATCCATTCCATCTTCAATAGAAATGATAGGATATTTAGCTACTAATTCAGCTAAATATTCTACTTGTTCAGCAGAAGATCTTACTTTACCAGTTTCTCCTTCAAATTTAGAATAATCGTATTTTCCATTTACATAAAACTCAGCAGAAGCACAATCCAAAGCAATCATGATTTCATCTCCAAAAGTATAACCCGCAGTTTCAACAGCTTTTTTGATAGTATCTAAAGCGTCTTCAGTTCCTCCAGCTAAATTTGGTGCAAAACCACCTTCATCACCTACTGCTGTAGAAAGTCCTCTATCATGTAACACTTTTTTCAAGCTATGAAAAATTTCAGTTCCCATTTGCATGGCATGTGAGAAAGAAGTTGCTTTCACAGGGAAAATCATGAATTCTTGAAACGCGATAGGCGCATCAGAATGTGATCCTCCATTGATGATATTCATCATTGGTACCGGCAACGTGTTTGCAGAAACACCACCTACATATCTGTATAAAGGCAATCCTAATTCATTAGCAGCAGCCTTTGCTACAGCTAGTGAAACACCTAAAATTGCATTTGCTCCTAAGTTTGATTTATTTGGAGTTCCATCTAAATCAATCATCATTTGATCAATTAGATTTTGTTCGAAAACTGAAACACCAACAAGTTCTTCAGAAATAATGGTATTCACATTTTTCACAGCACTCAAAACTCCTTTTCCAAGAAATGCTTTTCCTCCATCACGTAACTCAACTGCTTCATGTTCTCCAGTTGAAGCTCCAGATGGTACAGCTGCTCTTCCTAAAACACCATTGTCTGTAATTACATCTACTTCTATTGTAGGATTTCCTCTTGAATCGAAAATTTGTCTTGCGTGAATTTTGATAATAATACTCATATACTAAAATTTTAAATTTTAAAATACAAATATATTCTATCTTTTGGAATGATTTTATGAAAATAATGAATGTTATTAACGAAAACGTTATAATTTTTTGGCAAACAAAACATTTAAGCTCTTTTAAGAATTTATTTTTACATTATATGTTATTTTTTTCAATTCCTTTAAAATCTAATTCAGGGAATGCGTGCTACGTTAACTAAAAATTAATGACACTTACTTAAGCCTAAAACCAATTGATTTCAACAAACAAATCAACACAAACAACCTCATTATCAATTATATAAATTAAATTTATACAGCTTTTTTAAAACCAAAAAATCCACGTACTATTACAGCATTCCAGATTAGCAATTTTTATAATTCAATTTCTAAATTAAAAAATAAATAAGTGATGGAAGCTTTAAAAAACCTTAACAATTTAATGAATTCTAGTGAAATTGTAGCATTATTGAATAAAACGGCTTCTTCATTGGAAAATTCAACAGATTTAGACCCATTAATAGACTATATAGGAGATGCAAAATATGTCCTTTTAGGTGAAGCGTCACATGGCACACATGAATATTATACATGGAGAACTAAAATAACACAACGACTCATTCAGGAGAAAGGATTTTCATTTCTAGGAGTCGAAGGAGATTGGCCGGATTGCTATCGTTTAAATCGGTATGCAAAAGGATATTTAGATTCCGGGAAAGATATCTTTAGCGTTATAAATGAGTTTAAAAGATGGCCTACTTGGATGTGGGCAAATTGGGAAACAGCAGCATTCATAGATTGGCTCAAGGTATATAACGAAAGTTTTTCTGCTGATAAAAGAATAGGATTTTACGGATTGGATGTATACAGTTTTAGGGAATCTATGAATTCGATCATTCAATATTTAGAAAAAAAAATCCTAAAGCACTTGCAGTTGCTAAAACAGCCATTAAATATTTTGAGCCCTACAATTAAGACGAAGGGCAATCTTATGCCAGAGCCTCTTGCTACGCTCCAGAATTATGCGAGAAATAAATCCTACACATGCTTACGGAAATCATTAAAAATGTACCCAATTACAACCACAATGCAGAAAATGTTTTAAGCACAGAACAAAATGCATTTATTGCCAGAAATGCCGAAAAATATTATCGCACCATGATAAAAAGAGGTTCTGCCTCTTGGAACATTAGAGATAAACAAATAGAAGCCACCATACAGCGACTTATTAAATTCCATAAAAAAGATACAAGAATAATCGTTTGAGAGCACAACACCCTCATTGGCGATGAACGTGCTACAGATGTGGCCTCTGAAGGGATGGTAAACCTGGGACAGCTAATAAGAGAAAACAACATTTGAATGATGGAGTTGTTGCGGTAGGATTTGGCTCCTATAAAGGAAGTGTTGTTGCTGGCAGAGAATGGGGTGATTCGATACAAAAAAAAAGTTCCCGAAGCAGTTGTGGGCAGTTGGGAACATGCTTTTCATCTTGCTGGCAATGGCAAAAACAAATTATTATTAATTAATAAAGTAAAGGATGAAAAATGTCTTCCATCTTATATAGGACATCGTGCAATAGAAGTTGTCTACAATCCTCAACACGAAAGATTCGGAAATTATGTTCCCACAATAATGCCAAAAAGATAGGATGCTTTAATTTATTTAGATGAAACAAGTATATTACAACCCATACACATACTATCAGACAGAAACCAAATCCCGGAAACATATCCTTTTGGAATCTAATTATAATTAAAAAAAGTTTGACTTAATTAAAAGTCAAACCCTTTTTATTACTATTTAATTTTGAAATTAATTCTAATTTATCCTTTTATGTTCTCTATAAATTGATCAAACAAATAAGAAGAATCATGTGGTCCTGGACTTGCTTCCGGATGGTATTGAACTGAGAAACAATTTTTATTTTTCATGCGCATTCCTGCAACCGTTCCATCATTTAGATGAAGATGAGTAATCTCTAAATCAGGATGATTATCCAGTTCTTCCTTATTAACAGCAAAACCATGATTTTGAGAAGTTATTTCTCCTTTTCCAGTAATGATGTTTTTTACAGGATGATTTATCCCTCTGTGCCCATTAAACATTTTATAAGTTGAAATTCCGTTTGCCAAGCCAATCACTTGATGTCCCAAACAAATTCCGAACAAAGGTTTGTCATTTTCAAGGATTTCTTTTGCAACTTGAATTGCTCCAGAAAGCGGCTCTGGATCTCCAGGTCCATTAGATAAAAAGTAACCATCTGGATTAAATGCAGTTAAATCCAGATAAGAAGAATTAAAAGGAAATACTTTGATATAACAATCTCTTTTAGCAAGATTACGAAGGATATTCATTTTTATTCCTAAATCAAGTGCTGCGATTTTATACGTTGCATTTTCATCACCAAAAAAATAAGGCTCCGTTGTAGAAACTTTAGAGGCTAATTCTAGACCTTTCATATCTGGAACTTTTGCCAATGCAATTTTTAGTTCTTCAATAGAAGTTTCGTCTGTGCAAATTACAGCATTCATAGCTCCATTATCGCGAATATAACTTACAAGAGCACGTGTATCTACATCAGATATACAGATTAAGTTTTGTTTGATAAAATAATCTTCTAAACTCCCTGAAGCATCTTCGCGAGAATAATTGAAGCTGAAGTTTTTACAAACTAATCCTGATATTTTAATGCTTTGTGATTCAACTTCTGAATCGTTAACTCCATAATTTCCAATATGGGCATTGGTTGCTACCATCAATTGACCAAAATAGGAAGGGTCAGTGAATATTTCTTGATAGCCTGTCATTCCTGTGTTAAAACAAACCTCTCCAAAAGTGGTCCCACTTATCCCAATAGATTTTCCGTGGAAAATGGTTCCGTCACTTAATAGAAGAATTGCTTTTTGTCGTGTTGTATATTTCATTCTTTGATTTCTATTATTTTTTAATAGTCTCATGGAACTAGCAAAGCTCGTTTCATCTGTAGTTAAATATTGTGCAAATTTAATCCTTTAAACCAATGGATGCAAGTTTTTGAAATTTATTGTAAAATAAAAACATTCTTATCTAGCCCTGATGGAAATGGCATCCTTTTGCTTTTTCTTCAGAAGCAAAAGATGTAGTGAACAGCAGGACAATATGCAATTAAATCCCAAGGTTTTTGCTCCGAAAAAGTCAAAAAAAAAGGATAAACTATAAATAGTTTATCCTTGGTTTTTATTGAATGATTATTTTCATAATTACTCAGCAGTGTCTGTAGTTGTTTCAATTTCAGCAGCTGGAGCTTCAATAGCTTCATCTTTCTTAGCTTTACCACCACGACGGCTTTTTGCTTTTTTAACTTCTTTTTTACCCCCATTGTAAAGTTCATTGAAATCTACCAATTCGATCATTGCCATATCAGCATTATCTCCTAAACGATTTCCAACTTTAATGATACGTGTGTATCCACCTGGACGGTCTCCTACTTTAGCAGCTACGTCTCTGAACAAGTCAGTTACGGCATATTTGCTACGTAAGTAAGCAAAAACAATACGACGATTGTGAGTCGTATCTGCTTTAGATTTTGTTATAAGCGGCTCAACGAATTGTTTAAGCGCTTTTGCTTTAGCAACAGTAGTGTTAATACGTTTGTGCTCGATAAGAGAACAAGCCATATTAGCTAACATAGATTTTCTATGTGCAGTCTGTCTGCTTAAGTGATTGAATTTTTTTCCGTGTCTCATTGCTATGTAAATTTAAACCTTGCGGCTTAGATTATTCTTTATCTAGTTTGTATTTTGCTAAATCCATACCGAAGTTCAAATTTTTAACTGCTACAAGTTCATCAAGCTCAGTTAAAGATTTTTTACCGAAATTACGGAATTTCATTAGGTCATTTTTATTGAACGATACTAAATCACCAAGTGTATCAACTTCAGCCGCTTTCAAACAATTTAGAGCTCTTACAGAAAGATCCATATCAACAAGCTTAGTTTTAAGCAATTGTCTCATATGTAATGATTCTTCATCATATGATTCTGTTTGTGCAATTTCGTCAGCCTCGAGTGTAATTCTTTCGTCAGAGAACAACATGAAATGGTGAATTAAAACTTTTGCAGCTTCAGTAAGAGCATCTTTTGGATTGATAGAACCATCAGTTTTTATTTCAAAAACTAATTTTTCATAATCTGTTTTTTGCTCTACACGGAAGTTTTCAATAGCATATTTTACATTTTTTACCGGAGTAAAAATTGAATCTGTAAAAATAGTTCCAATTGCAGCATTCTGTTTTTTGTTCTCTTCAGCAGGAACATAACCTCTACCTTTTTCGATAGTTAAATCGAAATTAAGTTTGATTTTACTGTCTAAATTACAGATAACTAGTTCTGGGTTCAAAACCTGGAAACCTGAAATAAATTTTTGAAAATCACCAGCTGTTAATTGGTCTTTACCTGAAACAGAAATAGTAACTGATTCATTATCGATATCTTCAATTTGACGTTTGAAACGAACTTGTTTAAGATTAAGGATAATTTCGGTAACGTCTTCAACAACTCCTGAAATAGTAGAAAACTCATGATCTACACCTTCAATGCGAACAGATGTTATTGCATAACCTTCTAATGCTGAAAGCAAAACTCTTCTAAGTGCATTACCAACGGTCAATCCGTAACCAGGTTCTAAAGGTCTGAATTCAAACTTACCTTCAAAATCGGTTGAATCGATCATGATAACTTTATCGGGCTTCTGAAAATTAAATATTGCCATAAATTTCGACTAAGTCAATTATTATTTGTTGTACAACTCTACGATTAATTGTTCTTTAATGTTTTCTGGAATTTGAAGTCTCGCAGGTACAGAAACGAATGTTCCTTCTTTGATATCATTGTTCCAAGTAATCCATTCATAAACATGACTTGAATTAGATAAAGAACGTTCGATAGCTTCTAATGACTTAGATTTTTCACGAACTGCAACTTTGTCACCAGGTCTAAGGTGGTAAGAAGGAATATTAACTACTTCACCGTTAACTGTGACGTGTCTGTGAGAAACGATTTGACGTGCACCTCTTCTAGAAGGAGCGATACCCATTCTAAAAACAACATTATCCAATCTTGCTTCACACAACTGTAATAAAACCTCACCAGTAACTCCTTTGGTAGCTGATGCTTTTTTGAACAATCCTCTGAATTGTTTTTCTAAAATTCCATAAGAATATTTAGCTTTTTGCTTTTCCATTAACTGAATAGCAAACTCAGATTTTTTTCCTCTTTTTTTAGCCATCCCGTGTTGCCCAGGAGGATAATTTCTTTTTTCGAAAGCTTTATCGTCTCCGAAAATCGCTTCGCCAAATTTACGAGCGATTCTTGTACTAGGACCAGTATATCTTGCCATTTTAAATTGTTTAAGATTGAGATTATGAATTCAGGTCTGATCCTTCAATAATCGATATACAATCTTGGTTATACTATATTTTTTTGAGTATTAAACTCTACGTCTTTTAGGAGGACGACATCCATTGTGAGGCATTGGAGTAACATCGATAATCTCAGTCACTTCAATTCCACCGTTATGCAAAGAACGGATAGCTGACTCACGTCCGTTTCCTGGTCCTTTTACATAAACCTTTACTTTTTTAAGTCCAGCTTCAAGAGCTACTTTACTACAATCTTCTGCTGCCATTTGGGCTGCGTATGGAGTGTTCTTTTTAGAACCTCTAAAACCCATTTTACCAGCTGAAGACCAAGAAATAACCTCACCTTTTTTGTTTGTCAAAGAAATGATGATATTGTTAAAAGTAGCAGAAATATGAGCTTCTCCCGTTGATTCAACGATAACTTTACGTTTTTTTGCAGTTGCTTTAGCCATATTACTTATTATTTAGTTGCTTTTTTCTTGTTGGCAACAGTTTTTCTCTTACCTTTTCTTGTTCTAGAGTTATTCTTAGTTCTTTGTCCTCTTAAAGGAAGACCAGTTCTATGACGTATACCTCTATAACACCCAATATCCATTAAACGCTTGATGTTTAAAGAAACCTCAGAACGTAATTCTCCTTCAATTTTGAAAGCTGACACTGCTTCACGAATTGCTCCGATCTCATCATCATTCCAGTCTTGAACTTTTTTATCTTGGCTAACTTGAGCTTTTTCTAAAATCTCAATAGCTCTACTGCTTCCTAATCCGAAGATGTAGGTAAGTGCTATAACACCTCTCTTATTTTTTGGGATATCTACCCCTGCTATTCTTGCCATAATTATCCTTGTCTTTGTTTAAATCTAGGATTCTTTTTGTTTATTACGTACAATCTCCCTTTTCTTCGCACAATTTTGCACTCGGGACTTCTCTTTTTTACTGAAGCTCTAACTTTCATTTTGAATATCCTTTAATATCTATAAGTAATTCTTGCTTTTGACAAATCGTAAGGGCTCATTTCTAGTTTCACTTTATCACCAGGTAATAATTTGATGTAATGCATACGCATTTTTCCAGATATATGGGCGATTACAATATGTCCATTTTCTAACTCTACACGGAACATAGCATTTGATAATGCTTCAATGATAGATCCGTCTTGTTCTATTGCTGATTGTTTTGCCATAAGTTAAGCTACTGCTTTTCTATTTTTACCACTTTTCATCAAACCATCATAATGTTTATTCAACAAGTATGAATTAATTTGCTGCATTGTGTCTATGGCAACTCCAACCATAATTATTAATGAAGTACCTCCAAAAAACATTGCCCAAGATTGTTGAACATCCATAAGACTCACAACAATTGCTGGGAACACAGCTATCAAAGCAAGAAATAAAGATCCTGGAAAAGTTATCAAAGACATCACTTTGTCAAGATAATCAGAAGTTTCAACTCCTGGTCTGATACCCGGAATAAAACCACCACTTCTCTTTAAATCATCAGACATTTTATTAGTAGGAACTGTGATTGCAGTGTAAAAGAAAGTAAATACAATTATTAAAGTTGCAAATACAAAATTATACCAAAAACCGAACATATTACTAAAAGCGCCAACAATTGATTGTGATGCATCTGATTTAGACAAACCTGCTAAGGCTGCCGGAATAAACATAATTGCTTGCGCAAAAATTATTGGCATAACCCCAGAAGCATTAAGCTTCAAAGGAATCCATTGTCTGTTTCCACCCAACATGTCTTGTTCAAAATCACCTGATGTTGTACGACGAGCATATTGAACAGGAATTTTCCTGATCGCCATAACCAATAGCACACAACAAATGATAACTAATAACCAAATGATAATTTCAATAACCAACAACATCGGTCCACCATTATTATTGGTAACTCTTGTTGTAAACTCTTGAATAAAAGCTTGAGGTAATCTAGCCAAAATTCCAACCATGATTAACAAAGAAATACCATTTCCAATTCCTTTATCAGTAATTTTTTCTCCTAACCACATGGCAAAAATTGTACCTGTAACTAAAATAACTACTGATGAAAATAAAAATTCAAATGAATTGAATCCCAATAAAAATGCATTACTAGGTAATGTTCTATATAAATTATAGATATAAGTTGGACCTTGAACTAAAGTAATTCCTATTGTCAACCAACGAGTAATTTGATTAATCTTTTTTCTACCGCTTTCTCCATCGCTTTGAAGTTTTTGTAAATAAGGAATCGCAATTCCCATTAACTGAACAACAATCGAAGCAGAAATATAAGGCATAATTCCTAAAGCAAAAACAGAAGCTTGAGAAAATGCACCTCCAGTAAACATGTCAAGAATTGAACCAATTCCTTCTTTAGTTTGCCCAGCTAAATTACCTAACTGTGTAGCATCAATACCTGGCAGGGTTACTTGAGCCCCAAAACGATAAACTAAAAGCAAACCCAATGTTATTAGGATTCTATTTTTCAGTTCCTCGATTTTCCAAACATTACTTATTGATTCAATAAATTTCTTCATATTAATTGAAAAATTACATTGTTACAGCTTCTCCACCAGCAGCTTCAATAGCAGCTTTTGCAGTAGCAGTAAATTTGTGAGCGGTTACTTTTAATTTTGCTGTCAATTCACCTCTACCTAAAATCTTAACGATTTCATTTTTAGTAGCTAAACGATTAGCAACATAAACTGTCATATCAACAGTATCTTTAATAACACCATTATCAACTAAAAGTTGAAGTGTATCAAGATTTACACCTTCGTAATCTTTACGATTGATGTTTGTAAAACCAAACTTAGGCACACGTCTTTGAAGTGGCATTTGCCCACCCTCAAAACCAATCTTTTTAGAATAACCAGAACGAGATTTTGCTCCTTTGTGACCTCTTGCAGAAGTACCACCTTTTCCAGAACCTTCTCCTCTACCTAATCTTTTATTTTGATTGTGTGTAGAACCTTCAGCAGGTTGTAAGTTACTTAAATTCATAACAGTATTTGTTATTTAGCTTCTTCAACAGAAACTAAGTGTTTAACTTTATTTATCATCCCAAGGATTGTAGGGTTTGAATCATGCTCTACAACTTGTCCCATTTTACGTAGACCTAAAGCTTCTAATCCTCTTTTTTGAGTAAGGGGACAGTTGATTTTGCTTCTAACTTGTTTTACTAATAATTTAGCCATAATTTCCTTGAATTAACCTTTAAAAACTTTTTCTAAAGAAACACCTCTTTGTTTTGCAACAGTAAAAGCGCTTCTCATTTGTAATAAAGCATCAAAAGTTGCTTTCACTACGTTGTGAGGATTTGAAGATCCTTGAGATTTAGATAATACATCATGAATTCCTACTGATTCAAGAACTGAACGAACAGCTCCACCAGCAATAACTCCTGTACCATGAGAGGCAGGAATTAAGAAAACACGTGCACCACCAAATTTACCTTTTTGTTCGTGAGGAACTGATTGACCATTCAAAGGAATTTTTACTAAATTTTTCTTAGCATCTTCTACTGCTTTCGCAATTGCTTCAGAAACGTCTTTAGATTTTCCTAATCCGTGTCCAACTACTCCATTTTCATCACCTACAACTACAATAGCAGAAAAACCAAAAGCTCTACCCCCCTTTGTAACCTTAGTAACACGATTTACACTTACCAAACGATCTTTTAATTCAAGACCACTTGGTTTTACTAACTCTACATTCTTGTATTTACTATTAGACATACTATATTAGAATTTAAGTCCAGCCGCTCTTGCGCCTTCTGCTAATGATTTAATACGACCGTGATATAAATAACCTCCTCTATCGAAAGTCACTACGTCTATCCCAGCTTTTAAAGCTTTTTCAGCAACTAGTTTTCCAACTGCTGTAGCAACTTCAATGTTCGTACCGTTACCTATTTCTTTTTCTCTTGAAGAAGCTGCCAATAAAGTAACTCCGTTTACGTCATCAATTAATTGAGCATAAATTTCTTTGTTACTTCTAAATACAGATAGTCTTGGATTAGTAGCAGTACCACTAATTGTTTTTCTAATTCTGAATCTAATTCGTTGTCTTCTTTCAGGTTTTGTTAATGACATAATCTTATTTTTTAAGCTGATTTACCTGCTTTTCTTCTTAATACTTCACCTACAAATTTAACACCTTTTCCTTTGTACGGCTCAGGCTTACGGAAACCTCTGATTTTCGCAGCTACTTGACCTAAAAGTTGTTTGTCAAATGATGTTAATTTAACAATTGGATTTTTACCTTTTTCAGATATTGTTTCTAACGTTACTTCTGGAGCAACTTCTAAAACAATATTGTGAGAATATCCAAGAGCTAAATCTAACTTTTGTCCTTGATTTGAAGCTCTATAACCAACTCCTACCAACTCTAAAGATTTAGTAAAACCTTCGTTTACACCAATAATCATGTTGTTGATTAAAGATCTATATAAACCGTGTTTTGCTCTTTGGTCTTTGTGATCAGACGATCTATCAACTTGAACTTGACCGTCTTCAACTGTTACAGTAACGTCCGAAAACTCCTGTGTAAGTTGACCATTTTTTCCTTTTACTGTAATAATACCATTTGCAACTTCAACAGTTACACCAGCAGGGATTACAACCGGATTTTTACCTATTCTTGACATCTTCTACTATTTTAATGATTAGTAAACGTAACAAATTACTTCACCACCAACATTTAATTGTTTGGCTTTCTTTCCTGTCATCAAACCTTTTGATGTAGAAACGATAGCAATTCCTAATCCGTTAAGGATTCTAGGAATTGATGAAGAAGCTGAATACTTACGTAAACCTGGTTTACTAATTCTTTGGATATCTTTAATTACAGACTCTTTAGTATCTTTATCATACTTCAAAGCGATTTTGATTGAACCCTGAACAGCGTTGTCTTCAAATTTGTAACTTAAGATATAACCTTGATCAAATAAGATCTTAGTTATTTCTTTTTTTAGATTAGATGCAGGAATCTCAACAACTTTGTGGTTTGCAGCCACAGCGTTACGAACTCTTGTCAAATAATCTGCAATAGGATCTGTATACATGTGTATTAATTTGCGGTTATGGTTTTCATAGGATACTCATCCTATGAACCTTTAACCAATTTATAAATGTGTTTGTATTGACGTAACTTTAGTTACAGTCTACCAAGATGCTTTTTTAACACCTGGGATTAACCCGTTATTTGCCATCTCACGAAATGTAACACGTGAAATACCAAATTGACGCATATATCCTCTTGGTCTACCAGTTAATTTACAACGATTGTGCAAACGAACAGGAGAAGCATTTTTCGGTAATTTTTGCAAACCTACGAAATCTCCAGCTTCTAACAAAGCTTTTCTTTTCTCAGCATACTTTGCTACAGTTTTTTCTCTCTTAACCTCACGGGCTTTCATTGATTCTTTAGCCATATCTTAATTCTTTTTAAAAGGTAAACCTAATTCAGCCAATAGTGATTTTGCTTCTTTATCAGTTTTTGCAGAAGTAACAAAAGATATATCCATTCCTGATATTTTGTTTACTTTATCAATATCAATTTCTGGGAAAATGATTTGCTCCAAAACACCAAGATTATAATTACCTCTTCCGTCAAAACCAGTAGCTTTAATTCCACTAAAATCTCTAACACGCGGTAAAGCAGAAGTGATAAGTCTATCTAAAAACTCATACATTCTTTCTCCACGCAAAGTAACTTTTGCTCCAATAGGCATCCCTTTTCTCAATTTGAATGACGCAACGTCTTTCTTTGAGATTGTAGATACTGCTTTCTGTCCAGTGATCTTTGTTAACTCATCAACTGCATAGTCGATTAGTTTTTTATCAGATACAGCTGCACCAACTCCTTTACTTAAAACGATTTTTTCCAATTTTGGAACTTGCATTACGTTTACGTATCCGAATTCCTCTTTAAGAGCAGCGATTACTCTGCTCTTATATTCTTCTTTTAGTCTAGGTATATACGCCATTACTATAGTACTTGATTAGATTTTTTTGAAAATCTTACTTTCTTATCTCCTTCAACTCTAATTCCTACTCTAGTTGTTTCCTTAGTTTTAGGATCAATTAAAGAAATATTAGATATTTGTATAGAAGCTTCTTTCTTTACGATACCACCTTGAGGGCTTTTTGCACTAGGTTTCGTATGTTTTGAAACCATGTTAACACCTTCAACTATCGCTTTGTTTTTCTCGCGGTAAACACGTAAAACTTTACCTTCAGCACCTTTATGGTCTCCAGCAATTACTCTTACAATGTCACCTGTTTTTATTTTTAGCTTTATCATCTTAAAACGAATTAAAGCACTTCTGGTGCTAATGATACAATTTTCATGAATTGTTTTTCACGAAGTTCTCTTGCTACCGGACCAAAAACACGAGTTCCTCTCATTTCACCAGCAGCATTTAATAACACACATGCGTTGTCATCAAATCTAATGTATGAACCATCGGCTCTTCTTACTTCTTTTTTGGTACGTACAACAACTGCAGTTGAAACAGCTCCTTTTTTAACGCTTCCGTTAGGAGCAGTATCTTTGATAGAAACTACAATCTTGTCACCAACAGAGGCATACCTTCTTTTGGTACCTCCTAAAACACGGATAGTTAAAACTTCCTTTGCTCCAGTGTTATCTGCTACTTTTAGTCTTGATTCTTGTTGTACCATAATTATTTAGCTCTTTCTAGGATTTCAACTAACCTCCAACATTTTGTTTTACTCATAGGACGCGTTTCACTAATCCTTACAGTATCTCCAATGTTACAGTCGTTCTTTTCGTCGTGTGCGTGATACTTTTTAGTTTTCAACACGAACTTACCGTATAATGGGTGCTTTACTTTACGCACTTCAGCAACTACAATAGATTTATCCATTTTGTCTGAAGTAACAACACCAACTCTTTCTTTTCTTAAATTTCTTTTTTCTTCCATCTTTCAGCAGATTACAATTATTGCAACTCTCTTTTAGTAAGTTCCGTAGCTAATCTTGCAACTGTTCTTCTTACACTTCTAATTTGAAGTGGGTTCTCAATTGGAGAAATAGCGTGAGCCATTTTTAGGTCGGCATATGCCTTCTTAGTCTGGCTAAGTTTTTCTTGCAACTCCGCTGCAGAAAGATCTTTTATTTCTGATTGTTTCATAATATAATATAAATTATGCTTCGAAATCTCTAGCAACGACGAATTTAGTTTTTACTGGAAGTTTTTGAGCTGCAAGACGTAACGCCTCTTTTGCAACTGACAAAGGTACTCCTCCAACTTCAAACATAATTCTTCCGGGTTTAACAACAGCAGCCCAATACTCAACTGCACCTTTACCTTTACCCATACGTACCTCAAGAGGTTTCTTAGTGATAGGTTTGTCTGGAAATATTTTGATCCATAATTGTCCTTCTCTTTTCATAAAACGAGTTGCAGCAATACGCGCAGCTTCGATTTGACGAGAGGTTAAGAACATTCCATCTTCATGTACAGATTTAATACCAAACATTCCATTAGAAAGTTCATGCCCTCTTTGAGAGTTCCCTTTCATTTTACCTTTTTGTACCTTACGGTATTTTGTTCTTTTAGGCTGTAACATTTTTCTTTAGTTTAAAAATTTACTTTCGTTTACGAGCGTCTGGTTTTCCACCTTTATTAAAAGGTTTTCTGTCTCCTCTAGGAGAATCACCACCTTTACCACCAGCACCAGATTGTTTTTTGTCCATTCCGGCAAGTGGAGAAAGATCTCTCTTTCCATAAACTTCACCTTTCATGATCCACACTTTGATTCCCATTCTACCATAAGTAGTATGAGCTTCAGCCAAAGCATAATCAATATCAGCTCTGAAAGTTGATAGAGGAATTCTACCTTCTTTGAAACCTTCTGAACGAGCCATCTCTGCACCATTCAAACGACCGGAAATCAAAACTTTGATACCTTCAGCGTTCATACGCATAGAAGCAGCAATAGCCATTTTGATTGCACGTCTGTAAGAAATACGGCTTTCGATTTGACGACAGATGCTTGTAGCAACTAGATACGCGTCAAGTTCAGGTCTTTTAATTTCAAAGATGTTGATTTGAACCTCTTTGTCAGTAATTTTCTTAAGTTCTTCTTTTAACTTATCTACCTCTTGTCCACCTTTTCCGATAATAATACCAGGTCTAGCAGTAGTGATAGTAACGGTTACAAGTTTTAAAGTTCTCTCGATGATTACTTTTGATACACTAGCTTTTGATAAACGAGCATGGATATACTTTCTGATTTTGTGATCTTCGGCAAGTTTATCACCGTAATCATTTCCACCATACCAGTTTGAGTCCCATCCTCTGATGATACCAAGTCTATTTCCAATTGGATTTGTCTTTTGTCCCATGCTGCTTAAGAATTGCTTTGTGTGTTATTGATAGCTCCAAGCACGATTGTTACGTGGTTAGAACGTTTTCTTATTCTGTGTGCTCTTCCTTGTGGAGCTGGACGAAGTCTTTTTAACATCATTCCACCATCTACACGGATTTCCTTAACAAATAAACCAGCTTCTTCCATATTAGCGTCAGGGTTTTTAGCTTGCCAGTTGGCAATTACTGATAAAACCAATTTTTCTAATTTTCTTGAAGCTTCTTTAGAACTAAATCTTAAGATGTTAAGTGCTCTTTCTACCTTCTGACCTCTTACTAGATCTGCTACTAAGCGCATTTTTCTAGGTGAAGTAGGGCAGTTATTTAACTTTGCGAAGGCCAAAGACTTATTAGCCTCTTTTCTTGCATCTGCTGTTTCTCTTTTACGAACTCCCATTGCTTCTTATTTTTTACCTTTATTTTTTGCTCCAGCATGACCTCTAAAAGATCTAGTTGGTGAAAATTCTCCTAATTTGTGACCTACCATGTTTTCTGTTACGTAAACTGGTACAAATTGACGACCGTTATGAACTGCGATAGTTTGCCCAACAAAGTCTGGAGTAATCATAGAAGCTCTAGACCATGTCTTAACCACTCCTTTATTTCCACCTGCGATGTTTTCTTGAACTTTCTTGTCTAACTTATAATGAACGAAAGGTCCTTTTTTTAATGAACGTGCCATATCTTATTATTTCTTTCTACGTTCTACGATATACTTGTTACTCGGGTTTTTCTTAGAACGAGTTCTATAACCTTTAGCTGGTATTCCATTTCTTGAACGTGGATGTCCACCAGAAGAACGTCCTTCACCACCACCCATTGGGTGATCGACAGGGTTCATTGCAACAGGTCTTGTTCTAGGTCTTCTTCCTAACCATCTTGTTCTACCAGCTTTTCCTGATACAACTAATTGGTGGTCTGAATTAGAAACCGCTCCAATTGTAGCCGAACAAGTCAACAAGATTAATCTTGTTTCCCCAGAAGGCATTTTAATTGTAGCATATTTTCCATCTCTTGCCATTAATTGAGCAAATGTTCCAGCAGAACGAGCGATTACAGCTCCTTGTCCTGGTCTCAATTCGATACAAGAAATTACAGTTCCAAGTGGAACTCTACTTAAAGGTAAAGTATTACCAATTTCAGGTTGAGATTCTGGACCAGAAACTAATTTCTGACCAACTTTCAATCCGTTTTGAGCAATAACATAAGTTTTCTCACCATCAGCATAAGCTAACAATGCGATAAATGCAGTACGATTTGGATCATATTCGATTGATTTCACTGTAGCCGGAATTCCTTCTTTTGTACGTTTGAAATCAATAATACGATATCTCTGCTTGTGACCACCACCCGTATAACGCATGGTCATCTTTCCTTGACTATTTCTACCACCAGAGTTTTTTATCGGCGCTATCAAAGAGCGTTCCGGCTTATCAGTTGTAATGGCGTCATAACCATTCACAACTCTAAATCGCTGACCTGGGGTAATAGGTTTTAATTTTCTTACTGACATTTTATCTTAGATATTGTTGTAAAAATCAATTGTTTCTCCTTCTTGTACTTGAACAATTGCTTTTTTAATCGCATTTGTCTTTCCACTAATTAAACCACTTTTAGTGTATTTAGTAGTTCTATCCGGTCTTACGTTCATCGTATTAACACTCAAAATAGTTACTCCATAAGCAGCTTCAACAGCTTTCTTAATTTGCACTTTGTTTGCTTTTTTGTCAACAACGAATCCGAAGCGGTTTAAAACTTCACTTTCTTTGGTTACTTTTTCCGTTACTATAGGCTTAATTATGATGCTCATATCCTATTATTTACTTAAATTTTCTTCAATTATCTCCAAAGAACTCTCTAAAAGCACTAAATTATTAGCGTTCAATATAGCGTAAGTACTTAATTCTAAGCTACTTACTACGCTAGAGCCTTTTAAATTGCGTGACGACAAATATACATTTTTATTCGTATCACCCAACACAAACAGGGATTTTTTATTCTCTAACTCTAAAGCTTTCAAAACGTTGATGAAATTTTTAGTGTTTGGAGTTTCAAAATTAAAGTCTTCAAGAACGATAATATTCGACTCTTTTGCTTTAATTGAGAAAGCAGATTTTCTAGCCAAACGTTTCAAGCTTTTATTCAATTTAAATGAATAACTTCTTGGTCTTGGCCCAAAAACTGTTCCACCACCCTTAAACAATGGATTCTTTGCACTACCCGCACGAGCAGTACCAGTTCCTTTTTGTTTTTTTATTTTACGAGTACTTCCCGCTACTTCAGCTCTTTCTTTAGCTTTGTGCGTCCCTTGCCTTTGATTAGCAAGATATTGCTTAACATCAAGGTATACTGCGTGATTGTTTGGTTCTATACCAAATACTGAATCAGAAAGTTGAACTTTTCTTCCAGTATCTTTTCCGTTGAAATCTAATACTTTTGCTTCCATTACTTCTGAATGATTACATAAGAGTTGTTACATCCAGGAATACATCCTTTTATAACAAGTAGGTTCTTTTCAGCCACTACTTTTAAAACTCTAAGGTTTTGAACTTTTACATTATCTCCTCCCATACGTCCAGCCATACGCATTCCTTTGAATACTCTAGATGGATAAGAAGAAGCTCCTACAGAACCTGGCGCTCTTAAACGGTTGTGTTGACCGTGAGTTGCTTGACCAACACCACCAAAACCGTGACGTTTCACAACCCCTTGAAAACCTTTACCTTTAGACACACCCTGTACATCTACAAATTCTCCTTCTTGAAAAATAGAAACATCAATTAGATCTCCTAAATTTTGTTCTGTTGCGAAATCTCGGAATTCAACGACTTTTTTCTTAGCTACAGTTCCCGCTTTTTTAAAGTGACCTAAAGCCGCTTTTGTGGAATGTTTCTCGTTTTTGTCATCGAAACCAAGTTGCAACGCTTCGTACCCGTCAACACCTTTGGTTCTGACTTGGGTAACAACACATGGTCCAGCTTCGATTACTGTACAAGGAATATTCTTCCCGTTCTCGTCGAAAATGCTAGTCATGCCGATTTTTTTACCAATTAACCCAGACATAATTATTAATTATTAATTATTAAATATAAATATAGAACGCAGCATTTAAGCGAATCCTATTTTTTTAGTGGGTGCAAATGTATAACTTATTTACAAACAAACCAAAAAAATATTTTTCGCTTAAAAACAGCGTTCCTTTTTACTCTTAAACTACTTAAACTTTGATTTCAACTTCAACTCCACTTGGCAATTCAAGTTTCATTAAAGCATCAATAGTTTTAGATGAAGATGAATAAATGTCAATTAATCGCTTGTATGACATTACTTCAAATTGCTCTCTCGCTTTTTTGTTAACGTGTGGAGAACGAAGAACAGTGAAAAGTTTTTTGTGAGTTGGTAATGGAATTGGTCCTGTAACAACTGCACCGGTACTTTTTACCGTTTTTACAATCTTTTCAGCAGACTTATCTACTAACATGTGATCGTAAGATTTTAATTTTATTCTGATTTTTTGACTCATTTTCTTAAAGATTATGCGTTTCCTTTTGCTTTTTTGATAACTGCTTCCGAAATATTAGAAGGCGTTTCAGAGTAGTGTGAAAATTCCATAGTAGATGTTGCTCTACCTGAAGATAGCGTTCTTAACGTAGTTACGTATCCAAACATTTCAGATAATGGCACATCTGCCTTAATTGTTTTAGCACCAGCTCTATCACCCATATCATTCACCTGACCTCTACGACGGTTAATATCACCTACGATATCTCCCATGTTTTCTTCTGGTGTTATCACTTCCATTTTCATGATTGGTTCTAATATAACAGCACCAGCTGCCTTAGCTACCTCTCTATACCCCATTCTTGCCGCAAGTTCAAAAGAAAGCGCATCAGAATCCACAGGGTGGAAAGATCCGTCTAATAAGGTTACTTTCAAACTATCTACTTGGTACCCTGCTAGAGGACCAGTCTTCATAGCTTCCCTAAAACCTTTTTCAACTGATGGAATATATTCTTTAGGAACGTTACCACCTTTTACTGCATTTACAAACTGCAATCCAACTGGAGCTTTACCGTCAACTTCATCCGCTGGCTCAAGTATAAATACGATATCACCGAATTTACCACGACCTCCAGATTGTTTTTTGTAAGTTTCTCTATGTTGTGCTTTCTTAGTAAAAGCTTCTTTATATTCAACTTGAGGCTCACCTTGGTTAACCTCAACTTTGAATTCACGTCTCATACGATCTACTAAGATATCTAAGTGAAGCTCACCCATACCAGAAATAATTGTTTGACCTGAAGCTTCATCAGTTCTAACTGTAAACGTCGGATCTTCTTCAGCTAATTTAGCCAAAGCCATACCCATTTTATCTACGTCAGCCTTAGTTTTAGGCTCAATAGCAATACCAATTACTGGTGCAGGAAATTTCATTGACTCAAGAATAATTGGGTGTTTTTCATCACACAATGTATCTCCTGTTTTGATATCTTTAAATCCAACTGCCGCCCCAATATCACCCGCTTCAATATAATCGATTGGATTTTGTTTGTTAGCGTGCATTTGGTAGATACGAGAAATTCTTTCTTTGTTTCCTGAACGGGTGTTCAAAACATAAGAACCAGCGTCTAAACGTCCTGAATAAGCACGGAAGAAAGCTAAACGACCTACGAATGGGTCTGTAGCAATTTTAAATGCTAAAGCTGCGAATGGCTCTTTAACATCTGGCTTACGCAAAATTTTAGTTTGATCTTCTTCTAATAATTCAGCATCATCAGGATGAATACCTTCGATACCTTCTTTATCCATTGGAGATGGCAAGTATTTACATACTGCATCTAACATGAATTGAACTCCTTTGTTTTTGAAAGACGAACCAGCAATCATAGGAATGATAGCCATATCCATTACAGCAGCTCTTAAAGCAGTATTGATTTCCTCTTCTGTAATAGAATCCGGATCTTCCATATACTTATCAAGCAAGTTCTCATCATAATCAGCAACTGCCTCAATAAGAATGTCTCTGTACTCTTTTACTTCGTCAATCATATCAGCAGGAATCTCAACAACTTCATAAGTCGCTCCCATTCCAGCATCATCCCAAACAATAGCTTGGTTTCTCACTAAATCCACAACACCTCTGAAATCATTTTCTTCACCAATTGGCAAAGTAATTGCAACAGCGTTTGATTTCAACATGTCTCTTACTTGTTGACATACCATCAAAAAGTTAGAACCCTGCCTATCCATTTTATTAACGAAACCAATGCGTGGTACTCTGTATTGATCAGCTAATCTCCAGTTAGTTTCTGATTGTGGCTCAACACCATCAACAGCACTAAACAAAAAAACCAAGCCATCAAGTACACGTAAGGAACGATTTACCTCGACTGTAAAATCAACGTGTCCTGGGGTATCGATAATGTTGAAGTGATAAGGCAACGTTTCAGGCAAAATTTTACCTTGAGTAGTTGGAAAATTCCATTCACAAGTTGTAGCAGCAGAAGTAATTGTGATACCTCTTTCTTGCTCTTGCGCCATCCAGTCCATTGTTGCAGCACCATCGTGTACTTCACCAATTTTGTGTGATTTTCCAGTATAGAATAATATACGCTCAGTTGTTGTTGTTTTACCAGCATCAATATGAGCAGCAATCCCTATGTTTCTTGTATATTTAAGTTCTCTAGCCATTTCTTAAGAATTAAAATCTAAAGTGGGAGAATGCTTTGTTAGCCTCTGCCATCTTGTGAGTATCCATTCTTTTCTTAACAGCAGCTCCTTCTTCTTTAGCGGCTGCTAAACATTCTGAAGCCAATCTCTGAGCCATTGATTTTTCGTTTCTTCTTCTTGAATAAAGAATTAACCATTTCATTGCCATAGAGATTTTTCTGTCTGGTCTAATTTGCATTGGAATTTGAAATGTAGCTCCACCTACTCTACGACTACGTACTTCTACGTGAGGCATAACGTTTGTTAAGGCATCTTTCCAAATTTCTAATGATGGTTTTTCTGCATCTTGCTTTTTAGTTTCTATAATGTCAATTGCATCATAAAAAACTTTAAAAGCTGTTGATTTCTTACCGTCCCACATTAAGTTGTTCACAAAACGTGTTACCAACTGGTCATTAAACCTTGGATCTGGTAAAAGTGGTCTTTTCTTTGCCGCTCTTTTTCTCATGTCTTTTTTTTAATAAAATGCTATACCCATAAAGCTGTAACGAATCACATCTCTAAAAGAAATAGCTTTTTAAATTACTTTTTTGCTTCTTTTGGGCGTTTAGCTCCGTACTTAGATCTTCTTTGCGTTCTTCCTGCTACTCCTGACGTATCAAGCGCACCACGAACGATGTGATATCTAACTCCTGGTAAATCTTTTACCCTTCCACCCCTAACTAATACTATCGAGTGCTCTTGTAAATTGTGTCCTTCACCAGGGATGTAAGCATTCACTTCATTACCATTTGTCAAACGTACACGCGCTACTTTACGCATTGCGGAGTTTGGTTTTTTTGGTGTTGTAGTGTAAACACGCGTACAAACCCCTCTTCTTTGAGGACAAGAATCTAAAGCAACCGATTTACTCTTCTTAGTTATCTGAGTTCTTCCTGTTCTTACTAATTGTTGAATTGTTGGCATAATTAATACTAAAAATTTCTTATTATATTAAATTCCCGCTTTTTACGGGGTTGCAAATGTAGAAAATATTTTTTACTCTACAAACGTTAATCTATTAATTTTCAAGAAGATTATTTTATCATTTGATTTTTATCCCAAACAATAGATATTTGCGTTACTTTTATCAAAAACACATACTCATTTGAAATCTTCTTTTGTTTTACTATTCCTCATCATCTTTTGCCTTAGTTCTTCTGCGCAAAATTTTCGATTATTAATAACCGGGAACAATTCATTAGAAACAAAAATCATAGACTCCCTAAAATACAATTCCGAGCACAAAAACACAAAATCAATTAATGAAGAGATAATCCGAGTTTCCGAAAAACTATCTGAAATAGGATACATAGACAATACTTCACTAGAATTAGCCAAAAGAAAAGACTCTAGTTATGTAGCTAATTTTACATTAGGTAAAAAAATAAAATTCATACATATATATATAGGTACAAATAAAATCCTAGACAACTTATCAGACCTAAGCAAAAAAGACACCTTAAAACTCGCCTACACAGAAATTAATTCTTTTCTAAAACAAACTGTCCAAAAATTAGAGCAAAACGGATTTGCATTAGCAAGACTAAAACTGATAAATATTAAAAGAATAGAAACCGAAATTTATGCTGATTTAAAACTAGAATCAGACGAAAAAAGAACTCTAAATTCCATCACAATAAATTATACAAAAAACAATGGAACAAATAAATTCCCGAGTGGACATTTAGTACAAATAAACAGAAAATACAAAAACAGCATTTTTAATCAAAAAATAGTAGACCAAATTTATAATGATTTTGAAAAATTTGGCTTTATTAGCCAAGTAAAATATCCAGAAATTCTATTCACAAAAGACACAACAAAAGTTTACGTATATCTTGAAAAAAGAAAATCCAATACTTTTGACGGCTTTATTGGGTTTTCAAACAATGAAAACAAAAGAACAACCCTAAATGGGTACTTAGACATAAAGCTAGAAAATATTTTAGGCTCGGGAGAACAATTATCTGTTTATTGGAAAAGTGACGGGAACGATCAAAAAACATTTAATGCCAGCATTGAACTTCCATATTTACAAAAGACGCCGTTAGGATTAAAAGCACAAATTCAATTATTCAGACAAGACAGCACTTTTCAAAACACAAAAACAGCAATTGATTTAAGCTATTTTACAAATTACAACAAACGCTTCTATTTAGGATACCAAACCACGGAATCAAGTGATATTCAAAACTCAACTGGCACCTCAATAAGCGATTTTAGTAATTCTTTTTTAACATCCAGTTTTAATTACACAAAACTAGACTTATCTAATTATACTTTTCAAATAAAATCATTTTTCTCCATAACTACCGGAATCGGAAAACGAGAAATCAAAAACAACTCAGAAAACGTTACCAAAAGCAATCAGTTTTTTATAAATATTCAAGCCTCCCATAACTTTAACTTGAATAAAAAGAACGTCATACATATCAATAGCCAGAATTATTATTTACAAAGCAATAGGTATATTGTAAATGAACTTTTTCGTTTTGGAGGATTCAACAGCGTAAGAGGCTTTACAGAAAACAGCTTACAAGCTTATTTCACTTCCTCAATTCTTACAGAATACAGACATACACTCTCACCAAATCTATACGTTCATTCCATACTAGATTACTGCATTTACAGGAACAATTCAAGCATTGAAAAGAAAGAAAATATCGAAAAACTACTAGGACTTGGACTTGGATTTGGACTACAAACAAAAAATGGCTTATTAAAATTTGCTATGGCAAATGGCACAAACCAAAACCAACAAATTGAATTTTATAACACAATTATCCACATCTGTTATAATGTTAAATTTTAATTTCATTAAAAAATAGAGATTTATATATTAGGAAAGTTAACAAATTATTAAGAAGTTTGCGAGACTAATTCAAAATATTAAAAAATGAAACTAAAGTTTAATGGATTCTTAGTACTATTATTAGTACTTGTGGCGCAAATTACCTTTGCGCAAGAAAGAGCTGTTTCAGGTGTTGTTTCTGATAATGCAGGAATGCCTTTACCAGGCGTGAGCGTATTAGTTAAAGGAACGCAAACTGGAACACAAACTGATTTTGATGGAAAATTTTCTATCAGAGCAACTCCAAGCCAAGTCTTGGTATTTAGCTACATTGGGATGAAAACCCAAGAAATGCAAGCTAGTACATCTAATTTAAATGTAAAACTGAAAGATGATTCAGTTGAACTTGAAGGAGTAGTAGTTACCGCCTTAGGTATCAAAAGAGAGAAAAAATCTTTAGGCTACGCTACACAGGAAGTTAAAGCAGAAGACTTAAATTCTGGTGCAGGAAGTGGAAACTTCATCAATGAACTTTCCGGAAAAGTTGCCGGTGTTAATATCAAAAGGAATAATAACTTTGGCGGATCGTCTAGTATTGTATCTAGAGGTGTAAAAAGTTTGACTGGTAGCAATGAAATGCTAATTGTTATTGACGGAATGCCAATCAACAACTCTTTAGTAACGGGTACTACAGGAAACCAAGCTGCTGGAGCAGGAGGAACATATGATTACGGTAATGCTGCAATGGACATCAATCCTGAAGACATCGAAAGTGTAAATATACTAAAAGGAGCAGCAGCTTCTGCATTATATGGTTACTTAGGTGGTAATGGAGTTGTAATGATTACAACTAAAAGAGGTAGAGCAAAAAAAGGATTAGGTATAACTGTCTCTTCTGAATTTGTTGGAAGTACTATAGACAAATCTACATTTGTAAAATACCAAGATAAATATGGAGCAGGTTATGGCCCTTTTTATGAAGATGCATCTGGATTTTTCTTATCAAGAGATATTAACGGAGATGGTGTTGAAGACTTAGTAGTTCCAACTTCAGAAGATGCTTCTTATGGGGCAGCATTTGACCCCAACTTAATGGTTTACAATTGGAATGCATTCACTCCTTGGTCTGACAGCTTCGGAAAAGCAACTCCTTGGGTAGCTGCTAAAAATGACCCAACTACCTTCTTCCAAACAGGTACATCGTTCAATAATTCTGTTTCGCTAGAAGATGGAAATGAAACTACTAATTTTGTATTGAATTACACCAATTCTAAACAAACAGGTATTCTTCCAAATAGTGATATGAAAAAAAACAGCATTAGTGCTAAAATTAATCACCAGTTTTCAGACAAATTATCAGCAAGTGTTTTTGCTAACTACAATTCTCAAAACACTGTAGGTAGGAATTCAACTGGATATAATGAAAACATCATGTCAATGTTCCGTCAATGGTGGCAAACCAACGTAGACGTTCAGGAATTGAAACAAGTTTACGAAAGATCTGGTGGACAGAACATCAACTGGAACTATTCTGATCCAAGTGATTTAACTCAAATTTACTGGGACAACCCTTATTTCATCAGAAATAAAAATTTCCAATCTGACGAAAGAAACCGTTTTATAGGTTACTCTAAATTAGATTATAAAATTGCTGATTGGTTAACTGCTACAGCAAAAATATCTACTGATTCTTATAGCGAATTACGTGAAGAAAGAAGAGCATTCGGTTCTATCGCTGGTGCATTTGGAATCAACAGATTAGACGAAACTTCTGGATACCAAAAATATCAAAGATCGTTTTCTGAACAAAATTATGATTTCATCTTAACATTTAAAAAAGACATCTCTGAAAGTATTAGTTTTAGTGGTATTGCTGGAGGAACAGCAGTTAGAACTAGAATTATTTCTACTTTAAACTCTACTCAAGGCGGTCTTATTGTTCCAGACTTGTTCAGTTTATCAAATTCTGTTCAACAAGTTCCTTTTCCTTTAGAAGCAGAAGCTAACCAAGGAATTAACAGTTATTATGGATCAGCATCTTTAGGATTTAAAGATTACTTTTTCGTAGATGCAACTGCAAGAAGAGATGCTTTTTCTAGCTTACCAGCAGGAAAGAATGCAATCTGGAGTTACTCTGCATCTGGAAGTTATGTTTTCACAAATCACATCAACCAACCATGGTTAAGTTTTGGTAAAATTAGAGCTGGATATTCTGAAAGCCCATTAGGTACTCCAGGACTATCTTTAGTAGATACTTATGTAAAGAATGACCCTTTTGGTTCTAATCAACAATATTCTGTTGCTGGTACAAAAAACAATCCAAACTTAGAAGCAGTAAAAACAAATACTCAAGAAATTGGTTTAGAAATGCAATTTTTAAACAGAAGAGTTGGATTTGAAGTAAGTGCATACAAAAACGTAAATAACGGAGAAGCTTTCCAAGTTCCTTTTTCTACTGCTACTGGTAATAGTTCAAGATACATTAACGCTGCAACTGTAGAAAATAGAGGTATCGAGGTTCAATTTAACGTTACACCTATTAAAACAAAAGATTTCGCTTGGGATGTTTTTGTAAACTGGTCTAAAAACAAAAATGAAGTTACTAAATTAGCTGAAGGAATTGAAAACTTAAGATTAAATCAGTTTGGACAAGGGGTAACTCTTAATGCTGCTGTAGGGCAGCCTTATGGTGTACTCAGAGGTACTGACTTTACTTACTTAAACGGCGAAAAGGTAGTTGGAGCAAATGGAAGGTATGTTGTTAATGCATCAGCAAATAATGTAATCGGTGATGTTAATCCAGATTGGTTAGGTGGTGTTCGTAACAAATTCACATACAAAAATTTATCTTTTGGATTCTTAATCGATATGAAAAAAGGTGGAGATATTTTCTCTCTTGACCAAGCATACGGTTTAGCAACTGGACTGTACGATGTTACTGCTGGACTTAATGAGTTAGGGAACCCAATTAGAAATACTATAGCTAATGGTGGTGGTGTTATCTTACCTGGTGTAAAAGCTGATGGCTCAGTAAATACTACAAGAACTCCAGCTCCTGACCAATACGGTAACGTATCAGGATATAGAAGAGCGCCGAGTAAAGCTTTCGTGTATGATGCTTCATTTATTAAATTAAGAGAAGTTAATATCACTTACTCTTTACCAACTACTTTAGTTTCAAGAATGAATCTTCAAGAAATGAAATTTAGTATAGTAGGTTCAAATTTATGGATAATCGACAAAAACCTTCCATATGCTGACCCAGAAAGTGGATTGAGTGCTAATGCTTCATCTGCAGGATATTCAGTAGGTTCTTTACCAACAACAAGAAATGTTGGTGTTAACGTAACATTTAAATTTTAAATTATGAAAAAAATAGTTTTATTAATCTCGTTTTTAGCGCTGAGCGTATCATGTACTGATGATATCACCGGGCTAAATACAGATACAAAAAATCCAACGTCTGCTAAACCCGAGTTTTTATTTACAAACGCTCAAAAAACTTTAGTTGATCAAATGGTAAACGCATCTGTAAACAGAAATGTTTTCAGAATGTTAGTGCAACAATGGACAGAAACTACCTATCCAGATGAAAGTCAGTACAACTTGACTACAAGACCTATTCCAGACACTCACTTTAACACTCTTTACAGAGATGTTCTTAGAGATTTCAAAGAATCTAATGTGTTACTAAACAAAGTTGTTACAGCTGGCGCAAGTGAAGCTGCAATTTTGGCTAACAAAAAAGCAATCATTGAAATTATGAATGCTTACACATTTAGTGTTTTAGTAGATAGTTTTGGTAATGTACCTTATTCTGAGGCATTAGACATCGAAGGACATCCACTACCTAAATACGATGATGCACAGACAATCTATAAAGACCTTATAACTAGATTAGCTGCAGCTCAAGGTGCACTAAATACTTCAGAAGCTAGTTTTGGTTCTGCTGACTTAATTTATAGTGGTAATGTTGCAAAGTGGAAAAAATTTGCAAATACTCTAAGGTTAAGACTTGCTGTAAACATGTCTGATGTAGATGCTGCTTACGCCTCTACTCAAGCTACTGCTGCTATCAATGCAGGAATTATGACAAGCAATAGTGATGATGCTAATTTGAATTATTTAGGAGCACAACCTAATACAAACCCATTATATGTGGATTTAGTTGCAAGTGGAAGAAAAGATTTTGTTATTGCTGATACCTTTGTTAACAAATTAGAAACTCTATCTGATCCTAGAAGAGCTAAATACTTCACTTTTGCGCCAGGCACTACTGTTTACAAGGGAGGAATATATGGTGCATCTAACAGTTACACAAACTTTTCAACTGTGAACAATACACTTCTAGCTCAAACTTTCCCAGGAACAATACTTGCATACAGTGAACAAGAATTTTTGCTAGCTGAAGCAGCTGCAAGAGGTATTGCAGCTGCAGGGGTCGCCGCAACTCATTACAACAATGGTGTTACAGCTTCTATGAACAGCTGGGGCGTAGCAACTGTAGACGCTACAGCTTATTTACTTGCAAATCCTTACAACGGAACTTCAACTGCTGCTTGGAAAAAAAGCATTGGAGAACAAGCATGGATTGCATTATACAATAGAGGTTTTGAAGCTTGGAATTCTTGGAGAAGACTAGATTTTCCAGCCTTGGTTGTTCCTGCAACGACTTACAACGATATAAAATCTGTTCCTACAAGATTAACTTATCCTGCAAGTGAAGCAACTGTTAATGCAACTAACGTTACTGCTGCTGCTGCTACAGTAACAGGTGGAGATAAATTAACATCTAAAATTTTCTGGGATAAATTTTAATTATCTCTAAATTTATATTAAAACCATCAGCTTAGGCTGATGGTTTTTTTTTTACACACATTTTACTTAGCTTTGCGTCATGGAAAAAGAACATCAAATATTTGGGATTAGAGCGATAATTGAAGCTATACAAGCGGGCGCAACTGTAGACAAAGTCTATATTCAAAAGGAAGCAAGCAGCGAACTGATGAAGGACTTAATGAAAGTAATGAAGCGTGGAAACATCAACTTTTCCTATGTTCCTGTTGAAAAGTTAAATAGATTAACACCTAATAATCATCAAGGTGCAGTAGCAACTATCTCTCCTATTTCCTTTTTTGACTTAGAATCTTTAATAGAATCGGTAATCGAAAATGGTAAAAAGCCATTGTTTTTAATATTAGATCAAATATCTGATGCGCGTAATTTTGGCGCTATCATCAGAACTGCGGAATGTACAGGCGTAAATGGAATCATTGTTCAAAAGGCAGGTTCAGCACCTGTTAATGGTGACACCGTCAAAACATCAGCCGGAGCAGTATTTAATATTCCAATTTGTAAAGTAGAACACATTAAAGATGCTATATTTCTTTTACAAGCAAGTGGAATTAAAACAGTTGCAGCTACTGAGAAAACAGATCAAAACATTTATGACATTTCATTAAACGAACCTGTAGCTATCATTATGGGATCGGAAGATAGAGGTGTAAACCCATCAGTACTTAAAATTGTTGATGAGAAGGCTAAACTTCCTATGTTTGGAACAATAGGCTCGTTAAATGTATCTGTCGCTTGTGGTGCTTTTTTATACGAAGCAGTAAGACAAAGAAGTTAAACCCATACCCGACCCTTCCAAAAGGGAAGGGAGGCTAGTAACAAAATAAAAAAATGAATCAAGACTCCGGTTTTGATTCATTTTTTTATTTTGTGACAATCTCATAAACTACTAGAAAACTGGGAATATAAAATGTTGACAATTCCTCTTGCTCTTCGTTCTCTTCAATTTTTGGGATATTTACAAAATTTCCATTAGCATCGAAACGCTGCATAAATTTATCCTCTGAAGGATCAAAATCAAGGCGTTCCCAATCATATTTAATGACTTTTTTATATTCAGGAGTTTTATAAACTAACGAAAGAAAAAAACCTGTGAGTAATCCTCCCAAATGTCCTTCCCAAGAAATAGATTTGTTTCCTGTAATTTCAGGACTTGGAAAAACATACCAAACCAAACCTCCATACACGACTATCACTGCAAGCGATAAAGCTACCAATCTATTGTATTTTGTTTGTATGCCTTTAAAAAAAACAAAACTAAAGAGAACATAAATCAATCCGCTTGCCCCTATGTGGTAATTATCTCTACCAATAACCCAAGTAATACATCCCGAAACTAAAATTCCGTATCCAATAACCTTTACCGATTGCTCTGCATAAAAAAATTGTAAAGCTGCCAATAAAATTAATAAAGGAACCGAATTATTATAAAGATGCTCCATATCAGCATGAATGAATGGACTAAAAAAAATACCTTGCAAACCTGAAAAAGTTCTAGGATAAATACCATTTTGCACAAAGTCAAAATCAAATCGAATTTCCAGCCAAAAAACAAACCACAGGAATACCACAAAAAAAAGTGGCAACCCAATAACTGAATTGGTAAATTTAAAATGCTTTTCCATGAATAGCGAGAAGTTTATATTCTAATTTTTAATTCAAAAACTTCTCCAAAAGCAATTTAATGCTATTTTGTCATATTTAAACTAAAAATGCTTTTTTATACGGATGCTTAGCCCAGATGGAAACGGCATCCTTTTATATCTCGTTTTTTCAACGAGATGTAAAAGATATAGTGTATCCCGAAGCTTCGGGAGAAATAGCTCCAAAAAAAAAACAGAAACTAAAACATGTTCAGTTTGAAATATAGTAATTTTACAAAATGGAAGCACCACTTGCAGAACGCATACGACCACAACAATTAGAAGACTACATCAGTCAATCCCACCTTGTAGGACCAAATGGTTCATTGACGCAACAAATCGCAAAAGGAATCATCCCTTCATTAATATTTTGGGGACCACCGGGAACTGGAAAAACTACATTGGCACAAATTATTGCGCAAGAATCTAAACGACCATTTTATATTTTGAGCGCCATCAATTCTGGTGTAAAAGATATTCGTGATGTGATTGAAAAAGCGAAGCAAAGCGGTGGTTTGTTTACCACTAAAAATCCTATTTTATTTATCGATGAGATTCACCGTTTTAGCAAATCTCAACAAGACTCTTTACTGGCTGCAGTAGAAAAAGGGTGGATTACACTTATCGGTGCCACTACAGAAAACCCTAGCTTTGAAGTGATTCCTGCATTACTTTCCCGCTGTCAAGTATATGTATTAAATGCTTTTACCAAAAAAGATTTAGAGTCTTTGTTAGAACGCGCTATGAGAACAGACAGCTATTTGTCTACTAAAAATATTATTTTAAGCGAAACAGAAGCGCTACTGAGACTTTCCGGTGGCGATGGACGAAAGCTATTAAACATATTTGAACTTGTCATAAATGCGTCCAATGAAGATGAAATTGTAATTACAAATGATCGTGTTTTTGCCTTGGTGCAACAAAATACCGTTTTGTATGACAAAACCGGCGAACAACATTATGACATAGTTTCTGCTTTTATCAAATCCATTCGAGGAAGTGATCCTAATGGAGCTGTATATTGGCTTGCCCGAATGATTGAAGGCGGAGAAGATGTAAAGTTTATAGCACGAAGAATGCTAATTCTAAGTAGTGAAGACATAGGAAATGCGAATCCTACGGCTTTTATTATGGCAAATAATACTTTTCAGGCAGTTGCTACTATAGGTTATCCTGAAAGTAGAATTATTTTGAGCCAATGCGCCGTTTATTTAGCGACTTCACCTAAAAGTAATGCTTCCTATTTAGCCATCGGAACGGCACAACAACTTGTAAAACAAACTGGAGATTTACCCGTTCCTATTCATTTACGCAATGCTCCAACAAAACTAATGAAAGAATTAGGCTATGGTGAAGAATACAAATACTCGCACGATTACACTAATAATTTTGCTGAACAGGAATTTTTACCGGAGGCTTTAAGCAAAACTCCAATCTATCTTCCGGGAAACAATTCCAGAGAAAACAGCATTAGAGAATTCCTTAAAAACCGTTGGAAAGATAAATACGGATATTAAATTTCATAAAAAAGGTCTTGATTTCTCAAGACCTTTTTTATGAAACTATTTTAGATAACAGCTTTCTGAAGTTTAAAACTTAACAGCTACTTTTTCAGAAATTAATTTATCGTTTTGATAATATTCAAAATACCACTGATTATCTTTTAGAATTAATGACCCTTGAACGGTGTCTTTCATTGCAATAAAGAAATTCGGTTGAGAGGTTTTGAATAACTTCAAAATCACCTTTGGTGTGCTATCTATCAATTGAAAACCTGTAGCCGTAGGCTGTGCATACAATAAATTAGAATCTCCAACTACAGTATTGACCACAACTGGCTCACTTACTACATTAGCAACTACAACTATAGGAGATGACATCGGCTTAACAATCTTTGTTTGCATCGAAGATTGGACTTTAGTTGTCGCACTTCCATTGTATTTATATTGCAAATCATAAACAGATTTAAATGCTTCGTTCAATGATTCAGTATAAGCAACCTGATATTCTTTTTCTTTACTTTTTCCAGTTATCGACTGGAAAATTATTTTTCCGTAACAATCTTTCAACGTTATAAAAAGTTTTGTTGTCAAAAAACCGTTTTCTTTAACCACATCAACATACAACAAACTACACCTGTCATTATACTCGGCCGGTATAGTTTCACTAGCATAAAATGAAACCAATCCTGCTTTATTTAAATTAAACTTCGTTAATGTATTCAACCGAAATTGGTTCTCACCTTTGAGAAAATCATATTTTAAAGGAACAATTACAGCTTTGTAATCGTTTACAGACTGGGAATAGGAATAACTAACGACCAATAATAACAATAATAGAAATTGCTTTTTCATATTTATAAATATTTTTTAAGTTCTAATAAATGATTAATTTGTTTAATATGATCTTCGACATGCATTTTACTTTCATTAAAAAAAATAGCATCTAATCCAGCGTCGAGCGCACCTAATACATCTGCATCTAAGCTATCCCCTATCATAATGCTGTTTTCTTTTTTGGCTTTGGCCAAATCTAAGGCATAATCAAAAATAATAGGATTTGGCTTTTTCACTCCAGCCATTTCAGAATTTGTGACAGTTTGAAAATAACTCCCAATATTAGAATTATTTATTTTTTTGTACTGAACCTCAGCAAATCCATTTGTAATTATATGAAGATTATATTTTTGATTCAAATACTCTAAAACCTCAAAAGTTCCATCAAAAAGATGATTGTTTTCGGGTAAAAAACGAATATAATCATTCGCAATAGTGTCAATTTCTTCATCAGAAATCGAATAATCAAGTGCATCAAAAGAATACTTCAGTCTATTGTAACGCAATTCTGCATGCGTAATTTTATCATATTGATATAGCTTCCAACATTCTTGGTTTATAGGCACATATTTTTCAATAAAAACTTTGGTTTCAATTGCGGGATGATTTTTATTAAAAATAGTCTCAAATGTCAACTCTGAATTTTTATCAAAATCCCAAAGCGTATGATCTAAATCAAAGAAAACATCAGTTATTATAGTATGTTTCATTTTATGTTTTAAAATATTCCTTCATCAGCAAAACTAAAATAGTTTTTTTCAGTAACAATCAAATGATCTAGTACTTTTATTTCTAAACTATCGCCTGCTAATTTTAATTTTCTTGTAATATGTTTGTCTGCATCACTTGGAATAAGAGTTCCCGATGGATGATTGTGGCACAAGATTAATCCGGTCGCGCCCATTTCAAGCGCTGTTTTAAAAACGATGCGTACATCTACTAATGTTCCGGTAATACCGCCTTTACTCAACTGGGATTTCGAAATAATTTTATTCGAATTATTCAAATAAATTATCCAAAATTCCTCGTGTGGCAATTCACCAATAATAGGTTGCATGATTTCGAAAATTATCTTACTGGAAGTCACTTTCTTTAATTCCACTGCATCCTCCGCCCTTCTTCGTCTTCCTAATTCTAGAGCCGCTATAATCGAAATGGCTTTCGCTTCACCAATTCCTTTGAAATTCATTAGTTGTGAAATACATAATTTTCCTAATGCATTCAAATTATTGTCTACACTTGCTAAAATTCTTTTACTCAAATCAACAGCCGATTCATTTCTACTTCCTGATCCAATCAAAATGGCAATCAATTCTGCGTCACTTAAAACACTTTTGCCTTTCAGCATTAGTTTTTCTCGTGGCTTATCATCTTCGGACCAATTTGTTATAGGAAAAAAGGATTTTTCAGCCATTCATTTGATATTTAAATTTGTTTTCGCATGCAAATACTATTTTCTAAACCCACATAAGGTTCGTAATTCTCAACAATACTATATCCTGTTTTTTGATATAAAGCAATGGCTTCTTTTTGTTTGTATAATGTTTCCAAAACAGAAAATGAATATCCTAAATCATGAGCCCAAAGTTCTAGCTCACGTAAAATATTTTGAGCTAAACCCATTCCTCTGGCTTCAGGAGAAACAAACATACGCTTTATTTCAATTGTATCCTTATCGTATTTTTTAAAACAACCACATGCTACAGGATTGTTTTCCAAATAAATAACAACAACATTTGGATTTAATTCAATAATATTATTACCCCAATAATCTGTTTTCAATTCCGGATAACGCTCCCACAAACTTTTATCTAATGCGCCAATGAGATTTATAAAATCTGGATTTTCACTTGTAGTTTTAGAAATTCTTATAGTATCACTCATATCACTTTTACTTTATCAATTCCTTTACCTCATCAAAGTTTAATCCGCCATAATTACCGGAACTCATCAACAACAAAGCAGAATTTTCAAGATTTAAATTAAATAAATAGTCTTTGAAATCTTTTGGATTCGTATAAATAATTAAATCTTCACGATTAAAAGATTTTGCAATTTGGTCGTATGTAACTTCTTCAAGCTGTTTAATTTTTACAGCGTCAGGGGAATAGAAAACTACTGCTTTATCCGCATATTCTAATGCACCTTCATATTCTTTTAGAAACTCCGCATTCAAACTGCTGTACGTATGCAATTCTAGACAAGCCACCAAAGTTCTGTTTGGATATTGCTCTTTAACCGCTTTAGTAGTTGCGGCAACTTTACTTGGTGAATGCGCAAAATCCTTATAGGCAACTTTTGTTTTGCTTTCGGCAATTTTTTCCAATCGTTTTGATGCGCCTTTAAAACTGGCAATGGCTTCATAAAAATCAGCTTCATCGACTCCCATGTTTTGGCAAATCCATTTGGCTCCAGCCAAATTATTAAGATTATGCGCTCCAAAAACTTCAATTGGCATATCGCCTTCTGGAGTTTCTAGAAGTGTCACACCATCATTAACAGAATATTTTGGAGTATTATATGCTAATTTACGAATTGGGTTCGTAGCGGCTTCGGACACACGTTTTACTTCAGCATCATCTTCATTGTAAACGAGAATTCCACCATTAGTAATTTTGCCAATAAAAATTTCGAACTGTTCTACGTAGTTTTCATACGTTGGAAAAACATTAATATGATCCCAGGCAATTCCTGAAATTAAGGCAATATTCGGTTGGTACAAATGAAATTTAGGTCTGCGATCAATTGGCGAAGACAAATATTCATCCCCTTCCAAGACGATAAAGTCATTCTCCTCTGTAAGATGCACCATTGTATCAAAACCTTCCAGTTGTGCGCCAACCATGTAATCTACAGCAATGTCATGGTAATGCATTACATGTAAAATCATTGAAGTTATCGTCGTTTTCCCATGAGAACCACCTATAACAACACGCGTTTTATTTTTGGATTGTTCGTAAAGAAATTCAGGATAAGAGTATATTTTTAGTCCTAATTCTTGTGCTTTTAGTAATTCAGGATTATCTGCTTTTGCATGCATTCCAAGAATTACAGCTTCGATAGCTGATGTTATTTTTTCTGGAAACCAGCCTAATTCTGGAGGCAAAATTCCTTTTTTATCTAATCTAGATTTTGATGGTTCAAAAATCGCATCGTCACTTCCCGTAACTTGATATCCTTTGTTGTGCAGTGCTAAAGCCAGATTGTGCATGGCGCTTCCTCCGATAGCTATAAAATGTGTACGCATTCTAATTTTGGTTTATGGATTTTGGATTCAGGATAAGTTATAATCGGTCCTGAGTTTTTTTATTATATATTTCTAATACTGTTTTTGCTTTTTCAGGCTCTCTCATCTTAGTCTTATACAAGTTAGCTAACTTTTGATAACTTGTTTTAGAACCTCCTACACTTATCGCTTTTTTATATTGTTGTTCAGCGTTAGCATATCGGTTAAAATATTCCTCAATATGTCCTCTTGACAAATAACCGTCAACAGGTGATAATCGCAATAATTCATTGGAGTATTTTATAGCTTTAGACTCGCTACCACCTACAATTCCAGGTAACTGAATGTATATTTCAATCAATGCCCAACGCGACTCAATGTGTTTTGGATTCAGGCTGATGGCTTTTTCAAAGGAAGCCTTAACATCATCAATCATCCCAAGCGCTTTGAATTTATTTGATTCTTTGGCTTTCATTCCTAATGCTCCACCATATTTATAATGATAATCCGCTTCAGATGGTTTCAGCAATTTGAGTTTTTTATAATACCCAATCGCTTTATCCCATGATTTATAATGACCTGCAATATCTCCCAAATATTCAATTGTTTTTAAATCAGATGGACTGGACTTTAAAATAGATTCAAAGACCAACTCGGCTTGATCCATTTTATTGGCCTTATATAGTTTTTCAGCTTTATCAAAATCAGATTGACCCCACATCACAACTGGTAGAAATACAAATAAATAAAAAATATGTTTCATTCTTCAAAAATAGGGAAATTTTGAAGTATTAAACAGATTTTTTTATTCATAAAAAAGTAAACAAACAAAATAATACTGAGAGAAATAATAATAAACAAGAAACAGTATCATAACATAGAGTGATTAATTTGGCCAAAACAAATTATGAAAAGAAAGATAAAAATTCCTTTAGTTGTATTTAGCGATGTACACTTAGGAACATACGGTTGTCAAGCTAAAGAATTACTGCTATATTTTAGTCAATTCAATCAAAAATGCCGGTTTTAAATGGGGATACTATCGATATGTGGAGTTTTAGCAAAAGCTATTTTCCAGAATCACACATGAATGTATTAAGACAAATCATAAAAATGTCAAATCAAAAAATCCGTTTTATTTACATTATCGGAAATCATGGGAGCAACGAAGACAAAATCATCAATAATATTGTTATCAAAATCTTATCCTAGCTATTTTATAAATGCCCTCTTTCTAAATAAATCACATGAAAATATTTTATGCCATTCAGGCAACGGGTAACGGTCACATCAGCAGAGCGATACAATTATATCCTTATCTGCAAAAATTTGGTGAAGTTGATTTTTTTATGAGTGGTAACAATGCCAGTCTGGAGGTAAATTTGCCAATAAAATTCAAAAGCGAAGGTTGCAGCCTGCATTATAGTAAATGTGGCGGTTTGAATTACTGGGATATTGCCAAAAACATCAAACCAAAACAAATATATAAAGACGCGAATTCTTTACCGCTTAAAAACTACGACGTGGTCATCAATGATTTTGATTCGATTACTTCTTTGGCTTGCAAATTACAAAAGGTACATTCAATACAATTTGGACATCAGGCAAGTTTTATATCCCCTTTGACTCCAAGACCTGAAAAAAAGAGCATTATGGGAGAAATGATTCTGAAACATTATGCGCCCTCTCCACAATATATTGGATTGCATTTTGACAAATACGACTCCTTTATACTTCCTCCAATTATTAAAGATGAAATCATAAATGCCGTACCAAAAAACAAAGGCCATATTACCGTTTATCTACCTTCTTTTCAAAAGGATTGTTTAGAAAAAGCATTCAACAAACTTCCAAACTTCCATTTTCATTGGTTTTTGAATGATGTGCAAACCAAACATACGATAAAAAACGTTACTTATTTCCCCGTTAATCAAGAGTACTTCAATAAAAGTCTCATCAATTGTGAAGGAATTATTACCGGTGGAGGGTTTGAAACGCCTGCCGAGGCATTGTATTTAGAAAAAAAAATACTTTCGATTCCCATTCGGAAGCATTATGAACAAGAATGCAATGCAGCAGCGCTCAAAAAAATGGGCGTTCCTATTCTTTATGATGTTGGAGATGATTTTTATTTAATAATAGGGAATTGGCTTGATTCCGCTATAAAATACCCGAAGGTACAAGCCAATAACATCCCTGAAACCTTGCAATTTTTATTTGACACTTATAACAGCAAACAACACCTATAAAAACAAAAAAAAGGCGCTCTTTTCAGAACACCTGTTTGTATAAAAATTTAAAATGTTAATCATTCAACATTTTCCATAATTTATCTTTCAACTCTGTTAGTCCTTGTTGAGCTACAGAAGAAATAAACATATAAGGAATGTCTTTGAAGGCTACGTCTAATTCTGTTTTTAATTCTGCTTTTAACTCATCATCCAGCATATCGCATTTAGAAATTACTAACAAACGCTCTTTATCCAGCATTTCAGGATTGTATTTTGTCAATTCGTTTACCAAAATATCGTATTCTGCTTTAATATCCGGAGTATCCACTGGAACTAAGAATAACAAAGTCGAATTACGCTCAATATGACGTAAGAAATAATGTCCAAGACCTTTTCCTTCGGCAGCACCTTCAATAATTCCAGGAATATCAGCAATTACAAAAGATTGAAAATCTCTGTAGGCTACAATTCCAAGATTTGGTTTTAAGGTTGTAAACGGATAATCCGCAATTTTTGGTTTAGCGGATGTTAGTACCGATAATAGTGTTGATTTTCCTGCATTTGGAAAACCTACCAAACCTACATCAGCAAGTACTTTTAATTCTAAAATCACATCCATTTCCACTCCAGGCAAACCCGGCTGAGAATATCTAGGTGTTTGATTGGTCGAGCTTCTAAAATGCCAGTTTCCTAAACCACCTTTCCCACCACGAGAAAGTATTTGCTTTTCACCATCTTCAGTAATTTCAAATAATATTTCTCCAGTTTCTTTATCTTTTACAACCGTTCCTAATGGAACTTCAATGAATTTATCATCTCCATCAGCACCTGTACTTCTGTCACCACTACCATCTCCACCATTACCAGCTTTGATGTGACGTGCAAATTTAAGGTGAAATAATGTCCAAAGACCTTTGTTTCCTACAAGATAAACATGTCCTCCACGACCTCCATCTCCTCCATCTGGCCCACCTTTTTCAATAAACTTTTCTCTATGCAAATGCGTAGATCCTTTTCCTCCTTTACCGGATGAAACATATATTTTAACGTAATCTACAAAATTCCCTTCAGTCATTTTTTCTAATATTCAATGTTCAGCTTTAATATTTAGTACTCATTTTGAGCAATTTAATCCTAAGCTATTTAATTTTTTAATGCCTTTACCATCACTTTATCAATCTTCACACCATCCATATCGATAACTTCTAGCTCAAATTTTTGCCAAACTAATTTCTCCCCTTGTTTAGGAATATGAGAGAGTTCAGTCATTATTAATCCACTCACTGTGGTTACTTCATAATCATTGATTAATTCATCTAATTCAAAGTAGGTCAAGAAATCATGCAACGAATAATGCCCATCAACCAACCAGCTTCCGTCTTCTCTTTCAATCAACTGAAAATCATCTTTATAAAAATCAGAAGCATCACCAACCAATGCTTCCAAAATATCATTCAAAGTAATTACTCCCTGAAAAACACCATATTCATCGGACACAAAAGCATAATGTATTCCTGACTTTTTAAAATTTTCTAAAGCGACATAAGCCGTCGTTTGTTCCATCATGAAAGGTGCTTCGGTCATGATAGCTGACAAATTGAAGTTTTCATTTTCAAAATGGGCGAAAATATTTTTCAGGTTAACGACTCCAACTATATCGTCATAGTTCTCACCATAAACTGGATAAATAGAATGCAATTCTTTGAGCATAAATTCCTTAACCTGCTCTTTATCAGAATGAAAAGGTAAAAAAACTACTGACTTCCTGTGAGTCATCAATGAATTTATTTTTCTGTCTCCAATATGGAAAACGCGCTCCACAATATCTTGTTCTATTTCCTGAACTTCACCACCTTCAGTTCCTTCTTTAATTATCGCTTTTATTTCCTCTTCGGTTACTTTACCGTCAGCGGTAGGCTTTATTTGTAAAATATCCAATAAAAAATCAGTAGAATGCGTTAACAACCAAATAAATGGCGCAGTCACAATTGAAACTATTTTCATCGGTAACGCAACGGCTTTTGCAATTGCTTCCGGGTGGTTTAGTCCAATTCTTTTTGGTAATAATTCCCCTAGAACAAGAGAGAAAAAAGTCAAAGTAACAACAACTATACCTACAGCAACAGGATGCGCGTAAGGTACCAAAGCTTCAAATCCTTTTATAAAAGTTTCAACATCTTTTGTTATTTTGTCTCCACTATAGATACCGGTAAGAATTCCTATCAAGGTAATTCCTATTTGCACGGTTGATAAAAACTTATTAGGTGAATTTGCCAAATCTAAAGCGATTTTAGCGCTCTTATTTCCTTTTTTCGCTGCAGTTTCTAGTCTATTTTTTCGTGCTGAAATCAATGCGATTTCCGACATCGAGAAAACCCCATTTAGCAGTATTAGAAAAAATATTATTACTATTTCCAATTTCTTAATTGATTCGTTTATATCTTAAAATATGATTTCTAATTTTTTGAAATCGGTTTTTTGTATGCGTAATAGTGTAGCCCAGATGGAAGTGAAAAGCCCGGAGGTAAAAAAACTATTTTTCTTGTCCTAAAAGAGCGACCAAAGGAAGCTCCTTTTATGACTTAGAAAAATGTTATTTTTAGCGAGGACTTGTAACGTACAGCTGGAATTGCTCCTATAAATTGTCAATAACGTTACTTACTCTTTCGGTAATTTCTGCAATAGAACCAATTCCATTTACGGCGAAAAATTTCCCTTGCTCCTCGTAATAACTCATCAAAGGCGCTGTTTTTTCATTGTATTCCTGGTAGCGATTTCTGATTTTTTCTTCATCTTGATCATCAATTCTACCACTTGTTTTCCCTCTTTCCAAGAGACGTTTTACCAGAATCTCATCATCGGCTTCGAGCGCAATTGTTGCAGCAACATTTGAACCAATTGAGGTAAGAAATGCGTCTAAAGCTTCGGCTTGTGAAATTGTTCTTGGATATCCATCAAACAAAATCCCATTAGTGTCCGGGTGTTTATTTACCTCATCAATCAGCATTTTTGTAGTCAATTCATCTGGAACTAAATCTCCAGCATCCATAAATACTCTTGCTTGTTTGCCTAGTTCTGTATCGTTTTTTAAATTAAAACGAAATACATCTCCAGTTGATATATGTGTTAATTTGTATTTTTCTTTCAAAAACTCTGCTTGAGTTCCTTTACCAGCTCCTGGTTTTCCAAATAAAACAATGTTAGTCATGTTGTTGTGTCGTTATTCTTTTAGTTTATATACTTCGGGTAAATTTCTTCCTAATCCATCGTAGTCTAAGCCAAAACCTACAATAAATTTATTTGGAATTCTAATTCCAATATAATCTATTTTAATGTCTTTTGTATACGCTTCTGGTTTAAAAAAAAGTGTTGCTATTTTAAAATGTTTTACATTTTGCTTTTTGAATAATTCTTTCAGTTCTACTAATGTATTTCCGGTGTCAACTATATCTTCGATTATGACAACAGAACGTCCAGTCAAATCCTGATTTATACCTATTAATTGTTTCACTTCGTTAGTAGAAGAAGTACCTTCGTATGATGCCATTTTGATAAAAGACACTTCACATGGTTTTTTATATTGTTTCATAAAATCAGAAACAACCATAAAAGCTCCATTTAACACCCCTACAAATACTGGCGTTTCATCAGCAAAATCAGCTTCTACTTGCGCAACCATTTTAGCGATGGCAAAATCAATTTCTTTGGCAGAAATAAACGGAACAAATTGTTTATCGTGAAGTTGTATCATTATTTTCGTGTTTAAAATAATGGGCAAAGATACAGAATTCGGATTTGACAATTGATACTTGATCCTAAATTTGTATTTTTAAATCAAAATATAAGAGAGATGCCTACTGAATTACAAAAAAACCTAGATTCCCTTAAAGCTTACAGAGAAACCCGACTAAAAATAGCATACCATATTTTAGAGAATCCGAATTTTCTTGACGAATTAATTACAATTTGTTTTACTGTTTCTGATAAAAACTCACATAAAGCCTGTTGGATTTTAGAATTCGTATCTTATGAAAAGTTAAAATGGTTGCAAACGTACCTGGATTTTTATTGCGAAAACATTGGGAAACTAAAAGACGAAAGTGCGATTCGACCAATGGCAAAAATTTGTCAGCTTTTGGTGATTTCTCATTTCAAAAACAAAGAAATACAACTTTCAGAAAATCACCTGCAAAAAATCACAGAAAACTGCTTTGACTGGTTAATAAGGGATACTAAAGTAGCCTCAAAATGCTATTGTATTCGAACCCTACACCTATTAGGAAAGCATTTTGATTGGATTCATCCAGAATTAAAAATTATTCTTGTACAAAATTATGCAAATCATTCGGCCGCCTATAAAGCGGTAGCGCGAGAAATTTTGAAGAAAATAAAATAGCATTTTCGGATTCAATCATTATAAAGTATCTTTGCATAAACATACAACTACACCATGAATTATTTTTCTTCTGATTTCAAATTAGGCATTCTCGGTGGCGGACAACTGGGCAAAATGCTATTGTTTGACACCCGAAAATTCGACATACAAACTTATGTTCTTGATCCAAGTGATGAAGCACCATGCAAGATAGCCTGTAATAAATTCTTTAAAGGTGATTTAATGGATTTTGAAACAGTGTATAACTTTGGTAAAAAAGTTGATGTTTTAACTTTCGAAATTGAATTGGTAAATCTTGAAGCTTTAGTAAAACTAGAGGAAGAAGGATTGAAAGTATATCCTTCGCCAAAAACATTGAAACTGATTCAAAACAAAGGAATACAGAAAGATTTCTACACGCAACATGCTATTCCAACTGCAAATTACAAACGATTTGAGAATCTAAAAAGTCTAATTATTGACATTCTTGATTCTAAAATAAAACTACCGTTTGTATGGAAATGTACGGAATTTGGTTATGATGGAAATGGAGTAAAAGTGATTCGACAAATTTCAGATTTAGACAATTTAGCCAATGTAGAATGTATTGCTGAAGAAATGGTTCCGTTCAAAAATGAATTGGCTGTTATCGTTTGCCGCAATCCATCAGGCGAAATAAAAACGTATCCAGTGGTAGAAATGGAATTTCATCCCGAAGCCAATCAAGTGGAATATGTCATTTGTCCGGCTCGTATTGATGATAAAGTAGCTGAAAAAGCAAGAGCAATAGCATTGAATGTTTCCGAAAAGTTCAATCATGTTGGTTTATTAGCCGTTGAAATGTTTCAAACTGAAGATGATGAAATCCTTGTAAACGAAGTTGCTCCTCGCCCACACAATTCAGGTCATTATTCCATTGAAGCCAGTTATACGTCGCAATTTGAAAATCATTTGCGAGCAATTCTTAATTTGCCTTTAGGAAATACAGATAGTAAAGTTGCTGGAATTATGGTAAATCTTTCAGGTGAAGAAGGCTATTCTGGTGATGTGGTGTATGAAAATATTGAAAAAATATTAGGTTGGAACGGAGTTACACCTCACATTTATGGAAAAAAACAGACACGTCCTTTTAGAAAAATGGGACATGTAACGATAGTAAATCCAGACATCAATGAAGCTCGAAGAATAGCTGAAAATGTTAAAAATACAATTAGAGTAATAAGTAGCCTATAATCAGTATTCGATTTTCAGTCAACTATAAATGCATTTTTAATTAAATTTGTAAAAATTCAATAAATGAAAATTTCAAAATTACATATAGACCAATATAGACATTTAGAAAATCTAACTTTTGATTTCAAGTATCTTAGTGGTGAACGTAAAGGTCAATCGTTAGATAAAATATGCTTTATTGGACAAAGTGCAACTGGAAAAACTGGTTTATTGGAGTTGATTTATGAGCAATGCTTTGCTATTCAAAATATTGTTTTTTACCAAGACATATTTTTATTTTCAAAAAAAATTGAAAAATTAGATGGAAACATTCTTTTTGAATTTGAAAACAAAGAGATTGATTTATCATCAAATCAATTAAAAGTTAACGATGTTGAACACAAGCTAGGCAAAATCTCTGAGAGACAAGATAGCTTACTAACTAAAAATGATAAAAAACCCATTTTATACTTTAAGGCTAATTTAATCTCTGATAAAAACATTGATATATTTACAAAAAATCCTATTGATTTATTCGAAAAATATTCCAAAAACGCAACTCTTTCTTTATCAAGTATACGTGATAAAAAAAACAATGAAAATGAACCTCTTACTATATTTAATGATGAAGTTGATATAAAAATATGGCTATCTCTTTTAAGTGAAATTTTAAGCTATCGCAAAAACCACTATCAAAAAATGTCTGAACTAATCCATAAAGGATTACTTGCTGACCAAACGAAACTGAATACAGAATATCAAAAATGGCAAAAAGAAAACCCAAATAAATTAGAAGCTTTTGCCGAAAAATTCAATCCAATTTTAGAAAAATTAAACTTAGAAGTTGATTTAATTAATACCGAATATTCAATTCCTATTAAAAATAAAAAAAATGACGAAATAATTCCAATCCAAAATACCAGTACAGGAACAAAGGGTTTATTACTTTCATTTTTACCTTTATTTAAACTCGACACTAAAGATGCTATCATTTTAATTGATGAACCAGAACGTTCCTTATATCCTGATATGCAAATGGATTTGATGGAGTACTATAAAAATCTCGCACCCAATGCGCAATTTATTGTAGCCACACATTCGCCATTTATAGCGGCATCATTTGAGCCAGACGAACGTTTCATTCTTTATTTTAATGAAGAAGGAAAAGTAGCCGTAAGAAGAGGAAGTTCTCCTATAGGTGATGACCCAAATGATATGTTGAAAAATGATTTTAAAGTAAACTATTATAACAAACACGGTGAGGAAGCCTATCAAAAGTATATTAATCTGAAACAGGCAGTGGCAAACGAAAACGATCCTAAAAGAAAAAAGGAATTACTATTAGAAGCTGTTAAGCTCGGTGACATTTATAATTTCTGATATGAGGAGAGTTCTAAAACACGATGATTCAGAAGTAATTAAAACCAATTTGAATTATATAGAAGGAAATTCAAACAATAATTTAAAAATTTCGAAGATTTTATATAAAGAGCAAAAGGGATTTTGCGTTTATACAGAAGAATATTTAGGAAGAGCTGATGCACGTGACATTGAGCATTTTAATCCAATTCTGAAAGGAACTACTGACGATTCTTATTCAAATTGGTTTTTAGTAAAACACCAATGGAATATAGAGAAATCATCTAAATGGGAAAACTACCAACCTATTTTGAATCCAACGGCAATTGATTTTGAAGATAGAATCGTTTATGATAGTGGTGATTATTGCGTTTCAGATTTAAATGATAACGAAGCAATTAACTTGATTAAATTACTAAAGCTTGATGATATCATTTTAGCCGATGAAAGAAAAAAATACATTCAAAGAAAAGCTAAAGAACTTTTAGTATATGGTGTTCCTGCTGAAGATTTCTTTAAAATATTAATTGAAGACGATATCAAACAAATTTCTTATTTAAGAGCCATTCAAAAAGAATTCAAAATAAACATTTGGGAGATGCTCTCAGAAATAAAATAAAAAATAATGAAAGTAGCCGTAATCATGGGAAGCATTTCTGATATGCCAGTAATGCAAGAAGCAATAGACATTTTAAAAGCATTCGATATAGAAATAGAAGTCGATATTGTATCAGCACACAGAACTCCCGAAAAATTATTTGATTTCAGCAACAATGCTCACACTCGTGGAATTTCGGTAGTAATAGCAGGTGCTGGCGGAGCAGCGCATTTGCCAGGAATGGTAGCTTCTATGTCTCCACTTCCTGTAATTGGCGTACCTATAAAATCAAGCAATTCAATCGATGGTTGGGATAGTGTTTTATCCATTTTACAAATGCCAGGTGGAGTTCCCGTAGCAACTGTAGCATTAAACGGTGCAAAAAATGCAGGAATTCTTGCCGCTCAAATTATAGGAAGTCACAACAAAAGCGTGATGGAAAAAATCATTAAATACAAAACAGGATTGAAAGAAGCGGTTAACATAGCTGCTGAAAGTCTAAAAAAATAAAAAAAGCTCCATAATGGAGTTTTTTTTATTTATTTAGTTCTTGAAACAGTTATTCAGCATTAACTACAATTTCAAGAATTCCTTCAAATTCTGATGCAATGATATCGTCCTTGCTTAACCAATATTCTGAAGTCATAATCGTATAATTCACATTATCCGTAGTCTTAACATCCCATAAAATATCTTCGGCTTCTGGGAAAGGCGCGTTTTGAGTCATTTGGCTCTCAAATAATCTTTTGATCAAATTACTACCAGATAATCCATTGTTTAATAATTTTAAAATACTTTCTTTAGTCAATTCATTTTCATTTTCACCTTCTGCTGGCGCCAAACTACATTCGATAATCGTCGCTTTAGCATTAGGAAAAGTACCGTTGTACGCTTTGAAAAGCAATTGATTAATATGAAACAAAGTCGAGTGCAATCCTATTTCCGGATATTCCTCACATACTTTGTCCAAAAACATATCATTTGAAATTTGCTGAATCTGACCTTCGTTCAAATCTTGTGATAATTTGTATTCCAGTACAATTACAGCAGCATCTCTGGCTTCAAAATCAGAAATTGCCATGAACAACAATTCTCTTAAACTGGCAGCATCTGCATCTGCAGCATCCGGATAATCGAATTTTTCCAATAGCTTTATATAATCTTCACTTGTCCAATATTCTTCAACCTCATCAACAGTATTCGCTCTATTTATTGTAATTTGATAATTCATCTTTTCTTTTAATTTATTATATTTTTTCTGATTCGTCTTTTATAAAACCAATCATTTTTTTACAATTTAAGGCTTTATTACTGCCAAACGAAATAAATAACATTTAAATAACACTTTTGAATCCACTATTTTGATCCAAATCAATTCCCTCGACAACCCCATTTTTTTTATTAAATCCGTACCTTTGATTTCTTAAAACATCGAATTATTTTTATTACAAAATACAAATGAGCATCCTAACACACCATTTCAATACAAAGTACAATACTGCGCCTTTTTCGAAAATTAAAAACGAAGATTTTCTTCCTGCTTTTCAAAAAGGAATCGAATTGGCAAAAGCCGAAATCGATGCTATTGTACGAAATCCTTTAAAACCAACTTTCGAAAACACGATTGAAGCATTAGCGTTCAGCGGCGATGTTTTGGACAGAATTTCAAGTATCTTTTTCAACTTGAATTCAGCAGAAACTAATGATGAAATTCAGAAAATCGCTCAGGAAGTTTCACCTTTACTTTCTGAATTCGGAAACGATGTTCGTCTTAATCCGGATTTATTCGCTCGAGTAAAAACGGTGTATGAGCAACGAGAAAAACTGAATCTCAATCCGGAGCAAACCACACTTTTGGATAAAAAATACAAAAGCTTTTCCAGAAACGGAGCCAATTTGCCGGAAGACAAAAAAAATCAATTGCGAGAAATCGACAAAGAATTATCGAAATTGAGTTTGCAGTTTGGCGAAAATGTTTTGGCCGAAACACAAGCTTATCAATTGCATATTACCAATGAATCCGATTTAGCCGGTTTACCCGAAGGAACTATCGAAGCAGCTCGCTCGTTGGCTAAAAGCCAAGAAAAGGAAGGTTGGATTTTTACTTTGGATTATCCAAGCTATGTCCCATTTGTAACGTATGCTGACAATCGAGAATTACGCAAGAAAATGGCAATTGCTTTTGGTGCCAAAGGTTTTCAAAACAACGAATTTGACAATCAGGAAATCGTACTGAAAATTGCAAAATTGCGTTTTGACCGAGCTCAAGTTTTAGGTTATGCTACTCATGCTCATTTTGTGCTTGAAGAACGCATGGCTGAAAGCCCGGAGAAAGTAAAAACATTTTCGAATGATTTACTAGAAAAAGCCAAACCGGCTGCTTTGAAAGAATTTGCACAATTGACTGCTTTCGCAAAAGAGCAACACGGAATCGAGCAACTCGAGAAATGGGATGGCGCCTATTATTCCGAAAAATTGAAGCAGCAATTATTCAATTTGGACGATGAAATATTAAAACCGTATTTTCAATTAGAAAAAGTTCTCGACGGTGCTTTTGCAGTAGCGCAAAAATTATTTGGAATTACTTTCGAAGAAATTTTTGACGTGGATAAATACCACGAAGAAGTAAAAACATACGCAGTAAAAGATGAAGAAGACCAACTGGTTGCTGTTTTTTATGCTGATTTTTTTCCAAGAAAAGGCAAACGCAACGGTGCTTGGATGACGTCTTTTAAATCCCAATACATCAAAAAGGGAAGTAACGAAAGACCGCATATTTCAATTGTGTGCAATTTCACGAAACCAACCGAAACAAAACCATCATTATTAACTTTCAACGAAGTAACGACTTTGTTTCATGAATTTGGTCATGCATTGCACGGAATGTTGGCAAACACGACATACCCAAGTTTATCCGGAACAAGTGTATATTGGGATTTTGTGGAATTACCAAGCCAGATTTTAGAAAACTGGTGTTACGAACCAGAAGCTTTGGCTTTGTTTGCGTACCATTATCAAACTGGCGAAATGATTCCGATGGAATTAGTCCATAAAATCAAAGAAAGTGCGAGTTTCCAAGAAGGGATAGCAACGATGCGTCAATTGAGTTTTGGATTATTGGATATGGGATGGCACGCACAAGACCCTTCGAATATCAAAGACATCAAAGCTTTTGAAACCGAACAGTTTGCAGCCACACAATTGTATCCTGAAGTAAAAGAAAATGCGATGAGCACCTCTTTCTCCCATATTTTTCAAGGCGGCTATTCTTCAGGTTATTACAGTTATAAATGGGCCGAAGTTCTGGATGCTGATGCTTTTGAATATTTTCAGGAAAAAGGTATTTTCAATAAAGAAGTGGCTACGAAATTTAAAGACAACGTCCTTTCTAAAGGTGGAACAGAACATCCGATGATTTTGTACAAACGCTTTAGAGGACAAGAACCAAAACCGGAAGCGCTATTAAGAAGAGCGGGATTGGTTTAGAAACATAATTTTTGGAAACCCGAAGTAACAGACTTTGGGTTTTTTAATACCATTTTATATACCTCGAAAAAATTAAAACTAACAAAAAATGAGTTTTTTAAAAGCCGAATGGAACAATTTAGTAATGATTAATTATGTGGTCAATCCTGAAATTCTGCAAAAGTATGTTCCTGCAGGAACGGAAATAGATTTCTGGAACGGCAAATGTTATGTTAGTTTTATTGGATTCCTATTTGAAAATGTTCGTGTTTTGGGAATGAAAATACCGTTTCATTCTGATTTCGAAGAGGTGAATCTTCGGTTTTACGTGAGACGTTTTGAAAAAGGTGTATGGAAAAGAGGTGCAGTTTTTATCAGCGAAATCGTTCCAAAATATGCAATTTCATTTGTCGCCAATACCTTTTACAATGAGCATTACCGTACTTTGCCCATGAAACATATTTTGAAAGTAAATGAACACTCCCGAGAATTTATATATCAATGGAAAGCGAATAACAATTGGAATGCCATCCAGGTAGAAACCCATACAAACCCTATTGCAATTGAACCTGATTCTGAAGCTGAGTTTATCACGGAGCATTATTTTGGCTATACCAAAATCAACGAAAACGAAACTTTTGAATACCAAGTTACCCATCCCAGATGGAAACAATATGAAGTAACCAACAACGAATCTATTATTGATTTTGAAGGAGTTTATGGAAAAGAATTTGCTTTTATAAAGGACTTAAAACCAACCTCCGTATTTCTGGCCGTTGGCTCTAAAATCACTATTGAAGACAAACGAAAAATAAAACTTTAATGACCATAATAAAAATTTGGACTAAAATAAACGCATCCATACAAACAGTTTTTGACATTTCCAGGGACATCGATGTACACCAAGAATCTGCCAGTCGTACAAACGAAATCGCGATTGACGGCGTTAGTTCCGGATTGATCAATTACAATGAAACGGTTACTTGGCGCGGGAAACATTTTGGTTTTTACCTGACCCACAAAAGTAGAATAACAGCGATGAACCTGTATGATTATTTTGTGGATGAAATGGAGGAAGGGAAATTCAAATCCTTTCGTCATGAACATATTTTTTACGAAAAAAACGGATTAACCGTTATGAAAGACAAAATATATTACGAAGTACCATATGGTTTTTTTGGAGAATTATTTGATTTCTTGTTTTTGAAAAATCACATGATTAATTTTATTCTCGAAAGAAATAAAACACTGAAAGCTTTATCAGAAAATGAGAAGCAATAACCACCAAACAATCGGCACACTCTCTACCCAAAAAGAAGTATAATATTTTACCCGTTTTTCATTGGCCAAAAGGATAAAAAAAGAAATGACAATCACTAAAATCATGTTGATAATCAATTGATTTTGGTTAAAATTACTTTTAAATATTTCCAAAAAATAAAACGGAAGTAAAAGCAACAACCCTACTATTTTAGTGCGTTTCACTCCTATTTGTTGCGGCACAGTTTTTAAATGTGGATCGTCTTTCGCCAAATCAATAATCTCAAAAATGAGAATCAACACAAAAATTAAGATAAAGCGCTGTATGCATTTTAAGTAAAAGTCTGAAGTAATTGGGACATTCGCATTAAAAATCGGCAAAACCAACGTAACTCCTACCCAACACAATGCTACAATATAAATTTTAACACCAGCCCAATTCCTGGCATTCTTCTTATTTGGAAAAAAGGAAAGCGTATACAATAATGTAATACTCAAGAAAACTACTGCAACTATTTGAGTTGTCCTTTGGAGTTGAAAAAAATAATATCCGACCAAAAAAAGAGCAAAAAAACTAAATAAAGCAATCGTTTTTAACTCCTTGCGCATTTGTAATCTTTGAACTCTGGCCAGCGCATCATATTTTACAAAATTATATCCTACAACTGTTCCAAAAAAAGCAAAGTTAGCAACTTGTTCATCCACTGGAATGTGGAACATATGTTGCGTCATTCTCACCAAGGCATAACAAGACAAACCCACGTGAATGCTACTATTAATATAAAAATCGAATATTAGTTTCAAAAACTTCATTAGACAAAATTAATCAAAGTGTTAACAAGAATGGCTTTTAGTTGAAAAATTCACAGAAAATCAAGTTAAAAAAGTCTTTTAATAGCAGATTAATATTTATTTTTACAATCTTTTAAAACAAGAAACACACAACCCATTTTATATAATGAAAACAGACGCTTTTGCATTAAGACACATTGGCCCAAGAGAAAATGATCTAGAACATATGTTGAAGACAATTGGGGCAGCAACACTTGACCAATTGATCCATGAAACTATCCCAAGTGATATTCGTTTAAAATCTGATTTGGACTTGGAACCTGCAATGACTGAATATGAGTTTGCAAATCACATCCAGAAATTAGGGAATAAAAATAAAGTTTTTCAATCGTACATTGGTTTAGGGTACAATGCTGCAATTATCCCAGCAGTAATCCAAAGAAATGTATTTGAAAACCCAGGATGGTACACTGCTTACACACCGTATCAAGCCGAGATTGCTCAAGGACGTTTAGAAGCAATTTTGAATTTCCAAACCATGGTTATCGAATTAACAGGGATGGAAATCGCTAATGCCTCATTATTAGATGAAGGAACTGCAGCAGCTGAAGCAATGGCGTTACTTTTTGACGTTCGTTCACGTGACCAAAAGAAAAACAACATCAATAAATTCTTCGTTTCTGAGGAAATATTACCACAAACTTTATCGGTTTTACAAACACGTTCTACACCAATTGGGGTTGAATTAGTAATAGGAAACCATGAAACATTCGATTTTTCATCAGACTATTTTGGAGCAATCCTTCAATATCCTGGAAAATTTGGACAAGTTCATGATTATACCGCTTTCATCGCTAAAGCAGCTGTAAACGAAATAAAAGTAGCCGTTGCTGCAGATATTTTAAGTTTAGCAAAACTGACTCCTCCGGGAGAAATGGGTGCTGCAGTAGTTCTTGGAACTACACAACGTTTCGGAATTCCGTTAGGTTACGGTGGCCCACACGCCGCTTTTTTTGCTACAAAAGAAGAATACAAAAGAAGTATGCCAGGAAGAATCATTGGTGTAACTGTTGATACTGACGGTAATCGTGCTTTGCGTATGGCATTACAAACACGTGAGCAACACATTAAACGTGACAAAGCAACTTCAAATATTTGTACTGCACAAGTTCTATTGTCCGTTATGGCAGGAATGTATGCCGTTTATCATGGTCCAAAAGGATTGCAATATATCGCTGACAAGGTCCATGCATCTGCAGCAACATTGGCAAATGAATTAGAAAAATTAGGCTTACAACAAACCAATACTGCTTTCTTTGACACTATTGTTGTTAAAGCTGATGCCCAAAAAGTAAAAGTGATTGCAGAACAAAACGAAATTAACTTTTACTACATCGATGAGAATACCGTTTCAATTTCATTAAACGAAACAACAAGTATTGCCGATTTAAATAAAATTGTAACCGTTTTCGCTTCCGCAAAAGGTACTCAAGCAACTACAATTGAAGGTTTATCAGAAACGAATCATTTCCCGGAAACGATAAACAGAACATCATCGTTCTTACAACATGATGTTTTCAACAAGCACCATTCAGAAACCGCTTTGATGCGTTACATCAAAATGTTGGAAAGAAAAGATTTGGCATTAAATCACTCCATGATTTCATTGGGTTCTTGTACCATGAAACTAAATGCAGCTTCAGAAATGTTGCCCCTAAGTATGGCACAATGGAATAATATTCACCCGTTTGCTCCATTAGACCAAGCGCAAGGATACCAAGAAATGTTGGCTAAATTAGAACAACAATTAAATGTTATTACTGGTTTTGCAGGAACAACATTACAACCTAATTCAGGTGCTCAAGGGGAGTATGCCGGATTAATGGTTATTCGTGCGTACCACCAATCTAGAGGAGATCACCATAGAAATATTGCTTTAATTCCATCTTCGGCTCACGGAACAAATCCTGCTTCGGCAGCTATGGCAGGAATGAAAGTTGTGGTTACTAAAACATTGGAAAACGGAAATATTGACGTTGAGGATTTACGCGAAAAAGCAATTCTTCATAAAGACAATCTTTCTTGTTTGATGGTTACCTATCCATCAACTCATGGTGTTTTTGAAAGCGCAATCAAAGAAATCACACAATTGATCCACGATAACGGCGGACAAGTATATATGGATGGTGCTAACATGAATGCTCAAGTTGGATTAACAAATCCTGCAACTATTGGAGCTGATGTTTGTCACTTAAACTTACACAAAACATTCGCTATTCCTCACGGTGGCGGAGGACCTGGTGTAGGACCAATATGTGTTGCATCACAACTTGTGCCATTTTTACCTACAAATCCAGTAATTCCAACAGGTGGAGAAAATGCTATTACAGCTATTTCTGCCGCACCTTGGGGTTCCGCATTGGTTTGTTTGATATCGTATGGTTATATCTGTATGCTTGGCGGTGAAGGTTTGAAACAATCTACTGAATATGCAATTTTAAATGCGAACTATATTAAAGAGAAATTAAACGGTCACTATGATACGTTGTATTCTGGAGAAATGGGTCGTGCGGCACACGAAATGATTTTGGAATGCCGTCCATTTAAAGAAAAAGGAATTGAAGTAACTGATATTGCAAAACGTTTGATGGATTATGGTTTTCATGCTCCTACCGTTTCGTTTCCAGTTGCTGGAACTTTAATGATTGAACCGACCGAAAGTGAAAACTTAGAGGAGTTAGATCGTTTTTGTGATGCTATGATTGCGATCAGAAAAGAAATTGAAGCCGCTACTTTAGACAATCCAAATAATGTACTAAAAAATGCTCCACATACTTTGATGATGGTAACCACTGATAATTGGAATTTCCCATACACTCGTGAAGCAGCAGCATTTCCATTAGAGTACATTGCCGAAAATAAATTCTGGCCTACCGTTCGTAGAGCAGATGAAGCGTATGGCGATAGAAATTTAGTTTGTTCTTGCGCGCCAATTGAAGCGTACATGGAAAATTAATTTTTGAATTAATTTTAAAAAAAACAAAAATGCCTCGATATATCGAGGCATTTTTATTATACTTGTATTAGCAAAACAATTCTTACAAGTATATTTTGAAAACAAAACTCTTATTATTTCTATTACTATCGTACTTTGGAACATGCCAAGCCCAAAATTATGGATTTAGTTATTCCCCTAACAGCATTGATTCGCTGGAAAATTACCTTACTAAAATAACTAATACTAAAATAAACGAGTTCGGCACTAATCAACGAAAGAAAGCGAAAGAAATACTTTTAGAGAGAAAAGTATCTTTTTTAAAAGATGTAGAGGACAGCACATTTATTTTTGACAAAACCATTAATGGATTTCTTCAAAAAATACTTACCGAAGTATACCATTCAAATCCCAAAATTGATTCGAAAAATTTTTATTTCCTGATTAACAAATCACTCATTCCTAATGCTGCCTGTTATGGGAACGGAATATTCTCTATTAATTTAGGCCTATTCTCACTTATTGAAAATAATGATGAAATGGCTTTTATCATCTGTCATGAATTAGCACATTATATCTTAAAACATAATGACAAAGCTCTCGAAGAATATCTAGAAACATTCAACTCTAAGGACGTCAAACAACAACTAAATACCGCCTCCAATAAAAAATATGGTCGAAGGTCAGCTGTAACTTTATTATTAAAGGATTTGAAATTTAATTTCATGAAACGAAGCAGAAGTGCAGAGACCCAAGCTGACTCACTTGGTTTCACTATGTTTAATAATACAAAATACAACAAACAGGCTTCAATAAATATTCTAAAAAAACTGGATATGACTGACGGTATACTTTTTAATAATCTAACCGATTTAAAACAAAATTTCACATTTGAAGAATATCCATTTAAAGAAGTATGGATTGAAAAAGAAGACAGAATGTTTGACACTACTGAAAGTGTAAATGATTTAGAACTTGACAAAGATTCCTTAAAAACACATCCTAACATTCCACTTCGTATAGAAAACCTAATTCACAATTATACTATCACCACCACAAATACAACTAAAAACGAAATAGAATTAGTCCAAAAAAAAACATCTGAAAATAGCATTAAAATCTTTTTTGACGACTCTAAATTAGACTTTGCCTTATACCAATTATTATCTCTTCATAAAAAAAATGAATTGGATAAAAAAGCCTTTAATAGTTATGTCGCTTACTTATTAAAAAAAGTATACGTTTTAAAAGAAAAACATGTCTTCGGAAAATATGTAGGTCCGGTAAACTCTTTTTCCGAAGAAAAATACATTAATGAAATACGGTTATTTTTAAACAATCTTGAGCTAAAAGACCTAAGGAAAATTGGTTATTATTTTTGTCAAAAAAATGAATTAATATCCAAAGACGATACTGAATTTCAAGATGCTTATACTTTTTTCAAGATTTTAAATAAAAATTAATACAAATCAAATACAAACCAATTATGAAAAGAATCAGTACTTTACTTTTAATCTCCTTTGTGGCAAATTTGACATTTGCACAAGAAAAAAAAATTAACGAAGTCAATACTTTTAAAGTAAAGAATTCAGGAGCTATCCTAAACAAAGAGAAAGATGTTGATGGTTATTATTTTTTCTATGAATTAGATAAACTAAAAAAAGGTGACCGTGAGTTTGCAATTCAAGTTTTAGATAAAAATCTAGTGGAAGTTGCTAAGAAAACATACATTGACAATAAAAATACTTTTTTGATGAAAAGTAGCTTTAACAATCAAGGAATAATGTTTGCAATGGCTAATTTTAAAGAAAAGAAAATAAGCCTATTAAGCTATGATAAAAAAGTAAACCAATTACCAACTATTGACATTCCTTTAGAAAGCAAAGAAATCCGTTATATCCAATACATGCAACAAACAGGTGATTTCAATATTATATTTCCTGTTGAAAATAAAGGATTCATTTTCAACAAATTTGAAGACAATAAGAAAATAGGATACTCTTTAAAATACTACCCAACTGATGGTGGAAAATCATGGGAATATAATTCTCCCGATGATTCAAAAGAAATGTTGGCAATAAATCCTATTGAAGTAAATGATAAAGTAATTGTTGCTTTAGAAACATCAAAACCAGGTCTTTTATCAAGAAAACTCACTTTAAAGACAAAAATTATTGATGTAAATACAGGTGTTTTACTCTATGAAAAAGAATATAGCAAAAACAGTAAACCCAGATTAATTAATAATGCATTCCTTGACAAAGACAATAATGTTGTTTTAATGGGGGAATATTTTAAAGAAGGTGATAATATCATTGATGATAAAAGTTTAGGTCTGTTTACGGAAGTTGTTGATTTATCAGGAAAAACTTTAAAAGAAAATTTCACTAGCTGGAAAGAAGATGTTGCTAAAATTGCAAAAGTTAGCGGAAATTACATTGAAGACAAAGGATACATCTATTTCCATAATATTGCAAGAACAAAAAACAATGAGTATTATGCCATTGGAGAATTCTATAAAAGAACCGCAAGCGCTGGAGGTATAGCACTAACTACATTATCCATATTAGGCGGTGGTGGCGGTGGCGCAAGTGTCACACAACTTACAATTACAAATTCTGTAGTTTTTAAGTTCAACTCTGATTTTAAACTTACAGGCATTCAAGAATTTGAAAAAGGAAAATCAAGAGCTCCAAGTTTATCTGATTTTGGCAGCCCTCAATTAAACGCACACGCATTAAAAGCCTATGGAGCATTTGATTATGAATACACCCAACTAGATAAAACAAATGATCGCTTCTACGCTTGTTTCATAGATTATGAAAGATTAAAAGGAGAAAAAAATAAAAGCGCTTTTAAAACCATAATTTGTGATAATGGACAACTATCCGAAGATAAAATTTATTTAAAAAGCGATAATAACAATACTGATTTTCGAGTTTTACCAGCAAAAGTTGGAAATGTTTTATTACTGGAATATGATAAAAAACTAAAAGAAATAAATATACATTTAGAAAAAATAAACATTAAATAGTTCCCTTATGAGCCACTTGTTAGTGGCTCTTTTTTATTTTTGTGTACTTAATCTAATTATAATTTCTAATTAATGTTTTCATAAAAAAGTCATAGCTTAGAAACAATCATATAATAATATTTAAACCCAAATAAAATATGAATTAGAATTACTCGAAATATCAATTTTATCATTTGCAACAATTTCGATATAAATATCGCATCTTTTTTTACGATTCGTAATAAAATAATTAATATTTTTGCCAATAAATTATTATTTCATAATTATATGCGTGCATAGTAAATTTTGTGAGTGTACTAATTTATTTATCATTAAATTAGCCTGAATTTTTGGAAAAACAACCCGATGAAAATAAAAATAACTGGAATAGGAAGTTATATTCCTGAGAAAAAAGTAAGCAATACTGACTTTAGTGAACATGTTTTTTTGAATGAAGACGGTACAGCTTTTGGATACCCTAATGAAGTAGTCATTAATAAATTTAAAGGAATTACCGGTATAGAACACAGACGTTATGCCGAAGACCAATACACTTCTTCTGATTTAGCTTTTTTTGCTTCTCAAAAAGCAATAGAAAATGCAGGAATTGATCCGGAAACGATTGACTATATCATCTTTGCTCATAATTTTGGTGATGTAAAATCTGGAACAACTCAATCCGATATGATTCCAAGTTTAGCCACACGTGTTAAAAATAAATTACAAATAAAAAACCCAAAATGCGTTGCTTACGATATCCTTTTTGGATGCCCGGGCTGGATTGAAGGCGTACTTCAAGCCAATGCATTTATAAAATCCGGCATGGCAAAACGATGTCTAGTAATTGGAGCTGAAACGCTCTCGAGAGTAGTTGATGCGCATGACAGAGACTCCATGATTTATTCGGATGGTGCTGGCGCTTCTATCATTGAAGCTTCTGATGACGAAACTGGAATGCTAGCTTATGAAAGTGCAACTTATGCTAATGATGAAGCTAATTACTTGTTTTTTGGAAAATCATACAACCCAGATTTAGATCCAGACATTCGTTACATAAAAATGTATGGGCGCAAGATTTATGAATTTGCATTAAACCAAGTTCCTGCAGCAATGAAAAGTTGCCTGGACAAAAGTGGATTAGGTATTGATGATGTAAAAAAGATTCTTATCCATCAAGCCAATGAAAAAATGGATGAAGCCATAATTCAACGTTTTTACAAATTACACGACAGACCCGTCCCAAAAGACATCATGCCCATGAGTATCCATGAATTGGGAAATAGCAGCGTAGCCACCGTACCTACTCTTTTTGATCTGTTAATTCGCGGACAAATAGAAAACCAATCCATACAAAAAGGAGATGTTCTTCTCTTTGCATCCGTGGGAGCAGGAATGAACATCAACGCATTTGTTTACAGATATTAATCATTCGAGCAACACAACAATCAGGAGCAAATCCGGCTGTACACTACAATTCCTCACCACAAAACTTGTTTTTCTAAGGTGCAAGAAAGCTTCATTCTGTCGCTTTTTGCACCTTGAAAAACTACATTTTGAAGCTCCGGGATTTTCATTCCCATCCGGGCTAAAAAACAACGCCCAAAAACACATTTATTACTATATTTGTGCCTTGGTGCCCTAGTGGCAAAATCAACAAAACATGTACGAAAAAACGTTTCCCAATAAAAGATTCAAACATACTTTAGAATTTCTAAAAAAACACGTCTCAACTTCAGAGACGATATTGGATTTAGGTGTAGAAAATCCTTTCTCTAAAATCATGAAATCCGAAGGATTTGCAGTTACAAATACAACAGGAGAGGACTTAGACAAAGACCAATCCGTATTTTCAACAGAAAAAAAAGATGTAGTAACCGCTTTCGAAATCTTTGAACATTTACTAAATCCTTACACGATTTTAAACGAAATAAAATCGGACAAACTTTTTATATCTATCCCAATGCGTTTGTGGTTTTCACCAGCTTATCGAAGCAAAACCGATATGTGGGACAGACATTATCATGAATTTGAAGATTGGCAATTAGACTGGCTTTTGGAAAAAACAGGCTGGAAAATAATAGACCGTGAAAAATGGACAAATCCAGTAAAGAAATTTGGCCTTCGCCCATTATTAAGAAAGTTCACCAACCGATATTATGTTGTTTACGCCGAAAAAATAAAATAATGAATTATTATATTGTTATTCCGGCTCATAACGAAGAAGCTTTCATCGCTTTAACTTTAGATTCTTTGATTTCTCAAACTGTTTTACCCAAAAAAGTAGTGATTGTCAATGATAATTCTACTGATAAAACTGCCGAAATCGTTACGGCTTACGCCAAAGAAAATCCTTTTATCTCTTTGGTAAACAAAACTTCAAGTGCCATACATTTACCGGGAAGTAAAGTTATACAGGCTTTTCATAAAGGATTCGAAACATTGGACGATGAGTATGACGTTATAGTAAAACTGGATGCCGACTTAATTCTACCCAACAACTATTTCGAAACTATCTTAAACATTCTCGAAAAAGATGCAACAATAGGAATGGCTGGCGGATTTGCCTACATTGAAAAAAATGGCGAATGGATTCTGGAAAATCTAACCGATAAAGATCATATTCGTGGTGCGTTTAAAGCCTATAGAAAAGCATGCTTCCAACAAATAGGAAATTTAAAACCGGCTATGGGTTGGGATACTGTTGATGAATTATTGTCAAAATTTTACGGTTGGAAAGTCGTTACCGATGCTTCCTTAATCGTGAAGCATTTAAAACCAACTGGAGCTAATTACAATAAAACGGCCCGTTATAAACAAGGAGAAGCGTTTTATACTTTGGGCTACGGATTTTTAATCACTTGCATAGCTTCGGCAAAACTGGCGATGATGAAAAAGAAACCGTTACTCTTTTTAGATTACATCAAAGGTTTTTGGAAAGCAAAAGCAGCTAAAACACCATTATTAGTAACCGCAGAACAAGCTAAATTCATTCGCAAGTATCGTTTGAAGAAAATGAAAGAAAAAATTTTCTAACGAAAACAACGAACGCATAACTTATAACTCATAACTATTTTTGTAATTTAGCCCATAATCACAAAACTATGATGCTCATTCGATATATAACGCAAATAGGAAGATACTTCTTAATGCTCAAAGAAATTTTCAACAAACAGACAAAGTGGTCTGTGATGAAAAATCTGATTTTTAAGGAAATAGACGATTTAATTATTGGCTCCCTTGGTATTGTAGCATTCATTTCTTTCTTTGTTGGAGGTGTTGTTGCCATACAAACTGCATTAAACTTGACTAATCCATTAATTCCAAAATACCTTATTGGGTTTGCTACGAGACAATCTGTAATTTTAGAATTTGCCCCTACGTTCATCTCGGTGATTATGGCAGGGAAAATGGGTTCTTTTATCACGTCAAGTATTGGAACAATGAGAGTAACAGAACAAATTGATGCCTTGGAAGTGATGGGAGTAAACTCACTAAACTATTTGGTTTTCCCAAAAATAATTGCCTTACTTCTTTATCCTTTTGTTATTGGAATCAGTATGTTTCTAGGTATTTTGGGTGGCTGGATGGCTGGAGTTTATGGTGGATTTACTTCCAGCGATGAATTTATAAATGGCGCACAATTGGATTTTATTCCGTTTCATATCGTTTATGCTTTTCTTAAAACTTTAATTTTTGCTATGTTATTAGCAACTATACCTTCATTCCACGGATATTATATGAAAGGTGGCGCACTCGAAGTAGGACGCGCTAGTACTGTATCCTTTGTTTGGACATCAGTTACCATAATTACTTTTAATTACATATTAACTCAATTGTTACTTGGCTCATGATAGAAGTAAAAAACATAGAAAAATCATTTGGCGGTATCAAAATCCTTAAAGGCGTTTCCACTATTTTTGAAACAGGAAAAACGAATTTAATTATTGGACAAAGTGGATCTGGAAAAACTGTTCTACTTAAAAGTCTTTTAGGAATACACACTCCAGAATCCGGAACCATTTCATTTGACGGAAGAATATATTCTGAGCTTGATCCAGATGAAAAAAGAGATCTACGTACTGAAATAGGAATGGTTTTTCAAGGAAGTGCCTTGTTTGATTCCATGACAGTTGCCGAAAACGTAGGCTTCCCGTTGAAAATGTTTACCAAAGACAATAATTCAAAAATTCAGGAGCGCGTAGACTTTGTATTAAAAAGAGTCAACCTAACTGAAGCCCATAAAAAACTACCTTCAGAAATTTCAGGAGGAATGCAAAAAAGGGTAGCGATTGCACGCGCGATTGTAAACAATCCAAAATACCTGTTTTGCGATGAGCCAAACTCTGGTTTAGATCCAAATACAGCTATTTTAATTGATAATCTTATCAAAGAAATCACCGAAGAATACAATATCACAACGGTTATAAATACGCACGATATGAACTCTGTGATGGAAATAGGAGAAAAAATTCTATTCTTAAAAGATGGTTTAAAAGCTTGGGAAGGAACCAAAGAAGAAATTTTCAGAACTGATAACGAAGCTGTCGTTGCCTTTGTTTATTCTTCAAATTTGTTCAAAAAAGTAAGAGAAGCATATTTAAAAGAATAGAAGGCTAACTTGATTTCAACAATTCTACCTCAGCATTAGGATTGAATAAATAAGTCTTTCCAGAACTCATTTCGAGGCATTCAAAACGCTTGGTTCTTATCGCTATTTTCTTGAAAATCTTTCCGTTTTGTATTCGAAAAACACTGCCATACGGAATTTCAAAAACATAATTCTTATCATTTTGCTGATCAAATTGTTTCAAGGCTAATGCCAAAGTAGCATCAGTATCGCTGCTGGCTGTGGGGTTTTTGAAATGCCTCGCTAATAAAGGCAACAAGTGATTCGGGAAAATTTCTGGTCGAATGTAAGGAATCATCAACCGTTGAAAAGAATATTTCCACTCGTTACCATGAGGTTTAATGTTTCTTCCAAATTTCTCAAACGCCACTAAATGCGAGATTTCATGAATCAAGGTAATCAAGAACTTATATTTATTCAGATTTGAATTTACCGTGATTTCATGCTTTCCATTCAACCCTTTTCGATAATCACCATGACGCGTCTGACGCTCGTTTACAATCTTAAGATGCACTTGATTGGCAACAATAAGTTCGAAAACGGGTTTTACCGCATGCTCTGGAATGTATCTGGCTAAGGTTTCGCTCAAAGTAATTATGAATTAAGGATTCGTAGAAGAAACTTGCAGTACTTTACCATTGAAGTATTTATTTCCAGTCAAAGTAAAATCATAAATATAGTTTGCCATTTCGCCCGCTGATATAGGTGCTTGATAGCCTGGAAAAGCCTCTGCCAGCATTTCTGTTTGAACGGAACCCAAAGCTAAAACATTGAAAGAAATCCCACGCTCTTTATATTCTTCAGCTAACAATTCAGACAAAGTAATAACTGCACCTTTACTCGAGCTATATGCAGCCAATCCTGCAAACTTTAAACTTCCCTGAATTCCGCCCATAGAACTTATTGTTACTACGTGGCTTCCTTTTTGTAAATAAGGCAGGCAAATTCGAGTCAAATTAGCAACTCCAAAAACATTGACTTTATAGATATTTTCAAAATCTTCCTGAGTGGTTTCTGAAAAAGGTTTTAGCAATAAACTTCCTGCGTTATGAATGACTGCGTCTATTTGTTTCCAAGACTTGGAAAGGAAATCGCTTACTTTCACTAATTCAGATTCAGTGGATAAATCAACTGAAAGGCAGGTAATATTTTCGTTACCCAATAAAGCTTGAGGAATTTTTCTGGAAATGGCTAACACTTGGTGTCCCGCATTAGCAAATTGCAATGCCAACTCAAATCCTATTCCCCTACTCGTTCCTGTGATGATGATATTTTTCATAGAGCAAAAATAAACAAAAACGATAAAAAACTAATGCTTTACGCAAAGGATTCTTGCTGTAATAAAAATTAAAGATTCCTAAAATTTTACTTATTTTTGACAAACCAAATTAACATTAGATTTTAAGAAAAATGACAGATAGCATACAATTTGAAACTGCAAAAATAAGTGATATTGATGGCGTATTGGCATTACAGGAATTGTATCTTGTAGCTAATTTATCCGAAAAAGAAAAAACTTCGGGGTTTGTTACTACACCATTTACTATTGAGCAACTAACCGAAGTCATCAATGAAAACAACTTATTTATTGCCAAAGACAATAATAAAATCATTGCTTATATCTTTGCGGGAAGTTGGGATTTTTTCAAACAGTGGCCTATTTTCGACTATATGAGTTCCTTGTTTCCGGAACTAACTTTCTTAGATTTTGACATCACCACTACCAATAGTTTTCAATACGGTCCTATTTGCATTCACAAGGAATATCGTGGAAAGGGATTGATAATCCCACTTTTTGAGTTCATGAGAAAACACATGCTCCATAAATATCCATTGGCTTTGACTTTTATCAACAAAGTCAATATCCCGTCTACAAAAGCGCATACCGAAAAACTAAAATGGACCATTATTGGGGATTTTCAATTCAACAATAATGAATACTTTATTTTAGCGTACGAGATGAATCAAGCTGTTTCTTAACTATTTAAACATTATAATTTCTTGCGTTGGCGTGTTTGCCATTTGCGTTACAGCAGGTAATAATTCCTGAATAAAAGAAGTCATATGCGGAATATCCATCGCTTTGAAATCATCAGAAACATGATGGTAGAATTCAAAATTTTCAAAATCAAATGTACTCACAGATTGACAAGGCACTTTGAAAACATCATAAAAAGAGAAGTTGTCCGATCTGTAAAATAATTTATATTCGGCTTCCTTTGGAAGAAAACCAATCGTATTTTTTCCAGTGTATTCATTTATTTTACCCGCCATATTGGATTTATCAAAACCAGTAATATAAGCTAGATATTCTCCCTTCATTGGCACACCAATCATTTCAATATTAAATTGAGTGTACAATTTAAAATCTTGTGCTTTCAGTTTTTTGGCTAAATGTTTAGAACCTAACAAGCCTTTTTCTTCACCTGCAAAAAACACAAAAAGAATACTGCGTTTATTGTTTTTAGCAATACTGAAATATTTTGCCATTTCAGCAACTGCAGTTGTTCCTGAGGCATCATCATTGGCTCCATTATTAATGAAATCTCCATTCACCCCTTTTTTATCTAATCCAATATGATCGTAATGAGCGCTTAGAATTATAAATTCATTCTTTAGAACTGGATCGTTTCCTTCAACAACACCGACGATATTGAAAGCAGTTCCCTTAAACGTTGATAGCGTATCGCGATACGATTTGAAATACGGCTTCACATTATTATCCCTGAAAATTTGTTCTAAATAATCAGCAGCTTTTACCATTCCTGCTTTTCCGGTTTCCCGTCCTTCCAGTTCATCCGAAGCTAAATATTTCAATATTTCGGCAACATTATTTTCTTTCACTTTATATTCAATATCAACTGTTTTTAATTGCGCCTCACTAGCTGATTGGGCAATGATAACTTGTGTTGACAAACAACCGAAGAAAACCAAAGAAAGAGATAGGAATGCTATTTTCATAATATTGAGGTTTCTATTTTATAATATGGCTTTATTTCGATAATATTTCTTGTACACTTTAACCATTTGAACAAAAGCTAAAATCACAAAAAATGACGGAATTATTACGGGCATTACATATTTAGAAAAACTAGTTGTGTTTTTAGATAAGGTGTTTAACACCAAAACCAAAGTTAACATCCCAAAAAATGTACCTATCAAAGTCCCTGAAACATAATACAGTTTTAGCTTTTTTACAATGGAAATATAATTCCCATTCATCAAATAAAGATTCCAACCGGTCCAAAACGGCAATTGAAGAAAATTAATGCAATTTAAAAACACGCCGATAAGGAAAGGAGAGTACATTGCATATTTCTCTAAAATCCCTTGTTCTTCAACTGTTTGATTGGAATTAGCATAAAAAGAATACCCTAAAATCAACAGAAAGAAAACGGCAAAAAAATCAATAATTTTCATAAGTTTTTTACTATTGACCAATTGCTTTGCAAAAATTAAGGTGAAATAAATCACAAACATCTCCACAAAAATAACCCCCAATAAAAAGAGAATCAAACTGTTCATTCCTAGTTTTGAATAAATTTCAAAACCTACTACATTCAAATATCCCAAGGGTATCGAACCGATAAAGCTCACTAAAAAACCAACAAAAATGTTTTTTAATGCCTTCATAATTTTAGAAATTTACAATTCTATTGCTTTGTTCCAAATGCATTCTGTATTCCTTCATCCCATCTTTATGCAGTAAATATGGAGCGCCATTTTTATGGTTTGCCACACTTATTTCATACATATACGTAATGTGACGCGCAAGTTCTTTCCATGCAAAAAACAAAGAATGTTTTGGGTCATAAATGTGTGTGGGCTCACTTGCAGCACCATTCAGTTCCACAACTGAAAAATGTAATCCTTGTTCTAATTCTTCAATTGTATTGTACATCACATCCAATCTACCAAAGTAGAAACCTGGAATTTGGAGACACATTTCGTTAATGGTTTGTGTTAATTTTGGTGTTATCCAATGACTTCCATCAATGAATTTTGCACCTCGTGCATGATTCCCATAAGGTACCAAATTCAATTTTTCCCCTTTTGGAAGAATATCGAGTAGTTTTTTTCCGTATTCCTGTTTCAAAACCTTTAATTGCAGTTCGTACCGAGGATTTTCTTTAATTAATTCTTCTACGGTAGAGAATCCGTTTCCGGTAATAATCAAAAATTCTTTGGAAACTATTCCTGTAATTCTGCCCACTTTTACATGAGGATAACGCACATAGAAAATTCCAACTTCATTCTCGTACGGAATTAAATCCTGCACTACATAATCGAAATTTGCTTTTTCAGCATATTCTTTTAAATCTTGAACTGTGTTAATTTTTTTGACCCCAGAACCTCGCAGTCCAATATCTGGTTTTGCAATCAAAGGATATTTTATTTTTGCTGCTTCAATGACATTTAAAACATCTTCAAGAGTGGCTCCTTCTTTTATTAATTCTGTTTTTGGGTAATACTGTTGTGGAATCAAATTGTAGATTTCTTTTTTGGACTCCATCATAAAACCGCCATTTTTTATAGTTGGATTAGAGGCATTGAAGAAAAAAATAGATTTTGCCTTGATGGAATAATACGACCAAAGAAAATAAATTGGAATATAAACAATCTGGAAAGGCCAATATTCCCAATGGGTAATTTTATGAAAAAATAGTTTCAAATTAAGTTGTTTAAACGGTGATAAATGAGGTCGAAAAATCCTGTTGCGCAATCAAATCGTAATGCAATATAGCTACTTTATTTTTTTCAATAACCGATTGTGTGATGCTCAACGTTTTCATCTCGTTATTTCTATTGATAACTAAACCGTTTTCATCATTTTCTTCTTCGGTGTAGCGATGAAAATCGTGCATTTGTGATTCGGAAATTTCAGAATTTCCATCCATAAAATTATGAAACCATTCGGCACGCTTTTCACGAATCGATGAGGAATACAAAGTCGATGAAGACCAAATATGATTTTGATGAATATCCAAAGGAGTTGTTTGCCTTTCTATTCCGTTCCAGCGCAATTGGAAAAGAGCGTTATCTTGGAATAAAACTAACGTAAAAGGTTCTATGTTTTCCAAGTCAATTTCGCTCCAGAAATCCTTTGGCGATAAGCTGCTGATCATATCTAAAACAATCAAGCCACGGCTTTTTCGATACGGAAGCTGTACTTCATGTTTTTCGTCGGCACCATTTAACAGCACTAAAATTGTTCCGTCTGCATTAGCCACAAACCAAGTCCCTCCTGCTTTTGGATCTTTTGGGAAAATAAGATTTTTCCCGTTTACAGTATAACTTCTTGGTGGTATTGCACTCGGTCTTACTGTTTTTTCATCCCGATTTGAAGTAATGATAATTTTATCATTTGTTGCGACAAAACTTACTGTGCACATTGATTTCTATATTCTATGGTAGATCGAGCAACACCAAAATTAGGATCAATTGTTACTGTTTCACATTGCAAAATAGCTACTTTTATAAGCGCCTGATGATGAATACAATGTTCTAGATTATACAGTAATTCTCTGAAATAATTACTTTCAATTCTAATTTCCTCTCCATCAATAATTTGCAACAACTCGATATTTTTATTTTTTTTATCTAAATTTTGTTGAATCAAGACGATGTTTTCAATAGCAAAATCAGTATCCGTTTGAATACGAATATTTCTTTCTCTTTTATCATAATTCATAATGCCTAAATCATATTGATTTTCTAAGCACTGAAACATTTCAATAATATGCCTTGTATGCTCCCCAATAGTTGCATTACTTAATTCCGCACAAGAATTTGAATATTCTTTTTGAGACAATTGATTTAGCAAATCAATTAGTTCGTTTAAACTATTATTAATAGAAGGTATTAGCATATTTAAGTTTTAATTCAACAAATTCATCACTTTAGTTCTATCCTTAAAAATCAAAGTAATACAACAAAGAAAGGTAATTAGTGCCAAAATAAAAAGTGTACCACCATCATTTTTAACTTCAATCCCAAGCACAAACAGATGAGCAAAAATCGCACCAACCATCACACCGCAACCCATTATAGCACCAAATAATGAAGTTCTTGGTATTAAAATCAAAATCACTGTAATCAACTCGGCAATTCCAATGCCAATTCTTCCATAAGGTTCTATTCCAAGAGCAGAAAAAATATAAACCGACTCTTCACTGGCCGTAAATTTGAAGTACAGTGTTTGCAATAAAATTACTGCTACTACAAGTCTCAGCAACCAGAAAAACAGAGATAGTTTCATGATTTCTATTTTTTTATTTAACTATTTTATTCCAATTTGTATCAGCCTTCATCATCAATCCAGATTCATTCTTGTTCCAGCTTTTCAATGTATTATTAAAGAAAGCATTGTAAAACAAATACAATTTTCCATTACTAATTTTGAAAGTCTCTGGGTTTACAGACACTTTTTCATTAGAATCTCCCATAGCAAAAGCACACCAGCCGCCGAATTGCGGTTCAAATTTTGAAGGATTCTTCAAGAAATAATCTTTATTTACGGACATCGAAAAATAATAAACCACACCTTCATGCGATGCTGCTATTTCTTTTTTTCCTTTGACTGCTTTTCCTTGTTTAAAATAAGCCACAGGGTCATATCCTTGAATAGCCACGTTTTTTTCAAGATTAAAATGAGTCATTTGTTTGCTGTACTTTTGCGCAAAGCCAGAAAGAGTAAACAATACACTTAGAACAAACAGTAGCTTTTTCATGATTATTTATTTAAAGATTTTGCAACAGCAATCAATAAATCATTTGAAATTCTGTTTTTGAAATTTGGGGCAATGTGTTCAAATTCAATTACAGCATTTGTATTTAAAAAAAAGACCGCTGGAACAGGCAAAAAAGAACTATTCACACCTTCGGAACCTTTAGCTATTGTAGCCTTATAATTTTCTGGAGCCCGAAATGCAATTCCAACAGCTTTAGACAACTCGCCTGTACTATCAGACAGTAATAAATAATTTAATTTTTCATTATCATCCGTGACTTTCAAGCTTTTTGGGGCATCCGGACTTATTGCTATAATTTGATATCCTAAGTCCAGTAATTGTTTTTCGGCTTCACCCAATGCCGCTAAATGTGCATTACAATACGGACACCAACCACCACGATAAAAAACCAAAACTGTTCTTTTATTACTGATTAATTCCATTAAATCAACATCTGTATTTTCTACAGATTTCAAAGTTACATTAGGAATTTTTTCCCCAATGAGTAATGGAGCGATTTCTATTGCCTGTTTTGGTAAGTCATTTTGAGCGTGAACAGATAGTCCAATTGCTAATAAAGCCAGACAAATTATTTTTTTCATAGTATTACTTTTTGATGTTGTAAAACTATTGTGTAATTTCAACTAGATTTGTCGGCTAGATTACAGTTCCACTAAAATAATTATAATTTACGGATATCTGTAATAATGATTTCTTTCCTACTGTACATGATTGTACCGTTTGCTTCCATTTCATTAAGCAATTGAGTTGCAGTTTGCCTTGAAGTACAAATAATTTGAGCAATATCATTTTGGGTCAGATAATTTTCAATTACCACTTTATCATCTATTTTTTCACCTTCTTTTTCAGCCCAATCTTTTAGGAACTGAAATAATCTGGTTTTTGCATCTTTGGAAATCAAATTAGAATAACTGTTCTTAATCCGTTTCATTTTTAGTCCTACAAATTTTGTGTAGGATAAAGCCAAACTTGGATTTCTTAACAATAAATCTTCAAAATCCGACATTAGAAAACTACAAATTGCCACATCATCCGAAAGTACTTTTGCATATTCATTAGAAAAGCTATCCGCTTCCAAAGTCAGCTCTCCAAATAAATCTCCTTTTTGAATAATATCTTTAATAGTTTCATTCCCATCTTCATCGACCGCAACAATTTTTATATTTCCTTTTTTTAGCAAAAAAATTCTCGGCAAATCCGAAGAAGAAAAATAGATAATCTCGCCTTTATTTGCTTTTTTAAAACCAGTAATGATACACAATTGTCTTATTTGTCCAAAACTCAACGTTCTAAACAATTTGTGATCGCGTAAATACCAATATTTTAAATCTTCGTACATATAAAATTATTTTCGTAAATATATTAAAAAAACAAAGCCCTTTCTAACCGAAATTAGAAAGGGCTTAAACAACTATTTTGTACTCTTTACGAAACCAATCCTCTTGAAATCACAATTCGTTGAATTTCAGAAGTTCCTTCATAAATTTGTGTGATTTTAGAGTCGCGCATCATACGTTCCACATGATATTCAGCGACGTAACCATTTCCACCGTGAATTTGGACAGCTTCATTGGCTACTTCTAAAGCGATTTCTGACGCGTATAGTTTTGCCATCGCACCAGAATGCGCAATATCTTTACCTTCATCTTTTTCGCAAGCCGCTTTCATTACCAATAATTTTGCAGCAGTAACTTTCACATACATATCAGCCAGTTTGAAAGCAATAGCTTGATGATTGAAAATTTCTTTTCCAAATGCTTTTCTCTCGTGCGAATATTTTAGTGCAATTTCATAAGCACCTGTCGCAATTCCTAACGCTTGCGATGCTATACCTATTCTTCCGCCATTTAAAACATTCATAGCAAAAGCAAATCCAAATCCGTCAACACCAATTCTATTTTCTTTAGGAACTTTTACATCAGTAAACATTAAAGAATGCGTATCACTTCCACGAATTCCCATTTTTCTTTCCTTTGGTCCAATATCAAATCCAGCCCAACCTTTTTCAACGATAAAAGCATTGATTCCTTTGTGTCCTTTTTCAATATCCGTTTGAGCAATTACAATGTACGTTGAAGCGGTTGATCCGTTTGTAATCCAGTTTTTAGTTCCATTTAATAAATAATGATCCCCTTTGTCTATTGCTGTTGTTTTTTGAGATGTAGCGTCACTTCCCGCTTCAGGCTCTGACAAGCAAAATGCTCCAATCACTTCTCCTTTTGCAAGTGGCACTAAGTATTTCATTTTTTGCTCTTCATTGCAATATTTTTCAAGACCTGCACAAACCAAAGAGTTGTTTACAGACATGATTACAGCTGCAGAAGCATCAACTTTTGCAATTTCCGTCATTGCCAAAACATAGGAAATACTGTCTAAACCAGATCCACCATATTTAGGATCTACCATCATTCCCATAAAACCTAAATCGGCCATCATTTTTACTTGCTCCGTTGGGAATTTTGAATGTTCATCACGTTCAATAACACCCGGTAATAATTCTGCTACAGCAAAATCTTTAGCGGCTTGCTGAATCATTAAATGTTCTTCGGTTAGATTAAAATCCATATTTTTATTGTAAATTAAATGTTCTTAAATTTGTGCTCAAAAGTAATTATTAAATATCAGATTTCAAACGATTTCGTAAATTTAGCCAATGTTTAAAGAAAAGTATACTATTATAGGTGTTATGTCCGGAACATCACTGGACGGAGTCGATTTGGCACACATTGTCTTTACTGTCAAAAACAACAAATGGGACTTTCAAATCCTAGAATCAGAAACCGTTTCGTATAGCATTGATTGGTTAAACAAATTGAAAATAGCTGTTAGTTTTTCTGAAGCTGCTCTCGAAAAATTAAATCAAGACTACACGCAACAATTGGCTGTTATTATTTATGATTTTATCAAAAAATACGACATACAAAATCTCGATGCCGTTTGTTCCCATGGCCATACTATTCTGCATCAGCCCCAAAACGGATTCACACTACAAATTGGTAATTTACCCGAAATCGCTACTTTAATAAATCAAACCGTAGTTTGTGATTTTAGGGTTCAGGACGTACAACTTGGCGGTCAAGGCGCACCTTTGGTTCCTATTGGCGACCGGATTTTATTTTCTGAATACGATTATTGCATGAATTTAGGTGGTTTTTCAAATGTATCTTTCGAAAAAAACAAAGAGCGAATCGCCTTTGATATTTCACCTATAAATACCGTTTTGAATTTTTACGCCAATCAATTGGGATTAGATTATGATGACAAAGGCAGTATCTCGAGAACCGGAATTTGTAACGAAAATTTATTACAGGAATTAAATGCTTTGGATTTTTACCAAAAGAAACATCCTAAATCGTTGGGTTTCGAATTTGTAAAAGAAACAATTTTGCCTCTAATCGAAAGCTATCCTATTCCCATTGAAGACAAGCTCCACACTTTCACGGAACACGTGGCTTTACAAATTGCTTTGGCTTTGCCCAATAAAAACGGAAGCCTTTTTATAACTGGCGGTGGCGCTTACAATGATTTTCTCATCGAGAGAATTCAGCACCATGTACCTAGAATGAAACTCATTATTCCGTCAGCTAAAATATTGGAATTCAAAGAAGCATTGATTTTTGCATTACTTGGCGTTTTAAAATTACGTGGAGAAATCAATGTTTTAAGCAGCGTTACGGGTGCAAAAACAAATCACAGCTCTGGAATGATTTATTCTCCAAAATAAAATTAAAAATACATATTTCACATTATTCTATTTTTTATATTTGCCAAAATTAAACATATCGCAACAAATGAAAGATTTATTAAAGAAATTCGAAAATAAAGAACCTGAGATAGTTTTCCATTGGAAAGATGCTGAAACAGAAGCCGAAGGATGGACAGTCATCAATTCGCTTCGTGGTGGTGCTGCCGGTGGTGGAACACGAATGAGAAAAGGGTTGGATATGAATGAAGTTTTGTCTTTGGCAAAAACCATGGAAGTGAAATTTTCAGTTTCTGGACCTGCTATTGGCGGAGCAAAATCTGGAATTAATTTTGATCCGAACGATCCAAGAAAAAAAGGCGTTTTGCAACGTTGGTATAAAGCCGTTTCTCCATTATTAAAAAGTTATTACGGAACTGGCGGTGATTTGAACGTAGATGAAATTCACGAAGTAATCCCAATGACGGAGGAGTGTGGTGTTTGGCATCCACAAGAAGGTGTTTTTAACGGTCATTTCAAGCCGACCGAAGCAGACAAAATCAACAGAATTGGACAATTGCGTCAAGGTGTGGTGAAAGTGATTGAAAATCCAAAATTCTCACCTGATGTTTCCAGAAAATATACTGTTGCCGATATGATTACCGGTTACGGAGTTGCCGAAGCCGTTCGTAATTATTACACGATTTATGGTGGAGACGTAAAAGGGAAGAAAGCAATTGTACAAGGTTTTGGAAATGTAGGTTCAGCTGCTGCTTTTTACTTAGCCGAAATGGGTGCTAAAGTAATTGGTATTATCGACAGAGATGGTGGATTAATCAACGAAGAAGGATTCTCTTTCGAAGAAATAAGAACTTTATTTCTTGCAAAAGACGGAAACAAACTAGTTGCCGAAAACATGATTCCTTTTGAAGAAATCAATCAAAAAATATGGACCATTGGTGCTGAAATATTCACTCCATGTGCCGCTTCCAGATTAGTAACTCAATCGCAAATCGACAGTTTAATCGCGAACGGTCTTGAAGTAATTTCTTGTGGTGCAAATGTTCCTTTTGCCGACACAGCAATCTTTTTTGGTCCAATTATGGAACATGTAGATAATAAAGTGAGTTTAATTCCGGACTTTATTTCTAATTGTGGTATGGCGCGTGTTTTTGCTTACTTCATGGAAAAGAAAGTTCAAATGACAGACGAAGCTATCTTCCAAGACACTTCAGAAATTATCAAAAAAGCAATTGAAAAAGCACATGCTTTAAACCCAAGTAAAACAAATATTAGTGCTACTGCTTTTGAAATCGCATTAAAACAACTTACTTAAAATAAAATAGCACTATTTCTATTTATCGGAACTGGGATTAAGCAGATTTAAAATCTATTTAATCCCTTTTCTTATTTCTAGTTTTAAATAAAAGCAAACTTATTTATATTCTGTCCGTAGCTTTTTACTCTTGACAATTTTTAGTACTTTTCAACGTTTTTTAGTAATACACTTTTTAAAATTTAAAATACAAATGAGTTCCACCATTTCATCAGATCAAAAGAAATCCTTAGCACTATCCATTCTTTTGTATGCGACAATGTTGTTAATTTTATTTTTCATTCGATTTTGGCCTCCTGCAAACATGGATGAACTTGCCGGTGGTGGAGGTGGCGGTGGCGTTACGGTAAATTTTGGCGACAGCGATTTAGGTTCGGGTGCGAATTATAAAAGCGAAGTTTTGGAAATAAAAAACCAAACCAGACAAACTCCTGCAAAATCAACTCCAGAGGAAGCTATTTTATCTCAGGAAAACAGCACCGAGGAAACTGTTGTCATTCCGACGAAAGAAAAAACTAAAAAACTAACAGTCGTTGTAAAAGAAGAAACAAAACCAGTGGTTGTAAAACCTAAAGTTTCTAACAATACAAATGATGCTTTATCCAGCATTCTAAAAGGTTCTAATAAAGGTGGCGATGGTGATGACAAGGCAGCCGGAAACAAAGGAAAATCTAACGGAAGCTTGAGTTCTAACGGGTATTATGGAACAGGTGGTTCCGGTGGAGGAACAGGCGGAGGAAATGGTACTGGAACCGGAATAGGAACTGGTAGCGGATATGGCTCCGGAAGCGGCGGTGGAACCGGAAGTGGTTCTGGCGGAGGAGTTGGATATTCGTTAGGAAACAGAAAAGCATTATCCAAACCAGCACCAAAATATACGTGTAACGAACAAGGAAAAGTCGTAGTAGAAGTTTCTGTAGACAGAAACGGGAGAACCATAAATGCAGTTGCCGGAGTAAAAGGAACAACAAACACAGCAAAATGTTTATTAGACCAAGCCCGAATCGCAGCGATGAACACGAGATGGGATGCCAGCAGCGATGCCCAGGAAAAGCAAGTCGGGAAGATTGTTTATAACTTCAATTTGAATTAAAAGCTACTCAGGAACTTAAATTATATAAAAAAAATGCCTCCAATTATCGAGGCATTTTCTATTTATTTTCACTCAGTTTAATTTCTTTAGATGATTCTGGAAAACCAATTAATTTGTTATTTATAATTGCCATTTTTATTTTCCCGTCCACTAATATTATACTATCAAATTTTGTTTCATATTTCCCCCCATAAACTCGACCTATGTTTTCGGAATCGGAAATCAAAAAATAATCTGATGTTTTTGACAAACTAATTTCAAAATTTTTATTTTCAATTTTGAAATAATACTCTTTATTATTTCTTTCTTGATAATCTAAAAACCACAAACTCCACAAAGCATAAAATATTATTGGAGAAATTATTGAGTTTACAAAAAATAACTTTGCAATTTCCTTTTTAAAAAAATATAATACAGTTGCAACTATTATGTTTAAAATAAATAAGAATGGAATTATTAAAACTAGGGCAATAGAAACACTAGGGTCAGGTTTCATATTATAAATAAATAATCCCAGAAAAAGAGTTTCAAGGATTAAAAATCCTATCGAATATATTATAATTTTCTTTTTAGAAATCATTTTTATTTCGGACTCGTGGCAATCACAAACTTCAGATTGTTCTTCACTCCTATTTGCAGTACGTCAACTAAATCTTGCACTTGTAAATTGAATGGAATTCTCACAACAACCGTCTGGTCCTTTGTCGCATCCATTTTAGACATCAAGGTCGTTTCGAGTTCTTCAAATGAAACAGGTTGCTTGTCGATATAGAATTTTTTATCTTCTGTGACAGATAAACTAATGTATTGCTTATTTGTTTTCTCATTGGACTGTGCTTTTGGCAACGTCATCTTGATAACATTTGGATTTGCCAACGTTGAAATAATCAAGAAAAACAACAACAGGAAAAACATAATATCACTTAATGAAGAAGTCGCGACCTCGGCATGAAATCTTCTTTTTCTTTTTATAGACATATTATGATCTTTGAATAATATTTACAAATTCTAATATTTGTTTTTGAATTTTTAAAGCAAAATTATCAATTTTGCCGTTTAATAAATGGTATCCGCTATAGGCAATAATACCAACGATTAATCCAGCACCACTACTGATCATTTTCTCATATAATCCTCCAGAAATATTACCGATACTAATGTTTTCAGTTACCGAAATGCTGTAAAATATTTTAATAACTCCAGAAATAGTTCCAATAAATCCTAATGTAGGTGCGATACCGGCAATAAGTCCCAAATGACCTAAATGCTTTTCCATCCCTCCTATTTCGATGTCTGCAGCACGATCCATATTGGATTCAATTTCAATAATAGGTCGCCCAATAACAAGAATACCTTCTTTTACAATATTACCCGAAGCCGTATTATTTCTTTCAGCAGTGGAACGAGCCAAATCAAGATTTCCTGAATTTAGGTTATCCCGAACATCGCGCATCAAAAGTGCATCAATTTTTGATGCTTTACTGATGTACAAATAACGTTCAATAATCACATAGAAAGTGTAAAATAATAGAATCCCGATTGGAATAAGCCAAACACCACCTTTTAAAAGGAATCCTAAAGTGGATATTTCGGTATTTGGAGCAATTTTTTCGATAACTACGTTTGAAGCAGCGTTGGTAATGGTGTCGGCCTGTAATTGTATAAAACTAAACATATAATATTATTGTATTTTAATCATTAATTCTAAAAATTATTTCAATTTTGCACTAAAGATACTTTTCGATGTACTATTAAACTAAAAAAATCGAAAAATATTTTAAACAACTACTATTTTATTACAAAAATGAACTATCAGGAAACCATAAATTGGATGTTTAATCAACTCCCGATGTACCAACTTCAGGGCGCTTCGGCCTATAAAAAAGATTTAACCAACACGCATTTACTCATAGCTCATCTTCATAATCCACAAGAAAAACTAAAGTGCATTCATGTTGCGGGAACTAACGGAAAAGGCTCGACATCACACATGTTAGCATCCATACTTCAAGAGGCTGGATATAAAGTTGGATTGTACACTTCACCCCATTTAAAGGATTTTCGGGAGCGCATAAAAATTAACGGAAAGGATATATCTGAAGAATTTGTCACTGATTTTATCAATGAGCACAAAAGTTTTTTTGAATCCAATGACATGAGTTTTTTTGAAATGACAGTTGGTTTAGCCTTCGATTATTTTGCCAAAGAAAAAGTAGACATCGCCGTTATTGAAGTGGGAATGGGCGGAAGATTAGATGCTACCAATATCATCACTCCATTAGTTTCGGTGATCACCAATATAGGATTGGATCACATGCAATTTTTAGGCAACACACTTCAATCAATCGCTTTTGAAAAAGCTGGAATCATAAAGCCAAATATTCCTGTAATAATAGGAGAATACACTCCTGAAACAAAACCTGTTTTTTTGGCCAAAGCCAAAGAATGCAATTCGGATATCTATTTTGCTGCTGATTTGATTTTAGAAACCTTTCCTTCTGACTTAATTGGCGATTATCAAATACACAATAAAAAGACGGTATTACAAACTATCACTGTTTTAAACAGTCAGAGCGAATTTAAAATCACTCTCGAAAATACAAAATCTGGTTTGTTGAACGTGGTAAAAAACACCGGACTTCAGGGAAGATGGCAACAATTGAATGAGTTCCCAAAAGTTATTTGCGACACGGCACACAATAAAAACGGACTGGAAATTGTATTGAATCAAATACAAAAAGAAGATTTTGATACTTTACATATTGTTTTGGGAGTTGTAAATGACAAAGATTTAGATGAAATCCTACCTTTGTTCCCTAAAAAAGCAATCTATTACTTCTGTAAACCTAATATTCCTCGCGGCCTGGATGTTCAAATTTTAAAACAAAAAGCGGCTAGCTTCGACTTAAAAGGCGAAGTATATAATTCTGTTCCAGAAGCTTATCAAAAAGCAATTAAAAACGCAGCAAAATCTGATTTTATATACATTGGTGGAAGCACCTTTGTAGTTGCAGAAATTTTATAATTTTTTTGGTTTTTACTTGCAAATCTAGAAAAGTGGCGTATATTTGCACACGCAATAACGGAAACGAAAGTAACCAAATTGTCTAGGGCGATTAGCTCAGCTGGTTCAGAGCACCTCGTTTACACCGAGGGGGTCGGGGGTTCGAACCCCTCATCGCCCACAAAAAACTCCATTAGAAATAATGGAGTTTTTTTTATGTCTAATAGTTTATGGAACACATTACCTACATCCTTTTTAGCGGAATTAAAAATAGATATTATATTGGTTTCACTTCTGATTTAGAAGAACGTATAATTCGACACAATCAAAAAAGCAAAGGTTTTACCGGCAACGTAAATGATTGGAAAGTTGTTTATATCGAAAAACACGAAACAAAAGAATTAGCTCAAAAAAGAGAATTACAAATCAAATCTTGGAAAAGCAGGATTAAAATTCAGGAACTAATTTCAAAAAAAGATTAGTTCAGCTGACTCATAGCATTCCGATTCTATCGGAAGTGGTCGGGGGTTCGAACCCCTCATCGCCCACAAAAAACTCCATTAGAAATAATGGAGTTTTTTTATGTCTAATAGTTTATGGAACACATTACCTACATCCTTTTTAGCGGAATTAAAAATAGATATTATATTGGTTTCACTTCTGATTTAGAAGAACGTATAATTCGACACAATCAAAAAAGCAAAGGTTTTACCGGCAACGTAAATGATTGGAAAGTTGTTTATATCGAAAAACACGAAACAAAAGAATTAGCTCAAAAAAGAGAATTACAAATCAAATCTTGGAAAAGCAGGATTAAAATTCAGGAACTAATTTCAAAAAAAGATTAGTTCAGCTGACTCATAGCATTCCGATTCTATCGGAAGTGGTCGAGGGTTCGAACCCCTCATCGCCCGCAATAAACTCCATTAGAAATAATGGAGTTTTTTTTATGTCAAATATTTCCCCCTCCTGTAATAGGATCAAGTTCAAAAGTTGGAGGTTAAACAAAAAGATTAGTTAACCCCAACAAAAAAAATAGCAATACACAAAAACTCCATTATTTCTAATGGAGTTTTTTTATGTTCATTTTTAAGATTACCACCCTTGAGTCAATCCATTCTTAACAACTTCTTCATATTTTTCTTTATCGAAACTATATAAATTTGGAGCTTTATGGGCTACATTACTTTTCTTTTCGTCCAACTTTGTTAAAATGCCTATTGCCGTTATTTTACGTAAAAAATTTCTTCGGTCTAACTTTCTTCCTAGAATGGTTTCATATAATTTTTGTAATTCCGGAATAGTAAATTTTTCAGGAAGTAAATTATAGCCTACCGGCATTAGATTTAACTCCATGCGAAGGGTTTCTAATGCCGTATCTAGTATTTGTCTGTGGTCCAAAATCAATTCCGGTACCACATTATGGTCAATCCACTCCACGATTTCATTTTTCCCATCAGGTTGTGGAACCGTTTGTAAAAAATCGACTAATGCATAATACCCAACCGTTACAAAACGGCTAGCATACCATTTACCCTCGTCCAAAGGTATTCCGTAAAAATCCAGAACAGCATTACTAACATCAACACTACATCTTCTAGCTGCTCCAAAGGTAGAAAACTGCCTCAGAAAAATCCCTTTCAATCCTGTTCTGCCATGTAAAACAGTGACAGCAGCCTCATCAATACCCTCGTTTACAGATACAAAACCTCCTGGCAAAGCCCATTTATCACTGTACTTTGTTTTTATTAATAACACTTTAAGCTGATTGTCATGAAATCCAAAAATCACACAATCTATCGATAAACCCGGCTGATAGTCTTCCTTGTTATCTAAAATGGTTTTTAACATGTGATTTATTCTAGTAATTAATATACCCTTTGAAAGACGCAATTTAGTTTATTTTTTTAAAGAAAATAAAAGTGCGTGTAATTTTGAAAACTCATCGTTGCTTTTTGGTTTAAACAAAAAAATATTTCGGCAAAGAAACAAATCCATTTGACAAGAAAACACATTTAGATAAAAAAATAGTAAAAAAAATCATTTATGAAAAAAAATTGTGAAATTTTACAGTAAATGTTTTGTGAATCAAAAAAAGATGTACATTGCGTCAAAATAACACATATGATTAGTTATTTAAAATAGTTACCAAAAAACAACCAAACTAAAGACTATGAAAAAAATCATTTTACTACTTATTGGACTTACATTGTCATCACAATCGTATGCCCAAGTAATAGATTACCGCGCTAAAGCAAAAAAATTAGTTTCACAAATGACCTTAGAAGAAAAAGCTTCTTTGTGTTCTGGTGAAACAGCTTGGTCTACAAAAGCAATTACCAGATTAGGAATTCCTTCTATTTTTATGACGGACGGACCGCATGGTTTACGTAAAGCAGAAGGATTTGATTTTACTAATAGTGTTCCTTCCACTTGCTTTCCAACAGCATCTGCACTTGCTTCTTCTTGGAATCCAGCATTGGCACAAAAAATGGGTGAAGCCTTAGGAGTTGAATCTCAAGCAAACGATGTTCAAATATTGTTAGGACCCGGAGTTAATATGAAGCGTTCGCCTCTTGGAGGAAGAAACTTCGAATATTTTTCTGAAGATCCAGTTCTAGCCGGAAAAATTGCTATCGGTTTTATAAATGGAGTTCAAAGTCAAGGCGTAGGAACTTCCATGAAACACTTTGCGGCAAACAGTCAAGAAGCAGAACGTATGTCTAATAGTTCTAATGTTGACGAACGTACCTTGAACGAAATCTATTTTCCAGCCTTTGAAATGGCCGTAAAAGAAGCACAACCATGGACAGTAATGTGTTCTTACAATAAACTTAACGGAACATATGCTTCTGAAAACTCCTATTTATTGAATCAAATGCTAAAGCAAAAATGGGGCTTACAAGGTTTTGTGGTTTCTGATTGGGGCGCAGTAAATGAAAGAGCTTTAGGAGTCGATGCCGGATTGCATTTAGAAATGCCTGCAAGCGGAGGATTTAATGATAAAAAAATTGTTGAAGCAGTAAAAAAAGGAACTTTGGCGGAAGCCAGACTAGACGAAATTGTAGCTGATTTACTTGTCATTACTTTAAAAGCAAAAGACAGCCACAAAAAAGGAATTGTTGTAGATAAAGTAAAACATAATGAATTAGCCAGACAAGTAAGTGGCGAATGCATTGTTTTATTGAAAAACGACAATGCGATTTTACCGTTGCAATCAACTGTGAAAAAGATAGCTATTGTTGGTGATTTTGCAAAAAACCCACGTTATCAAGGAGCAGGAAGCTCACAAGTGCGACCTACACAAATTGTAAATGCATTGAATGAATTACAAAAAATGGTAAAAGGAACTCAATTTTCCTTTTCAACAGGGTATAATACTGCTGGAGAAACAGATGATGCTAAAATTGCTGAAGCTGTTCAAAATGCAAAAAATTCAGAATTAGTAATTGTTTTTGCTGGTTTACCGGACAGTTATGAATCAGAAGGTTTTGACAGAAATAACATGGACTTGCCTGCAGGTCACAACAAATTGATTTCAGAAGTAGCAAAAGTTAACAAAAACATTGTAGTGGTATTGATGAATGGCGCTGCTGTTTCTATGCCATGGAAAAACGATGTTGCTGCAATTGTTGAAGCGTATCTTGGTGGCCAAGCCGGTGGTGGTGCTATTGCTGACGTGTTGACTGGAAAAGTAAATCCTTCTGGAAAATTATCTGAAACCTTTCCTGCACGCTTGGAAGACACTCCAACTGCAATGGATTTCCCTTCAAAAGATGGAAATGCCAATTATGGTGAAGGAATTTTTATTGGATACCGTTATTATGACAAAAAGAAAATCGAACCTAACTTCCCTTTTGGATATGGTTTGAGTTACACCTCTTTTTCGTATTCTGATATTAAAGCCAATACTACATCAGCTAAAGATTCTGATGCAATCACCATTTCAGTAAAAGTGAAAAATACAGGTAAAATTGCGGGAAAAGAAGTAGTCCAGCTATATGTTCATGAACAAGAAAGCGAGGTGGCAAGACCCGAAAACGAACTAAAACACTTTGAAAAAGTAGCATTGCTAGCCGGAGAAGAAAAAACAGTTACATTTCAATTAACTTCTCGTGACTTTGCTTATTTTAATTCAAAATCTCATGATTGGGCTATAAAATCAGGAAACTTTGATATCCTTATTGGAAGTTCCTCTCGTGATTTACCTTTAAAACAAACCATCACTATTGAATCTACAAAAGCTGCAAAAATAGTACTAACACGTGAATCACTATTTAAAGAGTTTAAAAATTCTCCAAATAGTCAAGCGATATACGAACAACTAGTTCAAAGTTTCACTGGTGCAAATAAAAAACCAGAAACGGAAGATGAGAAAAAAGCAGCTTCATTTTTAGAAGCTATGTTAGCCGATATGCCAATAAATAAATTCCTTTTATTATCTGGAGGGAAATTTACAGAAGAAAATCTGGATGGTATTTTGAAAGCTGTCAACCAAAATTAAAAATTGTTATTAATTGTTGTTAAAAAAGTATTGAAAAAGAATTTAATTGGATATCGTCTATAGAGCACATCTGGATTAAATTCTCTCGTATCAAATCTATTTTCCTAATTTAAATACCATAACTACAAGTTCATTAGGCAATAGATGTAGAGTCAATACTTTTTTTTTATTTTAGAACTCAATCGATAGTATTCTTAGAAATACTGTCGATTGAGTTTTTTTATTTTAGTAATTCAAAAGTCGTTTTCAAACGAATATCTGAAGAAGAAGAACCAATCATCAAATCAAAATCTCCTGGCTCAGCAATCCATTGTAGTGCAACATTATAAAAAGATAATTTTTCTTTATCAATGATAAATTTGATAGTTTTTGTTTCACCTGCAGTCAGTTTTATCTTTTGAAAATCTTTCAGTTCAATTATTGGTCGAACCACAGATCCAACTTTGTCTCTCAAATACAACTGAACTACATCTTCACCAGCTACTTTTCCAGAATTTTTTACGTTTAATGAAACGGCGATACTTTCCGTACTCTTGATTTTATTTTTGGATAACTTCAAATCTGAATATTCGAAAGTGGTATAACTCAATCCAAAGCCAAAATGAAATCTAGGACTGTTTTTTAAATCAGTATACGCAGAAACATAATTGAAAGCCGTTTCATTTGGAGCTGGTCTTCCTGTATTAAAATGATTGTAATAAATAGGAATTTGTCCTTCTTCCCTTGGAAAAGACATTGGCAATTTCCCCGAAGGATTGTAATCGCCAAACAAAACATCAGCAATGGCGTTTCCTGCTTCACTCCCTAACCACCAGGTGTAAGCAATTGCTGGGACATTATCTGCAGTCCAATTAAAAACAAGCGGTCTTCCCGCGTTAATCAAAACCACAACAGGTTTCCCAGTTGCTTGAATCGCTTTTACCAGTTCTTCCTGAACTCCAGGCAAATGGATATTACTGCGACTTTTAGCTTCGCCACTCATATCTGCTCTTTCACCAATACTCAAAATCACAACATCCGCTTGATTGGCAACAGCAATTGCCTCCGCAAAACCATCTTTGTTATCCCCTTCAATTTCACACCCTTTGGCATAAAGCAGTTTAGTTGAACTACTTACTTTATTTTGAACACCTTCCCATTGCGAAACCACTTGTTTGTCATAATCCAGTTCTGGCAATTCTACAGCCCAAAAACCCATATTTTGCTTGTGTTCTTTAACCAAAGGCCCAATAAAAGCGATTGTTTTTGTGTTTTTGGAAAGTGGTAAAATGTTTTTCTCATTCTTCAATAACACGATACTTTTTGCCGCAATATCCCTTGCTGCTTTTCTGTGCTCCGGATTGTTTAATGCAGCTTGTTCTCTCTCCGGATTCGAGTATTTATAAGGATCATCAAAAAGTCCTAATTCAAATTTTTTGCGCAAAATTCTTTTTACGGCATCATCAATCAAGGCAATTGGCACTTTATTTTCTTTAACTAATTCCGCTAAATGGTATCGATACGCATTGCTTTCCATATCCATATCACTTCCTGCAGTTATGGCTTGTAACGCGGCTTCTTTATTGTCTTTTGAATATCCGTGATTGACCATTTCTCCTATCGAACCCCAATCAGAAACTACAAAACCTTGAAAGTTCCATTTTCCTTTAAGAATGTCTCTTTGCAGGTATTTATTTGCTGTAGCCGGAATTCCGTTAATATCATTAAAGGAATTCATAAAAGTGGCGGCACCTGCATCTAATGCTGCTTTGAAAGGAGGCAAATACGTTTCCCAAAGCATTCTTTCGCTCATATCAACCGAGTTATAATCTCTCCCGCCCACAGCGGCTCCATAAGCAGCAAAATGTTTCACGCAAGCCATTACCGAATTGACATCGCCTAAATTACCCTGAAAACCTTTGACTCTGGCGTAAGCAATTCTTGAACCTAAATAAGTATCTTCTCCAGCACCTTCCATTACTCGTCCCCAACGCGGATCACGAGAAATATCAACCATGGGTGCAAACGCCCAGTGAATTCCACTTGCAGATGCTTCTACAGCGGCAATTCTTGCTGAAAGTTCCATCGCTTCTAAATCCCAACTTGCAGCTTCTGCTAAAGGAAGTGGAAAAGTAGTTTTGTATCCATGCACTACATCCTGACCAAATAACAATGGGATTTTCAATCGAGATTGCATCGCTAATTCTTGATACTGTCGCGTATATTTAGTTCCTAAGACATTCAACATCGAACCAATTAAACCTTTTTTAATTTCGGTTTCCTTATTTGGATTTATGGTTATAGGTCCAGTCGCTTGATTGTTTCCCGTATATTGATTAAGCTGTCCTATTTTCTCTTCGAGTGTCATTTGCTTTAGCAAAGCATTCACTTTTTGGTCAATTGTTTTTTGTTGGGAAAACCCAATAAAACAAACCAATAAAAGAACTGTAGTTCCTATTTTTTTCATTTCAAATTTCTTTGTTGTTTCACTAGCTATTTAGAATAGTATGAAACGAGTTTATAGTCTTGTACGCTTTTATTTTTTTGCCTTTTTAAATTCCAAAAAGTTCAAATTGAAATTTCCTTTTTCGAAATGTATTTTAACTTTATTCGTTCCTTGTTTTAAAAGTACATTTTTTAAAATCACCGTTTTCCAATTGTCTTTTCCGCCTGAAGATGGAATTGTTATTATTTCAGAGATTTTCCCGTTTTCATCTTCTAAATAAAGTTTTCCACCTGAAGCCTCACTCGCATAACGAATAGCAACATCAAAAGTAGTTTTAGCTTTCACCTCAACGGTGTATTGCAACCATTCACCATCTTCAATAAAAGCAACCTGAAATCCATTTGTCATTGTATCATTGCAAGACTCAATATCAACTCCATCATTTCGCATCATTCCACCTTTGTTCCATTTAGTAAACTTTGTCCCGTCATAATTAGCGACATCTTTATCCAAATAAGCATATCCGTTTTGTCCTAAATCATATTCTGTTGCGAATACTTTCCCTGGCAAAGAATGATTTTTGTATTTCTTAGTATCGGTTGTTTGAACTTGCCTGAACATCGCATCAATCACATCATATCTGATGGTAAGATTTTTCATTTTGAAGTTTTCAGCGATATCCATTACTCCTTTTTTGGCAAAATCTACAGTAGGCTTCGCTCTTTCATTATTCCAATATTTCAACAATTGATCGTATTCAGGAGTTTTTGTAACCGAAGTAACTCCAGCTAAATTTTCAATTTTTTTCATTGGCCAAAAAGCCCAACCAATATTATTTGTCTCCATTAGAGAGATGGCTTCCTTGAACCAAACATTAGAATTTTCACCACTTTCTCCCAACCAAATTGGAACATTGTATTGGGTTCTGTAATCCAACATTTTTTGTATCGAAGCTGTGTCATTTTGATTCCAATATTTATGAAAACTCAACGCCATATTTTCATCCCAAAGCAGAAACATTCCGTTGTAATTATTTCCCCAACAATTCCCTTCAATGAAAATTAAATGATTTTTATCGATGGCTCGAATGGTATTTGTAATTCTAACTTGCAAGGCTCTTAAAGGCGCATTCGATGTTTCATCGCAACCATTTTGATTTGTTCCCGTAAAATTCCAATTGGGTTCATTGATAATATCATAAGCTCCTATCCAAGGATTGTCTTTGTAACGCTCTGCTAATTTTTCCCAAAGCGCCACCATTTTATCCTGATTGGCCGTACTTTCCCAAAGTGATGGTTTTGCAGAATCATAATCAGAGATATTAGCGTCTTTTCCTTGTCCACCCGGAGCTGCATGCAAATCCAAAATCAGATATATTTTATTGGCAGCACACCAGTTTAATAAATCATCGGTCATTTTGAAACCTTCCTCCAGCCAAGTATTCTGACCAGAAACCGCTTCTTGTTCAAGAGGCAATGTGTATAAATTGTAATGCATTGGCAAACGAACAGAGTTGAAACCCCAAGCCGCCAATGAATCAATATCTCTCTTTGTTATTCCATTTGCTTTATAAGCATCATAAAATTCTTTGGTGTTTTTAGCACCAATTAAATCCGTTATTTTTTGCTTAATTATATGTTGAGGACCAGCAAATGAACCGGTTTGAAGCATATATCCTTCCTGAACCATCCATCCGCCCAATCCCAAACCGCGCAACACAATATTTCTCCCGTTTCCATCGACAATTTCTTGTCCATTTCTATGTAAAAATCCCTGTCCAAACGAGGCTATTGAAAAAGAAATAAAGACCATTAAAACTATTTTCTTCATAAAGTAGGTTTTAGAATAAGACCGTTTAAAATTTAATACACTAATGTTTGAATCCCATGAGCAGGAATTACAACAACCGTTTTCTCAGTAGCAATAATTAAATTATACGTAACACTTTTATCGCTATGATTCATTACTACAGTAACCATTTTTCCATCTTTATTCAGGAATGAAGTACTTATCAAACTGCTTCGACTTACTGCTGTACTAACTCTTTTAGCATCTGGTCGAATGAATTTTGAAAAATGTCCGATGTAATAATACGAAGGTGTGTAAATTAATTCTCCTGAATTAGTATCTGCATGAATGGGTGCAAAACAAAAATTCCCTACGTGATTTGGTCCACCATTTTGGTCCAAAAGAATATTCCAATCCGTCCAACCCACAGTTCCATTATTAAAATCATTAATCATAGAAGTTCCATATCGTTCTCCGTTTGCCCAAAATTGGTATTTCTTAGCATCAAATTTTTCGACGCAACCTTCGGTAAACATTAAATTTTTAGAAGGATAAGCTTCGTGTACTTTTCGAACATTATCAAACATTGGCTCTCCTCCTGCCCAAGTTTCGTACCAATGAAATCCCATTCCCCAAGCATATTTTGAAGCTTCCGGATCAGAAAAAATAACATTGGCTCTCTGGTTCATCAAATCACGGTTGTGATCCCAAACCACAATTTTTTTACTTCCTAAACCTTCTTTTTTCATTGTTGGCCCAAGGAAATTCTTCAAGAAATCTCTTTCGGCTTCTGCAGAATACACACATGATTCCCAGGTTTGGGTTGCCATAGGTTCGTTTTGAACGGTCAATCCCCAAATTGGCATTCCCTCTTTCTCATACGCTTTGATAAATTTCGTATAATAGTTTGCCCAAGATTGATAGTATTCCGGAAGTAACGTTCCTCCTTTTAGCATGTTGCCATTGCTTTTCATAAAAGCGGGAGGACTCCATGGCGAAACATAAAGCAATAATTTTCCACCAGCCGTTTTTATGGCTTCTTTAAGCATTGGAATGCGATATTGTCTGTCGTGATCAATATTGAACGTTTTTAAATCCTTGTCTCCGTCTTTGATATACGTGTAGCTTCCGCTCGAAAAATCAGAACTATGAATGGTGGTTCTTAATAACGAATACCCAATACCTTTTTCTTTATCATAGTAGGCATTCAAAAGTTCCTGTTGTTTCTCTTTGCTCAATTTTGCAAAAACCTCAGCACTGGCATCCGTGATTGCTCCGCCTATTCCCATGAAGTTTTGGAATGTTTTAGTTGGTTCCACAAAAACAGAAATCTCTGTTTCTAAAGGCTGTTTGGAAATGCTAAAACTCAATTTATCGGTTTGTGTTAATCGCAATTTTGTATTTTCTGCTGTAGTATAAACGGTAATCGTTTTGTCTTTTGTAGAAAAAGATTTAAGTTTAGCTTGGCTTTTTTGCTGAGAAAAAGCAAAAAAAGATGTTGCCAAAAGTACTACTGTCGTTATTCTTTTCATGATATTATTATCTATTTTATTTACCAGATATATGTTCCTACTGAACCTGCTTCCAGTGAAGTTGTTATCCAATTTCCATTGTATTTAATGTTAAAAATTTCGGAAGTATTTCCATCATTTTCAACAATTAAAACTTTTTTCCCACTAGGCGTTTTAAAAGCCACATTATTCAAATTCCCACTAAAGTTACTCGAAATTCTCACAGAACCTGAAGGAACAAATTTAGAAGCGTGAGCAATGATATAATATCCTACATTTCTTGTAAAACTATCACTGCTGTTAATTGTCAATGCACCTTTACAAGTGGTGCAACCGCCCGGAGTATTTGGTCCAAAAGAAGCATTATTGGCTAAGTTCCATTCTAATGCTGTTTTACTCCAATTACGCATCGAGCCGATAATTACATTTTTTACATGCCATTTCAAATCCCCTTCAAAACTTCCTGTTGAAGACGTGTATTGCTCCGTGAAATAGATGTTTTTATTGGGGAAAGCACTGTGAACTGTAGACAAAGCACTTATATCTCCTTCGTACAAATGAAAGGCAGAACCATCAACATAAGGATTTGCTCCTGGATCATTCAGCACTGCAATAGGATATTCCGGTTTGTTACAATTATGGTCGTATGCCACAATTTTAGTCGATAAGTTTGCAGTTTTGAAAGCAGGACCTAAATGATTTTTTATAAAATCAGCCTGATGTAATGCAATCATCAACATACTAGGATTATTGCCCGGATGCAAGGGTTCGTTTTGAGGCGTAACAGCATCAATAGCAATTCCTTCGGCTTTCATAGTTTGAATGTATTTTACAAAATATTTTGCATAAACCGCATAATATTCCGGCTTCAAGCTTCCGCCAACAAAACCATTATTGTCTTTCATCCAAACTGGAGGCGACCACGGAGTTGCCATTATTTTAATATTTGGATTGATTGCCAAAATTTCTTTCAGCATTGGAATCAAATCCGTTTTATCTGGCGCCAAACTAAAATTGTCCAGATTCATATCCGTTTGTCCGCTTGCTAAATCATCATACGTAAATGGCGCGGCATTCAAATCGGATGCGCCAATGCTAATTCTTAAATAGCTTATTGCAATAGAATTGTCATTGGTTCCAAATAATTCTTTTAATAATTCTTGTCTCTTTTGGGTATTTAATTGATTAATAACCTGAGCGCTTCCTCCCGTTAAGGTATATCCAAAACCATCGATTGTTTGAAACACTTTAGAATCGTCAACCTCAATATTAGCATAGGTATTATAGGCTGTGCCAAATGCTAAAACTGATGTTTGTTTTTGAAGCACCGCACTTTGATTGCCTTTTGTCAACCAAAAATCCATTTCACTTGTGACTGCCACTGGCGGAGTTGGGGTAGGTGCTGGAGCCGGATCAACAGTATCTCCAGACGGAGAACACTTTGACATAAGCAACGTAAGGGTTAATACAACTAAAAATTTCATAGTGTTTTTTATAGTGTTCATAATTTATTTAAAGTTTACTTCAACATAAACCGGCAAATGATCTGATGGATATTTCAAGTCTTTTGAATCACTCAAAACGGCATATTTTTTTACTTTCAAAATGCTATTCTTCGAAATAAAAATATAATCAATCAATTTAGTTACGGGTTGGTTGTGTTTAAAATTATTAAATGTTCCATAAGGCCCGAAAGGTTTCTCTTTCGAAACTTCTCTTGCGTCATCCATTGCTTTTTTAAGCAGTATTATTCTGTCCTCTTTAGGCTCTGAATTTAAATCACCCATAAGAATTACAGGATAATTTTTTGTGTTTAGTTCCTTAATTTTCGAAAGAATTAATTGGATTCCTTTGGTTCTGGCTTCTTCGCCGATGTGATCCAAATGTGTGTTAAAAACCCAAAAGAGTTGCTTTGTTTTCAAATCTTTAAACAGTGCATACGTACAAACTCTATTGTAGGCAGCGTCCCAACCTTTTGAAATTGTGTTGGGTGTTTCAGAAAGCCAGAACGTATTGCTTTCTTTAACTGTAAATCTTTTTTTTTATAAAAAATATTGGACGATTCTCCTTGCCCAATTCCGTCTCTTCCAATACCTACATTATTATATTCCAAAAGTGACGTTGCAATATCAATAACCTGATTGGGCTTTGCTTCTTGGACTCCAAAAATATCAGGATTGTAAAATTGAATTTGAGAAATAAAATAATCTTTGCGAAGACTCCAAGCATTCTCTCCGTCACTGGCGACATCTAAGCGAATATTATACGTCATCACTTTCAATGTTTGCCCATTAGAAAAAATTCCCATTAGCAGAAAAACTACCGAAACAATTATTTTTTTTACCTGATTCATTTTTTTATTTTAAATTCATATTCTTCATTAGAACTTCTATCCAACTTACAAATAGAAGCCCCCAATGAAGACCTAACAAAAACATATTTAATTATAAACCCTAATATAATCTACCTCAAAAGTGGAAGCCGTAAAATTAGGGTCAATTGCTCCGCCAAAATTCCCTCCCATTGCACAATTTATGATTAAGAAAAAATTCTGATTAAAAGGAAGACTAGCCGAATTTGCAAACGTATAAAACAATTGATTGTCAACGTAAAACTTAATTGATGTTGCTGACCAATCTATAGAATAAATGTGAAACTCTGTTGAAGCATTAGGAACCATAACCGTGCTTGTATCAGGTGTATTTCCTGAACGTCCGGGAGAATGCAAAGACCCATGAACCCTGTTTTGGCTGTTGCCAACATGCTCCATAATATCAACTTCTCCACATGCGGGCCAAGCAGTTGTGCTTATGTTACTTCCTAACATCCATAATGCAGACCAAGTTCCAGCACCCAAAGCCAGTTTTGCCTTAATTTCCACTCTTCCGTATTTGAACGAAAATTTATCTTTTGAAAGAATTCGAGCCGAAGTATAATTGCTTCCGCTAAAACTTTCTTTCAGCGTTTTAATTTTTAACAAACCATCTTGAACAATAACGTTTTCAGGCCTGTTCGTGTAATATTGGGATTCATTGTTTCCCCAGCCACCAGCACCTAAATCATAACCCCATTTTGAACTATCGGGAGCACCATTGACATTAAACTCATCTGACCAAACTAAAGCAGAACCCACAAAAACCGTTACTGAAATAGTGGAAGAAACAAACTGTCCTGAATTATATGCTGACACATATATAACATAGGTATGAGTACCCGCTGTTGTATAGGTATGAATAAAACTTCCATTTGTTAGCTCTTTAGTTTCTCCATTACCAAGTAAAATTTTATAAGAAGTCGCATTAGTTGCACTGAGGTTAAAATTTACTATTCCGCTGCCATCGCCGTTTGGATTTTGTGTTGTTACTCCAACTACTGTCGCTGAAACCGAAAGATTTGAAGGCACTGTTACTGTTTCATCTTCACTATTATTGCTACCACTGCAAGAAAACAACAGGAAAAAATTAGCCAAAGCCAATAAAAACATATAATTCTTATTTTTCGAAAATTGAAGTACCCGATTATTCCTCATCCTTTAAAAACTTTTTAAGATTAATGCTTAAAATAAAGCTCAGAATTTTTGATCACTCTGAGCTTATATTTTATGATTTTTTACAATGCCGGTTTCAATTTTAGATACCAAGCATTTCCAGTTTCGGTTCCTTGTACACGAACATATAGATAAGTTGGTGTTATAACCAAAATTTCATATTCTTTTTGAACTGCGCCATATCCTATGAAAGTATTGACACCAGATAATAAAATACTGGTTTGAGTCGAAGTTGAATTATCAGCATTCGTGATTACTATAGGTGCACCTGATGACGCTGGTATAAAACTAAAAGCAGAAGTTCCGCCACCATAATTATAACATCCTTCATCTCCTGAACCCGGAATACCTGGAAGAGTTGTTAGTGAACCCGTTTTTGTAAATGCACCGTCTGGAGTAGCAACTTGCAAGGAGTATGTTCCCGAAGCAGCTACTTTAGCAAAAGTATAAGTAGCTGTGTAAAAACAATTTGCAGAGGCTGCTTTTTCATTAACACCCCCAGCCCACCATTCCGGTCTGATCGAAGCAACGTTCCAAGGGCCAACACCTATATGACCTCCTACACCTTTATCTACTACCCATGTTTTTGAAGCATTATTCGTTAATGCAGTAACAATTTCTGGAGCAACGGTAAAATCACTTCTTACAGTAACGTCTTTAGTAACATTAGTAGAAGATCCTCCTTTGCCATAAGCTACGACAGTTATTCTATAAGTGTTTACCCCAACAGAAGTGTATTTCTTAGTAGCCTTACCCGTTGGTAAATACACTAAATCCAATGGAGTACTTGCATCATAATCGATTTTATACGAAAGAGCATTGTCTCCTGTTACCGAAATTTTTACACTTCCAGAACCATCACCGTTTGGATGCGTAGCATCTACTCCGACAACCTCAGCATTTATGACAACATTTGCTGGTGCCGATAATTCGCCCAAACTATATTCTTCTTCGTTGCAGCTAATAAATGTTAGTGCTACTATGAAAATCCCTAAAATGTATTTGATATTTGTTTTCATATTTTTTTTAATTAGTTAATCTAATATTGTCTATATAAATTACTTCTCCTGATCCTTTTGCTGAATCATCGTATCTAAATACAAGTTGAGTAAATTTGGCATTAGCCGGAATTGCTGCAATTGTACTGAAATCAAATACTAATTCTTGCCAAGAATTGGCAACAGTATTGGCTACTTTTAAAACTGCAACACCATTTGCAGGTGTTCCGCCTACAGCCCATTCTAATTCTACATTTAGATTTTTACCCACTTCTGTAGCATACATCAGTAACTTGATTTTATTTCCTGTTGCAAAATCTATTGGAGAATCTAAAGTAGAATAAGTTCCACTCCATGTTTCAGCTCCGGTAGTTTTTGTATACTTCCAAACTGTAGCACTAGTGTTTAATCCTGTTGGAAAAGGATTTGCTACTACTGCTGTTGAAATTCCGCCAAAAGTTCCACCAACTCCATAATTTTGAGTCGCTAATTCATAGGTAATTGGTAACCCGTACGCATTGTAAATAATAGTTGGTGTCGTTTTTTCCGTTTTGGCAGCACCACCGCTTAACGCAACAACTTTTACATTATACGTTCCTGCAACTGCATAATCATGAGCAACTTCTCCATCAGTAGCTAATGGCGTTCCAACTTCATTAGGAACATCTCCAAAATAAACTAAATACGATTTTGCATAATCCGCTTTGGCTTTTACTTTTAAATTGTGAATGTTTTTATTTAAAGTAACAGCTAAGTTTTCTGGCGCTCTATACACAACATCTAACGGGAATGTTTGCTCAGTTGTCGCTCCAGAAATTGATGTCGCAGTGATTTTTACCGTATATTTTCCTTCTGGATAAACATGGGTTGTACTTGCTCCAGGAGCTACTTTAACTGACGATACTGTTCCATGTCCGTATTCTACTTTGAAAGAAACAGCACCATCTGCAGTAGGAGTTATTGTTACTTTTCCTGAATTATCAGTGCTGATATCAAATATCTTATTGAGATTAGCAGATGATTCTGTTCCTAGAAGAGCCGTATCATCGCTGATTCCCTCCACGGTACAACTTATAGCTACAAGCAGTACTAGTATAAAGCTGAAAATTAATTTTATCTTTTTCATAATTTTATCTTTTATTAATTATAGCCAGGGTTTTGTTTCAATTTGGTTCCTTGAAGTTCTCTTATTGGTATTGGGAAAATTTCATCTTTACCGGCAACAAAACCTCTGTTTGATAACTTAGTAGCTGCATCACCCCATCGAACAAGATCAAAAAATCGGTGTCCTTCCCCTGCAAGTTCCATTCTTCTTTCATTTTTAATGGCTGCCAGTGTAACTGGAACAGAAGGCAAACCAACTCTTAATCTAACTGCATCAAGTAAAGCTTGAGCTCTTGCTCCTGAACCTAATGCTTCGGCTTCCATCAAATAAGTATCTGCTAATCTAATGATATAAGAATTTTGTCTATAATTCAATTCTGCGGCTCCACCACCAGTTCTTACATCTTCTTTTCGAGGAAGAAATTTGTTTAAGAAATATCCTGTATCTTGATATCCACCAATATAATCTGCTTTACCAGCAGCTTTCAGAGCTTTCAAATCTAATATTGTAGCTCCAAATCTTGGATCTAACTTAATGGCATCATATAAATCTTGAGTGATAACATTAAAACTCCATCCTGATGGTAAATCAGGTGCTGTAGAACCTGACGGTCTTGAATAACTTCTAGGACCTACCATAACATTCAATGAATTCCCTTCGTCTCTACCTGAACCCCAGAAACCCCAATCAGAATTACCGGCACTGGTATGTGAAACTTCAATAAGTGACTCGGTATTAAACTTATTAGAAACTACCCATAAATCACTAAAATTGGACAACAATTTATTACCATATTGATTTGTTCCTCCCGGCGTACCATTTACTAAGGCTAGAATAGCAGCTGCTTCGGTTTTTTTACCTTCTTGTAAATACACTTTTCCAAGCAAAGCTTGTGCGGCACCTTTTGTAAGACGTCCAGATTCTGTGTCAGCAGGAACTGTTGTCGGCAAAGTGGCTATTGCATCAATTAAATCTTTCTCTATTTGAGCATAGACTGCTTCTGATGTCGCTTGTTCAACTTCATACATATTAGTAGCTGTCAAAGGATCCAATAATAATGGAACATTCTTAAACAATCTTACCAAGTTGAAGTAATACATGGCTCTCAATGCTTTTGATTCTCCTGAAAATCGCGCTTTCACATCATCTGGCATTGCAACACCCGGTAATTTTAATAGTAAAGTGTTTGCTCTAAAAATTCCTTGGTAATGATCATTCCAAAAACTTCCCGGAACAATTGTCCCTGTAAGTGTATGCGTAGAAAAACCCTGAATTCCTGCTCCGTCCGTCGAACCACCTCCACCTGCGTAGAAGTCATCAGAACCAGCATTCATCATACCTACCATGTTTTCGAAACCACCTGTATTCTTTCTAATCGCATCATAAACTCCTACCAGAGCTGCAGTAGCTTGGTCTTGATTTGAATAATAATTATCCGAAAGAAATGACCCTTTTGGTGTTACATCAACAAATTCTTCTGTACAGGAACCGAATGAAACCACAGCTGCTGCAATAAATAAATATTTAAATTTTATCGTTTTCATAATTCTTGATTGTATTAAAATTGTAAATTAGCTCCAAGCATAAATGTTCTTGCTTGTGGATAAATTCCTTTGTCTATCCCGAATACACCGCCACCAATTTCTGGATCATAACCCGTGTATTTAGTTATAGTCAATAAGTTCTCGGCAGTTAAATAAAAGCGTACTTTAGTGGCTCCAATTTTACTCACCACACTACTAGGCAATGAATATCCAAGTTGAACTAATTTCAGTCTTAGATAATCTCCGTCCTCTAAATAAAAATTCGACATTTTTCCGAAATTCCCATTGGTATCATCATTAGTCAACCTAGGATAATCATTTGAAGTTCCTTCACCTGTCCATCTGCTTAAAGCTATTGTTTGATAGTTCGCATTTCCTACATCAAGTCTTCGCAAGCCTTGGAAAATTTCATTTCCTGCAGCTCCCTGAGCAAATGCCATTAAATCGAAGTTTTTATAATCTAAATTTAATGTCAAACCAAAAGTGTATTTTGGAATATTACTTCCTAAAAATTGTTTGTCATCATCTCCAATTGAACCATTACCATCTGTATCCACCCAACGGAAATCTCCAGGACGGGCAGCTGGCTGAATCAAACCTCCTGATGAATTTGTATAAGCATTAATTTCTGCTTGATTTTGAAAAATACCAGCTGTTCTAAATCCGTAAAATGAATTATAGGATTGTCCTACTTGCGTTCTTGTCACTTGTCCCATAGATTGGAAAGAAGCGTCTCCTGAAATATAATCAGAATCGGCTGCCAGGTAAGTCACTTTGTTTTCTAAGTATGCAACATTACCATTTGCAGAAAAATTAAAGTCACCAAAAGTCTTTTTATACCCTAATTCAACCTCGATTCCTTTATTATCCATATCAGCTACATTCCCAATTGGGCTTGCAGTAACACCTACATAACCTGGAATATTTATTGGACGCAAAATACCTTTGGTTGATTTTTTATATAAATCTACAGTAAAGCTTATGTCATTAAAAAGTTTCGATTCAAAACCAACATTTGCCTGAGAAGTTTCCTCCCATCTCAAATCAGGGTTGTCAAGTGTAAGGTTAGCATAACCAGTAGTGATAGCTCCTGAATTTCCAAAAGAATAATTATAACCTCCTTCAACTAGAGAAAGATATCTAAAATCTGGTATGGCATCATTCCCAACAACTCCATATCCACCTCTTATTTTAAAAGTATTAAGTACTTTGCTTTCTTTCCAAAAATCTTCTTTGGTTAAAACCCATCCTAAATTAAACGAAGGAAATACCCCAAATTTATTATTGGCTCCAAAGCGGCTTGAACCATCTCGACGAATAATCCCTGTAAACAAATATTTTTCTTTAAAATCGTAATTCACACGTGAAAACAATGATGTCAATTTATGTTCAGTCATATCAAATGTATAACTGCTTCTATCCGATTGAGGTATATCAAAGTTGAAAGAGGCATCTTTATAATTGGTCACAGGTAATCCAAACAATGTAGCGCCAAGACCTCCACCAATATTATCAACATAAGATCCTTGACCTAATAAAACCGTTAAGTTATGATTCCCAAATTTATTTGTATATGTCAATATGTTTTCAACATTCCATGCAAAACTCTTATTTTCATACTTACTGTAGTTATTTTTAAGCACGTTTGAAGTAGCACTCAAATAGAAAACAGGTGTAAATCCTTGACCTCCCCATGTTGCTAGTTTTGCACCAAAAGTTGATCTCACTTTAATATGACTTGTTATAGCCGCTTCAATATATGCGTTACCAACGATGTCATCTGAAGTTCCATAACTTCCTAATCTTGTTTTGGCATAAGCCAAAGGATTCGTCATTTCTTGGCCAACTAAACTTGAGATTCCATAAGGATTTCCATTTGCATCGCGAATTACAGGATTAGTACTATAAGGCGCATTATTAGCTTTTACAGGATCTGTTTCTACCAAAGGAGTAGTTGGATCCAAGTTGATTGCTGAACTTAAAGGCCCACCAAACTCGCTATTTGTATTTCCAATACCAATTGTTTTTTGTCTCGAAAAACCTAAAGTTTGTCCGAAAGTAAATATTTTAGATATTTTATGTGTCGAGTTTAAACGGAAATTCTTTTTGCTGTAATTTGATATTTCTGTTGAAACAATTCCTTCTTGTTCTTGAAGTCCAAAAGAAGCATAAAAATTAGAAACATCAGTTCCTCCACTAATACTCAATTCATGAGAATAACGGAAAGCACTTGTGTTGAAAATTGCTTTTTGCCAATCTGTACCAACACCTAAAGCAGATAAATTAGGAAATATTGCTGGACCGCCGGCGGCAACTGATTTTTCATTTAACAAAGCACCATATTGTGTGGCATTTAGTAAATTTAAAATCTTTTCTGGTGATGAAATCCCTGAAAAACCATTGTAGTTCACCGAAATTTTTCCTGATTTTCCTTTTTTAGTTGTCACCAAAATTACTCCTGTTGCAGCACGAGTACCATAAATTGCAGCAGAAGCAGCATCCTTAAGCACCTCTATCGACTCTATGTCTGATTGATTAAGGAATCCTATTCCTCCACCATCAACAACAACACCATCAACAACCCAGAGTGGATTATTACCTCCATCGCCAAAAGTAGTTACCCCTCTAACGCGCATTGTGGATGCAGAACCGGGCTGTCCAGAACTTGCAGCAATAGTAACCCCGGAAACTCTACCTTGTAAAGCTTGCTCGATACGACCATTTGGCACTTTTTCAAGATCTTTTGCTTTTACACTAGATATTGCTCCAGTAACAACACTCTTCTTTTGAGTTCCGTAACCTACTACGACAACTTCTTGTAAGCTTTCAGTTGAAGGTTTAAGTCTAACATCAACTCGGCTTCTTCCATTAATAGCTTCTTTTGAGGTGATATAGCCTAAATAGCTAAACTCTAAAGTACCTTTTGAATCGACCTTAATTTGATAGGTTCCATCAAAATCCGTAGCCGCAGCTTTAGAAGTTCCTTTGATTAAAATGCTAACTCCTGGTATGGGCAGCCCGTTTTCATCGTATACTTTTCCGTTTACAGTAACATCTTGTGCTTGTGCATAAACTGAGAATAGAATAGATAAAAGACAAAAAATGAACAGTTTTGTAAATTTCATATTTCTAAAAATTTTGGTTAATTAATTAGTAATTTGAAGCAATATTATTGTTATTTTTTCTATATTCATTTTAATTACTTACTACAAAAACACATCAAACTGTTTTTTAACACATAACAAAAACACATCAAAAAAAATATAAATACCTATATTTAAACATTTTATGAATATTTTTACATTGTTATTTAAATGTTAATTAGAATAAAAACCACTACATTTATAAAATAAAGAGATATTGCGTTTAATTTATAGAATTCGATGGAAAACAATCTAAAAACCATCTTCTTATAACAAAATAGTGTCTTTTTTCAATAACAATCAACTTGTCAGCTTAGACTTCAATCATGAGATTTATCAAACTACATATTCTAATTTTTTTGACTTTATCATCTTTAACACCTATCTATGGGCAGGTAAAAAACATTGGCTTGCCAGAAATCAGAAATTATAAAAGAACAGACTATAAAGGAGGCACTCAAAACTGGAGTATAGATCAAGATAAAAATGGTAATTTATATTTTGCAAATAACAATGGTCTTTTTCAATTTGATGGATCGTCATGGAAGAAGTACAGTCTTCCAAATGCATCAGCTATCAGATGCTTAAAAATTGATGATTCGGGAAAAATTTTTGTAGGAGGCTATGATGAATTTGGATATTTCAAGGCTAATTCTAAAGGAAAACTAGTTTATTTTTCAGTTTCAAAACTGATAAATATTGACAACATCAAAGCAATTGACTTTATCTGGAAAATTCACATTCATAAAGGAGAAGTAATTTTCCAATCTTTTACAAGAGCCTATATTTTCAAAAAACAGAAACTTAAATTACTTGAGTCTCCCAACAGATTTCAGTTTTCATTTCAGGTAAAAGACCAACTTTATTTTCAGGATATTTCTGCAGGAATATTAGAATATAAAAACGGAAAATTATTCCCGTTAAAAGGAACTACCGCTTTAAACACTACAGAAATCTGGGGTATGCTTCCAATGCCGGAAAATAAAATTCTTATTACCACTTTAGACAAAGGACTTTATATATACGACAATGAAAAAATCACTTATTGGGACACTGAAGCCAACTATTTTATCAAAAAAAACAGTTCCCTTGGAGGCGTAATTATAAAAGACACATTTATCATTCTGAATTCGGTATTAGACGGTATGATCATCTGCGACTTCAACGGAAATATAATTCAGCACATCAACCATAAAAAGGGACTTCAAAACAATACCGTCCTAACTTCATTTATTGACAACAAAAACAATCTTTGGCTTGGCCTAGACAATGGAATTGCTTTTATCAATGAAAACTCTCCGTTTACCTATTTTGGATTCAGTTATGATTTAAGTACCGTTTATGCTTCTGTAGCTTATAAAGGAAATCTTTATGTAGCTACTAATCAAGGTCTTTTTTACCATTCTTGGAACAACAGCATTAAAGAGGATACTTTTAAACTTGTTGAAGGAACTACTGGTCAGGCTTGGAACATTCAAGTGATAGACGACCAGCTAATTTGCGCTCACAATAGAGGAGCATTGTTAGTTTCTGGAGGAAAAGTTATTAAAACATTAGACAATAAGGGACATTTTGGCTTTAAGCCTATTCCTAATCGCCCTAATTACTTAATAGGATCCACATACAATGGATTTACAATATTTGAAAAAACAGTTAGCGGATTATCCTATAAAAATCGAGTAGAAGGATTTGACCTATCTGCAAATACGTTTGAAATAGACGAACATAATTTATGGTTAATAAAGGATAATTTAATCTATCAGTTAACGCTCTCTGAAAATTTAAACAAATTTAAATCTATAAAAACGCATAAAAATTTATCCAACTCAGTTAAAGGAATAGGAAGTTTGCAACGAATGAAAAACAACTTATACTTTCAAACTAATAATCGTTTTTATAAATATTCACAGGAGCAAGATTTGTTTTTTGAAGATAAAAAAATCAGTGCAATTTTCAAAGGCCTTCCACAAATACATTCTATAACCGAAGATAATTATGGTAATATCTGGTATGTTTTTAGTGAGTCATTAGGCGTTTTAATGAAGCAGAAAAGTGGCGGCTATAAAAACACAATTGCTCCTTTTTCCAGTTTAACCGGCAATCTCGTAAACAACTACATATCTATAAACACGATTAATCCTGAAAATATATTAATTGGTTTAACCGATGGTTTAGCGCATTATAACTCCAAACTACAAAATTATTCCGCATCAAAACCAATGGCATTTATACGAAGTTTTTCATATCCTGGAGATACTATAATATTAGGAAATGGATCCAATAAAATTGAGATGCTTAAAATACCTTATTCAGCAAATCGAGTGAAATTTACATTCTCGTCACCAACTTATGAAAATCTGGAAAATGTAGAATTCTCTTATCAATTGGAAGGTTTTGACGATCGTTGGAGCACGTGGTCTTCTATTTCAATTAAAGAATACACCAACTTAAGAGAGGGTGATTATAAAATGAAATTAAAAGTGAGGAATAGTCATGGAATTCAATCAGAAGAATCTATTGCTACTTTTACCGTTTCTCCACCTTGGTACAGACATTTTTTAGCATATTTATTTTATATTCTACTAGTTGTTGCCTCTGTATTTTTCATTCGAAACAGAGTGAAAATGAAAATTAGAAAAAACAAATATTATGAAACCATTGAACAGCGAAGACTTTATTTAGAGAAAGAATCTAAAATAAGACAGGAACAATATGAACTGGAAAAAGAAATTGAAAAATTGAAAAGTGATAAGCTACAAATTAAGATTTTAGCAAAGGATAAAGAATTAGTCAACAACTCGCTGCAAGTAGTTAAGAAAAACAAAATCCTAAATGGCATCATTTATAAATTAAAAGACATCAATGTTGAATCCTTTGATGATTCTACCAAATTTCAATTTACAAAATTGAATAAAAGCATCACCAAAGAAGTTAATGCGGATAAAAGCTGGAAAGACTTGGAGAAACACATTAAAAATGTCCATTTTGATTTCCTCAAGAGATTAAAAGAAAAATATCCTACAATATCTCCCCGAGAATTGGATTTATCAACCTATCTATTAATGAATATGTCAACGAAAGAGATTGCCGAAATCATGAATATCTCAAACGGAGGAGTAGAACTGGCGCGTTACCGATTGAGAAAAAAACTAGGACTCAATAAAAAAGAAAATCTGATTGGATTTCTAATGAGCATTTAATAAAAACCAAAATGCCATCATAAATTACTATGATGGCATTTCTATGATAAAAACAGCTGTTCTTTATGTCAAGAAATTTAAAGTTCGCTCCAATGCCATTCCCCTGGATCCTTTTATCAAAATAGTACAATTATTGAATTCAGTCATTGGAAAATCATTTGAAAATTCATCAAATGTATTGTAAAACCAAAAGTTGCTTTTTTCAAATTTATTGGCATAAAATGCTGAACCGATAAAATAACATTTCACGTTATCTTCATTCGAAAGCAGGTCAACTATTGCTTTATGCTCTTCCTGACTTTCCTGTCCTAACTCAAACATGTCTCCTAAAATCATTGCTTTATTTGAACTCTCTAACTGCATAAAATTCTCAATAGCTACGGCCATACTGCTCGGGTTTGCATTATAGGCATCCAGAATAATTTGGTTAGTTCCTTTTGTCAATAATTGCGACCTGTTATTTTCAGGCACATAGCTTTCTAAAGCTTCTTTTATTGCGATATCATCAATTTTAAAATACTTTCCTATAGTTAGCGCCGCATTGATGTTATTGGCATTGTACAAGCCTATTAAATGCGTTGAAATAGTTATATCAGAATAGTTTATTGCCACAAATGGATTTGCTTTAACTGAGGCAATATTTACATCCGCATCTGTTTTATTAACTCCAAAAGAATAGGCCTTTAACGACCTTGACTTTTCAACTTGAATGGGATCTTCCAGATTTATGAATGCAAGTTTATCATTTGCCGAAAGGTATTTATACATTTCGCTTTTTCCTTCAATCACTCCTTCAACACCACCAAAACCCTCTAAATGTGCTTTACCAAAATTAGTGATGTAACCATAATCCGGTTTTGCTAATTCACATAAAAATTCAATTTCTTTTTTGTGATTAGCTCCCATTTCAACTATCCCAATTTCTGTTTCTGAATTAAACGAAAGCAATGTCAATGGAACTCCAATGTGATTGTTTAGGTTTCCTACAGTTGCTTTGGTATTGAATTTTTTAGAAAGAACGACATGAATCAGTTCTTTGGTCGTTGTTTTACCATTACTTCCGGTAAGCGCTATTATAGGCAGTTTCAAATATTCCCGATGAAATTTAGCCAGATTCTGCAATGCTGTTAAACTGTCATCGACTAAGATAGTTCTGTGGTCAATAAAATAAGATTCGTCATCGATTATCACATAAGAAGCACCTTTATCTAATGCCTCTTTAGCAAATGTATTTGCATCAAAACGTTCCCCTTTTATGGCGACAAATAAAGAATTTAACTCAATCTTGCGGGTATCTATCGAAACCGATTTACATTTTAAAAATAAACTATGAATGTAATTAATATCCATTTGAAACGATTTAAAAAAATAAAAGCCCTAATCAAAGGGCTTTTATTTTTATTTTATAAAAAATTTAATTTCTAGCTGATTTTTTCTTGTCTGCTTTAGGACCTACTCTAGACATTGCACATCTAAAACCGATGTAATCTGTAGCCATATCTTGTGGAAAATACCTTCTTTGCGCAGGATCTAACCAATAAGCTCTATCTCTCCAAGAACCACCTTTATAAACTCTAACTTCATCATTTATTAAAGTTGTTCTCTTACTTGATTTATCATATTTTCTAACCATTTTACCTAAACTATCTGTAGTAACATTATGTTTAGGAGAGTTATACATGATTTTCTCATCTTTTTGTTTTTCAGTGTCAGATTCAGAAGATCCAAAGTTATAATATCTTGTAGATTGTTTATCACCATCTCTGTAATTAGTATTATCACTTTTATCGAAATTCTGTCTCAAATACGTCTCTTTTTCATCAACAGGAACTTGAGCAATTTGACCTGGGAATTTTCTGGCAACTATTCTACCATTACTTAAAGTATCAAATTTCATGTTAGCTGCAGTAACAATTTCAACCTTACCGTCTGCACCAATTTTATTTTTAGTGTATTGATTTCCTCTAAAGTAATTGAAATCATTCGCTTCGTTATCAATTATTGGTCTGTAAACATCTTGCACCCATTCGGCAACATTTCCAGCCATATCATACAATCCAAAATCATTTGCAGGGTATTTTTTAACCTCATTTGTGATATCTGCACCATCATCTGACCAGCCTGCAATTCCACCGTAATCTCCATTACCTTGTTTGAAATTAGCTAACTGATCTCCTTTACTTTGTCTTTTACCTGAACGGGTGTAACCACCAGACCAAGGATATTTTTTCTGACCTTTGTAGATATTATATTCTCTTTGTCCTACATCAGCAGCAGCTGCATATTCCCATTCTGCTTCAGTTGGCAGTCTGTATTCAGGAAGAAGTATTCCAGAAGAACGTTGTGCATAAACATTTTTAGGCTCAATAACTTTACCGTCTTTTCCAGCTTTAGGAGTTTTTTTACCTCCATTTTTTCCTTTTAATACAATTTCTTCATTTCCTCCGTAAGCCAAAGTAGGCGAATTCAAATACGTTTCAGTATCAAAATTACTGTCAGCAGTTACATCTAATGTTTTTGCATTCTTTTTAAGATATCCATTTTTTTCTAAAAGCGCTTCATTTACACGTTGTGTTCTCCAGTTACTGAATTCAACTGCTTGAATCCAATTTACTCCTACAACAGGATACTCAGCGTAAGAGGGATGTCTCAAATAATTATTCGTCATCGTTTCATTGTAACCCAATCTATTTCTCCAAACCAACGTATCAGGTGAGGCGCCTTCGTATATGTTTTTATAATTTTCTTCTGTGGGTGGATAAACACTTTTCAACCAATCTAAATAATCTAAATACATAGAATTAGTAACCTCAGTCTCATCCATATAAAATGACTGAACGTGTTGTTGTGTTGGGGTATTATTCCAATCATGCATAACATCATCCTCTACTTTTCCCATAGTAAAAGTCCCCCCTTCAACAAAAACCAAACCTGGTCCTGCTTGTTGTTTTTTACTTGAACCTGCTTTTTTGCTGTCCATATTCCAACCAGTTGCTCTTGAGGTATTTTTGGAGCTAGACTTTTTACTGCAACTGGAAAAACCAATTACTAATAAGATTGAGATCAACAACCGTAAGCCCATAATTTTGTTTGCTTTCATACTCTTTAGTAGGTAATAATTTAAGTGCCGCAATATAATAATTAACCATTAATCAACATCATACTTTTAAATAATTTTCGCCAGTATAGTTTTAACAATAAATTATATATCAAAACGCAAATTTATAATATTTATTATTTAAATCACACGAAATGGTTTATTTTTACTGATAAATAATAACTCACTATTAATCACGTTAAAAAAACGATGAGAAAAATACTTTTGGTTTATTTAAGCCTGATTCCTTTTGTTTGTATTGCTCAAATTAAAGACAACGCAGTAATTGAATGGACAGACAAAAAAGAAATGTCCTACGGCGATTTTAAAGTCATTATCCCTCAATTTTCTGAAAACAACTTTCATTATGATGCTTCTCAAAAGGCATTGCTTTATACTTTAAAAATAAAAGAAGCAGTCTCTTTTAACGAAGGAAAAGTCATAATAACAAATATTACGTACGAAACAATCACAACTGATCAACTTGGCGATTTGGATTCTAAAAACATTCCTAAAACCATAAATTCAAATCTAAGAGTAAATATTTCAAGAGACACCAAAGAAGCTTTCATTACGCTATCACCGATAATTAAAGACGACTTCGGATTCAAACGAATTACGTCTTTTTCCTATGAAGTGGAAAACAACAGTAATAGAATTTCACAATCCAGCAAAAGTGCCAACACAAATAGCATCGTCAATTCTGTTTTAGCAACAGGCAACTGGTATCAATTTTACATTGAAAAATCCGGTGTGTATAAAATCACTAAAACTTTTTTACAACAATTAGGATTAGACGTAAATACATTAGATCCTCGAAAAATAAAAATTTATGGTAATGGCGGACGAATGCTTCCTTTATCAAACAGTGTTCTTTATCCAATTGACCTAACCGAAAATGCAATTCAAATTGATGGTGAAGCTGACGGAATTTTCAACAACGACGACTACATTCTTTTTTATGGCGAAGGAGTTGATACTTGGAATACCGAAAGTCTGACCTTTACTAATTTGTACGATACAAAATCCTATTATTACATTACTGTTCAGGGCACCGATGGAAAAAGAATCACTCCTATAGCTCAACCTCCCGGAAACAGTACTTTAACCGTAACTTCTTTTGACGATCATCAGTACCACGAAGTAGACCTTATTAATATAGCGCGATTAGGTCGTCAATGGTTTGGCGAATCATTTGAAGTTAAAGACGAACAGGAATTCGATTTTACTTTCCCTAATATTGACTCTGCAACTCCTGTAAAACTGATGCTAACCGCTGCATCAGCTGCATTCACTCCTACTTCTTTGAATGCGACTGCAAACGGTACAGCAGCCGGAACTATTTCTTTCCCTGCTTTAAATAACAATACCGAAACGGAGTTTTATTTAGGCTCTTTACCAAACAACACCAGTTTCAACGGTACAGAAAACATTAAAATAAAATTGAAATACAATAACAATGGTGTTCCAGGTTCCAAAGGTTTTCTGGACAACATCAGACTTATCGCCAAACGAAAACTGCAAGGCTACGGAAAACAATTTCATTTTCTATACGACCAATCCAGTTCAAATTTTGGGATTGTGAATTACAGCATCTCAAACACAGCAAATATTCCACAAATCTGGGATGTTACTGATATTTATAATGTAACCAAAATCGAAAATTCCAATCAGAGCACAATAAATTTCAAAGCAAACTTAGGAGAGCTCAGAAAATATATCGCTTTAGATGCTGCGGACTATTACACCCCTTTAAAAGATACCAGATCGAAAATTGCGAATCAAAATCTAAAAGGAACATTATTTAGAAACGGACAAAGTCAATTTCAAGACATCGATTACGTGATTATAACACCAACCTTTCTAGCTACTCAAGCTGAAAAACTAGCTACTTTCCATCGCACCCAATCCGGTTTAAATGTAAAAGTAATTCCTTTAGAATCCATATATCAAGAATTTTCATCCGGAAAACAAGATGTTGCTGCAATACGAAATTGCATCAAATACATCTACGAAAACGCTTCTGTACCAGAGAAAAGAGTAAAATTTGTCAATCTTTTTGGGGATGCCTCATATGATTTTAAAAACAGAATCTCAAATAACACTAATGTTGTACCTATTTATCACGCTTTAAACAGCAGCACAACTGGCGAATCATCCTTTGCCTCGGATGATTTTTTTGGACTGATGGACCCAACAGAAGGAAATGTTGTGTCGTATTTTGGAGGAATAGATATTGCAGTAGGCAGAATGTTAGTCAATGATGCTAAACAGGCTGACGAAATGGTAAAAAAAGTAATAGAATATCATGATCTAAAATCCTACGGAAGCTGGAGAAACAACTTCGCATTAGTTTCTGATGATTCAGACATCCTATCTGATGCCAGTTTACAAAACAGGCAAAACATCCTTGCAAACACAATTACTACCGAGAAACCATTTTTAAATGTAACTAAAATTCTTTTAGATTCTTATGTACAAGAAGCATCAGCAGGAGGTTCCAGATATCCAAAAGCTAGAACGGACTTCTTCAATGCTTTCGAAAAAGGGGCTTTGGTATTTAATTATTTAGGACATGGCGGCGAAGATGGCTTATCAAGCGAACGCATTTGGGAAAAATCAGACGGACAAAACTTAAGCAATCAATATAAGTATCCTTTATTCATAACTATTACTTGTGAATTTTCACGTTTTGACAATCCTTTAAGACCAACAGCTGGAGAATATACATATTGGAACCCAAAAGGCGGTGCAATAGCAATGATTACTACCATTCGTTCTATTGGGCAATTCAGCGCAGAAAATTTCAATGACTTGCTGACAAGAAATTTATTATCATACAATTCAAATCAATATACTTCAATTGCAGAAGCACTGCGAATTTCAAAAAATAGCAATCCAAATTCAGCAACCAATGTTGTTTTTTATATTGGCGATCCAGCATTAATGCTTGCTATTCCAAAACCCAAAATTAGATTAACTAAAGTAAATGACATTCCAGTTACCCAAACCATTGACGACTTCAAATCATTGGCAAAAATGAAACTAACCGGAGAAGTTACAGATGAAAACAATAACTTGTTAACTAATTATAACGGAGAAGTTTCTACAACTATTTTTGACAAAACAGTTTCAAGAACAACATATAACAATGACGGTAATAGTCCGCCTATTAATTTCAATGTTTTAGGAGAAACAATATTCAGAGGAAACGCATCAGTCACTAATGGTCAGTTTGAGTTTAGTTTTGTTGTACCAAGAGACATTAGAGTCCCATTGGCCAACGGAAGGATTAGTTTTTATTCCAAAAAAAATCAATTATTACAGAACGAAACCGGGTACGATTCAACAATAAAAATAGGCGGAATAAATGAAAATGCAACCGCAGACAATATTAGTCCAAGAGTTAAGTTATATATGAATGACGAGACTTTTGTTTCTGGCGGAATAACTAATGAATCCCCATTTCTTGTTGCACTGCTTGAAGATGAAAACGGAATAAATACGGCAAGCGGAATAGGCCATGATATTGTTGCTATTCTTGATGGAGATGTAAGTAATCCCTTTGTACTGAATGATTATTATCAAACAACACTAGACGATTTTAAAAGTGGAATGCTCCGATTTCCGTTGCGCAATTTAGCTCCCGGATTACACACCATAACACTCAAAGCGTGGGATGTATATAACAACCCGATAACCGCTGAGATTCAGTTTATTGTGGTGGGTGATGAAACGATAACTTTGACACATGTGTTGAATTATCCAAATCCGTTTGTTAATTATACTGAGTTTTGGTTTACACACAACAGACCATTTGAACCATTGGACGTTCAGGTTCAAGTAATGACAGTAACAGGGAAAGTGATTTGGACGAAAAATCAAATTATTACAACTGAAGGATTTTTATCAAAAGAAATCACTTGGAATGGCAAGGATGATTTTGGAGATAAAATAGGGAAAGGCATTTATGTCTACAAACTAACTGTCAAATCAAGTTTAACAAATAAGAAAGTTGAAAAATTTGAAAAACTTGTAATACTTTAATAAAATATTATATTTGTTTAATAAAACTCCATACAATAATGAAAAAAATAACATTACTTTTTATCTTTTTATTTGTAATTTCTTTCACAAAAGCACAAGATAGAGTTATAAACCCGGGGGTTCCCTTTTTATTAGTCGCAGCCGACGCTAGAGCTGCAGGTATGGCAGACATAGGAGTTGCAACATCAGCCGATGCTTTTTCACAACAATGGAATCCGGCAAAATATGCCTTTGCAACGGACCAAAAAGGATTTTCTATAAGCTACACACCATACCTTACTGCACTGGTTAATGATATATCACTAGGACAATTGACCTATTACCAAAAACTGAACGAAAGAAGTGCCTTTGCAGGAAGCCTTCGCTACTTTGGATTAGGAGATATTGAATTACGTCAAACAGGAGATCCTACTGAAGACTTCCCTACAGTATCTCCAAACGAGTTTGCCATTGATGGTTCTTATTCCTTAAAGCTAAGTGAGAAATTCTCTATGGCTATTGCAGGACGATTTATCAACTCTAATCTAAAAGTAGCTTCAGATAATAACGATGCCTCATCTGCAAGTACATTTGCTGTAGATATAGCTGGTTTTTACCAATCCGAAGAAATAGCATACAACGAATTCAACGGAAGATGGAGAGCAGGATTTAATATTCAAAATTTAGGTCCAAAAATCAGTTATGATAATGATGATTTTAACAATAACTTTTTACCCGCTAATTTAAAAATAGGAACTGGTTTTGACTTTATTTTAGACGACTATAATAAGGTTGCTATCAATGTTGAATTTAATAAATTGTTAGTTCCAACACCTCAATTTCCAGCTGATTTAAATGGTGATGGAGACACAACCGATGAAGGAGAATCTGGCAGTTCAGAAGACTTTAATAACTACCGTTCCATCGGATGGACTTCTGGGGTTTTCAAATCATTTGGTGATGCTCCTGATGGATTCAGCGAAGAGCTAAAAGAAGTCACCTATGCTGTAGGTGCAGAATATTTATACCAAGATTCTTTTGCAATGCGTTTGGGCTATTTTCACGAAAGTCCGCTAAAAGGAGCTCGCCAATTTTTATCGCTTGGAGCAGGTTTCAAATACAATGTAGTCAAAGTAGATGTTTCATATTTATTCTCAGCATCTAAAACGCCAAACCCTTTAGAAAACACACTGCGTTTTTCTCTTACCTTCAATTTTGGAGAAAAATATGACGAGTATTAAACATAAATAAAATCCACAAATAATAATCCAAATTTCAATCCCGAAGCATCGGGATGAAATTTGGATTTTTTTTCCTTAAAAAAGCATGAAAGAAATAACAATTACCACTCAATTCAAAGCATTCGATTCTATTCAAGAGTTACCAAATGATATTCAGGATTTAATGACACAAGCCGTTGAAGTTCGAAAAAATGCTTATGCACCCTATTCAAAATTCAGAGTTGGAGCTGCAATTTTTTTAGACAACGGTAAAACTGTACTAGGTTCAAACCAAGAAAACGCAGCCTATCCTTCGGGACTCTGTGCGGAACGTGTCGCTATTTTTTATGCCGGAGCAATGTATCCAGAAGCCAAAATTTTAAAAATGGCAATTACAGCTGCCTCAGACTCAAACCAAACTACAGCTCCAATTCCACCTTGTGGCTCTTGCAGACAATCAATTGCAGAATATGAAATCAAACAAGAGACCCCTATAGAAATCTATTTTATGGGAGAAATTGGTGCAATTTATAAATCAGAATCCCTAAAAAACTTGCTTCCATTTATGTTCGATAAAAAATTCTTGTAAAAATTCCAAAAATTACCTATTAAATTTTAGTTCTTACTTGGAATGTCTTATTTTTGCATTTCGCAAATTTGTGGGAGGAAACTATTTTGCGTTATAGGTACAAATTGATAATACAATAACACTTTAGCAAAAGAAAAATTCAGATGAAAGAAGTTACAAAAGAAGTATATTTAAAGTGGTATGAAGATATGCTGCTTTGGAGAAAGTTTGAGGACAAACTTGCAGCATTATACATCCAACAAAAAGTTAGAGGATTTCTACATTTATACAATGGTCAAGAGGCTGTATTAGCTGGTGCATTGCACGCAATGGACTTGACAAAAGATAAAATGATTACTGCTTATAGAAATCACGTTCAACCAATAGGTATGGGAGTTGATCCTAGACGCGTAATGGCAGAACTTTTAGGAAAAGTTACCGGAACTTCAAAAGGCATGGGTGGTTCTATGCACATCTTTTCAAAAGAGCACCGTTTTTATGGTGGACATGGAATTGTAGGAGGACAAATTCCTGTAGGTGCAGGATTAGCTTTTGCAGACAAATATTTTGAAACTGGCGGTGTTACTATGACTTATTTTGGTGATGGCGCAGCACGTCAAGGCTCTTTACACGAAGCTTTTAACATGGCCATGTTATGGAAACTTCCAGTTGTATTTATTGTTGAAAACAATGGATATGCCATGGGAACTTCTGTAGAAAGAACAGCCAATCATACTGATATCTGGAAATTAGGTTTAGGCTACGAAATGCCTTGTGGACCAGTTGACGGAATGAACCCTGTAAAAGTTGCTGAAGCAATGACTGAAGCAATTGACAGAGCACGTCGTGGAGACGGACCAACTTTCTTAGAAATGAAAACATACCGTTATAGAGGTCACTCTATGTCGGATGCACAATTATACCGTTCGAAAGAAGAAGTAGAAGAGTACAAAAAAATTGATCCAATTACTCAAGTTTTAGATGTAATTAAAGATCAAAAATATGCTACAGAAGAAGAAATCGAAGTAATTGATCAAAGAGTAAAAGATTTAGTGGAAGAATGTGTAACATTTGCCGAAGAATCTGAATACCCACCAATTCAACAGCTATACGATGTAGTATACGAACAAGAGAACTATCCATTTTTACCTCATAAACTATAAATCAATTATGGCAACAATAATTACAATGCCTCGTTTGAGCGATACGATGACGGAAGGAACGGTAGCGACTTGGCTAAAAAAAGTAGGTGATAAAGTAAGCGAAGGAGATATCCTTGCAGAAATTGAAACTGACAAAGCAACAATGGAATTTGAGTCTTTCAACGAAGGAACACTTTTACACATAGGAATCCCTGCAGGTGAAACTGCACCGGTTGACTCATTATTAGCAATTATAGGAAAAGAAGGCGAGGATATTTCAGCATTATTAGCAGGAAAACCAGCTGATGCAGCTCCAGCTAATGAAGAAACAAAAGTTACTGAAGAAACAGCAACTACTCCTGAAGTTACTAAAGCTGCAGCACCTGCAACAGCTTCATTACCAAAAGGAGTTGTAGTTATCACGATGCCTCGTTTAAGCGACACCATGACAGAAGGAACAGTAGCTACTTGGTTGAAAAAAGTAGGTGATGCTGTTGCTGAGGGTGACATTCTTGCTGAAATCGAAACCGATAAAGCTACAATGGAATTCGAATCTTTCAACGAAGGAACTTTATTATATGTAGGAATCGAAGAAGGCAATACTGCACCTGTTGATAGCCTTTTGGCAATCATTGGACCTGCAGGAACTGATATTAGCGGAATTGCTGAAAACTACAAAACTGGCGGAGCGACACAAGCTGCTCCTGCAGTGGCAGAAGAAAAAGAAGTTGCTTCAACAGAAAAAGCTTCGGAACCAATCGTTCAAGAACCATCAACTGACGGTCAACGAATTTTAGCATCACCATTAGCAAAGAAAATTGCAAGTGACAAAGGAATTCAATTAACACAAGTAAAAGGTTCTGGTGAAAACGGACGCATTGTAAAAAGCGATATCGAAAACTTCACACCACAAACTAGCGCTGCTCAAGCACCGCCAAGTGCTGCTCCAGCCAAAGCAGAAACTGTTGCTGCTGCAAAACCATTTGTTCCAGCAGGAGAAGTTTTCACAGAAGAAATCAAGAATTCGCAAATGCGAAAAATCATTGCTAAACGTTTAGCAGAATCTTTATTCACAGCACCACATTACAACTTAGTAATAGAGGTAACTATGGACGAAGCAATGAAATCAAGAGCTATCATTAACAGCGTTCCTGATACAAAAGTATCATTCAACGATATGGTGATAAAAGCGTGTGCATTAGCATTGAAAAAACATCCAAAAATAAATTCTCAATGGAGAGAAGATGCTATCATCATCAACCATCACGTAAATATTGGAGTAGCTGTAGCTGTTGAAGACGGATTAGTAGTTCCAGTATTACGTTTTACAGACGCTATGAGTTTATCTCAAATTGGTGGAAATGTCAGAGATCTTGCAGGAAGAGCTAAAAACAAAAAATTATTACCTACAGAAATGGAAGGAAGTACTTTTACAGTTTCTAATCTTGGAATGTTTGGTATTACAGAATTCAACTCAATCATCAATCAACCTAATTCTGCTATCCTATCCGTAGGAGCTATTGTAGAAAAACCGGTTGTGAAAAATGGTCAGATTGTTGTAGGAAACACAATGATGTTATCTTTAGCTTGCGACCATAGAACAATTGATGGTGCAACTGGAGCTCAATTTTTACAAACATTGAAACAATTTATAGAAAACCCTGTTACTATGCTTGCGTAATAACTCTGTTTTTAAAACACACATCCCGTCTTGTTTAAAAACTTGACGGGATTTTTTATTTTATTTATTCTTCGCCTCAATCCAACGCGACATATATTTAGTACTTTTTAAAGTATGGTGTTGCAACATCGCCCCCATAAAATTGCTCAACCGATGTTGCTCAAAATTAGATCGTAAAAATTCTATTTTAGTACTAAAGTCAGTTTCGAATAAAATTTTAGAATATCGTTGATTAATAATGGCAATTCCATTTTGTTGGGCTTTAAGCCAAATTGTTTTGTCTTGATACAATTGTACTGCTCTATCCGCAAAATCAGCAATATCAGTCGTAATAAAACCGTTCCATGGCAACCCACCATGCATGGATTCTGAACCAATAGAAGTCGTTACGCTTGGTGTTCCGCATTGCATCGCTTCCAATAATTTTCCTTTAATACCGGCACCAAAACGCAAGGGAGCCAAAACAACACGCGATTCGCGAACAACTTCTTGAGCATCAATAGCTCGTCCCATTATTAAAAAGCCTTCTTTCTTATTATGTAATTCTAGTACTTTTTGCGACGGATAAGCACCATAAACGTTCAAAACAGCTTCTGGCACTTGCTTTTTTATTAAAGGCCAAATCGTTTCCTTTAAATACTGAACCGCATTCCAATTGGGCTCATGAAGAAAATTCCCAATGAAAACAAAATCTTTTCGATTTTCGAAAGAAGGCAGTTCCTCCATTTCAGAACTGATGATTGGTTCCAATAAAAAAGGCAAATAATACAATAAAGAAATATCTATTTTAAATGCAGATTCTAATAATTCCATTTCAAATTCGGAAATCATCAAAGACAAATCACAACGTAAAATACTGGCGATTTCGCGTTTCGCAACCTCTTCTACAAATAAATCAGTTGTACTAAAAGAACGATTTTCCTTAAACGCTTTCTGACGAGCCAAACGCAAACAATGTAAATCTTCAGTATCCAATATTCGCAACGCATCAGGGCAATTTTCAGCTACACGCCAACCAAATTGCTCCTCCATCATAAAACGATCAAACAAAACTAAGGATGGATTTAATTCTTTGATAAATATATCAAAACTAGAATTATTCAATTCGATTGATTTTTTATCCACTTCGTATTCTTGTAAATCAACCATGAAATCACTGTTTTGCGCAGGACTGGCAAACGTAATGCTAAAACCTTGTGCTTTAAAAAGTGATATCAGTTGCAGCATCCTTCCTCCTGCTGCTGACGAATTGGGTTCTGGCCAAACAAAACCAATAATTAAAAGCTTTTGAACTAGATTCATACTATTATAAATTTCAATTACAAAATAATGCTATTTTGAGTTCAATCTGGTCATTTAGACCAAAAATAGATTAGAAAACACTAATTTTGTTTTAATTAAATTTCATCATCATGTTAGGATTAAAATTAGCCACAGACCCGCGTTGGGTAAATATAGTTGAATCAAATATAGAAGAAATCTTGACGGATCACGCTTGGTGTGAACAAAAGGCAGCATCAAATGCGATAAGTTTGGTTACTTATAACTCCGAATTAGAAGAATTAGTAACCGAGATGCTAATCATTGCAAAAGAAGAATTAGATCATTTGCAATTAGTTCATAATTTAATCAAAAGCAAAGGATTGACTTTAGGCAGAGAAAGGAAAGATCATTATGTAAATGAACTTTTTAAGTTTATGAAAAAAGATGGGAGCCGAAAGGATGCTCTTTGTGACAGATTGCTATTTTCAGCAATGATTGAAGCAAGAAGTTGCGAGCGGTTTAAAGTTTTATCAGAAAACATAAAAGATGTTGAATTAGCCACTTTTTATAGAGATCTAATGATTTCTGAAGCGGGACATTACACCACTTTTTTGGGCTTTGCAAGAAAATATGCCGACAATATTGATGTAGACAAAAGATGGAAGGAATGGATTGAATTTGAAACTTCAATTATCACTAACTATGGTAAACAAGAAACTATCCACGGTTAAATAAAAATATAATAGTAAACAAAAAAGGATGCTTTTCGGCATCCTTTTTTGTTTACTCAAAATCCAGCACATCATTTTACAAACATAAACTCAGATCGTCTGTTTAAGGCATATTCTAATTCAGTACATTTATCTTGACAATCAATTTTTGGTAGTGATTCACCGTATCCCGTTCCTATAATCCTGTCGGAATTGATCCCTTTAGAAATAACATAAGCAACAGTAGATTGCGCTCTTCTCTCAGATAAATCTAAATTATACTCATCCTTTCCTCTGGAATCAGTATGCGCTTTTACATGAATTTTAATTGCATCGTTTTGTGACATAACATAAACTAATTTATCAAGTTCTACTGCGCCGCGATCTGTAATATCACTTTTGTTAGAGTGAAAATAAATAGGATTTAATATAATTTCTGTTTCTGTAACAATAACATCAATAGGCTCTAATGCTGCTTCAATATATATTTTGCCTTGTTCACTTATTGCAGAAAATGATTTAGTTACAAAACCATCTTGAAAAACTTCTAATTTATACGGCTTTTTACATTCTACATTATAAATAACTTCACCACTACGATTTGTCATTTGGGAGTCAATAATAGTATTGTTTACATCTAAAACTACTACTTTGGAATTTGCTAAAAAAGCTGCCGTTTTAGCATTTTTCACAACGACAGAAATTTGGGCCTTACAAATTGGAGTCGCACTATAAATATCATCTTTACCGGAACGATTACTAGATACAAATCCTATATTTTTATCTGTATTGAAAGTAAAAGCGAAATCATCTTTCTCCGTATTTATTGGTTTTCCAAGATTATTGGGTTCCCAATTTTTATTTAAATCAACAGAAAAAACGTCTAAACCTCCAAAACCCGTTAGTCCATTTGAAGCGAAATACAAAATAGAATCATCAGTTACAAAAGGAAAATTCTCATCTTCAACTGTGTTAATTTTATTTCCCAAATTTTCTGGTATTCCAAATGTTCCATCAGCATTCACTGTTACTTTCCAAATGTCCGTTCCTCCAATTGAGCCAAGCATATTAGACGCAAAATAAAGCACTTTGCCATCTTTGTCTATGGATGGATTCCCCATAGAAAAACTCTTACTATTGAACGGCAATGGAGTAACGGCTCCCCATTTACCATTATCTTTAACTGCTTTGTAAAGATTCACTTGACCAAACTTTAGCTTGTGCGTTTTATCTTTCTCGAATAATTTATCTTGAAAACTTTCACTTGAAAAGTAAATAACATTACCATCTTTGGTCATTGTTACCGGACCTTCATGAAACCTACTGTTTAATTCATTAACAGGAATTGGCTCTGAATAACTCCCATCAGAATTATAAGTAGACTGAAAAATATCTAAATAAGGTTCGTTATTCCAACCGTATATTTTGTTGCTTTCATTTCTGGCACTTGCAAAATAAAGTTCATCTCCATACAGACTTGCCCCAAAATCAGATCTTTGAGAATTAACGGAAATCTTATCCGCAACAAAAAGTTTTTCTTTATTCAACAGCTCCGAAAGATAATTTGGGTTTCTATTGAATTGTTTGGCTCTCAAATCGTCTGGCACTAAACCAGAAAATATTTTCATTTGAGTATCAGACTCCGTGTATTTCCCGTTAGATTTTAAAATTTGAGCGTATCTATAATACGTTTCTGCATCCTGTTTAGTTTGTACAGTTTTTGCATACCATTTTTCGGCTTCTGCGGTATTGTGCATATAATAATAACTATAACCAAGCTGTTTAGTTACATAAGCATCTGTATTTCCTTTTTCAACTAAGGCTAAATATCCTTCGACAGCTTCAACATAATCGTAGCTTTCAAATAATTTATCTGCATTCTTAGTCTCTTTATTTTGTGCGCAAAGTGAAAAACCTGCAAGCACAAAAAACAGTAATAGTGTATTTTTTTTCATTAATTATAAAAATTATATTTTAGAAAAATCTAGGAGAACGTGAAACTTTTTTCGATTCAAATAAATCATATAATAATATGAATTCATGTGAGGATGGGGAAGTTACTTTCAAATCTGAAATAATATGATCGTAAGCATACCCTATTCGTAATTCAGGTGTAATAGCAAAATTGACCATTCCGCCAAAACTGTCTTCCAATCTATAAGTTGCTCCAATCTCAAATTTTTCTTGATATAAAAAATTGGCAGAAACATCTAAAGACGGAGATACATCAAATGCCGATTTTAACATTAATGAAGGTTTGAATTTCAATTCATAATTAACATCAAAAACATAACCAGCTGTTAAAAAATAGTGAGCTACATCTGAACCGTATTCACGTCCGTTATAATCTAAATGCGCCGATTTAATCATATTTGGAATCGAAAATGACACGTAATATTTATCTGTGTAATAAAACAATCCAGATCCTAAATTAAATGATGTGTCATTTATGTCTTCTCCAAAAACACCTTCATTAGGATCTGGCAAACTCGATTGAATATCCCTAAGTCCTACTTTGTGAAAAGAAACTCCAGCTTTTAAACCAAAAGCCAATCTTTGCGTGTCGCTTAATTTTAAAGTATAAGAGAAGTCTCCAAATACATTTTGTTCTGTTACCGGTCCAATCTTATCTGATATAAATGATAGACCAATACCAACATTCTTGCCTGCAGGAGTATGACCTGCAAAAGTAAATGAAGCGGGTGAATCTTCAATATTTACCCATTGTTTTCTATATAGAAGACCAAAAGAAATACTCTCATTAGAACCTGCATAGGCAGGATTAATAACATTCATATTATACATGTACTGAGTATAATGTGGGTCTTGTTGCGCTTTTACATCTATATAAGCAATAAGAATTAAAAGAGACATCAATATTTTTTTGTTCATATCTATTTATTTTTCGGTTTATTGGTCTATTCAAAATTTACAGACAAATAAATATATTAATTACTGTTTTTCTCTGATTAAATAAATCCAACCTGTTTTTGGTTCTCCACTATTGAATTCTATCACATAATAATAGGTAGCACTTGGAAGATCTTCTCCTTTGTTTGACTGACCTTTCCATTGGTCTGTATAATCCGACTGACTGTAAACTTTAATACCATATCTATTAAATATTTCCAGTTTTTTAACATCCATTAATCTTAAATCAAAGAAGTCATTTGAACCATTACCATCAGGAGAAATACCTTTTTGGATATTACAATAAGCAGACTCTATAAGTACTTTACTTGATGTTTCACAACCCGTATTTGTAGAAGTTACAGTAAGGGTATATGTTACAGGAAATACTACTTGTCCGCTTAGAGTTGAGGCTATAACATCAGTTACATTTAACACATTTGAATTAGTTCCTACAGGAGCTCCGAAATTATCTTTCCATTGATAAGAAACATTGTTTGGATCATATGAGCCTGATAATGGATTTGCTGTTATAACATATTCTTTATTTTCGCAATCACCTATTGTTTCAAATTGAATTTGTGGAGGAATCACGTTTATAGTTATTTCAGCACCTAGAGTTATACATGCAATACTATTTGTAAATCGCACACTCATTGTATATTTCCCTGGCGCCAAATTATTAAACACATTGCTGTTTTGGTAGCCATTACCTAAACTGTACTGAACATTTGCCTGAGTACTAATTGTAATGCTTCCTGATGGCACTAAACATGTTGGTTGCACAACTTGAACCAAAGTTGGAGTTGACGGCAATAAAGGAAGTGGATTAATAGTTACACTTGTAAGACTTTGAACTGAACATGTATTATCAGCAATATTTCTAACGTATAAAATATAATTATTTGAAGCTAATCCCGTGAACGTATTTGAAGCTTGATAGGTTGTGCCATTCAAACTATATTCTACTCCAGATTGAGTAGCTATTACAATAGTCCCAGATGTAACGGAACATGTTGGCTGAACAACCCTAGAAGTTGTTGGAACTACGGGAGGAGTTGGAATAGCATTAATAGTTACTGGAGATGTTGATGTATTTAAACAGCTAATATCAGCTGTGTTTCTTACATACAAGGTATAATTACCCGGAGCCAATCCTGTAAATGTATTTGAAGCCTGATACGTTAAACCATTTAAACTATACACTACTCCAGGTTGTGTTGTTATTACAATAGTTCCTGATTGCACAGCACATGTTGGCTGCACCGCGCTAACTGCTGTTGGTACTAGCACTATTTGTATAGGATTAATTGTTGTTCTTGATGCTGAAGAAGCGACACAAGTTGCATCCGAAAGACTTCTTACATACAAAGTATAACTAATTCCTGGAGTTAATCCTGTGAAGAGATTCGAACTTTGATACGTTATACCATCTAAACTGTACGCTACTCCTGTTTGTACAGTTATAGTAATACTTCCTGATGGTGTTCCACAGGTAGGCTGAACAACACTAGCCGTAGTTGGAACTACTGGAGGAGTTGGAATTGCATTAATTGTTGTTGATGACCCAGACGAAGTTACACAAGTTGTATCAGCTATATTTCTAACATATAAAGGATAACTTCCCGGTGCTAATCCACTGAAAGTATTTGAAGTCTGATAGGCTACACCATCTAAACTATACTCTACTCCAGTCTGTGCTGTTATCACTATACTTCCTGATGGTGTTCCGCAAGTAGGTTGAACAACACTTGCCCTTGTTGGTGTTACTGGCGGAGTTGGAATTGCATTTATATCAACTGGTGTTACTGATGAAAGTATACAAGTAGTATCTAATTTATTCCTAACATATAAGGTGTAATTTCCTGGTACTAATCCCGAAAAACTATTGGAATCTTGATAAAGGGTACCATTTATACTGTATTCAACACCAGGTTGTGTCGTAATTAAAATAGTTCCGGTTTGTAAAGCACAAGTTGGTTGTGTTATACTGGCAGACGTGGGAATAGAAACAAAATTCATTGTAATATTAGCCTCAGAATAACAAGGTGTTAATGCCGCTGAAGCAACAACAACAGGATTTGGATCTTTGCTATTATAATCTATAGCACCAATACCATAATCTAAATTACTACTTCTTTCCGGACTCAAAAATGAATTAGTAACCAACTGGCTGCCATCTTCCTTGTCATTCATAGTCAATGCAAAAAACTTAATATCTCCTGTTGTATAACCAATAAGAGATTTTAAAACTTCTACTTCAAAACCAAGACTATAATCATTAATTCCACTATTATTTTTATTAACACCCATGACAGCTGAAGGAAAACCTGTAGCAGCACTTCCCAAATAGGTTTTAACAGAAGCGCCAGTTCTTAATTCAATAACATTTGCATAATAATTATTTTCAGCTACATCTGTAGAAATAACTAAACAATAATCGGCTTGAAAATAAGAATCAAATGTACTGGGATTATTGTTAAAAATATTAAAAGCTCTCACTAATGGATCACCATCTGCTTCATCTACATAATTTGAAAAATTAAACCCTCCTAATTTGGTATCAAGAAACAGCAAAATACTTCTATTATTTCCAACTTTACCCGCAATCCCTAAAACAACTTTATCTTCTAAAGCGCTAATTTTCAAAGAATTTACATATCCTGATGAAGCATTCACAGATAATGGCGCAGAAAGAAAATTATCCTCTAAAGCTCCAGTTCCCCATGATGTCTCAGTAATAGATCCGTCCATGGTAACTGCATATCTAGTTCTAACTTTGACAACCTGTCCATCAGTTAAAGTATTAGTTGTGAACATTCTATTTGTTGACATACCTTGCATTACTACACCATCAACAGAGAATTCAAACAAATCAGCTCCTCCAGATGCAGTAAAAGTAACTGGCGTCCCAAAACATAGAGGGCTTGTTGTATTATTTGGTGGAGAAGCTGTCAAAGTAACTGCTGAAGGTGCTACATAAACAGAAGCGACAACCGGCACACGTATACTAATATCACTTCCTGATCGACTGCGTACATAATACGTTCTGGTTGAGCTAATACTCGGACTATAAACTGTCCCAGTATATATTGGAGTTACTGAAGTTTGAGAAGTAAACCATTCAATTGTTTCTGAACTATTAGCTCCAAATGCATAAACATTAACCTGAACTAAAGAAACACCATCACCACATGAACTACCAGCAGTCGTTGAAGGTGGAGTTAGAACAGCTTTAGTTTTTGAAACCCTTGATGATTTTATATTTTTTTTTATTGTATCTGGAAAAATCAATTTTGAATAAACATCAAAATTCATATCATATAATTTAACATGATTGCTTAAATTTTTTGAACTTAATGTAAACCCAAATAATATATGAAATAATAAAAATGAAAGTAATTTTTTCTTCATAAACTGATTTTTGTAGTTAATATATAACAATATAATATTTTCAATCCTTAAAAGTATTCTTTTATTTTCAATGAACAAATCAAATTTTAATAAAAATTTAACTACTTAAAAATAAAGAGGTTAAACAGCAATGTTCATAACGGAACAACACTAAAAGTTTTGGGGAAATATTAAAAGGTAGATTTTTTTTATTACAAAATTATAAATAAATGCAAGATTAATTTGGAGAATTTCTCAAATTATTATTACTCGAGATTATAGTAGCATATGTTGAACTTACCTCTTATGAAAAAGAGATGAGATACTTCACTTGTATTCGAAAGAAATCAATTAAATTCCTAAAGAATACCGTAGATCAAAATAAAGCTCCAAAGGGTTCTTTGATGAGATAATTCTTCAGGATTTCCCTATACGAGGGCATCAGTATAATTTGGTATCGCCCGTAGAAGATGGCTTAATGAGAATAATGAAAAGTAGTTTTTAGTCCCGATAGATATCGGGTGGAATATAGTAACAGACGAAACTCTTATCAAATAGTACGGTTAAAGTCTAAAAGTTGTGGGGAAATATTAAATTTGGATATTTGTATTTCAAAACTAAATAGAAATACAAGAATCATTTTTAGAACTTGTCAAATTATTATTACCAGAAATTATTGTTGATTATTTCGAACTGAATTCTTATCAAAAAGGAGAAGAAATACTTCATCTTATTTAAAGGATATAAATTCCATTCCAAAGGAATACAGAGGAAGCAAATTAAGTTACAAAGGACTTTTTGAAGAGATAACCGTTCAAGATTTCCCAATCCGCGGACACCAGTAAGGCAACATATCACAGGCAAAAGATGGCTCATTGAACAAACTGGGAAAGTAGCCTTTAGTCCCGATAGGTATCGGGAGAAATTGATTCTCCATAAATCAATTTTAATAATTTAAAAAAAACTTCAGCGGGCGTTAGCGAACTGAAGTTCCTTGTACTCAGAGCGGGACTTGAACCCGCACGAACATTGCTGTTCACTGGAT
>NZ_JBLVPN010000003.1:0-454759 GCF_048286615.1 Flavobacterium pasteuri | reverse complement strand
TCTTGCAACTTCTGCTACGCAGTTCTCTAACGTAGGTGCTTACCCTATCGTGGTGACTTTAGGTAGTAATCCTAACTATGACGTTACTCCAGTAAACGGAACTTTGACAGTTACGCCAAGAGAAATTCAGGCTGTTGTGGATACAAATGTAATTCCTGTGAATGGAACAACTGGAGGAAATTCAGGTGTGAATGTTTTAACTAACGATACATTGAACGGATTGCCTATTAATCCTGCGGATGTAGTATTAAGCGCTACTCCAAACGGACCATTGACTATTAATCCTGATGGAACTGTGACTGTAGTACCAAAAACACCTGCGGGGACTTATACCATAAATTACACTATTTGTGAGATATTGAACCCTACTAATTGTGATACAGCTACAGTTACTATTGTTGTCGCTGCTCCTGTTATTAATGCTGTTGTGGATACAAATGCAATTCCTGTGAATGGAACAACTGGAGGAAATTCAGGTGTGAATGTTTTAACTAACGATACATTGAACGGATTGCCTATTAATCCTGCGGATGTAGTATTAAGCGCTACTCCAAACGGACCATTGACTATTAATCCTGATGGAACTGTGACTGTAGTACCAAAAACACCTGCGGGGACTTATACCATAAATTACACTATTTGTGAGATATTGAACCCTACTAATTGTGATACAGCTACAGTTACTATTGTTGTCGCTGCTCCTGTTATTAATGCTGTTGTGGATACAAATGCAATTCCTGTGAATGGAACAACTGGAGGAAATTCAGGTGTGAATGTTTTAACTAACGATACATTGAACGGATTGCCTATTAATCCTGAGGATGTAGTATTAAGCGCTACTCCAAACGGACCATTGACTATTAATCCTGATGGAACTGTGACTGTAGTACCAAAAACACCTGCGGGGACTTATACCATAAATTACACTATTTGTGAGGTATTGAACCCTACTAATTGTGATACAGCTACAGTTACTATTGTTGTTGCTGCTACTACTATTGATGCTGTTGCGGATACTTATTCTAATATAAATTGTACTTCATTTGGTGTAATTGGTAATGTATTAGCTAATGATACTTTAAATGGCAATCCAACGAAATCAGAAGAAGTTAACATCTTATCAATTTCAGGAGATAATCCAAATATCACATTAGATAATCTAGGTAACATTAATGTTCAAAGCGGAATAGTTAGTGGTTCATATATACTAATATATCAAATATGTGAAAAACTAAATCCAACTAATTGTCATACGGCTACAATAACAATAAATGTTCAAGATACAACTACTCCAATAATTACACAATTACCAGTCGCTTCAACAATATCTTGTGGTTTAACACCTAACTTTACTCAAGCATTGGCAACAGATACTTGTAGCTCTGTAAACTTAACATTCGTTGACCTAACAGTACAAGGAAGTTGTGTTGGCTCTTACACAATTACTAGAACTTGGACCGCGACTGATTTATCAGGAAACACCTCTACAGCTTCTCAAGTTATTACTGTTCAAGACACTGCTGGTCCAACTACAACAACAGCTTTTACGGCGATAGTTAGTGTAAATTGTGATGCAATACCTGCTAAGCCTGAACTTATATTTATTGACAATTGCTCTACTGTTTCACCGGCTATTTTTACTGAAAATATTATAAACAGAACCGAAAATTCTTATTCAATCGTAAGGAAATGGTCTGTGTCTGATGCTTGTGGAAATGTATCTGAGTTTACTCAAACAATCAATGTAAGTATTGCCAATAGTATTTTATCAATAAATAGTTCTATTTGTAATGATGGAGAAATCACAACGACAAATCTAAATGATTTCTTACCAATGGGAACTCCAACAAACGGAACTTGGGTAGATGTAAATAATTCTGGTGGATTACAAGGAAACATACTTAATACTGCTGGTCTTTCGGTTAGAGATTACACATTTGAATATAAAATTAATGATGCAAATTGCCCAAGAACTGTAAGAGTTGTCATGAAGGTAAATACTGGTTGTGGTGGTATTGTATTAGCTTGTGGAACCATATTAGTACATAATGCTATTTCTCCAAATGGAGACGGAATTAATGAAAAATTCATAATCGATAGTATTGATGATACCGTTTGTTATCCAGATAATACTGTAGAAATTTATAATCGTTGGGGAGTATTGGTTTTTGAAACAAAAGGTTATAATAACACTAGTAACTTTTTTGATGGTACTTCTCAAGGTAGAACAACCATCAGTCAACCTACAGGTTTACCTACAGGTACTTACTTCTATATCTTGAATTATACTTCTGTTGCTAGTGACGGAAAAATCATGATGAATAAAAAAGACGGATATTTATATATCGTAAATAATTAAAAAAAATAATGCCTGAGGACAAAAGTTCTCAGGCATTCTAAAATTAAAACAGCTCTATTTCTTAAATAAAAAACGCTAATAAAATTTATCAAGCCGACCTGCGGATTCTTAAAATGAGTTCGATAGATAGTTTAAGATAATAAATATCTACTATGAAAACAAAATTATTTTCTTTCGTTTTGATTTTTACAGCCTTTGTAAGTTATGCGCAACAAGATGCTCAATTTACTCAATACATGTACAACACAATCAATATTAATCCCGCTTATGCTGGATCAAGAGGTGCTTTAAGTATTTTTGCGCTACACCGTACTCAATGGGTAGGGCTTGATGGTGCTCCAGTAACTAATGCTGTAACTCTAAATACACCTCTCAACGAAAGTAATTTAGGTTTAGGAGTATCAATAATAAATGATAAAATTGGGCCTACCACTGAAAATAACATTTCGGCTGATTTATCATACACCGTTCCTACTTCTGAAACTTTTAAATTATCTTTTGGAATAAAAGCAACAGCTAACTTTTTCAATTTAGATATCAATCGATTGAATCCCGTTGATGATGATCCTAGTCTGCATGATTTCAATAATAAATTTACTCCTAATATTGGAGCTGGAGTTTATTTACATTCTGACAAAGCTTATGTAGGGTTTTCAATACCAAATTTCATTGAAAGCAACCGGTATGATGATAATGAAGTTGCGATTTTTAAAGAAAAAATCAACTATTATTTAATCGCAGGTTATGTATTTAATATGAATGAATCCATAAAATTCAAACCCGCATTATTAACAAAAGTTGTTGGGGGGGCTCCACTTCAAGTGGATGTATCAGGAAACTTTATGTTCAATGATAAATTTGTTATAGGTATTGCCTACAGATGGTCTGCTGCTATTAGTGCCATGGTTGGATTTCAAGTTTCTGACGGAATGTATATAGGATATGGTTATGACCACGAAACAACTAATCTGAACAACTACAATTCCGGTTCCCATGAAATATTTTTACGTTATGAAATATTTAAAAATAATGATAAAATTATAACTCCAAGATTCTTCTAGGAAGTAAGGCTATGAAAAAATTTGTATTCTTTTACATAACTATAATAAGTCTTGTTTCTTTTAAAGGGAATGCACAAGATTCAAAATTTTATGTAACAGATAAAATAAGTGACAAGTATGCTTACATAGATGTTATCAAAACATATGAAAGGATTGCTGAAAAAGGGTATAAATCAGTAGATTTATTTAAAAAACTTGGAGATTCCTATTACTCAAACGCAGATTTTAACAAAGCTGCTAAATGGTATTGTGAATTATTTGACATAAGCAATGATTTGGAAACTGAATATTATTATAAATATGCTAAGTGTTTACTGTCTATTGGTCAGGTTGATAATGCCAATCAAATTTTGGAAAAATTAAAACAAAAATCAGGGGCAATAAAAGAGAAAAAAAATCGAAATTAACGATAAAATTACAACTCCAAAATTCTTTTAAAAACAATTATTATGAAAAAAAATATACTCCTTTACATAACAATAGTAAGTGTTTTTTCTATTAACATTTATTCCCAAAAAGCAAAATTGGCTACAGCCAATAAAAAGTATGATGGCTATGCATATGTAGACGCTATCAAAACCTATGAAAGGGTTGCTGAAAAAGGATATAAATCAGTTGATATGTTCAAAAAGTTAGGTAACGCATACTATTTTAATGCAGAGTTTGATAAAGCCTCTAGATGGTATGGTGAATTGTTTACTATGGATACCGCCAATTTAGAACCTGAATATTATCATCGCTATGCTCAATCTTTAAGAGCAATCGATCAAAATGATAAGGCCAATGAGATGATGGAATTATTCAATCAAAAATCAAGAAACGATAGCAGAGCTAAGCTATTTAAAAAAAACACCAACTATTTAGAAGCTATAAAAGCAAATTCTGGAAGGTACGACATTGAAGATGCCGGAATAAATTCTATCTATTCCGATTATGGAACTGCACTATATTCGAATAAATTAGTTTTTGCTTCTGCTAGAGATACAGGAAGTCTTGGACAAAGAAAGCACAAATGGACCAATCAATATTTCACAAACTTATACTCAGCAGATTTAGGATCAGACTTGACACCGGGTGCTGCAAAACAGTTTAATGGACCTATTAATTCAAAGTTTCATGAATCAACTCCTACTTTTAGCACTGATGGAAAAACTATGTATTTTACTCGAAACAACTATCTCAATGGAAAAAAAGGAAAAGATGGAAATAAAATTATTTTAATAAAAATATACAAAGCCACTCTGGAGAATGATAAATGGGCGAGTGTAACCGAACTCCCTTTTGACAGTGACAATTACAGTACTGCACATCCTGTATTAAGTCCTGATGGAAAAACATTATATTTTGCTTCTGATATGCCTGGAACATTAGGACAATCTGATTTATTCAAAGTAACAATAAATGAAGATGGTACTTTTGGAACTCCTGAAAATTTAGGGAATACAATTAATACCGAAGGAAGAGAAACTTTCCCTTTTATTAATGATGAAAATGAAATTTACTTTGCATCTGACGGCCATCCTGGTCTTGGAGGATTAGATGTGTTTATGTCTAAAATTAATGAAGATGGTACTTTCAATGAAGTTCAAAATATAGGGGCTGATGTCAACTCTCCTAAAGATGATTTTGCTTATTTAATTGATACAAAATTAAGAAGAGGTTTTTTTACTTCCAATAGAGACGGTGGTAAAGGCTATGACGACATCTATAAATTTTTGGAAACAAGAAGACTTATTTGCGAGCAACTTCTATATGGTGAAATCACCGATATAAAAACGGGAGAACTACTGGCTAACACAAAAATAACCTTATACGATAATCAATTTAAGGTTGTCAATACTGCTATTTCAGATGATAAAGGAAAATATAGATTTACGGTTGAATGTGGAAAGAATTACAATGTAAGAGCTGAAAAGCCAGAATACACAACCAAAGAAGAAAAAATTACTATAGCTGCAACAACTGGAAAAACGTGTTTACCAATCGCTTTAGAAAAAGAAATATGCAAAGTAGCTGTTGGTGATGATTTGGGAAAATGTTTTGGTATAAAAATGATTTATTTCGATTTAGACAAATCGAATATCAGACAAGAAGCGGCTTTAGATTTAGAAAAAATATTAGATGTTTTAAATCAGAATCCAACAATGAAAATCGACATCCGTTCTCATACTGACAGCAGACAAACCTTTAAATACAATGAAGCATTATCTGAAAGAAGAGCTAAATCAACCATTAACTGGTTAGTTAAAAATGGAATTGATACAAGCAGATTAACAGGTAAAGGATATGGTGAAACTCAACTGGTAAACAAATGCGCTGATGATGTAATTTGTTCCGAAGAAGAGCACCAACTTAACAGAAGAAGTGAGTTTATTATTACAGCTTTGTAATTCTTATCATAAAATTTAATAGGTTATATTTAATTATATAGCCTATTTTTTTTTGAATACCATTTTATGAAAATAAGGAATTGCTATATGAAGTATATACAATTTATTTTGCTATAAGACCTTAGAATAAACTCTTTTTAGAGTTAAGTAAAACCAAAAGATAATTACTCAAAACAAAAAAGTCCAACATAAATTATTTCATTGAACTTTCATTCAAATGACCACACTAAAATAGCTAAACGTTATTAATTATCGTTTAGATACTGTTAAATATAAAAAGGCTGCCTTTTGGGAGAAGACAGCCTTTTAATTTTAAAAACAAACTCTAACTATATTTTTGCGAAAATATTAGTGTAATACTTTCTACCATTTGCAGGATTTTCTTTAATTGCAATTCCAAAATGAGTATGATCACCTTCAATGTTAGCTTTATGACTAGGGCTAGCTAACCATGCATCTAAAACAGCCTCAGGAGTGTTATAGTTGTAAGCTATATTTTCACTTACCGTTTTAGCTCCTAAAGTTTTAATGATATTTTCAGAACGAGCTACAAAATCATTATGATTAACTACATTATTAGCAATCATGTAATTATCATGCTCTTCTGACTTAAATGACATGTGATTAATTTTTTCCAAAGGTTTTAATCCAACACTGATTCTATGTTTATTAATCAAAGCCATTGTTCCTAACTCTATAGAATTATAGGAATAACTTATTACTTTTTGTGCAGATGCCTCAGTAGTTTGTGTCTCAGATTCATCTGAGGAGCAAGAATTCATAGTACAGATAACAGTAACAAGTAATAATGCGCGAAGTAATTTTATTTTCATAATATAGTAGTTTAAGTTTAAGGTAGAATGTGGGGCAAACTCCTTTAATAAATAAATTTATGTTCGTAATTCTTGTACAAACATACTTGTTTTGTCGTTAAACTACCAAAAAAAATCGACAAACTACACAATAAAAATATTTAAATATATATTTTTCTTACATTAAGGCGATAAGCGATCCGTTTTCCATGAAAAATCTTCTTGACTACTATATCTAATTCTGTCATGTAATCTGTTAGGTCTTCCTTGCCAAAATTCTACCTCTAAAGGTGTAACAAGAAATCCTCCCCAATGTTTTGGTCTAGGAATAACCATACCATCAAAATCCTTTTCTAACTCTTTTAGATTTTCTTCTAAAAATTCTCGGGAAGGGACAATTACACTTTGGTTAGAAACAATTGCGCCTAACTTGCTGCCGTCAGGTCTGGATTCAAAATAATTATCTGAAATCGTTTCTGTAGTTTTATGGGCAATCCCTTTAATAATAACCTGGCGTTCCATAGTGTGCCAAAAAAAAGAAAGACAAATTTTAGGATTTTGGGCAATAGCCCTACCCTTTTCTGAATTATAATTGGTATAAAAAATAAACCCTTCCTCATTAAATTTTTTTAACAAAACTACTCTGGCCTTTGGAAACCCATCTAATCCTATTGTAGATACCGTCATAGCGTTAACCTCGCTATCGCCACCAAAATCCTCTACCTCATGAAACCATCTGCTAAAAAGGTTTATTGGGTCTTCAGGAATATTTGATTCTAATAGCTCACTCTTTTCGTAAGATTTTCTATAGTTACTTAAATCGTTCATGATTTTTATTTTAAGATTATTAGATATTTGAATGATTCGGTTTAAGAGTATTCAAATATCCAAATGTGAATTCAGATGAAATAAATTATTTTTTATTTAAAAATCAAAGCTTTTTCCATCATCGGCCAAAAGCACTTCCGGAAAAATAGTTGCAGCCTCTTCTCTAAAAAGGTCAATATTTTCATATCGAGTAGAATAATGCCCTAAAATTAATTGCTTTGCATTAGATTTCAAAGCAATTGTAGCCGCTTCTTTTGCTGTGGAATGCAAAGTCTTTTTAGCTAAATTTTCTTCTGATTGCAAGAAAGTTGATTCATGGTATAAAACATCAATATTTTCAATGATTGGAATCATAGCTTCATTATATGCAGTATCAGAACAAAAAGCATAATTTTTTGCAGGAATTGGATCAAATGTTAATTTATCATTTTCAATAACTCGACCATCTTCTAAAGTAATGTCTTTTCCGTTTTTTATTTTTTGATAATAACAGGTATCAATTTCATAATTTTGAACAGCATCCAAATTAAGTTTTCTCGGTGCTGCTTTTTCTTGGAACAAAAACCCATTCGTATATACACGGTGCTTTAAAGGAATGGTTTTTACCAAAACTTTTTCATCTTCAAAAATTACTTCGCTTTCGTTAGATTCTAATTCATGAAAGAACAAACCATAATTAGTCCATGAATTAGACAATCTCAATTGTAACTTGATGATTTCTTGAATTCCCTTTGGACCATAAATATGTAAATCGGTAGTTCTGTTCAGTAAAGTAAAAGTAGATACTAATCCTATTAGTCCAAAAAAATGATCTCCATGTAAATGAGAAATGAAGATATGATTAATCTTAGAAAATCGGATTTTATTTTTCCGCAGTTGTACTTGGGTTCCTTCTGCGCAATCAATCAGAAAAATTCTGTTTTTTATTTCTAAAATCTGTGAGGTTGGATTCGTAATTGTTCGGGGTGTTGCGGCATAGCAACCAAGGATTGTTAGTTTCAAGTTTAATTTATTCGGTTATTTGTTTAACTGTTTAATCGGTTATGCTTATATGGTTAAATAAATTAGGCGGCTAAACCAGTAACCGAATAAACGTATCTAAAAGCCTAAATCTCTTTCAATCTCTTCCATTTCTATAATATCATGTGCTTCTAATAAAGAAGGAACAACAGTTAATTTCTCTGGAACGGCATTGTAATCAAAATCAGAAGTAACAATAACAAATGATTTTTTTGCTTTTTTATGAAGTTTTGATAAAGGCATAAATAATTTTATATTACCCGCGGATAAATCTTTGTACAACAAAAGATCTATGATTAAATTATGCTTTTCAAATGTCTTATATTGATGAGTAACCTTCATTAAAAAAGAGGTAATATCACCTTGGGTATCTCTAATGCTAATTGTGTGTCCTTTTTGATCTACTTTCATCTTTTTAATTTCTAAGTCTACTCAAGGCAGAGATGTTTATAAATAGCTAATTTACAAAGTTTTATATTAAACTACTGAATTTTTGATGCCAAAAGATAAATTACGGCCATTCTAATCGCCACACCATTTTCGACTTGATTTAAAATCACCGATTGTTGTGAATCAGCCACCTCACTGGTAATTTCGACACCACGATTAATTGGTCCGGGATGCATAATTATGATTTCTTTATTAAGCGAATCCAAAAGCGGTTTATCGACTCCATATTGTTGAGCATACTCTCTTGTAGATGGAAAATAATTCACATCCATACGTTCATTTTGCACGCGTAGCATATTTGCCACATCACACCATTCTAATGCTTTTCTTAAATCAGGTTCTACCGTTACACCCAGCGATTCAATATGTCTTGGAATAAGTGTTTTTGGCCCGCAAACTTTCACCTCAGCGCCTTGCATCTGCAAAGCATAAATATTGGACAAGGCAACTCTGGAATGCAAAACATCACCTACAATCACTACTTTTTTTCCGGCCACTTCGCCTAATTTTTCTCTAATCGAATAACTGTCTAATAAGGCTTGTGTAGGATGCTCATGTGCGCCATCTCCCGCATTTACAATACTGGCTTTTACGTTTTTTGAAAGAAAATAAGCAGCACCTGGATTAGCATGTCGCATGACTACCATATCAACTTTCATCGAAAGTATATTATTAACGGTATCTATTAGTGTTTCCCCTTTTTTTACTGAAGATTGTGCTGCCGAAAAACTGATAACATCGGCAGATAAACGTTTTTGTGCTAATTCAAAGGAGAGTTTTGTTCTAGTGCTATTTTCGAAAAAAATATTGGCAATGGTAATATCTCGTAAGGAAGGTACTTTCTTAATTGGTCGATTGATAACTTCTTTAAAATGATCGGCTGTTTCAAAAATTAAGTCAATATCATTCTTGTTGATGTATTTTATTCCTAATAAATGATTTACGCTTAATTCTTTCATTTCTTTTTACGATTATTAGTTTTTAATGTTAGACTTTTAAACAAATTATAATCTAACTTGTAATTAAATAGACACCATCCTCACCATCATTTTCTTTCCAACTCACTTTGACTTTTTCGTTATTGATGGCATCTACCTGTCTTCCTCTATAATCTGGTTGAATCGGTAAATTGCGGCTAAAACGTCTGTCAATCAAAACTAGAAGTTCAATTTCTGATGGTCTGCCAAAAGATTGAATGGCTGTCAAAGCGGAACGTATACTTCGTCCTGTAAATAAAACATCATCAATGAAAATAACTTTTTTGTTTTCAACGATAAAATTAATCTTGGTTTTATTTGCTTCTAATGGCTTATCCGTTCTTCTAAAATCATCTCTGAAAAAGGTAATATCCAAATAACCCAATTGAATTTCAGGTGTTTGGTATTCTTTTTCTAATATTTCTTTCAAACGTTCTGCTAAAAAAACGCCTCTAGGTTGAATACCTACTAAAATAGTGTCTGAAAAATCTAAGTGTTTTTCAATTAATTGACAGGCCAAACGATGTAATATAATAGTAACTTCTTTTGCAGTAAGTAATACTTTTTGACTCATTGTAAAGTGTGTTGTTTGGTTTTGCAAATATACGAATTCCGATTTATGATTTTATAATTATAAAGAGAGAAAATAGAGGCATTCATTATTTGCCCCAAGAAATCCATGTAGCTTTATGCCAAATCGTTTCTAAAGGTCCTTGTTTATGCGTTTTAAGCCACCAAGTACAAAATGTTAATTGTATAAAAAATAGCACAATACCTATCAATAAACAATATGTTGCTCCTGTATATTCAAAAAGCCCTAATCCGTATCGGTAATAAAGAAAGGAACCAATCATAGATTGCATAATGTAATTAGTCAAACTCATTTTTCCAAAAGGAATTAGCTTAGAAAATACTTTATTAACAGAATCCTTTTGGTACAATAAAACAAATCCTGAAACGAGAACTAACATAAATGCCACGTTTGACCAAGAAGTAAATATAATGGTGAGTTTATTAGATAATGTTACTCTTGCTACTACATCTACCGTATGAGTCTTTAATACAAATAATGGTATAAATAAAATACTTGAATACACTAATACTTTTTTCCAAAACTGTTGGTTCACATCGGTTATGTTAAAAAGTTGTTTTCGACCCAGTAACATCCCAAACATAAATAAAGCAGGAGCCTGAAAAAACCTTCCATTTTCCCAAGACCATAATAGAGAAGCGATTTTTCCTAATGTCAAGTTTCCAACTACATAATCTACGAAAGAACCATTTTTCATATAAAGTGCAATACTTTCATAATATCCAGTTGATACGTTAGGCGGTGCTATATAATCCGGATTCAGTATATAATAAATACACCTTCCCCATTCTAAAGGTTGTAACATCAAAATAACAGCTGTTATAAAAATGGCTTTGTTACTCCAGTTGACAACCGGTATCAATAAAAGCCCCAGAAAAGCATATAAGGTCAGGATATCTCCTTGATAAAATGCAGTATTTATTAGTCCAAAAACTAATAATAGCATCATACGCCAAAAAAAACGACCTCGGAAATCATTTCCTTTTTTAGCTTGATTGTCATTTTGAATGTAAAAACTAAACCCAAAAAGAAGCGCAAAAATGGCATATGATTTTCCTCCAAAAATAAAAAACATAGAGTCCCAAACTATTTTATCCATAGCGACAAGCCAAGCTGGAAAATTTTCAGGCAAATGATAATATTCAAAATGTTCTACATTATGAAGTAACATAATAGACATAATGGCAAAACCACGTAAGGCATCTACCACTTCTATTCTAGGAGATTTTAAATTTAAAGTATTGTTAGTCATGTTAATTGTTTAGGTTCTATAGAAATAATAAAAATCAAAAATATATTTTTTTACCTAAAGAGTGGTTTAAAAAATATTTATAAAGGTGCATTTTGTGATTTTTTTTATAACTATTGAAAAATTTCACAATAAACCGTAGAAATTATATAACAAATAAGCCCTCCTATTTAGTATTTTTATATTTCTAAATAAAGAAAAAAATCATGCAAAAAAAACTAACCAGATTGTTAATGCTTTTAGTAGTATTACTATCGTTTACGAGTTGTTCAATTATAGAAGGTATATTTAAAGCAGGAGTTGGAGTAGGTATTTTTATTGTGGTTGCTGTGCTAGCCATTATCGCGTTTATTGTGAGTAAAATTTTCAGCAGAAAGTAGACGAAAATAATTTTAATGAATATTCATTAAACAAAAAAATCTCCCGTTATTGCGGGAGATTTTCTATTTAATATATCACTTTTTATACGGTGTACATTTTAGCTCTTAATTCCTGAACACCTTCGTTATCCAAGTATTCATCGAAAGTCATATATCTATCAATAGCGCCATTTGGTGTCAATTCGACAACTCTATTTCCAACGGTTTGAGCAAATTCATGATCGTGTGTAGTAAAGATTACGGAACCTTTATAGTTTTTTAATGAGTTATTAAAAGCTGTAATCGATTCTAAATCCAAGTGATTTGTAGGTTCGTCAAGCATTAAAACATTGGCTCTTTCCATCATCATTCGAGACAACATACAACGTACTTTTTCTCCTCCTGATAATACTCTACAGGTTTTCAACGCTTCCTCACCAGAGAAAATCATTTTCCCAAGAAAACTACGAATGTTTACCTCATCACGTTCCTCTTCCGTTTTTACCCATTGACGCAACCAATCTACAAGAGAATAATCACTTTCGAAAAATGAATGATTATCACCCGGCAAATAGGCTTGGTTTGTTGTAACTCCCCAATCAAAAGTTCCAGAATCTGAGGTTTGATTTGCGTTTAATATTTCATAAAATGCAGTTGTTGCACGGGAATCTTTAGAGAAAAGAACGATTTTATCGCCTTTGGCCATATTCAAATCTACTCCTTTAAACAAAATTTCTCCGTCGATGGAAGCGCTTAAATTTTGCACATTCAAAATTTGATCTCCTGCTTCACGCTCTTGGTCAAAAATAATAGCTGGGTAACGACGACTTGATGGTTTTATCTCGGAAATATTCAACTTGCTAATCATTTTTTTACGTGAAGTAGCTTGTTTTGATTTGGCTACATTCGCACTAAAACGACGAATAAATTCTTCTAGTTCCTGTTTCTTTTCTTCTGCTTTTTTGTTTTGTTGCGCGCGTTGTTTTGCGGCTAATTGGCTTGATTCATACCAGAATGTATAGTTTCCTGAGTAATGATTTATTTTACTGAAATCAATATCAGAAATATGCGTACAAACGGAATCTAAAAAGTGTCTGTCGTGAGAAACTACAATTACGGTATTTTCATAGTTAGCCAAGAAATTTTCTAACCAAGCAATAGTTTCAAAATCCAAATCATTGGTAGGCTCATCCATAATAAGTAAATCAGGGTTTCCAAAAAGTGCTTGTGCCAAAAGGACACGAACTTTTATTTTCCCTTCCAAATCTCCCATTAAAGTATAATGATGATCTTCGCTAATGCCAAGATTTGATAGCATTGATGCAGCATCAGAATCAGCATTCCAACCGTTCATTTCTTCAAATTGCACTTGCAATTCACCTATTCTGTCAGCATTTGAATCATTATAATCTAAATACAAAGCATCCATTTCTTTTTTGATGGCATATAATGTTTTATTACCCATCATTACAGTCTCAAGAACGGTACTCTCATCAAACATATTATGGTTTTGGTTTAAAACCGACATACGTTTACCTGGCTCCAAATGAATATGTCCTGAGGTAGGATCCATTTCACCGGCAATTATTTTAAGAAAAGTAGATTTTCCAGCACCGTTGGCTCCAATAACTCCGTATATATTACCGTGTGTGAAGGTAGTATTAACCTCGTCAAACAAAATTCGTTTGCCAAACTGAACTGATAAATTATTTACTGTTAACATGAATGTTTTTTTTATAAAATTTTTGCAAAAATACGAAAAAAATACTAATTTTTTTTATTCGGAAAATACATTTTCATCAATTGTATTTTGCTTAACATGAAAGTGCTAATCAAAAAAAATCCTGACAGAATAAGACCTGTCAGGATTGCAATATTAATTTTCTTAAAACAAACCATTGACCAAATAGAAAAGAAACTAATATTTTATATCGATTTATAACTTAAAGCAATTTTTTTAAACTATTGTAAACTGCTAATTCAACATCAGCATTCTTTTTAGAATTACATTGTTCTAATAAATTATTCAAAACAGTTGGGTTTACCGTTTTTTTATTCTCTATTACGAGTAACAATTGTTGTGATAAATCACTTAAACTTTTTGATAATGGCAAAAGCGGCTGCACCAGCGGAGCATTAGCACTTAAACTAATTAAGTCAGCATTCATAGCAATCCATTTTCTAAAAAAATTAGCGATCAAAATTTGATTTTCTTGACTTTTATTTTCTAAATAGTTTTTCACTGCGGTATCAAAATCAAAAACATCTAATGCATCCGCAGTACATGCATCTGCAAATAAAGTCAACGGAGAATGCATTCGATATTTTTTTCCTCCACCATTACGGGTATAATTTTTCAACGGTTCACAAACATTCGAAAAATCATTCAGTGCTGCAGTTTTTTGATTGTTACTAATATTTCTCAAAATCACTTCTTTATTTCTTAAATGTGTAATTCCAAGTTCTTCTAATCTAAATGAAATTGTTTTCAATCTTTTGCGTAAGCTATTCATGTCAATAACATTTTCATTAGACCACAATCGTTCCGCAATAGCAGCTGTTCGAGGCCAAATCCTTGAGTCTATGTTTGACGGTGTTGCGAGCTCGCTCCACATGGCTGCTTCTCCACCCAATATTCTGGCCTTTTCATCCGGAGTCAGAATACTGTTCTTGGGTACCGGGTCATTCAAATAATGTTTCTCCACACCAAGCATTAAATCAATATAATAGCCATTTGATAAAACGGTATTAAAGCCACTTTTTGCTGCTTTTATTAATGCCCCACCAGCTTCTTGCCCTTCATTCGTTCCTCTCCAGGCATGAATTATGGCATCTTTAGACATATTTTCGGTCATTATTTCTTCCCAGCCCATCATTTTTTTGTTGTGCTTTTTCAACATTGGAATCAACTGCATGTTAAAATATGTTTGCAAATCATGATTATTAGCCAAGTTGTATTTCTTCTTGAATTCCTGTATTTTAGGGTTTGCATTCCACTCTTTACCATTATTTTCATCACCGCCAATATGAAAATATTCTCCCGGAAATAACGGACAAACCTCATCAAAAATTTCGCTTAGCAATTCATAGGTTTTGGGGTTTGAAGGATCCAATGTTGCATTAAAAATTCCTGAATTTCTTTGTACTTCATAAGTAACTTTTCCATCACTTACTTTACTTCCTAGTTCTGGATAAGCAGTAAGCAAAGCAGATGCATGACCAGGCACATCTATCTCGGGAATAACGAGAATCCCTCTTTCATCAGCATATTTTACAATGTTTTTAATTTCTTCTTGAGTATAGTAACTCCCATCTGAAGCTAATTCAATCAATTTAGGATGTTTTTTCATTTCAATTCTCCATCCTTGATCATCTACTAAATGCCAATGGAAAACATTCATTTTCATCGAAGCCATTGCATCAAGATTTCTTTTGATTACATCCACCGGTTGAAAATGTCTTGCTCCATCAATCATCAATCCTCTCCAGGTAAATCTTGGTGAATCTATAATCTCAACTGTCGGAAAATAATATGATGTACTGCTATTTTGCAGTAATTGTAATAAAGTCTCCAAACCATGTAACGCACCTAAATCAGATGTGGCATTGATTGTTATTTTATTAGAAGCAATAATTAGTTTATAACTTTCATCTTCATTTATTTCTATTTTTCCGTTGCGAACACAATTAATTTGCAATTCTGCTTCTGGACTTTCATTCACTTTTGTCAAAAAACTTTGTTCCAAAAACAGTCCTGTTCTGCCGTCTAATCTTCGTAAAAAGCGGGTTGCGCCTATAAAAATTCTAGGATTTGGATTACCGGTAATATTCACTTTAAAATTTTTGCTTAAAGCAAAAGTACCAGCGGTCAAATTTATATTTTGAGGCCACGGCATAAGACTCAATTGTTCTTTTTGTATCTGGGCATTTGACACAAAAGCAGCAAATAGTAATATTAGGATGTATTTCATATTTTTTTGTCCGGTTTTAAAGATAATTTTAATAACTAAAACGCTTGAAAGCTTCAATAGCTTCATATTCGGCAAGACCTAAATTATCATACAATTTTGCGGTATTTTTATTACGATCTTCAGCTCTTACCCAAAATTCTCTGGAGTCGTTACCTTGAAACATCACCCTGTCTTTTTGAGATTGATGGTATAAAATAGCATGTCTTTTTAACAAAACTTCGTCAGGACTTAAAGGAACTGCCATATCTATTTCGTGAATATCCCATTCATGCCAAGCACCTCTGTAAAGCCACAACCAACAATCATCCATGTATTTCTCTGGCTTCAATTGCTTCATAGCCGCAAAAATAGCATTCAGACAAACTTCGTGGGTACCATGTGGATCTGCCAAATCTCCTGCTGCAAAAACTTGATGTGGTTTTATTTTGGCAATAATAGCAGCCACTAAAGCTACATCTTTTTCGCCTATTGGATTTTTCTTTATTTGTCCGGTTTCGTAAAAAGGCATATCCAAAAAATGAATATTTTCATCTTTCAATCCTATGTATCGTGTAGCTGCGTAGGATTCACGGCGTCTAATAAGTCCTTTTAATTTTCTAACTTCAAGAGAGTCAATTTGGTTTTCTTTTTTATTATTTAAAAAATCGATAACCTCTTTAAAATTAATTTTAGCGTCATCAATACCTACAAAATCATTACAAACTTCGGCAAACTTTAAAGCTTCATCATCTGTAACAGCAATATTTCCTGAAGTCTGATACACTACATGAACATCATGTCCTTGTTTTATTAATTTTGAAAAAGTTCCTCCCATAGAAATCACATCATCATCTGGATGCGGGCTAAAAAGGATTACTCTCTTTTTCGCTGGAGTAGCTCTTTCCGGTCTATACGTATCATCCGTATTAGGCTTTCCTCCAGGCCATCCAGTTATCGTATGTTGTAACACATTGAACATGTTTATGTTCAAATCGTAAGCTGAACCTTCTTGAGCCAAAAGATCAGACATTCCATTATTGTTGTAATCTCTGTCGGTTAGTTTTAAAATAGATTGGTCTGTTTTTTGGCACAGCCAAACAATTGCTTTGCTTTTTAATTCTTGAGTCCAAATGCATTCTCCAACCAGCCAAGGTGTTTTAAAACGGGTTAATTCTGAAGCTGCCGATTGGTCTAAAACGAAGGTTGCATTAGTATGATTTTGCAAAAATGTAGCCGGAACTTCAGAGCTAATATCTCCTTGAATGGTTCTTTTTATAATATCAGCTTTATTTTGGCCCCAAGCCATTAACACAATCCTTTTAGATCTTAGAATAGTTGAAACTCCCATGGTAATTGCTCTTTTAGGAACATTGTCAATTCCATTAAAATCCGATGAAGCATCTACTCTTGTAATATGATCCAAAGTAATTATTCGAGTTCCTGAATTGATGTGAGACCCCGGCTCATTGAAACCTACGTGACCTGTACGACCAATTCCTAATAGCTGAAAATCAAGACCACCTGCATTTTTTATTTTCATTTCATAATCAATACAATATTGGTTCAGTTCTTCAATAGCCACAGTACCGTTTGGAATATTGACATTTTCAGGTTTAATGTCTATGTGATTAAAAAGATGCTGATACATGAAATAATGATAGCTCTGATTATTCTCTTTTGTCATTGGATAATACTCATCCAAATTAAAAGTGATTACATTACTAAAACTTAGACCTTCTTCTTTATACATTCGAACCAATTCTTCATACACTTTTATAGGCGAAGATCCTGTTGCTAAACCTAGAACACAAAGTTTGTTTTCTTCTTGTCTTGATCTAATTAATTGTGCAATTTCCTGAGCGACAATGACTGACGCTTCTACTGAGTTTTTAAAAATTTCATTATGAATTTTTTCAAATCTCGTTTCTTCAAATTTACCGGCACTTTTATAGCTGATGTCAGGTTTAATTTCTAAAGCACTTTTCATTTTATTTTTATTTATTCGATTTAATTACTTCTGTGATATTAATTGTTTTAATCTAAGTATAAAAGTAACTGAAACGTTTTTCCTGAAAAAATAATTTATACCAACGGTCATGAAATTTCAACAAACGACATGATTTACTACATAATCCGTTTTAAAAAAAAGGCTTATTTTATAATGTCAGCAGCAAAATTATTTAATTAGATATTCTCCCTTTAAAAGGTCTTTGATAAAAAAATGGTGTAAATAATTATGAGTTACTTACACCATTTTTAATCGGTACTAATTTAATTAAAAATTAGGTCCTGTAGTATCCCACCAAAGTCTAGTTCCTCCATTATCTGCTCCACCAAGTTTAGCAACTCCTGAAGCTACACCACCCGGGTTTCCATCTTTTTCAGATTGAACAAAATTTACTCTTCGTATTCCCAAAGCAGAATTTATTGTTCCTCCACTGGTATTTTTAAGTACCGGTAATAATTTTGGGTATCCTGTTCTTCTATATTCAGACCAAGCTTCTTGACCTTCCGGGAAACCGGCAATCCATTTTTGAGTAATAATCTTTTGTAATTTGACCTCATTTGTCGCTGAACCGTCCCAAGCTACTGTAACGTTATTAAGAGCTACTCCATTGTTTACAGGGAAGTTTGGATCTACGTAAGCTTTTGCTTTTTTTACATTATCAGCCATGTAAGTAGCTGCTCCAGAAACTCCATGCTGATCGAAAGATGCAGTGATTCCCATTTCATACAAACTTTGAGCCGTTCCACCCATATTCCAACCTCTTAAAGCGCCTTCAGCTCTTAGTAAATATACTTCGGCAGTATTCATCAAAACAATTTCTTTTGAATTGACAATTGGACCAACACCAGAGAAATTTACATGATCCGCTTTAGCAGCGATTTCAATTCCAGTACGAACTCCTTTATATTCTCCTGGAAACTGTACTGATGTATTGAAAAATACAGATAATCTAGGGTCCGAATAACCACCCATAATAGATTCCATATCAGCTGACATACGAATGTCTCCCCAAGCGTTGCTTATAGTAGCAATAGGATTATTGTATGTAGGAGATATCACTTTAAAAGTATCAGCATTAACAGTCATCACACTAAATTTATGTGCAATCGCTTTTTCTGCTTCGGCTTTCGCCAAAGTTGGATTCTTTTTCACAATACGCATTGCTAATCTCAGGCGCAATGAATTAGCAAATTTAACCCATTGCTTGTAATGCTCTCCGGGACCTGCCTTTTCTGCTTCTTTATAACTTGACAAATCAGTAGTTAAGAAAGTTGACGGCTCTTTTGCATCAGCTCTTTTTGTCAACTCTGCAACTGCTATATCTAATTCCTTAAACATTAAATTATAGACTGCTTCTTGAGAATCATATTCAATAACAGGATCTGTTGTACCAAATTTTGAATACACAATAGGTCCGTAGGTATCTGTTATTCTATGCATTCCTTCTACCTTTAAAATCAATGACAAAGCATAAAACTGATCATATTTTCCTTTTGCTTTTTGCTCAATTGAATACGCATTATACATTACATCCCCATAACCAGAAGCCCATGCAAAACCGTTCCAACCATCAACTAAATCATATGTTGTATTGTTAGTTCCTCCTCTAAAAGCGGTTCCGGTAGCCATGTAACCCGACCAGATATCTCCTTGCAATCCTTGCTGTACTTGGTATTTCCATTCAGGAGTAAGAACTATTATGTTATTGAACATAGGATCAAATGAACCTTTTATATGATTAAAATCTTGTTCGTATAGTTCAGGCGTAATCCCGTTAGGATTGGTATTGATATCTTCAAAATTATCTGTACAACTTACTGCTGCGAGTAAAGAAACACAAATAGCTGTTCTTTTTATAGTATTTAATTTCATGATTTTTTGTGATTAGAAAGTTACGTTTAAATTAAGACCGATACTTCTCGTAGATGGCATTCCGTAAACGTCAATACCTTGCAAACCTTCACCTGTACTTAATGAAATGTTAGGGTCGAATGGAGCGTCTTTGTAGATAAAACCTAAATTTCTGGCAATTAATGACAAACTTGCCGATTGTAAGAAAGATAATTTTTTGACATTAAAAGTATAGCCAATAGAAACCTCTCTTACACTTACATTGGTCGCGTCATAAACATATTCTCCTGTTGCTCCTGCTCTTCCGCCAGTTTGCTTATAATAACTCTCTGCCGGATATTTTCCTGCATAAGCAGTTCCATCGGGATATACTGCATTAATAGTAACTCCATCAACATTTCTGGCATCACCTGTTACTTTCGAAACTCCAAACTCATCGTTCACAGCTTCGGTTAAACTCATTACATCACCACCAAAACGAGCATCTATCAATACATTTGCAAAGAAAGAGCCAAATTTAAACGAGTTCGAGAAACCTAACATAAAATCTGGATTTGCATTACCCACTTCTTCAAAACCTGTTTTTTGTATCGTCCCATCTGCATTTAACAACACTCTACCTTGAGCATCTTTCTTTATATTTACACCTTCAATTACACCAAAAGGTTTTCCTTGCTCTAAAACATATCTGTAGTTATTCACTCCTGCTTCAGTCAAAATTACTTTTCCTCCTAGTTCTGCAGGAATTTCTTGTACCGTATTTTTATTTTGAGAATAGTTTACAGTAGCATCCCAAGAGAACTTATCCGCTTTAACAATCTTTCCAGTCACTACAGCTTCAAAACCTACATTTTTAATACTACCCGCATTTATACCGTAATATTTTACACCTAGAGGATTGGTTAACGGAGCAAGGATTTGCAAATATTGGTGTTTAGTCTCTGAATTGTAGTAGGATAATTCAAATCCAAGTCTGTTATCAAACATTCTCCATTCGGTACCAATTTCAACCTCTGATTTTAATTCCGGTCTCAATGATTCCCCTGGTCTTGGAGCCACTAATGGGGGTTTATTCCCTTCAGAAGTAAATCCGTAAGTTGGCGATGTAACAAAAGAAAACACATCATTACCTACTCTGGCATAAGTTGCACGAACTTTTCCGAAATTGATAAACTCCGGTAAAGTGGTCATTTCACTAATAATAGCCGTAACTCCTACCGAAGGATAAAAAAATCCTGGATTATTTGTATTTACTAATGTTGAAGACCAATCGTTTCTTGCTGCAAGATCTAAAAACAACATGTCTTTATATCCCAAAGTTGTAGCTGCAAATAAAGACTGTACTTCTTTTGAAGAATCTAAGGTTTGCAAATTACCTGCATTATTAACAAAATTCCCTAATGTAAACCAGTTTGCTTTTTGTAAACCACCACCAATACCGGAATCAAGCGTTGTTCTTTGATTTCCTAATGTATTTGTAATACTGGTTCCAATGTTTGCATTAAAGCTAAAGTCATCATTGAATTTTGTATTGATTGTAGCAATCAAATCACCGTAACGTTGTGTACTTAATGTACTAACATTAATGTATCTACCATTTATGTGAGAAAGTGTTCCTTGAGTTGTTGCGTATATTTTTTTATCAAAACCACTCTCAACACGGTTATAACTGTATCTAGAAGCTATAGAAAACCAACTGTTAACTTTATAATCTAAAGCGATTGATCCGTTAAAAAATTGATTAGTATCCTCTGATTTATTTCTATTGATTCCCCAAAATGGATTTTGAAGGATGTCTCTATCCGTCATCCAATTTTGAGCCATCAGATTTCTCGTAGGATCAAAAACCTCAAAATTCTCTTTATATTCATTAAAATCATTTCCTCTTGGCATCAAATAAACTCCTGTCAAAGGATTGAAATAAAGTCCGTTCACAGGTTTGTTAAAAACTGTTTGAGTTGTATAATTGGCATTAGCCGCAACATTCAATTTATCATTGAAGAATTTTGCAGTTTGACGAATACCAAAATTATTTTTCTTAATACTGTTTCCCGGAATAATTCCTGAACCGCTTGTATTAGCATATGATAAAGTTGTTGAAGATGTTGCTGATCCAGATGAAAAAGCCAATGAAGTAATTTGAGTATTTCCTGTTTCAAAGAAATCTTTTACATGATCATCACTAGCTCCTTTTGCTCCCCAAGTTTCTTCTCCGTTAGGAACTGCAACATATTCATTTTGAAATTTAGGCAAATAAGCTGCCGATTCGAAAGTGGTTACTGAAGATGCTTTAAGATTTGATCTTCCCTCTTTTTCTTTTTTAGAAGAAAGTAAAATAACTCCATTTGCACCTTGACTTCCATACAATACAGATGCAGCTGCACCTTTTAGAACAGTCATACCTTCATAATCATCAGGATTGATAAGAGAAACTACGTCTCCACCATCGCGGTTTCCTCCAGCTGTATCTCCAAAAGCATTATTTGGTTGCCCAGAAGTTCCATTAAATAAAGGAATACCGTCTATAACATAAAGCGGCTGGTTATTACTCACTGAAGAGTTTCCACGAATAACAACTTTAGTAGAACCTCCAGTTCCTCCAGCACTTTTTGTCACAGCTACACCGGCAATTTTCCCTGCTATAGTGTTAATAATATTAGCGTCTTTGACACGTGTTAATTCTTCTCCTTTTAGTTCTTGAGCAGCGTAAGTCAAAGATTTTCGTGTTTTCTTGATACCCAACGAAGTCACTACTACTTCATTTAAAGCATTTGAAGCTGATTCTTTCAATTGAACTGTAATAGTATTTTGATCACCTACTACAATACTTTGAGTTTCTAAACCCAAATAAGAAATTATCAAGGTTTTGCCTTTTTGCACTTCAAGAGAAAAATTACCATCAAAATCGGTAATAGTTCCATTTGATTCTCCTTGAACTGCAATAGATGCACCAGGCAGTGGTGAACCGACAGCATCGGTTACTGAACCTTTGACAGTTTTCGCTTGCGCAAGCGTAACTTGCGAAGTAAAAACAATCATAAAGATTAAGATAATTTGTTTCATTTTTTTAAGTTTTTGTTAGTTATGGCGTAAATTTATCTGTATGGGTTTTCTAAAAAAAATAATTTATACCAACGGTAGTTTATTTTAAACCAACGACACAATTCTGTCAATAATGCGTTTTCAAACCGTAATAATTATGAGTTTTTTTTACCAATTTGAATATTTTTGATATTTTTATTTAAAAAAAGTTCTTTTTTATTGTCAAATTGATTAAAGTTGTAGAAAATTTACTTTTTATAAATGGTCACTACAAAAGATAATTTTAACAGAAAATGAAGCATACAAAAGAGGAAAAATTCGATATCAAACTTCAAAATCATTTTTGGTTCTGGGGACTATTTTTTTTAATGAACTTTCTTCGATGGGGAGCGTATTTCAATGATTATGAATATTCATTTAAATCGAATGTCTTAGAATTCTCTCTTCATATTCCATTAGTCTATTTCAATTTATTTGTTCTAATTCCCCGCTATGTTTTAACATCAAAATATTACAAGTATACATTTACTTTACTTTTGAGTTTAATGATTATCTATTTATTAAAAACAGGTTTCACCTATTATATCATTTCGGAGGATATTTGGCCCGAGGCAAACAGAGAGTACAAACCATTTGAAATAAATCATATTGTTGCCGTATGCATCGGTGAATTGTATGTTATTGCAATCGCCTCATCCATTTATTTTACACAAATTTGGCTCAAAGAAAGAGAACGAAATAGCGCCATAATTGAGAATCAATCCAAGATGAAACTGAAGTATTTAAAGACTCAAATTCAGCCTCATTTTTTCTTCAACACCTTAAACAATTTATACGCATTATCACTAGAATCATCTAATAAGGTTCCCGATGTGATAATTAAATTATCAAAATTGATGGAATATGTTTTATATGATATCAAAGACACTAAATTTGTACCATTAATAAAAGAAATTGATTACATTCAGAATTATATTGAAATTGAAAAACTTCGGTTTGAAAACGTAGAAATAAGTATAAACCTAGAATCGAATATTGATGAAGTCAAAGTACCGCCGTTACTGCTGATTTCCTTTCTAGAAAATGCCTTTAAACATGGTGGAGTAAATAATAACAATCTTAAAATAAAGATAAATTGTAAAATTATTGATGGGTCCACCCTTCATTTTGAAATACTAAATAATTTTGTACTTTCACCAGATACAAAAGAAAAAAAAGGAATTGGTCTAACGAATACTAAAAAGAGATTAAAGTTAATTTTCAAGAAAAAATATAAATTAGAACAACAGGTAAAGTTCAATTTTTATATCATTTGCTTACAAATACCGCTAACTAATGAAGATTAAATGTGTTTTGATTGACGACGAACCATTAGCCATAAAAGTATTGCAGAATTATTTTAATAATTTTGCCGACTTTGAAATTACTGCTACATTCAATAATGCATTAGAGGCGCTAGAGTTCATAAACAACAATACTGTTGATGCTGTTTTTTTGGATATTAATATGCCAATGATGACTGGATTTGAATTAATACGATTGATAGAATATAAGACCAAAATTATTATCACCACGGCCTTCAGAGAATTTGCTGCCGAAAGTTATGATCTAGACGTATTAGATTATTTAGTAAAACCAATACCACTTCCAAGATTTATAAAATGCATTCATAAAATTGAAGCCGATTTCAATTTAAAAAATAATATCAAAATTGAACCGCATAAAATTGAACCGCATATTTTTATCAAAGTCGATAAGAAAATGGTAAAAATAACAATTGATGAAATCCTATTTATTGAAGGGATGAAGGAATATATAAAAGTAGTAACATCGGATAAAACATATATCACCCACAAATCATTGACCTCATTATCCGAAGAATTACCTGCTGATAGGTTCATGCGCATCCATAAATCATTTACTATAGCCATTGATAAAGTAAAATCAATCGAAGGCAACAGGATTCAAATTCTTACTTACACACTACCTATTGGTAGAAATTATACCAAAAATGTAAAAAGTAAAATTTTAGAGTAAATTCCAATTCAACATTTTATTTGAAAAAGCAAAAACTTCGAAAAAAAAGCATTTTTTTTTAACAAAAAGTAATTATTCTATAATTCTAACAATATTTATTCTAAATAATTTTTTTTTAATTTACTTAACAAATACATTTACCATCTTACTGCAAAAAAAATTATAAATTAAACTAAAACCAAACCATTTACAATCATGAGTTCAGAAAATTTACAAACCAAATGGGGACAATTTATCTCATTAATAATCGTCTTCTTCTTTTGGGGTTTTGTTGGATCTGCCAACGACATTCTAATACCAGTATTTAAAAAAGTGTTTACTTTATCTCAAGTACAATCCCAATTAGTAGCCTGGGCATTTTATGCAGCATACTTTGTAGGATCTATAATTTTCTTTTTAGTATCCTTAAAAATTGATGTTTTACAAAAATTTGGATATAAAAAAACACTTTCTGTAGGCTTAATTATTTCTGCTATTGGCTCTTTTCTATTTATTCCTGCTGCAACAATGGAAAGTTTTCCATTCTTTTTAACTGCATTGTTTACTGTAGGTTTAGGATTTTCAATTCAACAAATCGTAGCTAATCCTTTAGCAATTAAAATGGGAAGTCCCTCAACAGGAGCCCACCGTCTGACTTTAGCTGGAGGTGTCAATTCTTTTGGAACAACTATCGGTGCTATTTTATTAGGAATCGCTTTGTTTGGAATGGGTGACGATAAAAAAACTTCCCTTTCATTGGAAGACATTAAACTGCCTTTCATTATTTTAGGACTTGCTTTTATTGTAGTGGCCATTTTTATGAACTTTTCTAAAATTGAAAACCCTGTAAAACTAGAAGAAACTGAAATTAAACTTGCGCACGAAAAATTCAATATTTTAGACTATCCACAGCTATATTTAGGAATGTTAGCCATTTTTATCTATGTTGGAACCGAGGTAACTATAATTAGTAATTTACCTGCTTTATTAAAAACTGCAGAATTTGGCAGTATTTTAGAAGATGCCATTTCGCCATTTATAGCATTATATTGGGGAAGTTTAATGATTGGTCGTTGGAATGGTGGTGTCAATGTTTTCAACACCTCAAAAATAGCTAATATTGCTCTTAAATTTATTGTTCCAGCTCTAGGATTTGGGGTTATAATTGGAGCTAATATATTTGCTGGTCATGATGTCTCTGCGTTTTATATTTATCCTATTTGGATATTAATCTTTATAGCCGTAAGTTTTATAGGCGGTAAAAATGCAGGCAAAACATTAATGCTTTTTGGTCTTTCTGGATTACTGATGATGTTTATAGGATTAGTTTGTACTGATACTGAAATTGCTAAATTTTTCCTTATTTCTGGTGGATTATTCTTATCTATTATGTGGCCTTCAATTTTTGATTTGGCTATTGCTGGTTTAGGTAAAAACACTGGAAAAGCATCTTCTTTCTTAATTATGATGATTCTTGGAGGAGGAGTAATTCCTCTGATTCAAGGAAGTATTTGTGACATTGACAGCACAAGTCCAAATGGAATATTTGGCATTTCTTGGACCCATTTTTCTTACATTGTTCCGCTTATAGGTTTTGCATATTTAGGATTCTACGGTTTCTATTGCCCTAAAATATTAAAAAAACAAGGAATTAATCATATTGAAAGCGAAGGAGGAGGACACTAATTTTTATACAATATAATACCAACCAAAAAACAAACCAAATAAAAAATCCCATTTCAATGAAATGGGATTTTTTTATTTAAATTTTATTCATTGAATACTGAACAAAATGAAACGATAATATTATTTATTTCCTTTCTCAAAATCAGCAACAAACTGTGCCAATCCAATATCAGTTAATGGGTGTTTCAACAAACCGTAAATGGCAGATAATGGTCCAGTCATAACATCAGCACCTAACTTTGCACAGTTTACAATATGCATAGTATGACGAACAGAAGCAGCAAGAATTTGAGTTTCATAACCGTAGTTATCATAAATCAATCTAATTTCTTCAATCAAAGCCAATCCGTCCGTAGAAACATCATCCAAACGACCAATAAACGGAGAAACATATGTAGCTCCCGCTTTTGCAGCCAATAGAGCCTGTCCAGCCGAAAACACTAAAGTCACATTGGTTTTAATCCCTTTATCCGAAAAGTATTTAGCAGCCATAACTCCTTCTTTAGTCATAGGTAATTTTACAACGATTTGCTCATGTAAATCAGCTAATTCCTCTCCTTCTTTAACCATTCCGTCAAAATCCAATGCATTTACTTCGGCACTAACATCTCCATCAACTAGGTTACAAATGTCAACGTAATGTTTCAAAATGCTGTTTTTCCCTGTTATTCCCTCTTTTGCCATCAATGATGGATTAGTTGTAACACCATCCAAAACGCCTAATGCTTGTGCTTCCTTAATTTGAGCTAAATTAGCCGTGTCAATAAAAAACTTCATAATATATCTATTTAATTGTGTGTTTTATAATTTTGGCGTGACCACAAGGGTCAGGCTTTTCGCTATATCCTCGCAAAAAAACGAGGGATGTCGCTACTATCCTTCACGCGAATTCGACGCAAAATTACAACTTATAATGATTCATAAGCATTTTTTCATACACTTTATCTGGTAAAATTCTCTTCAAGACAATCGAAAATTTTTGCATAAAAACGCCTACTTTATAATGAATTTTAGGTTCCGGAGTTTGTATGATTTTATATACCGCTTCAGCCATTTCATTAGGATTACTCCCACTATCCACGTGTTCATCCATAGTCTTTAATGTATTTCCATAAGGACTTTCATAAGCAGAACCTTTTATAACCGGAGCATGAAAACGTCCCAAAGCTATATTCGTAGCAAAATCACCCGGAGCTACATTCGTAATATGAACGCCAAAAGATTTTACTTCCATTCGCAATGCTTCGGTTATGAGCTCAAGAGCGCCTTTGGAAGCTGAATAAATACTTCGGTATGGCAAGCCCATATAACCCGCAATCGAAGTTACATTGATGATTAAACCTGATTGTTGGGCTCGCATTTGCGGCAACACTGCTTTCATTACTTCAATGGGACCAAAAAAATTAGTCTCGAAATTATTTTTTATTTCCTGCATTGAAATTTCTTCCAATGGTCCAGTAATTCCCACACCGGCATTATTAATAACAACATCAAGTCTTCCAGAAGTCGCAATCACTTTGGCAACAGCCGCATGAATAGAATCCGCATTACGAACATCTAAAGCAACCAATGGAAAAATCGAATTTAAAACTCGTTCCGGATTTCTGCTGGTTCCGTAAACAACAAAACCTTTTTGATGTAAAAATTCACCTATTGATTTCCCAATTCCCGAAGAACCTCCTGTAATTAAAACTACTTTATTCATGATTATTGATGTTTGTTGTACGAAAGGTCCAAAAATAAAAAAATCCTCCCGAAGGAAGACTACTTTTGTAAGAAATAAAAAATGGCAAGCGACCTACATCGCACCGCTCAACCACTTACCCTTGCTATGTTCCCATCCTGGGGGAGTCTGCAGGAGCTGGTCGTGTAGGACTTGCCGGTGCAAATATACAACCTTTTTATATTTTTGCAAGTGCTTTGCAGCTATTAAAATAACGTTGTATATTGGGGTATTCAAATTTTACATTATGAAAAACTATAACATACTATCTATCATTTTATTAGGAACCTTACTGGTTAATTGTGGAGATAAAAAAAAAGGTGAAAATTCTTTATTTACATTTGATAATTCAAAGTTCAAGGAACAATACCAACCTCAAGAAGCACTTTCTTTGGAAATTTTGAACTCAAATTCAAAAACTATTGACAGTGTTATTTACTATGTGAATGATAAAAAAATTGGTTCAAAAAAAGGAGTTGACAAATTAACTTTTGAATTAAAAGATCAAAAACTAGGCTATCAAAACATAAAGGCTTTGGTATATTATGAAGGACAATCCTCAGAAGCTACCACAAGAGTAGAATTAGTTTCAAACATTCTGCCAAAATTATTAAAATACACCATCTTAAATACGTATTCTCACGACACGGCTTCTTTTACCCAAGGTCTAGAATTCTACAAGGACACTTTATATGAGAGTACCGGACAAAATGGAACATCTTACGTACGAAAATACGATTATAAGACAGGAAAAATCTTTAAACAAACTGACTTAGAAAAAGCCTATTTTGGAGAAGGAATTTCTATACTAAATGATCAAATATTTCAATTGACATGGACCGAAAAAACAGGTTTTGTATATAATGCAGACAATCTAAAACTTGAAAAAACCTTTACTTATGATAAAGATATTCAAGGCTGGGGGCTGACAAATGATGGTAAATACTTATACCAATCAGATGGAACCGAAAAAATTTGGAAAATGGATCCAAAAACACTTAAAATAGTTGACAATATCAATGTTTATACCACTAGTATTAAAATTAAAAGTATCAATGAACTGGAGTGGATTGATGGTCTTATTTATGGTAATATTTGGCAAAAAGATGCAATTGCTATTATAAACCCAATTAATGGTGCAGTGGAAGCGGTATTAAATTTGTCTGGTTTAAGAAAATTAGTAAAAGCTACCGAAAACGACTTCCTAAACGGAATTGCTTACAACCCAAAAACAAAAACCATATTTGTAACCGGTAAAAACTGGGATAAAATGTTTGAAATCAAAGTTTCAGAATAATTTTTATATAAAATGACAACGTTAATTATCAATATAAAGGAATTACTTCAGGTGCGGAAAACTTCAATTGATAAAGTTTCTGGTGCTGAAATGGCTATTCTTCCAACTCTCAAAAATGCTTATTTAGTAATTAAAGACAACTTAATTGCTGATTTTGGTATTATGGATAATCTACCTAAAATAGATGTTGACAAAACGATTGATGCCACTGGGAAAATGATTTTACCATCTTGGTGCGACAGTCATACTCATATTGTTTATGCCGGTAATCGAGAACAGGAATTTGTAGACCGAATCAATGGCATGACGTATGAAGAAATTGCCAATCGTGGCGGAGGAATCTTAAATTCAGCTAAAAAACTAAATGAATGCTTTGAAGAAGAAATCTACAACCAATCTAAAGCTAGGCTGGAAGAAGTTATGCGTTTAGGAACTGGAGCTGTAGAAATTAAATCGGGATACGGATTAACAGTTGAAGGAGAATTGAAAATGCTTCGTGTGATTAAGCGATTAACTCAAAACTATCCAATAACAATAAAAGCTACTTTTCTTGGTGCTCACGCTTTCCCATTAGAGTTTAAAGAAAACCATCAAGGATATATAGATTTAATCGTCAAAGAAATGCTTCCTAAAATTGCCAAAAATAAACTGGCAGATTTCATAGATGTATTTTGTGAAACTGGTTATTTTACTGTTGAAGAAACCCAACAAATTATGAAAGCAGGAATTAAATTTGGCTTAAAGCCAAAGATTCATGTCAATCAGTTCAACTCTATTGGCGGAATTCAGGCCGGAATAAAATACAATGCGCTTTCTGTAGATCATCTAGAAATTATGACCACAGAAGATATTGAGGCTTTAAAAAATACTGAAACAATGCCAGTGGCGTTGCCTTCATGTTCCTATTTTTTAAGTATTCCATATACGCCAGCACGAGAAATGATAAAAGCCGGACTTCCTCTTGCCCTTGCAACTGATTATAATCCAGGTTCTACTCCTTCCGGAAATATGAACTTTGTAGTTGCAACTGCCTGTATTAAAATGAAAATGACTCCCGAAGAAGCCATAAATGCAGCTACAATAAACGGAGCTTATGCCATGGGAATTTCAACAACACACGGAAGCATAACCATTGGAAAAAAAGCAAATCTTATAATTACAAAAACTATTCCCTCCTATTATCAATTGCCGTACGCTTTTGGCAGCAATCTAATTGATACTGTATTGATCGAAGGAGAAATTTTTGCATAAAAAAAGAGGAACATTAAGTTCCTCTTTTTTTATTACGTTAACTATTGTTGTTATCTTAAAACAAAACTTGTTTTAGAAACTAATAGATCTCTATCAAAAATATTAATGTAATACGTCCCTTTAGCAAAATCTTTTCCTCTTAAATCTTCAGAAACATTGATAGTTTTGTTCTCATATTTCACATTAGTTAAAAAACTATATGTTAAAGTATTATCTCCAAAAGTCTCTGTTTTTTTGTCGCCTAAAACATTGTTTTTACTGTCAATTACTTGAACAAAATATGTTTTATCACCAGATTTAGCAATTTGATTTTCAGCTATTGTAAAATTAACTCTAAGAACATCAGCTCTGCTTGCTTTATCAGTTTCAATTTGTTTACCAGAACTTCTTAATTTAAAAGCAGAACCTCTAGTGTTTAAAACCGTCAATTTTGAACCGATTTCAACCGCTTTAGCCAACTCTTCATTTTGACCAGTTAATGCTTCAACATTCTTTTTAGTTTCTCCTAATACTACAACTGTACTATCACGTTGCGTAGTAAGTGTTGTATTGGCCTTTTTTAAGTTATCATTCTCAGCCATTAAAACCTTCATATTCCCTTGCAAAGCATTAAATTGAGATCTGTATTTCGATAATGAAGCTACATCGCCTTTAGATTTACTTAAATCAGACATTAAATTAACCACTTTATCTCTTTCTTGAATTAACTCTTCAGACATAGAAGTGTTTTCTGCAATTGCAGCATCATATGTTGATTTCAATTCTTGTAGATCTTTCATAACTGATTCTTTCTCAGTTAATGTGGATTTCAATTCTGTTTTAACGATTTCGGTATCTGAAGTCATTTTAAAAATATAAACTAAACTTCCCACTAATAAAATAGCTAATACTGCTATAACCGCTTTAAGACTTGAACTGCTTTTTTGATTTTCCATCTTTTAATTTATTTATTTTATTTTACAAATTTAACAATATATAACCATGTAATAACGTCAGTTAACGTAATTATATTATTTTTGGAAAAAAAATATTTTTTTTAATGGAAAAAATTATCCCGTTTACTATCAAAGATCTTGCAAAAATTACAAACCATAGAAGTGGTGAAATAAAATTTGGAGAGAAAATGATAACTGTTCCAAAAGAGACCGATCCTGTTGAGTTTCTAAAAACTTGCGAAGCAAAATATGTATTGTTTGGAATTCCGGAAGATATTGGCATAAGAGCTAATTATGGTAGACCTGGTGCTGCTTCAGCTTGGGATAGCGCCATTAAAAGTATTGCTAATATTCAGCATAATCGATTTTGTAAAGGAAGTCAACTTTTTGTTTTAGGCCAATTGAATGTTAGCGTGGAAATGAAAGAAGTAGAACATTTGGATTTTAATGATATTGATGATCGATCTAAATTAAGTCAATTAGTAGAAAAAATTGATAAAGATGTTTCTCATATCATCTTCAATATTGTTAAACTAGGAAAAATACCTATAATTATAGGTGGCGGACACAATAATTCCTATGGAAACATAAAAGGAACTGCGCTTGCTAAAGGAAAACCAATCAATGCTATAAACTTTGATGCTCATTCCGATTTTAGAATTTTAGAAGGACGTCACAGCGGTAATGGTTTCTCCTATGCATTTGAAGAAGGGTTTTTAAAAAAATATTTTATTTTTGGTTTACACGAAAATTATACTTCCAAAAGTGTATTAGACATCATTAAAAAAATTGAAGACCGCGTACGCTTCAATACCTATGATAGTGTAAACATTCGAAAAGAAAAAGATTTCAATCAGGAAATGGCTCTAGCCTCAGAGTTTATAAATGACGACTTTTTTGGAATTGAAATCGATTTAGATTCGATTCCTAATATTGCTTGTAGTGCAATGACTTTGAGTGGTTTCTCAGTGGAGCAACTGCGTCAATTTATTTCCTATTTCGCAAAAAATAAAAATGCAGCCTATTTACACATTTGCGAAGGTGCGCCCGATTTAGGTGAAGAAAAAAACAATCATTTAATAGGTAAACTTATAGGATATTTAGTAACTGATTTTATTAAATCTAATACTATTTAGTCTGTTTTATTGATGGATTTCTGGATTTAAATTCCAGAAGTTTTAAGCCTAAATACCATATAGATTATCATCAAAAATAATAATACTATCTTTGTTGTGCTATCGATGTACTTAATACATGATATTTAATACCAAAAATATGTTATTCGAAGATTTATCGCTCTCAAAAAGTATACAAAAAGCCGTATTTGAACAAGGCTACCTTAACCCAACTCCTATTCAAGAACAGTCTATCCCAATTGTATTATCGGGAAAAGATTTAATAGGTTGCGCACAAACCGGAACTGGAAAAACAGCCGCATTTGCTATTCCTATTATACATCAATTACACAGAATTGTAGGCTCATCTAAAAAAGCCAAACAAATTCGCGCTTTAGTTGTTACTCCAACCCGTGAATTAGCTGTTCAAATAGGACAAAGCTTTGATACGTACGGAAAATACACAAACCTGACACAGCTTACCATTTTTGGTGGAGTTTCTCAAAATCCACAAGTAGACACTTTAAAGAACGGTGTAGATATTTTGATTGCAACCCCAGGAAGATTATTAGATTTGCACAAACAGGGTTTTATTGATTTAGATCATCTACATACTTTAGTACTTGACGAAGCGGATCAAATGCTGGATATGGGATTTGTAAATGATGTAAAGAAAATTGTAAAACTTACGCCAAAAAACAGACAAACATTATTTTTCTCAGCTACCATGCCAATTGCTATCCGAGAATTAGCCGAAATGTTTTTGACTGATCCTGCAACGGTAACTGTTTCTCCTGTATCTTCAACTGCTGAAAATGTAGAGCAACGCGTTTATTTTGTTGAAAAAGCCGAAAAAAGAAACTTACTATATCATTTAATTAAAAATGAAAACCTATCCGATGTTTTAGTTTTTTCAAGAACCAAGCACGGTGCTGATAATGTTGTAAAAGCATTACGAAAAAACAATATTGTCGCAGAAGCCATTCACGGTGACAAATCACAAAATGCAAGACAACGGGTTTTGGATGCTTTTAAAAATAAAGAAGTTGGTGTTCTCGTAGCTACTGATATTGCAGCTAGAGGAATTGATATTGACCAATTGCCTTTTGTAATCAATTTTGATTTACCTAATATTCCTGAAACATATGTTCACCGTATTGGTAGAACTGGTCGAGCCGGAAATGGTGGTATTGCAATCTCTTTTTGCAGTAAAGATGAACATACCTATTGGAAAGACATCCAAAAACTAATAAAAGTAGATGTAAAAACTGTAAATGATCATCCTTATCATTGGCATTCCGGAAGTCCTGAAACTGCTCCTGGTTCACAACAAAAAAATTCAAACCGAAGTGGTGGAGCTCACAAATCAAGAAAATCAGAAGTGTCTAAACAAAACAAAAAACGTTGGTATTAAAAAATTCAATACTTATTTTTTGCCCGTAAAAATACCTTCTCAAGCTTTATCGAAAAAAGACTTTATTATACAGAAAATGTTTATTTCCCGGGGGGGAATACATTTTTCTATGATTTTATTTCAAGAAATCTTTTTGATTGGAATGATAACAATTTTACTACTATTGTCATTAATTTACCTTTAGTGAGTTTAAAAGAAACTGATGATAAATTAGAATTAGTAGCTGCGGGAATAAAAAAATTTCAAAGTTGAAATTGACAACAAAATGCTTATGATTTCATCCAAAAAAAAGGAATAAAAAGAAGAAACAAGAAAAAAAATGATTACGTCCGAAAAGCATTTAATTATCAATCATTCTATAGAACTTTTACTTTACCTGAATACATTGATGTAAGTAAAATTGAAGCCAGTAGTAAAAATAGAATCTTACATGTAGACATTTCTAAAAAGAAATTGTCAAGAAAAAAGCAATCAAACAAATATAATTTAATGTAGTTATTAAACCGTGCCTAAAAATCGTTAAATCCAAGAAATCAGTTATGTTTTAGGTATTTAACGATTTTAATTTTAATACAATCTATTAAATTCCGCATTAAACGATTTTTCAAAACACGATTAGATAGAAATAAATTAGGCAATATTTTTAGGGTTTGATATTAGAATGCTGATGATTTCAAATAATTTAATCGAGTCAAAAGGTTTTATGATAATATCATTAATTCCTGCTGAAAGAGCTTCTTCTGTTATTTCTGTTTTATCAAATGCAGTTAATGCGACAATAGGTGTACCAATACCTTTAAGACGAATCTTTCTTGTGGTTTCAAAACCATTTATTAAAGGCATATTAATATCCATTAATATCACATCAAAACTCTCTTTTTCTAATATTTCTAGTGCGGCATAACCATTGTCAACAACACTACATTTATAGTTGTTCTTCTCAATCGCTTTTCTAGTAATAACCTGATTTATGCGGTTATCCTCTACAACCAATACATTAACAGTTTGGGTTGAACTCATATCGACTTGAATGTTATTTATAATTTCAATTTTTCGCTCTGGATTAAATTCAAATGCTATAACAAATTTAAATGAAGTACCCTTTCCTACGGCACTGTCCAGCGAAATTTCACTGTCAAACAATCCTAACATTTGCTTTACAATAGAAAGACCTAAACCAGTCCCTTGGTAATCAGTTTCCTGCCTGCTAACCTGAACAAATTTATCAAAAATATTTTCCTGATCTGTAGCATGAATTCCAATTCCGTTGTCTTTAATAATAAACTCTAAAAAATGCGCCTTATCTTCTATTCGAACCAAGTTAACATTTATACTTACTTCTCCTTTTTTTGTAAACTTCAATGCGTTACTGACTAAATTCATAATGATTTGAGATAGTCTTAACTTGTCGCCAATTAAATATTCCGGAATACTAGGATCAATATTCACGTGGAGTACATTATCATTAGTTTTAGTTAAAAATGATAAAGAACTTTTAATCATATCAATTTCATCAGAAATATTAAAAGTTAAATTCTCAAGAACAATTCTGTTATCTTCAATTTTATTAATTTGAAGAATATCATTCACTAATGATAGTAGATATCGGGCAGAAAATTTAAGAGAACTTAGATGTGGACTATGAGCTAACTCTTTATGCTCATCAAGCAACATGTTTGTAATTCCTACTACACCGTATAATGGAGTCCTTAATTCATGACTAATGGTAGAGACAAATTGTGATTTTAATAAAGCCGCTTCTTCTACTTTTTCTTTGGCTACCAGTAGTTCTATATTTGTTTGAGAAAGCTTCTCATTGGCTTTTTTCTTAAAATTATTATTCCTGAATAAAATGTAGAGTAATAATAACAAAAAGCAAAAAACTACTCCAAATAGCAATACAATGATTTTTGATTTTCTTAAACTTTGTAGCTGAGCCACTTTCTCTGTTTCAATTTTATCTATCTCTCTTTTGTATTCATCTAATTCTAAATTTATCCCGGCTAAATTAGCTTTCTTAATTTTTTCCTCGTTATATAATTCATCAGTAATTATGTTGTAATGGGCGAGATTTTCATAGGCATTTTTATAATCACCTTTCTTCAATAAATATTTTGAATATTCAAGATATGAATAGGATAAATCTGATTTTTCATTTCCTTCATTTCCAAATTTTATAGCATTGATAAACGATGATGTTGCTTTATCATGGACTCCTTTGTAACTATAATAGATTCCATTTAGCATATTTACAACTACGGTGTTTGTTTCATCACCATATTTTTTATTGTATTTGTTGATGAATTCTAAACTAGAAAAACCTTTTTCAAACTGACCAATATCAAAATAAGCCCAAGCTATATTAAGCTTAGTCATAAAAACCTGATTGGTATCTGCTAGTTTTTGACTGTATTTAAGAGAGTTTTCGTAAAAATTTATCCCTTTCTCATATTGCTTTTTCTCAAAACAATAGATATTTCCTAAATTATTATTTATTCGTTTTCTTAATGTGTCATTATTCGTCTTATTTGCATAGGATAGACTCTTGTTATAGAAGAATATTGCTTTATCAAATTCAGACATTTCGGCATAATTTGCTGCAATTGTAATATAGGAAATAGCTGTTGAATATAAATCATTAGCGTTAATAGAGGCCCGAAGTGCCAATTTAGAAATATCCAAAGATTTTTCAAAATTAGCCTCCTTTAAGTATCGAGAAGCCTCATCAGTTAGTTTAGTGATTTCTTGCTTAGAATATGTTCTTGTTTGAGCAATTAAATTACCACCAAAACAATTTAACACAAACAATAGCAATAAAACTATGCGTAAATGATACATAAACAATTAGAGTTTATCAAATATACATTTTATTAATAAAAAAAGAGGGATAAATGCATATTATACATTAAAATAAATTGAGTAAATACATTTGTCTTTAAAGTAACACCTGCTTTAAAATAAGAAACAATCAAAACTCTGAGGTTTTAAATCCAAAAAAAAACCTGCTCAACTAATTGAGCAGGTTAAAGATGTTATTTATTGGAAAATGTACTTAATAACTATTCTGAAGTTACAGTTTCATTTTCATCATTACCTTCCCATTGTCCTACAACTGATGTCGCTAGGGCATTCCCTAAAACATTAGTTGCACTACGAAACATATCACAAAAATGATCTATTGGTAAAATTAATGCGATTCCTTCAATTGGAATATCAAACATACCGCAAGTAGCAGCAACTACAACTAAACTTGCTCTTGGAACACCTGCAATCCCTTTGCTGGTAAGCATTAAAACTAAAAGCATAGTCATTTGTGTTCCTAAATCTAAATCAATACCATAAGCTTGAGCAATAAAAATACTGGCAAAGGTCATGTACATCATACTCCCATCCAGATTAAATGAATAACCTAATGGCAACATAAAAGAAACGATTCTGTCTTTTACTCCAAAACGTTCTAATTCCTCTGTCAATTTTGGAAAAACTGCTTCACTGCTGGTTGTCCCAAAAGCAATAATCAAAGGACTTACAATTCTTTTAAGCAAAACAGTCATTCTGCTTTTTAGAAAAATGTAACCCACCACTATTAATACCAACCAAAGTGATGAAATTCCAACTAAGAATGAACCAAAAAATTTGAAATATGTAATCGCTAATTCTTGAAAATCTCTTACCGCGAAAACTCCGGCAATAGCTCCAAAAACTCCTATTGGAGCAAATTTCATTACGTAGTTCACCATTTTAAGAACTATGTGTGAGGTTTTATCTAAAGCATTTGTAACTGGCTTAACATAATCTCCCAATGATGCTGCTGCCAAACCAAAGAAAATAGAGAAAATCACAATTTGTAAAATTTCATTGGTAGCCATTGCTTCAAAAATACTTTTGGGAACAATATGCTCAATAAAATTTTCAAAAGATATATTTTGAGTTTTTGCAGTAACTTCTGAAACAGAGGCCAAATCAACATTTGATAAATTAAGACCTACTCCTGGTTCAAGTATGTTTACAAAAAACATTCCCAATAATAAAGAAATGAATGAAGCTGTAAAAAACCAACCCATTGCTTTTCCTCCAATTCTTCCAACAGCTTTAATATCGCCCAACTTTGCAATTCCCACAACAAGTGTTGTAAAAACTAATGGCGAGATAATCATCTGTACTAATCGAATGAAAACTGTTGCTAGGATTTTTATTTTTGCGCTAAAACCTTGGGCAGCTTCTGGCGAAATAGAATTATGAATTACAATGCCTAAAATAGCACCTAAAACCATCGCAATTAATATTTGTCCCGTTAATCCTGAAAAAAAAGATGGCTTTTTAGTTGTTTTGGTGTTCATTAAATTGATTATTAGGTTTTAGTCTTAACCTATTACTTCACTCAACATTAGATGTGTTTAGTAAATTTTCTTTACTATAACTCATTTCTTGTATGCTGCCAATCAAGGAAACATAAAGTGTAAAGCAGGAAAAACTTCAAAAATTAATATTAATAGGTTTTGTTTATCAAATAAAAATCAGCTAATACAATGGCAACCATAGCCTCAACTATAGGCACAGCACGTGGTACTACACAAGGATCATGACGTCCCTTTCCTGTCATTTCAGTAATATTACCTTTGTTATCCAATGATTCTTGTTTTTGCATAATGGTAGCTACAGGCTTAAAAGCCACGCGGAAATAAATATCCATTCCGTTGCTAATTCCTCCTTGAATCCCACCGGAAAGGTTGGTTTTAGTAGTACCGTCAGGGTTGTATAAATCATTATGCTCGCTTCCTTTCATTCTAGATCCATCAAAACCACTTCCAAACTCAAATCCTTTTACGGCATTAATAGAAAGCATGGCTTTACCCAATTCAGCATGTAGTTTGTCAAAAACAGGTTCTCCTAAACCAATAGGCACATTTTGAATCACGCAAGTTACAGTTCCACCTACAGTGTCACCTTGTTTACGAATATCTCTAATATACTCCTCCATGATTACCGCTGATGCTTCATCAGGGCAACGCACAGGATTATTTTCGGTTTTTGAAAAATCTAATCCTTGGTATGGTTTTTCTAAAAATATAGGACCTACAGAAGAAACGTAAGCATTGATTTTTATTTCTGGCAGCATTTGCTTTGCTATCGCTCCAGCAACTACTCTACTGGCCGTTTCGCGTGCAGAACTTCGTCCACCACCACGGTAATCACGAACACCATATTTTTTTTCATACACATAATCAGCATGACTGGGTCTGTAATTATCTTTTATATGAGAATAATCGTCTGATTTTTGATTGGTATTAGGAATAATAAAACCTATAGGTGTTCCTGTCGTTTTTCCTTCAAATATTCCGGATAAAAATTGTACATCATCCGGCTCTTTACGTTGGGTAACTATAGCCGATTGACCCGGCTTTCTTCTTGACATTTCAAATTGAATTGCATCTAAATCTATAGTTATTCCAGGAGGGCAACCATCTATTATACCGCCTAATGCTTCACCATGTGATTCTCCAAAAGTTGTTATTCTAAATAGTGTTCCGTAGCTATTTCCTGCCATTATAATTAGTTTTTAACAAAAGTACCATTTTAGTTTAAAGTTTAAAAGCTTATCCCAAGATTTCGGGATAAAGTTTTAAGAAACATTTCACATTTATTGATATTAAGTTAATCTTGTCTTAGATTTCTTAACCTTTAATTCCATTTCTATTGCTGGTAATTCTATTAATTTGGTAAACTTCAAATTCAAATACATTGAAAAAAAGAAAAGTCGAGTTAGTAGTGATTTCTGATGTACACTTAGGAACTTATGGTAGTCATGCAAAAGAACTTTATAATTATTTATCTTCTATAAAACCTAAAACGCTAGTCTTGAATGGTGATATTATAGATGTATGGCAATTCCGAAAATCCTATTTTCCAAAAGCGCATTTAAAAGTCATACAAAAAATTATAAGTTTTGCTTCCAAAGGAACAAAGGTTTACTACATAACAGGAAATCATGATGAAATGCTCCGGAAATTTAGCGATATGAATCTGGGTAATTTCGCATTAGTAGACAAGTTAGTTTTAGATCTTGATGACAAAAAAGCGTGGATATTTCATGGTGATGTTTTTGATGCCTCAGTTCAACATTCAAAATGGATAGCTAAACTTGGTGGCTTAGGCTATGATTATTTAATTCTTTCAAACCGTTTTGTCAATTGGTGTTTGTCCAAAATAGGAAGAGAACCATATTCTTTTTCTAAAAAAATAAAAGCCAGCGTAAAAAAAGCAGTTAAACACATTTCTGATTTTGAGGCAACTGCAACTGAATTAGCCATCGAAAAAAAATACGATTATGTTATTTGTGGACACATTCATGAACCAAAAATGATTCATAAAGAAACCAAAAATGGAACTACCTTATATTTAAATTCTGGAGATTGGGTAGAAAATTTGACAGCATTGGAATACAATAAAAAACGTTGGAAATTATATAATTATTCCGAAGCTAACTATCTTGAAGAAGAGAACCTTTTTGAAATGGAAGATTTTTTAAGTAATCAAATAGTGGCTTCAGCACTTTTCTCCAAACAAAATATTCTAATATAATAACAATATAAAAAAGTATCAAAATCCTGAAAAACGTAAATTATATAACTTTTCTACAAAATTTTATAAACTTCACACCTTACTAAAATTATACATTTGTACCTATAAAAACTTACTTATGAAAAAAATTATTTTATCGGCAATAATGTTAATTGGATTAGCATTTACCGCACAAGCACAAGACATTTCGAAAAATGCATTGGGTTTACGTTTAGGTGGTAATAATGGTTTTGGTGGAGAACTTTCTTACCAAAGAGCATTAGGAAGCAACAATAGACTTGAACTTGATTTAGGTTGGAGAAACAGAAATAACTACAACAATAAAGGTTATGATGATGATGCAATAAAACTAGCAGCTTTGTACCAATGGGTATGGAACATTGATGGTGGTTTCAACTGGTATGCTGGTGTAGGTGGTGGTATTGGAAGCTACGGTTATGATGATAATGACAATAACTCTGTTAATGAAACTTTTGTTTTTGCTGCAGGAGATATCGGAATTGAATATAACTTTGATATTCCTTTGTTAATTTCTCTAGATTTTAGACCTGAGTTTGGAGGAAATGGATATTACGAAAACAATTACGGTTCTGATATTGCATTAGGTCTTAGATACCAATTCTAATATTTTAGAAAATATATTAAAAACGCCACTAGCAATAGTGGCGTTTTTTTATTTAAAAATAATATCTTTTTTAGAATTTATTTTGACCACACAAAAAGGATTTGTAAAAGCTTGTGTAACGATACTACCCGGTTCCGGACTAGTTTCTTTTATGGTAATAACAATATTTTTATCGGTTTCAAACACGCTATCAATTCCTATACTATACCCTCCCGATGTTTTTTCTCCCATATTCAAAACTATAAAATTCGCAGTCTGAACATCATTTGAACTAATTTTATTTTTTAAATTTTCATCATTCTGCAACATTGCAATTTCATTTGGCTCCGAAAGAATTTCAAAAAAACGAATACTTGCGCCACCATTTGTCTGTTGCGTCAAGACTTCATATAAAGAACTTTTATCGGAACTTTTTGTAACTGTTGCACCGCAGGAAACTAAAGCGACAGCCACTAGTGAAACTATTATTTTTTTCATTGCAGGATTTTGTTGATTAATAAATAAAACTCGAAAGTTTTACTACATTTTATATTGGAAAAATGTCAAATCTATACATATTTTTTTATGGCTTTTTTATATAATGCTTCATAAAGTGGCAAGATGTTTTTGATGTCAAATTGTTTTGCAACTGACAGCGCATTTTCTTTAAATTTATGAAGAGTAGCATCATCTTTTAAAATTTTCAAAGCGTTTTGTGCCATTTCATCTGTATTCCCCACATCACTTAAATATCCGGAAATACCGTCAAAATTCACTTCCGGCAAACCTCCCGATTTACTTGAAATTACAGGAACACTCCAAGCCATAGCTTCAAGTGCAGCAAGTCCAAAACTTTCAGTTTCAGATGGCAACAAGAATAAATCAGTATAACTCAAAATTTTATCAATCTCATTGCTGTTTCCAAAAAAGATGACTTTATCCTGAATTCCTAAATCCTTACATAAACTTTCTGCTTTTTCTTTTTCAGGACCATCCCCTACCATCATCAATTTAGCAGGGATTTCTTTTTGAATATTATAGAAAATCTTAATTATATCTGGAATTCGTTTTACTTTTCTGAAATTACTGATATGCGTGATGATTCTCTCATTTTTATTAGCCATTACAGAACGATGACAGGCTGTACTGGGATCATTATGGTTTTTATCTAATTCTATAAAATTAGGGATTACCTCAATTTCATTTTTTATATTAAATAATTTATGGGTATCATCTTTCAAACTTTGGGAAACCGAAGTAACAAAATCCGATTTGTTAATGCTAAAAGTTACGGCTGGCTTATAAAATGGATGGTTCCCAACTAATGTAATATCAGTTCCGTGAAGTGTAGTCACCATTGGAATATTAATTCCCTCATCTTTCAGCATTTGTTTAGCCATATAACCCGCATAAGCATGAGGAATTGCATAATGTACATGCAATAATTCGATTTTATAAAGTTTTACCATATCCACTAATTTGCTTGATAAAGCCAATTCGTAAGGTTGATAATGAAATAACGGATATTCAGGAACATTCACTTCGTGGTAATGCACATTTGGATTTAAAAGTGCCAAACGTACGGGCTGACTATACGTTATAAAATGGATTTCGTGACCACGTCTTGCCAATTCAAGACCTAATTCTGTAGCGACAACACCACTTCCTCCAAAGGTAGGATAACAAACTATTGCAATTTTCATCTATGTATTTTAATGAAACGAAATTAATAAAAATAGAAATGTGTTTTATGGAAATTTAAGTTAAATCTTTAAAATCTAAAACTTAATACGTTGGATTCTTACGGCATTTAAAATAGCCAACAAAGCCACACCAACATCAGCAAAAACGGCTTCCCACATCGTAGCTAATCCTCCTGCTCCCATTACCAAAACTATCAATTTAACAGTAAAGGCTAAAAAAATATTTTGCCAAACTATTTGTTTTGTCTTTTTTCCAATATTAATTGCTGTATAAATCTTAGTGGGTTGATCATTTTGAATCACAACATCAGCAGTTTCAATGGTGGCGTCACTTCCTAAACCACCCATTGCGATTCCTACATTTGCCAAAGCAATTACCGGAGCATCATTTACCCCATCACCAACAAATGCAACACTTAAATTTTGCTTCAATAGAGCTTCTAATTTTTCAACTTTATTTTCAGGCAATAAATTTCCGAAAGCCTGATCAATATTCAACTGTTTTGCAACAACAGAAACTATTGCTTGATTATCGCCAGAAAGCATAATGGTTGCTACATTTAATTTGTGTAAACTCTGAATTGCTTCTTTTGCATCTTCTTTAACTTCATCAGCAATACTAAAATAACCGGCATATTTTTGATTAACAGCAACAAGTATAATTGTAAATGGAATCATATCAATTTCAGCATCATAAGCGATATTGTAATTTTTCATCAACTTAGCATTTCCTACTAAAATCTCTTTTCCATCCACAAAACCTTTTAATCCCAATCCTGGAATTTCCTTTACTTCAGTTACACTAGTAGTTTTTGTATAGTCTTTGGCAAATTCTATAATTGCCGAACCCACTGGATGTGTGGATTTAGTTTCAATTGCGGCTGTATATTTTACCAAATCAATTTCTGAAATCCCAACAGCTACTACTTTTTGAACTTTAAAAACTCCTTTAGTCAATGTTCCTGTTTTATCAAAAACGACTACTTTGACTGATGCAATTATATCTAAAAATGTAGATCCTTTGAATAAAATTCCATTTTTACTTGCTGCACCAATTCCCCCAAAATATCCTAACGGAATAGAAATTACCAATGCGCAAGGACAAGAGATTACCAAGAAAACTAATGCTCGATATAACCAATCCTTAAAAATATAATTATCTACAAATACAATTGGAAGTACACAAATTGCTATTGCGAGATAAACCACAATTGGCGTGTATATTTTAGCAAATTTCCGGATAAACAGTTCGGTTGGTGCTTTTTTTGCAGTAGCTTCCTGAACCATTTCTAAAATTTTGGATAATTTACTATCCGTAAATGCAGTAGTAACTTCAACTTGAGAAATCGTAGTAAGATTAATCATTCCTGCAAGAATTATTTCTCCTTTTGATTTGGTATCAGGTTTACTTTCACCAGTTAATGCAGCAGTATTGAAAGTCGCGTAATCCGAAAGTAGTTTTCCATCTAGTGCTAATTTTTCTCCAGGTTTCAATTCTATGATTTCTCCAATAGTTACTTCTGAAGCTTTTTTGGGAACAATACTAACCCCATCAAGAACATTCGCTACATCCGGTCTTTGATCTAGTAATGATTTTATATTCGATTTTGCTCTTTTTACGGCTAACATCTGAAATAATTCACCAATGGCGTAAAATAACATTACTGCAACACCTTCGGCATATTGACCAATTCCAAATGCGCCTAATGTGGCAATTCCCATTAAGAAAAATTCAGAAAAAACAGCTCCTTTACGAATACTTTCATACGCTTCTTTCAAAACCGGAATACCTACCGGAATATAAGCTATAACATACCAAACAATTCGAATCCAACCATTAAACCAAGATTGAGGAACGTAATTATCAAATAGTATAGCAATTAGTAATACTATAAAACTAATTATAGAAGGTAAAAACATTCTGAAGGTACTTTCATCACCATTAGAATGATCGTGATTTTGATCATTATGGTTTTCTGACTCACTGTGAGAAGAAAAACATCCTGAATCTTGGTCTGATTTATTGGCTTTTTTTTCTTCTAAAGCACAGCAAGATTGTTCATCATCTATAACATGTTTGTGTGTCATTTTAGATAATTTATTTTAATAAAAAAAGAACTAATAACATTCAAAAGTGTTACTATTACTGTAAATTTAGTTGATTTTAGTGTTTTATCTTTTGATATAGCACATAAAATTACCGTTAATAATAGCCAGACAATTATTTATTTACAATTAAATGATTTAGACTTGAATTCTTTATCATTTTGAAACGTTAATTACAGTATTCTAAGCGCTACTTGTCCTTTTTAGTACTTTTTTTATTAATCCATTTATTCACTTTATAGCTAAGATAAGCCGAACCGCTACCAATAATTGCCCCTGCAAATACATCACTTGGATAATGAACCCCTAAATGCATTCGAGAATATCCCACTGCGCCAGCCCACACAAAAGACGGTGCAATAACATACCATTTGGGATAAGCTAAACTCAGTGATGTTGCTGTTGCGAAAGCTAAAGAAGTATGCCCAGAAGGAAATGATCTTCCCAAAGACGATGCTGCTTGATCAATATCAGGATAGGTTTCAAATGGTCTGTTCCTTTTTATAGTATGTTTCAATGCAGTGGTAATAAATGCATTTACTAAGAATGTTTCTCCTATAAAAATTGCTTGTTTCTTGATGGTACTATCTTTCTTTATTAAAGCAACTGAATAAATAATAAGGGGAGTTGCAACACTTATTGGAACCGCACTATTTGTTACTAATTTAAAAGTAGGATCTAAATTCTTATTCCTATCAACATTGATATCTCGTAGAATATTAATATCAATATTTTGAGCATTTACAAAAGTCATGCAAAAAAGCAATACAACTAAATGGACTTTTGTAAAAAATGTATTCCTATTTTTCATCAAACTATTTTTATCTCAAATATACTATAATACAGCTACAATTTGTAACTAAATATTTCTAATAAAAGTATTGAAAACGTTTTTAATATAAATAGTCCAAATGAAATTCTCAATAATTTCATTTGGACTATTTATATCATTCCTTCAAACTTATGTTAATTAATAATCGCTTCATAAATCACCTTTTGGATATCTTCTCGAATGTTTTCTTTGGATAATCTATTTTCACCAGCAATTGGAAAAGTTCTATTGGATAAGAATACATAGACAATTTGCGTTTCAGGATCAGCCCAAGCCATCGTTCCTGTATAACCGGTATGACCAAAACTGGTCATCGAAGCGCAACCGCACGTAGGGCCTTCAGCACCTAATTGTGGTTTATCAAAACCTACACCTCTCCTATTTCCTGCGGCACAAAAATAACACGTATTAAAATCATCAAATGTCTTTTCAGAAAAATACTGCTGATTGCCATAATTTCCTTTTTGCAGATAAAGCTCCATTATTTTAGCCACATCCATAGCATTCGAAAAAACTCCGGCATGCCCGGAAACTCCGCCTTCTAAAGCTGCTGATAAATCATTGACATATCCTTGTAAAAGTTGATGACGGAAATAGGTATCAGTTTCTGTTGGTGGAATTCTGTTTTTATCAAATTTTCCTAACGGATTGAAACTTGAATTATTCATTCCCAGTGAACGGTAGAAATTCTCTTGAATCAAAATATCTAATGTTTTACCCGTTGTTTTTTCTAAATAATCTTTCAGAATCATAAAGGTAAGATCGCTGTACTTGTATTCTTTTTTCAAGGAAAGCTTGCTCTTAACAATCATTTTCATAATGGTGTCGCTAAAATCATTTCTTATAAAAAGACTGTCTGTCATTCGTTTAGAAAACTGCTCTTCGGATGTTTTTCTAAAATAAACTTCCGAAGGAAATTTAGATTTATCCATTGTCGCTTTATAAAATGGAATTCCTGCGGCAAGTCCGGCGTAATGAGACAATAAATCCTTAAAATTAATATTGGCTTTATTGGAATCTTTAAAAATAGGAGACATTGTTCCTAATGTAGTTTCCAGATTTATTTTTTGCTGATCGTATTGCAACATTACATTGGGCAATGTAGCCAGAATTTTTGTCAATGAAGCAACATCATAAATATCTGAATCTTGAACTTTAATCGTTTTATCATACGTATGGTGCCCGAATGATTTTTGATAAATAACTTTTCCTTTTCTGGCAACCAAAACTTGAATTCCTGGTGTCATTTTACCATTAATCGCTTTATTGGCAATGGCATCAATTTTGGATAAAATTTCAGCATTCATTTCTACATTTTCAGGAGTTGTAAATCCCAAACGATTTAACTTTTCAGTGGCTAAACCATCATTTACTTTAAAATTATTATTAATAGAAACTGGTAATTTTCCTTTGGCTTCTATAGCTCCAAAAATTAGTTCTGCAGAAACTATTTGAGCAATCGTACTGTTTTGATAGGAAACAATTAATCCTTCGAAATCTTCAAAATTTGTAATGGGTAACAACGAGTAAGGTTTTGCAAAAACATCCAGAATTACATTATTGTTTTTGGCTAAAAAATTAATTTTAAACAATTCATTTGCTTTTAAATCATCATTTCTAAAAGCTACATCTGATTTGTGATATCCAATAATTACAGTTGTAAACCCTTGCAATTTTACTTGTAAACTATCTAAATTAGTATCTGCAACTACAGTTACGTCAGCGTATTTTTTTAAAGTCGAAACAAAAGCATCATTACTGTCATCTCCTATTTTTACATAGGCTATTTTTTGTTTGTCCAAATTTTTTATTGGTAAAACAGCAGCCGTATTTTTTAGAACAGTAATTGCGTTTTCATACAACTCATATTGTAAAGCATCATTTTCAGATGAGTTTAAATCGTTATATAAATTTTCTGTTGCAATAGGTTTATAAGAGTTTAAACCTGCTTTATATTTAAATTTCAAAATTTTCTTTACCGAAAAAGCCAATCTTTCTTCAGAAAATAAATTAGATGAATACGCCAACTTAAATTTTTCAATTGCTGAAGGAACATCTTCAGGAAATAACAACACATCATTTCCAGCCATAAAAGCTTCAAAATTAATTTCGCTTGGTAATTTAAAGTTACTTACACTTTTCATATTCAAAGCATCAGTAAAAATAAGTCCTTTGAATCCTAATTCTTTTTGAAGAATATTAGTTACGACATTATAGGAAATCGACGAAGGATAATTAGGTCTTGACTCTAAACTGGGAACATTTAAATGCGCCACCATAACAGACGAAAGTCCTTCATGAAACATTTTTTTATAAGGATAAAACTCTACATCCATAAATCTTTCTTTCGAAAAATTAATCGTTGGTAATCCTTTATGTGAATCCGTTTCAGTATCGCCATGACCAGGAAAATGCTTTCCTGTGGAGAAGATTCCTTGACTCTGAACCCCTTTCATTAAAGCAATGGCGCGTTCTGTAACTTTGAATTTATCTTCGCCAAAAGAGCGAAAACCTATAATGGGATTTCTGGGATTTGTATTGATATCAAGAACTGGTGCAAAGTTAAATTGCAATCCCAATCGCTTGCTTTGTTTCCCCATTTGAGCACCAACTTTCTCTAATAATTTCATGTCTTGAATGGCTCCAAGTGTCATATTCCAAGGATATCGATAGGTTGAATCTAATCGCATACCCAAACCCCATTCGGCATCACTACCAATAAACAAGGGGATTTTTGACTTCGATTGAAAACGGTTGGTTAATTTAACTTGACGAACGGGACCTCCTTGAAAGAAAATTAATCCACCTATTTTATTTTCCTGAATCAGTTTATCAATAGCGTTGAAGTGAACAGTATCTTTATTAGAATAAGCGGCAACCATAAATAATTGCCCAAATTTTTCCTCTAAAGTCATAGCATTGTAAACACTATCAACCCATTTATTTCCTTGGGGAAATAATTCAAAAAGTGTGGGGATATTACTCGATTTTGTACTGTCCAAATTTTCTGTTTTGGACGCAACGTTGGTAATAATTACTTTATTCTTATTAATTTTTGTCCCAACACAACTTGAAGCTACAAAGAAAATTAAGACATAAAATAAAACAATTTTGACGCCTATTTTTCTCATTGAACTGTTTTGTTTAAAAAAAGCGACTATGCCAGCTATCGATAGCAGGAACTTCCCAGGATTCATTGTATTCTTCTATATTATTAACTAAATTATTGAAAACTATAGTGTTTTCAGTAACCGCTTTATCTTTTACCATTTTCTTGAAATCAATCAAAGGCTTGTGGGCAATGTGCTCTCCAAGTTTGAAAGTAACATTCATTTTGTCCAATAAATCAACGGTATATTTTTGTTCTAAACTTTGAATAAATTCAACAGATGAATCGATAGAACAACCTGTTGCTGCTTGCACATCCTGATTTACGGCGATAATGATAAATCTGTTGTATTTTAATTGATACGATGACTCTAAACTCGTACCGTGTGCAGCCCAACCTTCAAGAAAGGATTGTAAGGATGTTTCTATTTCAGAAAATTCGGCATCCGAAAATTTTCTGTTTGATTGATAAATCCAGATTTTAGATTCTTCGGGTAAATTTTCAAATGGAACGTACATGGTAATTATGAATTATGAGTTATAAATTTTGATTTAAATAATCAAAATTTTTAATTTTAATTGATTTATAAATCTTGTGCATTAGCAATCAATTCAGCAATATCCATAACTTTTACTTCGCCTTCCTTTTCTTTGTTTTTAATACCATCAGTCATCATAGTATTACAAAAAGGACAACCCGCAGCAATTATTTCTGGTTTAGTTTCTAATGCGTTTTCGGTTCTTTCGACGTTGACTTCCTTGTTTCCTGGTTCAGCATCTTTAAACATTTGGGCACCGCCGGCACCACAACATAAACCATTTGCTTTCGAACGCTTCATTTCAACTAATTCAGCATCTAATTTAAGAATCAAATCTCTTGGTGCTTCATACACATTATTGGCTCTTCCTAAATAGCAAGGATCGTGAAAAGTAATTCGCTTTCCCTTGAATTGCCCACCTTCAATAGTCAGCCTTCCTTCATCTAACAATGATTTAAGAAACTCCGTATGGTGAACTACTTCATATTTCCCGCCTAATTCCGGATATTCGTTTTTTAAAGTATTGAAACAATGCGGGCAAGCGGTAACTATTTTTTTTGCTTCGTAAGCATTCAAAACCTCAATATTCATCATGGCTTGCATCTGAAACAAAAACTCATTTCCGGCTCTTTTTGCAGGATCACCGGTACAACTTTCTTCAGTACCTAAAACGGCAAAAGGAACATTTGCACGATTTAAAATTCGAACAAACGCTTTAGTTATTTTCTTTGCTCTATCATCAAAACTTCCAGCACAACCTACCCAGAATAAAACTTCTGGTTGTTTTCCTTGAGCTAACATTTCGGCCATAGTTGGCACTATTAAATTCTCTGACATACTATTTTGTTGATTCGGTTATTTGCTTATTTACTTAATCACAAATTCTTAATTTATAAATCGGTTATTCGTTAAACAAATAACAAATTAAACGATTTAACGACTATTCATTTTTCCAATTCAATCGATCTTGCTGATTGTATTGCCATGGGGCACCGTTATTCTCTATATTAGTCATCATTGCATTAATTGGCATTGGTGCAGCGCTTTGCTCCATTACTAAATAACGTCTCATATCCATGATAATTGAAAGCGGACTAATATTTACTGGACATTCCTCAACACACGCATTACATGAGGTACATGCCCAAAGTTCTTCTGGTGTGATATAATCGTTCAATAATGTTTTGTTATCCGGAATAAAAACACCTTTATTGGCATCAATATTTCTTCCTACTTCTTCTAATCGATCTCTTGTATCCATCATGATTTTACGTGGAGACAATTTTTTTCCAGTAATATTCGCAGGACAAGATGAAGTACAACGACCACATTCTGTACAGGTATAAGCATTCAATAATTGAACCCAATTTAAATCCTGAACGTCACTTGCACCAAATTTACTTGGAACCGCATTTTCATCCACTGGAGCCGCTGCAAAAGGATCGGCACTGGGATCCATCATTAGTTTTACTTCCTTAGTAACGGATTCTAAATTATCAAATTGACCCTGCGGATTCAGATTTGCAAAATAGGTGTTTGGAAAAGCTAACAGAATGTGTAAATGTTTTGAAAAATAAAGGTAGTTCATAAAAATTAAGATACCCACAATATGCAACCACCAAAATATTTCAGAAAGCAACATTACTAATTCATTTGACATTCCATTAAATAATGGTTCAATAAATTGGCTTATTGGAAATGATCCAGCTTTTATAAAATGAGAAAAACCTCCAGGAACATTCTGTAAATGCACATCAGAAGCATTCATCAATAAAAATAATGTCATTAGAACTACCTCAAAATATAAAATATAGTTCGCATCACTTTTAGGCCACCCTTTTAAATCTGAGCTCACAAATCTCTTTAGTTTGATTGCGTTTCTTCTACTCCAAAAAGCAACAACAGCGACCAAAACTAAAAGGGCCAAAATTTCGAATGTAGCAATTAGAACATCATACGTAGTTCCTAAAAAAGCAAAAACACGATGCGTACCAAAAAGTCCATCGATTATAATTTCTAATAATTCAATGTTTATGACTACAAAACCTACGTATACAATAATATGAAGTATTCCTGCAATGGGTCTTTTCACCATTTTAGATTGACCAAGAGCAATCATGGCCATATTTGTCCAACGCGCTTTCGGATTATCTGAACGATTTACATCAGTTCCAAGATTAATATTCCTTCTAATTTTTTTTACACTGTTGAAAAAATATCCAAAACCAATTACCAAAAGAATGGCAAATAAAATATTATCTAAATAGCTCATAATTACTAATTTTTTACATTAGGTATAGAATCGTTCGTAGGACCAACATAAGGTTTATTTTTCTTTCCAAACAAAGAAATATTTACATATCTGGTTGGGTAAAGTCTAACATCTTGCAATAATAGCTCTAATTCTTTTGTGGAACTTTTAATATTCTGGTAAAAAGCTTCATCATTCAATAATTTCCCCATAGATCCTTTTCCAGATTCTAAACCAGTCATAATACCATCGACTCTAGCAAGAGTAGCATTAAGATTTTTAACCGTTTTTCCTAAATCAGCTTTATTCAAAGAATCAGATATTTTAGAAAAATTCCCGGACATTTTATTAAAGTTAGAAACAACTCCGTTTATTTGAGTTTTGTTTGCATCTAATAAAGTGTTAACACTTAAAGAAGCTTTATGGAATTGTTCAATAGTCTTGCTCAATTCTGCTAAGGTAAGTTTTAAATCCTGTTGCCCTTTTGGGTCCAAAACATTATTCAACCCTGAAATTAATTTTTCAGTACTTCCCAATAACTTTTCTAATTTTTCTTGAAGTGGTGCTAATTGATCTCCAACTTTATCAGTCAGACCAAGTTTTACTCCGCCTTGCAATTTTTGACCATCAACAGCTAATGCTTTATCATCAAAATTAGGAATAATTGCAATTTGCTTTCCTCCAATAAATCCAGGCTCATAAATAGAAGCTGTACTGGATTTAGAAATTGGGAAATCAGTTTTTAATTGTAATTCAACTAATAATAAACCAGTATTTTCATCAATTGTTATACTGCTGACTTTACCAATAACTAATCCGTTTAACGTAACAGGCGCAGATGTCGCTAGACCTTCTACACTTTTATATTCTACATAAAATGTTTTGTAATTAGTAAAAAGATCTCTTCCTTTCAAAAAACTGTAGCCCCAGATAAATAATAAAATAGATGCAATTACTAAAATAGCAGTTTTAATTTCTCGTGTTATTTTCAAAATTTAAGTATTTTTTACAAATTTAATATAAAATATTTGACTTGTTGTAATTATTTAAGCGCTTCTTGAATACTAATATTCTTTCCATCTTTAATTGCTATTATATACGCTGAAGTATACCCTTTGGATTTCACAACTTTCAAATCCTCTTTTGCGGTGTTATAGTCTGATGTTAAGCCATATGCATACTTATATAAAGATCCATTGCTTATTGTCATCGAAACATTTTTTAATCCTTTAAAATTTGAAGGATTTAATTTAATATTTTTATTTCCGGCGGCAAATTGAACTTTAAAAAACACATCAGAATTTTGTGTTTTCGACTCTTGCTTTTGTGAAACTTGTTTTTCTATAATTCGTTTTGATTTAGTACTCTTTGAAGAATCTTTTACTTCATTTTTGACTACTTTTTTAGATGGAAGTTCTTCATAATCATCATTAGATTGCGTTCCAAAATATTCTTTCTTATAAGCAATAATAGCCGATGCAATAGCTTCTGCCATATTATTTTGTCCTACTTCTGAATTTAAATAATGACCTTCTTCACTGTTAGATAAAAAACCCAATTCAATTAATACACTTGGCATATAAGCCGCATCCAAAACCCATAAAGGAGTCTGTTTAATCCCTCTTGATTTTCGATGCAATTTATTTTTAAAATTACTCTCAATTTTTGAAGCTAGATTTATGCTTCGATCTAAATAATCTTCTTGCAGAATTTTTAATCCAATCAATGTTTCAGGATTCTTAGGATCAAAACCTTTGTAGGTTTTCTTATAATCTTTCTCCAATAATATCACTGAATTTTCTTGTTTAGCAATTTCTAAATTACCTTTACTTCTTGCCAAACCCATTACAAAAGTCTCTGTACCAAAGGGAATTGGATTTTCAACAGAATTACAATGTATAGAAACAAATAAATTAGCATCGATACTATTTGCTTTTTTTGGCCTATCCTTTAATTCTATAAAAATATCTGATTTTCGTGTGTAAACAACTTGAATATTATTATCTCTTTTGAGGTATTTTTCTAATTTCAAAGTCGTTTTAAGCGCAATTTCTTTTTCAACAAAGCCATGATAGGAATTTCCTGGATCTTTCCCTCCGTGACCCGCATCTAAAATAACAGTAAACTTTTGATTGGATTGAGAAAACGTGTTTGAGTAGAAAAATAGAAATAGAGCTAAAATTGTGGTTTTGAATCCTACAGTTATTTTCAAAATGTGTATTTTTTTTTTGCGAACTTAATATAAAAAAGATAAGCTATTATTTAATTACGTCTTGAATATTAACTTTCTCTCCGCTTTTAAATGCAATCAAAAATGCGGAATCATATCCTTTTTCTTTTGCCTCGCTTAATTGCTTTTTTGCTTCATCATAATCCGAAGTTTCTCCATACATATATTTGTAAACCCTGTTTTCATAGGCTACAGAAATATTTTTAAGTCCATTAAAATTTCTTGGAACTAAATCTAATCTTTTACTACTAGCTGAAAGCTGCACCTTAAAAATAGGCTTAGTATTATCAACCGTTTTTTTTACTTGTGATAATTCTGCTGCGGCTTGCGGAATCATTTTCGGTTTCGCAGGAACAACCGTATCTCTTATAGGTTTTTCATTAATTTTTTGCGAAGGCAATTCTTCAAAAATTTCAGTTTCACCATTTCCAAAATATTCTTTCTTATAACTTATAATTGCATCAGCGATAGCTCTGGCAATTTCATTTTGACCGTCTTCAGAATTTAATGTATTTCCTTCAATAGTATTAGAAATAAATCCCATTTCTATCAATACTCTAGGCATGTAAGCTTTGTGAAGCACCATGAAAGGAGCCTGTTTTACTCCTCCTCCTCTTATTTTTTTTCCTAAATCTGCGAAAGAATCTTCTACCTTACTTGCTAATGAAATACTATTGTCTAAATATTCTTCCTGCATCAAGGTCATTCCTATCATGGTCTCCGGAGAGTTAGGATCAAATCCTTCGTATTTTTGCTTATAATCTTTCTCTAATGTTATTACAGAGTTCTCTTTTTTAGCAGCCTCAAGATTTGACGCTACTTTACTCAAACCCATTACATATGTCTCAGTTCCATCTGCTGCAGTATTTCTATTGGCATTACAATGAATCGAAACAAAAATATTAGCGTTAAATCTATTGGCAATATTAGCTCTTTCAATTAAATCAATAAACACATCTGTTTTTCGGGTATAATTGATATTAATCTGTGGTGTAGTTTCTAATATTTTTCCAACTTTCAAAACTACTGCCAAAGCAATGTTTTTTTCTACACGTCCTTCATAAACAGCTCCAAAATCATGTGCTCCATGACCTGCATCTAAAGTCACCTTGAAAACATTAGACTGACTGAAGCTCGATAAAGAAGTTATTGTCAAAATAAAAGTTAATATTATTTTTATTTTATATATAATACGCATAAATCCAAAAGTTAATTTAATTAAAATACTACCCTCATAAAATTTTTTATTTGGCTATTTTTGACAAAAAATAATATGTAAGTTTGACATGTCAAAAAACAGGCCATAATTTTACAAAAATAGCATTTAAACCTTTGCATACAAACTTATTTAATATCGTTTTATTATCATTTTTCCTGTCATTGGGGTGTGGTAAATTATATTCTCAAGATATAACAAAAAAAAAGACGGCCATATCCGCAAAAAAACAAGCAGACACTACCAATTTAGATACTAGAAAAAAAAACACTGCACCTTTATCAGTTACAAAAGAAACCGATTCCATAAAAAAAGACAGTGTAAAGCCTAAAAAAGCATTTCTTGACGGAAAAGTGAGATACAAGGCGGATCAATATGCTAAAATTGACCAAAAGAAAAAGCTGATTACCTTATATGATAAAGCGGAATTGTATTATCAAGATGTCGAATTGAAGTCAGGAATAATCGTTATGGATTATGAAAAAAATGAAGTCTATGCCGGACGAATCAAAGACTCCACTGGTGCTTATACTCAATACCCAAATTTCAAACAAGGCGCAAATGTAGTAGAACCAGATTCTATCCGTTTTAATTTTAAAACCAAAAAAGCTTTAATCTGGAATTCAAGATCAGATCAAGGAGAATTCAAAATTAAAGCTGCTATAACAAAAAAAGAAAATGACTCCGTTTATTTTTTAAAAGGAGCTCGTTTTACTACTTCAAAAGATGTTGATAATCCTGAATATTATTTCCAAACGAATAAAGTAAAATTTATTCCGGGTAAAAAAGTAGTTACCGGATTGACTAATATGGTTATTGCAAATGTTCCTACTCCTATAGCTTTACCTTTTGCTTTTTTTCCAATGAGTAAAGAAACCAGTATTTCAGGATTGATTTTGCCCAGCTATAACGATTCTAATAACAGGGGATTTTCGCTTCAAAATTTAGGATACTACTTTGCCCTTAGCGACAATTATGATTTAACCGTATTGGGAGATTATTATACTAATGGAAGTTATGGATTGCGTTTTGAATCCAGCTATGCCAAAAGATATAATTATAGAGGAAACTTAAACATTAGATTTGAAAACTTGATTACCAGCGAAAGAGGTTATCCGGATTATTTGAAACAAAACATTTACAACATTCAATGGTCTCATTCCAAAGACTCTAAATCAAATCCTAACTCCAGTTTTTCAGCATCTGTGAATCTTGGTAGCAGTAAATATTTCAAGCAATCCATCAATCAAGTCAATATTGGGTCAAATCTTAATAATACATTAAGCTCTTCCATTTCATATTCAAAAACATTTACCTCTGTTCCACAAGTTAGAATGTCTTTGACCGCAACACATTCACAAAATACTCAAACGGAAGAAATTAATATGACTTTACCAACACTACAATTGAGTGTGGACAGAATTTATCCTTTTGTGGGTAAGGACGGTGTCAAAAAAGGTTTTTTCAAAAACATCAATTTACAATATAATTTAAACGGTAGAAACAGCATAGTTACAAATGATTCTTTATTCTTTAAACCGCAAATGTTTAGAGATGCAAAAGTTGGTTTTCAACACAGTATTCCATTAAGCACCAATTTTAAATTATTCAAATATTTCAGTGCTTCTACTTCCATGAATTATGAGGAAATTTGGTATACCAAAACAATTGAAAGAAACTATGATGTTGACCAAAGTAAAGTTGTTGATAAAACCATAAATGGATTTGACGCTTTTAGAACATACTCCTTTTCATCCAGTATAGGAACAACCATATATGGAACTTTTAATTTTGGTAATGACAAAAAAATTAAATCCATAAGACACGTCATGAGACCATCTGTTTCGTACGGCTACACTCCTAGTTTTGAAAAGTATTATGATACTTATGCTTCTGATGCAACCGGGACAATGAAACAATATTCCAGATTTGAAAGCGGAATTTTTGGTGCTCCCGGATTAAACAATTCTAATACGTTAGGTTTTGATTTGAGCAATACTTTTGAAGCAAAAGTTACAGATAAAGACAGTACTAAGGTCGAGCCTAAAAAAATAATGCTTCTTAACAACTTAAACCTTTCCACTAGTTATAATCTTGATGCCGATGGCGTAACTACACTTGCTTTTGCTCCAATAAGAGTTAGCGGTGGTACTACATTATTAGATAACAAAATGAATGTCAATTTTGGAGCAACATTAGACCCTTATGCCATTGACAATTCAGGAAACCGAATAAATGTATTCAACATTGATAATGGCGGGAGTCTTTTTAGAATGACCAGTTCTAATATGACTCTAAATTATTCTATTTCGAGCCAAGGCAAAGACAAAACAGATAAGGAGAAGAACACTCAAAGTCAGAGAAATGGTGGTCGAGAAGACGATCTATTTGGAACAAATACTGATTTGGGCGATAACAGAAGAAGTCAATTTGAAGAAGAGGAAGGGGACGAAGGCGAAGATAAAATCTCGGAATTTTTCAATTCAAAGCTACCTTGGGATATGACATTTGCTTATTCCTTGACTTACGGAAATAACAATAGAGAAAATAAAATCATTGGAAATTCTATAATGATTTCAGCAAATGCTGATATAACACCAAAATGGAAAGCTGGAGTATCTACAGGATATGACTTTGTACAAAAAGGAGTTACTTTTACACAGCTTCGTTTTGAGAGGGATTTATTGAGCTGGAGGATGGATTTTAACTGGTCTCCATTTGGAACAAATGCTAATTGGGGTTTCTTTATCGGGATAAAATCTGGTGTTCTTAGTGACATCAAATGGGACAAACGAAGCACAATAAACCGATAATTCATTCTTAACCTTTAACTAAATAAAAAAATAACTGTTTTATGAAAAAAATAATTTTTACAGAAAATGCTCCTGCACCAATCGGGCCTTATAACCAAGCAGTCCTTAAAGGAAATATGCTATTTACTTCCGGTCAGATTGCAATTAATCCCGTAACTGGAGAATTGATTACTGACAACATTGAAGTAGAAACGGAACAAGTAATGCAAAACATGAAAGCAGTACTTGAAGCAGCAGGAATGACATTTGAAAACGTTGTTAAGACAACTATATTCATCATGGACATGAATGATTTTGGAAAAATAAATACCGTTTATGGTTCTTATTTTAATGAAAAAACCGCTCCAGCTCGCGAAACGGTTCAAGTGGCATGTTTGCCAAAAAATATAAATATTGAAATTTCAATGATTGCAATACTTTAGTTAAGTATTGCAATATTGAAGTTTTTATTTATTGGCAATATGATACGCAATAAGTCCATCAATTGGTCTTCTAAGTACGTTACCTAATTGTAATTCATATTTATCAAATGTCTCCTGTAATTCATCTTTCAAATAAAATGCAATAGACCCTACAAAGTGAACAGGTACTTCTTTACAATTATCATATTGTTTAATATAATTTTTCACAAAAGACTTCATTCCTTTGAAAATTATTTTTTTGCAAAATTCAGTATCTTTATGTTGAATTAAGAATTTTGCAAATGTTGCTAAATAAGCATTAGGATTTGCTTCTTTGTATAATTTACTTTTGATAGCATCAGGATCTATATCGTATTCTTTCTCAAATTCTAATGCCAATTCTTTTGGCATTTTATTGAAATAATACTTTCTGATTAATTCTTTTCCAAAAACATTACCGCTACAATCATCCATCACGATATAACCTAATGATTGTACTTTTTGATGCAATTCTTTTCCATCAAAATAACTACAGTTAGATCCGGTTCCTAATATACTAACAATAGCTTTTTCGCCTTTAGGTGTTGTAGCGTAAACTGCAGCATATGTATCCTCTTCAACTACAATAATTGCGTTAGGGAAATAGTTTTGAAAAATTTGTGAAAGTGAAATTTTCATTCTATCAGTTCCACAACCTGCGCCATAGAAAAATAAATGAGTAGCCTCTTTTTTATTTTGCAAAATATCAAAACGATCATTTAGGCGTTCAATAATTTCATCTCCATCTAGAATTTCTGGATTCAACCCTAATGTTTGTGTGGTAAACAATACTTTTCCGGCATCATCTATCGCAATCCAATCGGCTTTAGTAGAACCACTATCAACTAATAATCTCATTTTTTTTGGTTTTTTTGGTTTTTTGTATTTTGTCTTTCTAATTTAAAATACGTGCAGTAAGTATAAAATTTGCATTTAAAAAATGGAACAAAAAATAAAATCCCGTTAAATATAATATAACGGGATTTGTAAATATAAAGAATTATTTTAAACCTGCAATATGTACAGATAAATCAATTAATTTGCTAGAATAACCATATTCATTATCATACCAAGAGATAATTTTGAAGAAAGTAGAGTTCAATCCAATTCCTGCATTAGCATCAATAATAGATGTTCTTGAATCAGAAACGAAATCTTGTGAAACAACTAAATCTTCAGTATATCCTAAAATACCTTTCATTGTAGTTTCAGAAGCTTCTTTCAATACTGCCATTATTTCTTCATAAGAAGTTTCTTTAGCAACTTTCACAGTTAAATCTACTGCTGAAACATCGGTAGTAGGAACACGGAAAGCCATACCAGTTAATTTTCCATTCAATTCAGGAATAACTTTACCTACAGCTTTTGCTGCACCTGTAGAAGAAGGAATGATGTTTACGCTGGCAGCACGTCCACCTCTCCAGTCTTTTCTAGAAGGACCATCAGTAGTCATTTGAGTTGATGTTGTTGCGTGAACAGTAGTCATCAACGCTTCAACAATTCCAAAATTATCATTAATAACTTTAGCTAATGGAGCTAAACAGTTAGTAGTACAAGATGCATTAGATACAACCATATCAGTTGCTAAAGCTTCTTGATGATTTACTCCCATTACAAACATTGGAGCATCCGCAGAAGGAGCTGAAATAATTACTTTTTTAGCACCACCTTTAATGTGCTCAGTTGCAGTTTCAATAGTTGTAAAGAAACCAGTACATTCAGCAACTACGTCAACATCAACTTCATTCCATTTTAAATCTGCAGGATTTCTTTCAGCAGTAATACGAATGTTTTTTCCGTTCACAAAAAGTTTTCCGTCTATAACTTCAACAGTTCCATTGAAACGACCGTGAACTGAATCATATTTTAATAAATAAGCTAAGTGATCTACATCTAATAAATCATTGATAGCTACAACTTCTACATTATCTCTATTGTAAGATTCTCTGAATACAATTCTTCCAATTCTTCCAAATCCGTTTATTCCTAATTTTACTTTTGACATTTTACTTTAATTTTTTTGTTTATTTTTATTAACTCAACCTAAAGTCTAATTTCCTCACAATAAACTTTAACCACTTATGTGGACATAATGTCCGAAACTCTTAATAATTCTCTATCAATCATCGTTTTTCCTTTGATTGCTTGTTCTAAAGGCGTTAACGCTACTTTATCGTTTTGCAATCCAACCATATAACTTGACTTTCCTTCCAATAACGATTCAACGGCCTTCACACCTAATCTACTTGCTAAGACTCTGTCAAAACAAGAAGGGGAACCACCTCGTTGCATGTGACCTAAAACCGAAACTCTTACATCGTATTCAGGTAAATTAGCTTCAACGTAGTCTTTTAATTCGAATACATTTTTCCCAATTTTATCTCCTTCAGCAATAACAACTATACTTGATGATTTACCTGAAGCTTTACTTTTTTGCAGTGACTCTAATAATCTGTCTAAACCTAAATCTTCCTCAGGAATTAAAATTTCCTCTGCTCCTGCTCCAATACCTGCATTCAAAGCAATATGACCGGCATCTCTACCCATCACCTCTACAAAGAACAATCGATTGTGAGAACTTGCAGTATCTCTAATTTTATCAATTACATCAACTACAGTATTTAAAGCAGTATCGTACCCTAAAGTATGACTAGTCCCAAAAATATCATTATCAATAGTTCCCGGGATTCCCATAACTGGGAAATTAAATTCAGTATTGAATAATAAACCTCCGGTAAAAGTTCCGTCACCTCCTATTACTACTAAAGCATCTATTCCTGCTTTGGTAAGATTTTCGTGTGCTTTTTTTCTTCCTTCTGGAGTTTTAAATTCTAAAGATCGAGCTGATTTAAGAATCGTCCCTCCTTTATTTACAATGTTGTTTACACTTCGAGGTCCCATTTCTTTGAAGTCACCTTCAATCATTCCTTGATATCCTCTATAAATCCCTATGCATTCTATATTATGATAAGCACATGTTCGAACAACTGATCGAATAGCTGCATTCATTCCTGGTGAGTCTCCTCCCGAAGTTAGAACACCAACTTTTTTTATTGTTTTTGGCATTATTTAAGTATTAAAGTGTAAAATTAGCAAACATTCAGCACTTTTAAAGCTGTGTTTTTAATAAATTAGTAAACTGTTCCAAATTCAAACGTTTTCGTTGATAAGTTTTTGGAAAAACAAAATAAAAAGAATTTTATTTAACAAAATTGAAAAATAATCGATTTTTATTTGATAATTAACAATTTGATTGTTTTTTTGATTAAAAATCAAGACAATACATTAACTATTTGTTACTAAGATACAAAAAGAGAGTTTTCATCTTTAAACTTTAAAAAAATAATTATGATTTCAAATAATACCCGGCTACCGAAATTACTTATCGTAAGCCAACATTAAAACGTATTATTACCAAGAAATGGAAGCTTTTATAAATAAATGACTAATTATTAGTTTTCCTCAGGAAGCAAACCTTCATGGTTTTTCTTGATCTTTTTAGGGATAGATTTATTTGATTTAGAAAAATTAATATAATCTGGAGACATCTCAGAATCTTGATCTTCAGCAACAGGCACGGCAGCTCGGTCTATTTTTAGATTTTTAAAAATTTTATTGACTAACTCTTTGAAAGTATCAAAATCGACCTCATAAGAAACCCCTAAGCCTTGTGTATATCCAATTCCTTGACCTATATAATTGATGTCATTTTCTTTATTAAAAAGACGTAAATTAAGTGTTCCGTCTTCATTAACTCTATACAAAACCTCTACATCACCTACAATTGCTGATTCATTAATCCCTCCAAAAGGAACTCCGAGTTTTCCATTTATAGTAATTCTTTCGTTTATTTTTGATGAAATTGTCGCTACAAATCGCCCGTCTGTTTCCTTACCTATTCTTCTGTCGGCACCTATAAAATTAAGACCCACTTTAAACTTCTCATCATCCGATTGTATGATTCCACCAAGTATACTAGAAGCTGTCTCGAATAAACTTCCTGAAAAATCAGATTGGCTCACTCCTTCCGGACTTAAAAAACCACCAGATGATAATAAATACAAAGCTTGAGTTTGTCTTACATCCTTATCGTTCAATTTATATTGAATTTCTGATTTCAAAACATTACTTACTGTTGGAAATTCAATATTAAAATCAGGCTCCGGACTGGTCAAATCGCCTCTAATACCAATAACTACTTCAACAGGTACTTTTGCATTAAAAGAGGAATTGTCTAACAATACTGCAGGATTTGCTGTGGTTTTATATACCGCTTCTAGATTTAATTGCGCTCTCATAGGATTTCCTTCCCAAGAAATAGAACCACCTTTTTTAACTGCAAATTTCTTATCAATCAATCCGCCGTATTTAAAATTATAAGTTCCTTCATACGCCTGGAAATCTCCCCACATATTAAATTTTCCTAAAGTATTTATTTTAAACAACAAAGACCCAAAACCTTTTCCTTTCATTCCATGACCAGTATTTCGGTCTAAAATCACTTCGACTTCGGCATCCGGAGTAATATCAAAATCAAACTCTAATTCCAGTCCGTTATAATTTCTGGTGTTATCCGTAATTCCATTTTTTAAATTGTATTTTTCTTGAGCGGTCACAAAATGTAGAAAAATATTATCACTTACACTTTCGGCATTATTAATAGGTATTTTAACAGCCGTTCCTTTTTCAGATTTTGCATCAACTTTTATAAACAAAGAATTAGTTGGTCCTTTTATAGTGGCAATACCATCAATAAAAGCAGTTCCGTAATAGGCCGCATCTTCACTATCTTGAGTATCTAATGCTAACAGCCTTTTAGAATTAATGGCTAAATCTAATTTCCAATCTGCAAAATTATTATGCTCGATATTTCCGTTCAATTTCCCTATCGTTCCGTATTTTGTATCCGTAAGTGTATTGTTTCTAAACAAAAATTTCTCATCGGTAAGGTCAATAATAGTATTATTGCTCAATGCATAATCAACATTCAAATACGGAATAGTTATACCAGCATCATCCAAAAATAAACGCCCATTAATATTGGGCTTTTTAAGATTTCCCTCAATCGTAGAATTACCTGATATCGAACCTCTAATATTTGATAAAACTTCACCGCCAAGCGAGTTAAGAGTTGCAATATTAAACTTTTCGAATTTTAGTTTTAAATCAAGGATGGTTTCCTTGTTTATAATTTCAAAGCTTCCATTAGCATTAAAGGATTCTAAATTTTTATTTTCTAAATTAGAATTGATAGTAAACTTTCTCAGGCTTTCATCCCCTTCAATTTCAAAATTCAAAGTACCCAAATCTGTTTTGTTTACATTTAAATTATCGATTACAATAGAAGATGTAGGCTGGTAAATAGTATTATTCTGCTTGAAATTTACCTCGCCATTTATATTTCCATGCGCAACAAACTTATTATTAGCTGGCGTAATTTGGTTTAAATCTACATCCTTAAAGCTTAATTTTAAATCCTTGACATTCGAACCTTTAAAAGCACCCATTAACGAAATTGACTGATTTTCATGAGACAATATTATATTGTCAATGTCGAAGTTTTTAAATGATTTATCAAAAACAATCTGATTATTTGGCGTTTCATCTTCATTCAAGAACCAAAGATAATCCTTGAATTTCACTTCTGATTTACTGATACCAACTACGTTATTGTTGTCTTTATTAATTGTATGGTATAAATTCAGATTATAATAATCTTCCCCTTTTAAACCTCCTTTAAATTCTGAACGAAAGAACAAAGTATCTTTCATAGTCACATTTATCAAACTAAAATCACGAATTTTATAATATTTTGTTTTTATACTATCCAATTCAATGTAAGCATTATAAAGTGGATTTTTATTATCTACTGAAACTCTTATGTTATCAAATGTATTATCAGAGGCTACTATTTGAGGCGAATTAAAATTAAGCTTGAACTCTTGATTGTCAGAATTTATATTTCCTTTAACTATAGTATTAGAACCGATTGAAATATCAGGGTAAAAAATTTCGATGATTTTATTATAAATAGAGAAATTAAATTTAAGAAACTGCCCTTTTTTAACCTTACTTGGTTTAAAATTGGTATAAAGACTTCCTAAAGAATTTTTTACCAAATTCTCCAACTGATTGAATTCATATTTACCTACAATTTCACCTTCTACAATATCCGGAGAGTTTACTGTTATGGTTCGGATTCTGTTCTGGTCAAAACTGGAAATTATTGTAAAATCATCAAAGTTGTAGGTGCCTTTTGTATTTTGATAAGAGGTTTTATTGATGTATACATTTCCCTGAAAATTCTCTATATTGTTTCCTGAAGCTTCCACCACTACATCCCCTTTGAAAATAGAAACAGAATCTTTAACTAATTTCAGTTTAGTTAAATCTGCATTTTCAACATTGATATGAAAATCGTATCGACTGTCTTTTTTACTTAAATCCAATAAACCGTCAAAAGTCATACTCAAATTAGGATCATTAACCGTAATTTGACCTTTGTAATTAGGACTCTTCAGGGTTCCATTGACAACAATATTGGTATAATTGTAGTTCTTATAATCCATTTGACTAATATCACCCTTTATAGCAGTATCCAAATATTTTTGCTTGAATCCCTTTCCATCAACATCAATATTCAAACTCACACTACCTAATTCCTTCTGATCTAATAATGTCCCAATATCAAAATTTTCTAAAATCACATTCCCAAAATAGGAAGCCTTGTCAATCACATCAATATTTTGTATTTCTAAATTTGAAGTTACTTTCCCTAATGCAGTAATCATAGAAAAATCGGCTTCAACAGCAGTTGTTGAAACATTAGAAGTTCCCGCAGCGGTAAATCTCCCTAATTTTTTTAAAGAAGTAGGTAATTTATTCCCTAAAATATTGGGAAGTATTACGATTAAATCATCGTAACTGGAAGTTAACTTATCAAACTTAGCATACATCGAAAATTTTTGCCCTTTTTTGGCAAACAAATTCTTGAAATTTATATCGCCGTTAATTTGTGTCTTGCGATCATCAACTAATTCTAAATTTTTAAATTTCAAATCATTCAGAGTCCCTTTTATACTTGCTTTGGTATAAAAATGTTGATTCCTGCCTAATTCTTTATAAAAATAACGAATGTCATTTGAAGCAATTGATGCTGCATCTAATTTTATATCAAACTGAACTTTATCCGTAAAATTAGAAAAATCTTCAATTTTATATTTTAATAAAACAGTCCCTTTCAAGGTTGATTCTTTAGTCAACAAATCAAGATTTTCCAGTTTTATATTCTTTTTTGAATAACTGAATTTGGAACTTAAATTTTTAACATACAAACCACGAAAATCCAAAAATGACATTTTATTAATCATTGTGGTAACATCCGGGCCATATATTTTAAAATCAGTTACCGAAGCGTTCAGTTTAGTAAAATCTAAATCTTTAGGATTTTCACGATTATCATCCGTTAAAATAAAATGACCATCATAAATTTTTAATGTATTCGCTTTTAGTAAAAATTTCTTACTTGATGGTTTTCCTGTTTCAAAAGCTGCAATAAACTTATCGAGATTGGATTGTTTTTCGTTTTTGTACGTTCTCAAATTAAAAAGCAACCCATGCAAATCTAAATCGTCAAAGATTAAATCTCCATCGAGCATTTTTTTACCTTCTAAAATAGTGGTTGAAATTCTATTGGAATAAATCAAAGTATCTTTATGATGATCCCGAATCAATACTTTTTTAAATTTCACCCCTCCAAAAACCGAAATGGCAACTTCATCAATATTAATATTAGTTCCAAAATCTTTATTGATACTATTTGTAAAATATCGAGCAATTTTTGTTTGAACAAATGGCATGGTGAGAGCAATACCGAGTACCAACAAAAGTAGGATTAGTCCAAGTAGAGAACGAAATACTATTTTTTTTATTTTTTTGATACCTATATACTATTTAAATTTTCTAATATTTCATTTTGCCTTTGGAAACAGAAGCACCTTAAATAAAAATTCTTTAATTTTGGCTGCTACAAAGTGATTTTTATAATCGACTTGTCAAATGTAATTCAAAATTAGTGCCTTTTTATGCAAAATCCCGAGGTTTTTATTCTTGCCATCGAAAGTTCCTGCGATGATACCGCAGCTGCTATTTTACAAAACGATAAAGTGTTGTCAAATGTTGTTGCAAATCAGCTTATACATAATCAATATGGTGGCGTGGTTCCTGAACTGGCCTCGCGCGCGCACCAACAAAATATAGTTCCAGTAATCGATGCCGCGCTTCGTAATGCAAATATACAAAAAGAACAGCTATCGGCAATTGCCTTTACACAAGGTCCTGGACTAATGGGGTCGCTTTTAGTGGGAAGTTCGTTTGCAAAATCAATTGCTTTGGCCTTGCAAGTTCCTTTGATTGCTGTAAACCACATGCAAGCGCACGTTTTAGCCCATTTTATAGATGAAGAAGGATATGAAAAACCTACTTTCCCTTTTTTGGCGTTGACCATAAGCGGTGGACATACTCAAATTATAAAAGTGGACAATTATTTTAAAATGACTGTAATTGGTGAAACCACTGATGATGCAGTTGGGGAAGCTTTTGATAAAAGCGCAAAAATACTGGGTCTTCCCTATCCTGGAGGTCCTTTAATTGATAAATATGCGCAACTTGGAAATCCGAAAGCTTTTGCATTTACAAAACCAAAAGTTCCAGGATTGGATTTCAGCTTTTCAGGTCTAAAAACGGCTATTTTATATTTTATTCAAAAGAAAAAATTAGAAAATCCCAATTTTGTTGACGAAAACCTCATTGATATTTGCGCATCAATTCAACATACGATTATTGAAATTTTAATGGACAAAATAAAATTGGCAGTAAAGGAAACTGGAATAAAACAAATCGCTATCGGCGGGGGAGTTTCTGCAAATTCTGGAATTCGAAACACATTAAAAAAAACAGAGAATAAATACGGTTGGAAAACCTTTATTCCTAAATTTGAATACACTACCGATAATGCTGCGATGATTGGAATTGTAGGTTATCAAAAGTTTTTATCGCAAAAATTTGAAACTTCGTCTGTCGTTTCTAAAGCAAGAATACAATTATAAATTATGCAATTATTTTACAATCCAAATATTACAGAATCTACCGAAAGTTTTTCTTTTGATAAAGAAGAAAGCAAACATATTATTAAAGTATTACGAAAGAAAGATACCGATATATTATTTGTAACCAATGGTTTGGGGTTTTTATTTAAAACAGAAATCACATTAGCTTCGGATAGCAAATGCACGGTTAAAATCCTTTCTTTCGAAAAAGCACCAGCCTCAAAATTTCATTTGCATTTAGCAGTAGCGCCTACTAAAATGAATGATCGTTACGAATGGTTTCTGGAAAAAGCAACTGAAATAGGGATACACGAAATCACGCCTATTATTTGTGATCATTCTGAACGAAAAGTTATCAATAACGAGCGATTTGATAAAATTTTGTTGGCGGCCATGAAGCAATCTAATGAATTGTATTTACCAAAATTAAATAATGCCATAACCTTCAAAGAATTCATTAAACTTGAAAGAGAAGGTTTAAAACTGATTGCACATTGTGAAGAAACGGATAAAAGAACACTGAAATCAGTTTTGAAGCCTAATGAAGATTTGACATTACTTATAGGCCCGGAAGGTGATTTTTCCGAAAAAGAAATCGCTTTAGCTCTTGAAAATAGCTTTACCCCAGTTTCATTAGGAAATACTAGATTAAGGACTGAAACCGCAGCCATTGTTGCCTGCCATAGCGTAGTTTTTGTCAATGAAGAAGAATAAGAACTGATTTTATGCAATTATGAAACAACTATTTTATCTCCTGTTATTGTTTTCAATACCAACATTTTCACAAGAAATTGCTTTGGTAAAATATAGCGGCGGCGGTGATTGGTATGCAAATCCTACATCCTTGCCCAACTTGATAAAATATTGTAATGCCAATATCAATACCCGAATAAAAACAAAACCATCAACTGTTGAACCCAGCAGTCCTGATTTATTGTCCTATCCCTATGTTCACATGACAGGACATGGAAATGTTGTTTTTAATGATGCTGACAGTAGTAATTTTAAAAATTATTTACTCGCCGGAGGATTTCTCCATATTGATGATAATTACGGTTTGGATCAATATATACGAAAAGAAATAAAAAAAATATTTCCAAACAACGACTTAGTCGAAATACCAGCCAATCATCCCATTTTTCAAAAACCATATTCATTCCCAAACGGATTGCCAAAAATACATGAGCATGATGGAAAACGGCCGCAAGCCCTCGGGATATTTGTAGAAAAAAAATTAGTATTACTCTACACCTACGAATGTGATTTAGGAGACGGTTGGGAAGATCCAGAAGTGAACAACGATCCCATTCATGTTCGTGAAAAAGCATTAAAAATGGGTGCCAATATTCTGAATTTTATTTTTAATAATTAAGAAATCTGTTTTCATGATTTCTTTTTAAACGGCCTCTTCAAATTTAAATTTGAAGAGGCCGTTCCATTTAAAGATATTTTTATTTGTTTCATTTAAAAAAGTTCCGATTTCGAATAGACAAAAACCTCGTTTAAAAAAACTTGAGACTACTATTATTAAAAACCAAGGAAAATCAACAGGCAACAGTTTATTTCCTGAAAAATTAAAAGTATTAATTTCATAAATTTTTATGACATTATTTTATTTAATTGCAAAATATATCTTAAATGACTTCATTATAACTACAAATTTGAGTGTGTAAATTTATTGGATTTTTTTTGTATGAAACTACTTGTAAATTATAAATCACTGAAATTAACTTTAAGTAGTAAAATCAATAGAATGGTTTATTTTTTAATTTTTTTTTGAATAAAGTTTTTTTTGTGAAAAAATTGTTATAGAATTGTGAAATAATTAACCAAATCTATTAATTTATAACAAATTTATTATGAAAAAAATTCTTTTATCTGCAGTAGCATTATTGATGCTTTTCTCTTGTCAAAACGACACAACAGAAGTTGCGCCAGAGGCCAGTGTACTAGCACGACGCGGTTGTGCGACTCAAGAAGTTCTTGAAGCGCAATTGAAAGCTGACCCAACTTTAGCCCTAAGAATGAACGAAATTGAAGCATTTACTCAAAAAGCAATGCTAACTGGTCGTTTAGTAAATGGCAAAGTTGAAATTCCTGTTGTAGTAAACGTATTGTACAAAACAGCTGCAGAAAACATTTCTAATGCTCAAATTCAATCTCAAATTGATGTATTAAATGCAGATTTTAATGCAGCTAATTCTGATTTCAGTAGTACTCCTGCTTTATTCTCTGGAGTTGCTGCAAATGTTGGAATCACTTTCGTTTTAGAAACAGTAAATAGAAAATCTACAACTAAAACATCATGGGGAACAAGAGATGCAATGAAAAAAACAAAACAAGGAGGTTTAGACCCCACTTCACCTACAACAAAACTTAATATGTGGGCATGTACTATTGGTGGTGGTATCTTAGGATACGCTCAATTTCCTGGAGGATCAACAACTACTGATGGTGTTGTAATCGATTCTAAATATTTTGGATTATCTGGATCAGGTGCTTATCCTTATAACTTAGGAAGAACTGCAACCCACGAGGTAGGTCACTGGATGAACTTACGTCACATTTGGGGTGATGCAACTTGTGGAAGTGATTTAGTTTCTGACACACCTACACATAACACTTCTAACTATGGTGTACCAGCTTACCCACACTACAGCACTTGTACTGGAACTCCAGTAGAAATGACTATGAACTACATGGATTACACAGACGATAGAGGAATGTACATGTTCTCTAATGGTCAAAAATCAAGAATGGCTGCAATTTTTGTTTCTGGTGGTTCAAGAGCAGGTTTCGGAATATAATTCCATTTAAAATTAATAAGAGAGGCGACCTAAAATCGCCTCTTTTTTTATTCATAAGCCTGTCTTATTTATTTTTAGTTTACTATCGAAGTAGATAATATATGTATAAATCTTATTTAATAGCATTAAATTCTAAAACAATAAGGCTGAATTATTTAAAGATCACACTCTAAAATTATAATTTTATAACCACTTTAATTTTTTTTAAATAAATGTTTAAAAAATTTGTTTTTAGAAAAAATTGTTATAAAATTGTGAAATAATTAACCAAAACTATTAATTTATAACAAATTTATCATGAAAAAAATTATTTTATCTGCTGTTGCATTATTGATGCTTTTCTCTTGTCAAAATGAAACAACAGAAATGACTCTATCTGCTGATGCGGTTACAAAACGCGGTTGTGCATCTCAAGAGGTTTTAGCGGCCCAAATGAAAGTAGATCCAACTTTAGCCTTAAAAATGAACGAAATTGAAGCATTCACACAAAAAACAATTTCTACTGCACGTTTAGTAAACGGAAAGGTTCAAATTCCTGTAGTTGTAAATGTCCTATACAGAACTACTGCCGAAAATATTTCATTAGCTCAGATTCAATCACAAATTGATGTATTGAACAAAGATTTCAATGCAGCTAATTCTGATTTCAATAGTGTTCCTGCATTATTTTCTGGAGTTAAAGCAAATGTAGGAATCTCTTTTGTTTTAGACCAAGTAATCAGAAAATCAACTACTAAAACATCTTGGGGAACAACAGACGCAATGAAAAAAACGACTTCAGGTGGTTTAGCTCCAACATCTCCTACTACAAAATTAAACCTTTGGATTTGTACAATTGGTGGTGGAACCTTGGGTTACGCTCAATTTCCTGGAGGATCTTCTTCAACTGATGGTGTGGCAATTGATTCTAAATATTTAGGAACTACCGGTACCGCTACTTATCCTTACAACTTAGGAAGAACTGCTACTCACGAAGTTGGTCACTGGATGAACTTACGTCACATTTGGGGAGATGCAACTTGTGGAAGTGATTTAGTTTCTGATACACCTACACATAACACTGCTAATTATGGTGTACCAGCTTATCCACATTATAGCACTTGTTCTGGAACTCCAGTAGAAATGACTATGAATTACATGGATTACACAGATGATAGAGGAATGTTCATGTTCTCTAACGGTCAAAAATCAAGAATGGCTGCTCTATTCGTTTCTGGCGGATCAAGAGCTAGTTTTGGAATATAATTTTTTAGTTTTTTAGATTTTAAAACTCGCTACTAGTTAGCGAGTTTTTTTTATCTTTATAACCTAAAACAACGATATGATTACATCTAAAACCATTTCAAATGGCATTATCAGGGCATTAATAACAACAGTTTTCGTTGGTTTAATTTTGTTCTTCTTCTATCAAATTCAATCTGTACTAATTTATCTAGTTGTATCGTTTATACTTACATTGATAGGAAATCCTATTTTAGACTTTTTTAAAAAACGATTGAAGTTCAACCATGTTGTTGCAACAATAACAACTTTGTTTATTTTCATACTAATCATATTTGGGTTTATAATGATGTTCGTTCCTTTGATTTTATCACAAGGACAAAATTTATCGCTTCTTAACACTGCTGAAATTGAAAAAAACATAGTCCAGTTAATCAATCAAATAACAGTATTTTTAGACAACCACCAAATTGATTCCGCACAAGTTTTAAAAGAAGCAAATATTACCTCTAAAATAAATTTCAATATTATTCCTAATTTTTTAAATGCAATCTTAGGAACCATCAGCAGTTTCGGAATGGGATTGGGATCGGTTCTGTTCATAACTTTTTTCTTTTTAAAAGACCGATTAATGTTTATTATTGGTGCTAAAAAATTAATCCCAGACAGTCATGAAGATCAAATTTTGAATTCATTGGAAAAAATAAATCATTTACTGTCGCGCTATTTTATTGGTTTACTGCTTCAATTATTTATTGTATTCCTTTTATACCTTATAGTTCTAGTTATTTTTGGCGTTCCAAATGCAATTGTTATTGCTTTTTTATGTGCTGTGCTAAATATCATTCCCTATATTGGTCCATTGATTGCCTCTTTTTTAGCCGCAATTTTAACTATGATGAGTAATTTAGGAAGTGATTTTCAATCTGAAATTTTGCCTACAACAATTTATGTACTTATAGGTTTTTGGATTGTTCAAATAATTGATAATAATCTATCGCAACCTATAATTTTTTCCAAAAGTGTTAGTTCACATCCTTTAGAAATATTTCTAGTAATCCTAACTGCAGGTTTCCTTTTTGGAATATTAGGAATGATTGTGGCAGTTCCTTTATACACCATAATAAAAGTGATTGGAAAAGAATTTTTTCCCGAAAACAAAATCATTCAACTATTAACTAAAGATATTTAATTTTGGATTTAAGGATTCTAAATGCCGAAATACAGGCGTTTATCGATAATAATATTGGCAAAAGCATTTCAAAATTAGCACTGCAAAAAAATCCCTTTCAAGAAGTGGATTGGATTTCTATTTTAAACCAAATAGAAGCCAAAACAAAAGCTAAAGATAAACTCCCAACTTGGTTTTCCACAAAAAATATTATTTATCCAATTAAAATTTCAATAGAACAAACTTCCTCTGAAAAAACCGCAGCCTGTAAAGCTTCAATTATATCCGGAGAATCTCTAATCGATTTAACAGGAGGTTTTGGAGTTGATGATTTTTACTTTGCAAAAAAAATAAAAACAGTTGTTCATTGTGAAATTAATCCAGAACTATCAAATCTGGTAAAACACAATTTTGAGCAATTAAATGTTTCTAATATCACCTGCTATGCTGGAGATAGTTTAGCTACTTTAAACACTTTAGATGCAAAATGGGACTGGATTTACATTGACCCTTCCAGACGAAATGACATAAAAGGCAAAGTATTCATGCTAAAGGACTGTTTACCAAATGTTCCTGAAAATATTGATTTTTATTTTACGCATTCAAATGCCGTTCTAATAAAAACAGCACCTATTCTTGATATTTCTGCGGGATTATCCGAACTAAAACATGTAAAAACGATTCATATCGTAGCCTTAGAGAATGAAGTGAAAGAATTATTATGGGAATTGCATAAAGGCTATTCAGGAGATCTAAACATCAAAACTGTCAATATTGTAAAAGATAAAACAGAAACATTTGATTTTGTTCTTAACGAAAATTCTAAATTTCCGAACTTAAGCTTGCCTCAAAAGTTTTTATATGAACCCAACAGCGCTATCATGAAATCTGGTGGATTTGATGAAGTAAGCTCGTTTTATACTCTAAATAAATTACATAAACATTCTCATTTGTATACATCAACAGCTTTACTATCTTTTCCGGGGCGCGTTTTTGAAATTCAAAATACATTTCCTTACAACAAAACGGAAATGAAAAGCTATTTAGAAAAAAGTCAAGCAAATATAACTACCCGTAATTTTCCTGACAGCGTAGAAACCATTAGAAAAAAATGGAAAATAAAAGACGGAGGAAATGTATATTGTTTTTTTACAACTGATGAGAATAATCATAAAATAGTTTTAATTTGCACCAAAATATCATAAAAATGAAATACCTTATTACAATAACTTTACTATTCCTCAGCTTGAATATATTTGCTCAAAAACCATGTGAATATAACGCAAATGTTACCGATTCTTTAGGTACTTACAAATCGACAAAAGAATACATGATTAGCGAGAAAAATTTTGCCGGAAATTCCAGTTATATTTTTTATTCATTGGCATTAACAGATGGATTACCAACATTGAGCGTGCAATTAATTCAAAAAAGCAAAGACTTTTTGAAAGCGAATTGTTTTGATAAAAATTCTAAATTATTTCTACAGTTAAACAATGGAAAAATAATCACATTGATACATATCGATCAAGAAAATTGCGGTACTATGTTACGCGACGATAAAGGATTTGATAATAGGGTTAATTCAGGTATTTTTATGTTTATGAAAGATAGCTTTGAAGAATTAAAAAGCTCTCCGGTATCGATGATGCGAATTAAATATTTGACAGACACCGAAGATTATGTCTTTAAAAAAGAGTTTAAATCAGAATTAACGAATGAAATTTACAATCCGGAAAACTACTTCATCAATTACTTAAAATGTATTGAATAAAGTCTATTTACATTCCCATTTAGCATTAGAAACTTTATCATTTAAACCTGACTTCAAATTGTAGTGCCACCATTCTGAATCAAAAGAATTAAAACCGCTGCTAGTCATAATTGTTTTTAAGAGTATTCTATTTTGTCTTACTTCTTCTGAAAAATTTTGATAATTGTGGCTCGCCTCAACTCCAAAAAAATCGAAAGAAGTTCCCATGTCTAATTCTTTTCCATTTCTGTCTACCAAAGTAATATCTACGGCTCCTCCTCTATTGTGAATAGAACCTTTGACAGGGTTTGCAACGTATTTTGGGTTAGATACAATTTTCCACATTTTTTTCTGAATGTCCAAAGGGCGGTAACAATCAAAAATCTTGATTTTGTATCCTTTTTCTATGAATTTTTTATTCACATCAACAAGTGCATTAACGGTTTTTAAACGTAAAAAACATTCCGCACAATCATACATCTTAGCTTTCAGGAAATTATCCAAGGTAGCATACTTCATATCATAGACAAAATCTTGACTAAACTCTTTTAAATTTACAAATGTTGTATCATTGATACTTGTATAATTCCTTTCTTCACCTCCAGAATAAATAGTTTGCGATTTACAGGAAACTGTACATAAAAAAGAACAAAGAAGTACACATAGTTTGAAGTAGGAAGTCATAAATGAAATTTTTATAAAAATAGAATAAATAAAGGAATTTTAAAAACTATAAGAAAAAATGATACTATTTCTAGTATCATTTTAAGTGAAACTTATGGTACAAAATCTGAACCTTTTATTAAAAGATTTTAAACTTTTAGTTGATTGTTTTGAAATACAAAGCTTCTAATTATTCTTTTGTAGTAACTTTTTTTAATCTCTTTATTTTCTTTTATTTTATTCTGGATTGTGTTTTTCCGAGGTTTGGTTTTTATTCAGTTCAATAAATTTAATTTTTTTTTCAACTACTTAACAAACAGTTTTGTTAATTTTAGTGATTCTTATTTTAACTTTAGTCGCAGTTCCAACATCAAATTTGTTCATAATGACTGGCATGAAATATAAAAAGTCGTATTACTAATTCTTACTAAAATCAGCTGAGTAAAATATTAATTATAGTAAATTTACTATAATTAACATGATATTACCTTTAAACTGAATGTAGCTTAGAAATGATAAAAGTCGCATTTTAGCAGCTAATTATGGTTTCAAAAAGTATCGCAGCTTTGACTAAGTGTACTTGAAACCTATATTTGGTTTGTACAGATTTCTTTTTTTTATTAAATAAAAACTTTTCGGGTAGCAGTATTAAATAAAAAACAACGTTGATTTAAAGCTTATTTTAAAATTCCTTTTTTTAATTTTTCAACCAAAGGACTATCTAATAATCGTAATTGTTCTGTAACCAGTTTTGCAATTTCAGTAGCCCCTTTTAAAGATAGATGCGTATCATCTACTTTTCCCTGTGGATAATATGGGATTTCTCTCGCTCTATAATGCAAATGTAATTGTTTTGATTGCTCTGGTCCGTAAGATGTTTCCAATAATTCAGAAAAATACTCTAAATCTATAAATAACACTTTATATTCTTGAGCTACCATACGGGTTTCCATTGGATAATCACCATGAGTGGGTATCAAGACCCCTTGCTCATTAAAATTTCTTCGGACTATAGAGGAAAATAAAACCGGAATGGCACCTTTTGCTCTTGTGTCATTTACAAAACGGATTAAATTATAGCGATAAGCCGTATGCGGATTTGTATACCGAGTGGAATCCGCTATTTTTTCGTCATTATGGCCAAATTGTATAAAAACATAATCACCAGGATTTAATACTTTATAAATCGTATCCCAACGTTTTTCGTTTAGAAAACTACGGCTACTTCTTCCGTTTACAGCTTTATTAACGATTGAAATATCATCATTAAAAAAAGAGCCCAATACTTGTCCCCAGCCGTGTTCTGGATTTTCATTAGGTTTTACCTTATTTGCCATCGTAGAATCTCCAATTAAATAAAGTGTTGGTTTTTGCGCAAAACAGTTTGATGAAATTAGAATCAGAAAGAAGAAAATACATTTCATAATCATTTGATTTTAGTTTAATGAATTTATTTTGCAGCTGTTGGAATTGTCGCCTTTTGGCCAATTATAACTTCATTTATGGTAACCTTTTCGGAGTTACTAACGGACATTCCGTTTTTTGCGGATTGAATGCTTATGTTGTCTAATAAGATATTTGATACTTTTTTATTAGCATATCCTTCAATTACAATTCCTGTATTTGTAGCTTCAATACAGCTAATATTAGAAAAAGAAATATCAGAGATTTTAGAAGAATGTAATCCGCCGCCCTCTCCGTGATAATTAGCGGTGATGTAAATACAGTCTTCAACTTTTCCAAACGCCAAATTACTAAAATAAATATTTTTGATATAACCCCCTCGATCCGAATTAGTTTTTATAAAAATTCCTCTTTTTAAATCCCCTCTAAATTTACTATTTTCTACATATACATTTCGGACTCCGGCAGACATTTCGCTTCCAATGACAATAGCGTGCAAACCCTTAAATTCACAATTTCTAATGACAATGTTTTCTGAAGGCGTGTTTAAATTATTTCGTCCTTCATCATCTCTTCCAGCTTTTATGGCTACATTGTCATCGGCATTATCAAACAAAATATTTTCAATTAATATGTCGCTGGAATACTCCGGGTCTATTCCATCATTATTGTTGTTATGTGCATTGTATTTTACTCCTCGTATGGTTATGCTTTTACTTTTTAGCAAATGTATGCACCAAAAAGGGGAATCTTCTATCTGGATATTTTCAATAAGAATATTTTTTGAGTTGACAAATTGAATAAGTTGCGGTCTTAAATAATGACCTTCGCCAAAAATTCGCTCCTTAATTGGCGTGTTTTTGTGGTTCATTTCTCTACTTAATAGCTGGTCTTTCTTTTCAAGTGGTTTCCATTTTATCCATGTATTTTTGGCTTCACCATCAACAATTCCATTTCCAGTTATGGCAATATTTTCGACCTTGTTGCCATAAATCATTGGACTATAATTATAAAGCATGGTTCCTTCCCAACTAGTTAGAACTAAGGGGTAATCTTTTGGATTGGAGCCAAATCTAATTTTTGCGCCATCTTCTAAATGTAATTTTACATTGCTCACAAAATGAATGGGACCGTTTAAAGTATAAACTCCTTTTGGGACAATTATTGTTCCTCCTTTATTCTTTTTGCAAAGCGCCATGGCTTTGTCAAAAGCGGGTTTACAATCACTAATCGAATCTCCTTTTGCCCCAATCTTTGTTACACTAATTCTATATGAAGGGATTTTTGGTAATTGAATGCGTTTTATAATTGCATCAACAGAATCTGACGGGAAACTATTATTCTGGGCAAATCCATTTAAGGAAATCAATATAAAAAAGAAGAGTTTGTATTTCATGATTTTTAATTCTTGTGTCGATTTATTATGAAAGTGATTCTTTTATTCTTTGGGAAAAGTCCAACCCAAAATATTTTCAATTGTATATTTTTTTACCTCTGATTTTTGTAATTGATGTGACCACGAAACTCTTTTTTCAGGTTGAAAACCTTCGCCACTACAATTATACTCTGCATAAAAAGCTGTTTTTTCTGCCTCTGGTTTTGACCAATTGTGCCAACCTTCGGATTTTATATGCTTGCCCATTTCGCAATTTATAAAAACGGTTTTGGCATAAATTCGCCAAGGTCTTCCCAGATAAACAGCAGTAACTCCTGCGGCAGCAGTCAATTTGCAGTTTTGGAAAACAAACCCATGAGCAACATCTTCTGGAGTAGATGCCGCTGTTATATAGGAATCCTTCAAACTATGCAGTATGCAGTTTTCAAATAATACCACCGCACTTCCAAATATAAAATCTGTTGTTCCTTCGATATAACAGTCTTTTACATACTGTTTATTCCCGTTTCCGGTTGTGTATAAAGTATCTTGATTGCCTAAGATATTACAATTTGAAACCAATACTTTGTTAGCATTTAGAGTCAAGGCTACCGCCTGCCCCACTTCGCCGGAGGAATTTTGTATAGTCAAATTTTGAGCTACAAAACCTTTACCTTCTACTAACATCGTGTAGGTATAAAAAGTACTGTTTTTACCTAAATTTATCTTGTTAAAATAATCATCATAGGTAATTATCGTCTGCTCTTTACTTTCTCCAATCAAGGAAATGTTAGTATTCCACTCGTGAATTTTTACTTTCTCGTAGTAAATTCCGTTTTTTATGAAAATAGTTTTCCTTTGATACGGAAATGAATTCGAATCGTTTATTGCTTCTTGAATCGAACTGTAATCACCGCTTCCATCCTTTGCAACGACACTGTACCACTCATTTTTTGAAGATTTAATACTTTTTGCACTCGATTTATCAAGCCAAACCATGTGAGTTTTTTTCCAAAGTGGATACTTTTTCAAAACCTCTTTTGGTTCATTGGTGTACCACGCATAACCATTTCTGCGCTCTGAACCAATTTCTGCTAAAGATACTTTTTTGACACCATCACGATCACAAAAAAAAGGAACATTGTTATCTAATTCCATAAATCGAGCCCATAGAGGAGCTGCATTTAAATCTTTCACCATCACTTTATTGAATACTTTAGTATCCCCAACCCTCTGACGCTCTTCTCTAATACCTGTTATTTTTGTTTTTTCGAACCAAACTACTGCGCTATTTACTGCAGTAATTATTTCTTTGGATGGATTTTCGACAGCCATCAAAAGTAACACTATTTTAGCCGATTCTTTTCCGCTTAATGAGGGTAATTCATAAGCTCGAGCTTTAGCAGGAAGCAAATTGAACTCATCATGCTGGGCACACCACCCCGTTAACTGTCCGTTTTGTTTGTACTGTGTTTTTAGGATACAATCAATTCCTTTATCAAAAGCTTTCTTTAATCTCAACAGCGTTTCTTGCGATGGTTTTATGGAATAATAATCCGTTCCGTCTATTAGATTTTTTAAAATTTCCAAAATATTCACCATCGAATCATCATTGTACGTAATGTGCGAATAATATCCTTTTTTTAAAGGATAAAATTGTGGCCATCCTCCATTTTCATATTGAGCAGCCAGCAAATAATCTAAACCATTTAAGAATGCTTTTTTATATTTTTCATTGGGAACTTGTGCATATATTTTAGATAAAAAAAGCATTTCCATACATGTCGCACCATTATCAGTAGTCGAATCCATCGAATCCGTTTTGAGCGCTTCCAATTTTTGTTTTTCTTCCTCTGATAGTGTTTTCTGCATTTGGATGTTTTTTGGCCATCCGCCAATATTGCGTTGGTAAAGCAACACATTTTCGGCAATCTCTTGCGCCTCCTTGGAACTGAACCAAATTTTGTCATCAGTAGCAATAATGTCTTTCCAGTTTTTACCCAATATTTGTGACTGAAGACCTGATCCAGAAGTGCAAACAAATACGAACGCAATTATTATTTTTTGAAAACAACTCATTTTTTAAACTTTTAAGGAAACAGTTTTATTTATTAAAATTCAAGCTTATTTATTCAACTCTAAAGCCGCTAAAATAAAAGGTCCGGTAGCTTTTGGGTCGTTGTCTTTTTTTCTTTCATTTACATAATATTCAAAAGATCCATCACGATATGGATTACCTCCTAAACCTGCTACGGCACAGGCTTGTGTGATGGTAAGTTCACCATTTTGACCAACCTTAATTAGGTGTTTTGTTATACCAGAAAATGCTTTTTTAGCAGCAGTTTTGAATTTTTTTGGCAAATACCCTTTATTTACCCCTTTTGCAAAAGCATACGTAAACATTACAGTTCCTGAGGCTTCCAAGTAGTTTCCGCCCACGGCACCTTTGTCTGTAACTTGGTACCAAAGTCCGGATTTATCCTGAAACTTCACTAAAGTATTGGCTAATTGATTCAAGTAACTCACCAATTCTTTTTGCTTGGGATGGTTTTTTGGAAAATAATCCAATACATCTACAAGAGCCATTGCATACCAACCCAAAGAACGCGACCAAAAATTAGGGGAAGTTCCAGTTATTTTGTTTGCCCAGAGCATTTGTTTGCTCTCATCCCAACCATGATAAAACAATCCTGTCTTTGAATCGCGAGCGTTTTTTTGAATCAATTCAAATTGTTTGGCGACATCATCCAAGTACTTTCCGTCTTCGAAGATTACAGTGTATTGCGCATAAAAAGGTTCCCCCATATACAAGCCATCCAGCCACATCTGGTTTGGATAGATTTTCTTGTGCCAAAAACCGCCACTAACTGTTCTGGGTTGCTCTTCTATTTGTTTACGTAGTGTTTGAAGTGCTTTTAAGTATTTGGACTCTTTAGTAGTTGCATACAAATCAAATAATAAGCGACCGGCAACAACCATGTCTATGTTGTAAGTATCTAATTTATAGGTATCAATGACCCCATCTTCCTGAACTAGTTTATCTACGTATGTTTTACTATACGCACTGTATTTTTGGTTTGGATGTTTTTTGTTCAATTCATTAAAAGAGGTCAACACTAAACCATGCACATAATCCCATTTTGGGGTAGTGGCATCATCTATCATATAGGATTCTTTGTGTTGCATCATGATTGACAAAGCCATTCGCTCCGACCATTTTAATTTTTCTAAAATGGTTTGGTTATTTTGTGCGTTGATTTGCAATGAAACAAAAGCGATTAAAAGGACTGCTATTAGTGGTTTTAAAATATTGTTTTTCATGGTAGGATTATAATAGTAAAGGATTACATTTTTCTTTTTTTGTTCAAAAGGGCTAATTTTTCATCTAAGTATTTCACGAATTCTTCCTTGGATTTAATCCCGTTTACTTCTTGTTCCCATGCACCTAAAAAATAAAAAGAAGTAGGTTTTTTTGTTGGTTTAAAAATCAAAAGATGGTCAAATTCAGCATCTTCTTCTGATTCGATGGTTTTAATTTCATAGAAAATAGCCATCCCCAATTTATCTGGCACCAAAGTCTGTGTACCATAAGTAGCTAAGTACGCCCATTTTTTGTTTTGACTTACATTTTTAAGTACAACGGTGTTTTTTTGTTTTACAATTCCGGTACAAATCCCAGCAATTGCCTCTGAGGCTTGAATAGTATGTTTAGTATAACGCTGATCAGGATTAATAGTCAATTCTGAAATAAAATCAATTTTATCCGAAGCTGATTTCCATCCGTAATAATTAATTTTTATGCCGGAGGATTTTGCTTTGTTTTCTATTTTTGCAATGGTCGAATCCACTTCATAAAAGTGTACTCTTTGTTTATTTAAATATCTATCGATGGAACCAATTCCTATTCCTTTTCCCGCTTTTAAAATATCCGAACCCCAATCGCTCATTTCGTGGTAAGAATCAAAACCATCTTTACCAACTTGCGGAAGAATGATTGCTTCGGTTTTTTTTCCAAAAATATCAATAGCATTTCTCCAGTCTAGATACAATCGATATCCAATTTTGTTGCTTTCCCAGCCTGGACCTTCGTAACGAATATCAAACGAATGATCCGTATGTTCCGGAGCTAGTTTGAGTTTTTCAACATTTTTGAAAGTCCCACCAATGTATTTTCTACCTTCCCATTTGCCACCTTCTTTTACGGAGATTTCAGCATATGTTTTTATATCACTCTTTTTTTGGGCTTGACCATTTAATACTCCTAACAAGGTAAAGCAAGCTATTATTTTTACTGTTTTCATTTTTTTTATTTTAAAATTCTATCTAAAAAATCAGTTGTATCTGTTACAATTTTTTCAAACCAAGGATGGAAGAACCAAAAGGAATGTGGTGCATTTGGTAGTTCTTTAGTTTCATTATAAATTCCGTTTTGCTTCAAAATGGTAATCATATCCTCTCGTCCCGCATGAAAACGCGCCATATCACTGTTTATAAATAATACGGGCGGAGTATTTTTGTCCGCATGTGTCAAGGCCGATGAATGCTTCCAAATCTCCGGTTTTTCTTCAAAAGTTCCGCCTAACCATTCACCGGCAACTTTCCCTTCTTGAGATTCCGGATGTTTAAAAGCCAAAATACCATCCATATCTATAATGGCTTGCACATTAGCTTTTTGGTTAAAATTACTTTTTAGATCTTCAAATTCTAAATTACCGTTTGTCGTCCCTATCAAAGCCGCCATTTGTCCGCCTGATGAACAGCCTAATATTGCTACTCTGCTTGGGTCTGTATTGAATTTTTTGGCATTCGTTTTTATGTATTTAATGGCTTCTTTTACATCAAAAATTCCTGCCGGATATATTGCTTCCGGAGATAATCTGTATTCAACAGCAAAACAAGAATATCCTCTTGAAGCGATTTCTTGTGCTAAAAATTTCATCTGTGATTTATTCCCTGATTTCCATCCGCCACCATGAATCAATACTACAGCTGGTCTTAATGAATTCCCTTTTTTAAAATAGGCATCTAAATGCAGCTCCCTTGTCTTCGTTTTTTTATAAATCAATTCCAGTATCTGACTCACACTTTCATATTCTTGTTCCTTAACGATTTCAATAAAGGGGAACTTGATTTTGTCTTTATTAAAAGTGCTTTGCACGGTATAAGAAGTATCGCGATGAAATTGAATCTGTGAATGAAGCAAATTTGTAAATAAAATCAAAATGAGACAGTAAGGTTTTATCATTTTATTTAAAATTACGGATAAATGTATTCATTATAAAAAAAGGAGCTTGATAAAACCAATCAAGCCCCTTTTTTAACAAACTCAAAAAATTCAATCAAAAACTAATTTTATTATTTAGTACGCAGGATTCTGTGGGTAGCTTTTATTTTGGTTCAAATCTAATGCTTCCTGTGGAATAGGTCTCAAGATTTTCTTCTGTCCATTTGCTCCATCAAAGTTAGAAGCTTTGATTTTTGGATTATACAAAGAAGCTCTTTCTATTAATTTTCCGGTACGTTTCAAATCGAACCAACGGTTATATTCTCCAAGCATTTCTCTAGCTCTTTCATCTAAAATGTAATCGATATTGAATTGTGCGCTTGTAGCTGCTACAGCACCGGCTCTTCTTCTTACTTCATTAAGTCTTGCTAATCCAGTTGCCGCATCGATACGCAAATAAGCCTCTGCAGCAATCAAATATGTATCTCCTAATCTTGCAACTACAAAATCACGTGTGCTTGTTCTAGGACTTGATGCGCTAGTGGCAAAAGGTGCTTTTGGATCATCAAATTTACGAACAGGTATGGTTTGATAATCATTACTAAAAGTAACAGATGTACCGTAAGTACCATATAAATGTATTGTTGCTTTAGGATTTGCCAGTTTATATGCCGCTAATTCAGCATCTGTCATCCATTTTGGGACGTAAAAATGTGCTACTGTTAGACCTGTTTTATCTGCTTTTGTATAAAAATCATAATAAGTCGCATACGCTTGTGTCATGAACGTTCCTTCCCATCTTTTGTCACCTTTTTCATAAAGTCCTATAGCAAAATCCGTTGGTAATAAAGTATAAGATCGATAAGGTGCTTTCGTAGCCACTTCTGAACCTCCTAAATAAGAACTGAAATAACTAGCTTGACCATTACCCGTTGTTTGCGGATTTGAACCATTAGAACCAGCGCTGAACTGGACTGAAAATATAGTTTCTTTATTAATATCTATAGCAGTAGTAGACGGAAACCATAAATCATTATAACTAAGTGTTAATGTTTCTCCTGCAATGACCGCATCTGCATATTTAGCTGCAGTTGTAAAATCACTGGCTGCCCCAAAAGTTTCATATCCTCTTGTCAAATGTACTTTTGCTAATAAATCTTGTGCAGCTCTTTTAGTTACACGACCTGTAAAGGCACCTGCTGGTAATAAAGAAAGTGATTCTTCTAATTCTTTAATAATAAAAGTATAGACCTCTTCAGCGGTATTTCTTTCAAAAGAAAGCACTGGAGAAGCATGATACTCCGTATCTAAACTTACACCGCCATAGGTTTGCACCAACAAGAAATAAGCATTTGCTCTTAAATATTTTACTTCGCCGATACGAGTTGTTAATGTAGTTGTTTTTTCGGTTAAAGTACTATAATACAATGCGGTATTAGCTCTCTGAATCGCTTTATAACACTCTCTATATAAGTAATCAACATTTGGAGATGCTGGAGTTAGTTGTGTGTATTGACTCAATTCTATCGGTTCTCTATTTCTACCTTCAGAATATAAGTCAGTACCCGCTACAAATAACCATGGCTCACCACCATAAATATCCTTTAATTGCGCATAATTTGCATTTATTAAAGCTTCAAATCCGGATGCCTTAAGATATTCATTGGTTTCTGCATTAGATCTATTATCTTCTTCTATGAAATCGCTACAAGAACTCAGTGTTAATAAAGCTATTGACAGGCTTACTATTATTTTTTTCATTTTGATTTTGTTTTATAATTTAATACTCATTCCCATTTGATAAGTAATCGATGCTACACGACCTACACCAAATCCTGCTGCAGCCCATTCTGGATCATAACCGTCATAACGAGTAAATACAAACGGGTTCAGAACATTGACATAAAAACGCAAATACTTCATTTTAAATTTCTCTATGATATTTTTATTAAAAGTGTATCCTAGAGTAATATTTTTAATTTTCACAAATGAGTTGTCTCTATAGTAACCCACACCATTAGAATTCCAATAAGTACCCTCATTTTGAGCCATTGGATATTCGTTTGAAACTTGAGCTGGTAAACCAGCATCATTTGCAGGAATATACCAATTGATATCTGCTTTTTGACGACCTCTATCACTTGTATTGGTAAAATTAGCATGAAACGGACTGTATACATAACCACCTTGACTAGTAATTGCTGAAGCTGCTAAATCAAAATTACCCACTGTTAATTTAGTAGAAATACTTCCGGTCCAATCTGGATTTCCTTGTCCTAAAATTTGTCTATCCGCAGAGGTAATTTTCCCATCTCCGTTTAAATCTTCCACTCGGGCTTGTCCCTCCGTTTGTCCGAAAGATGCAGCTTGCGCTTTTTGATCGGCTTGCCAGATTCCAGTGAATTTATAATTGTAAATAGCATCTATTGATTCACCAATAAACAAATTATTCCCAACATCATCAGACACATCATCATAAATAGATTCAATTTTATTTTTGTTCGTAGAAAAGATAAATGTTGTTTCCCATTTTACAAAATCAGTATTTATATTTTTTGTAGTTACAAGTACTTCAACCCCTTTGTTGCTTACTGATCCAATATTATTAGTATAGGTAGCGAATCCATTTTCTACCACTAATTTTTGTTTCAACAATAAATCAGTAGAAAGTCTGTCATAAACATCTAAACTTCCTGTAATTCTATTATTAACGAATCCAAAATCTAATCCTACATTAAATTCTCTTGTTTTTTCCCAACCTAACTCTTTATTAGCAGGAGAACCTTGCAACCATCCATTTGCAGTAGTATTATTAAAATCATAATACGTTTGTTGATCTAATTTGTTTATAGTTGAATATTCGGCAACTTTATTGTTACCTGTAAATCCATAACTAATTCTGGTTTTTAAGTCTGAAACTGTTTTTTGGTTTTTCATAAAACCTTCATCGCTAACTCTCCAAGCGAAAGCTGCTGATGGAAATGATCCCCATTTATTATTTTCAGCAAATTTTGAAGACCCATCCCATCTGTCCGATAACGTCAATAAATATCGTCCTTTAAAGTTATAATTTAAACGCAAAGCATACGATAGCAATGTGCTTTTCACAAAACTAGACCCTATTAAAAAAGTGGATTGTTTTCCAGAACCTAAATTATTGTAGGAAAGATCGAATGGCTGATCCGTGGAACTGGCAGATAATCCTTCTGTTTTATCATAATACATACTTTGTAGTCCTAATAAAGTAAAGGAATGATCTTTATTCAAATCATAATTAATAGTAAACTGATTATCAAAAGTAGAATTAAAATTCTCTTCTTCGTAAATAGAAGCCGAAGGTAAATTTCTATTAGCTACTCCTGTATTAGTTAAAGCTCCCCAAGATTTTCCGTTTTTAAATTGATCATATCCAACTGCGTATGATGACCTTAAGGTAAGCCAAGTAATTGGTTTATATTCCACGAATAAATTCCCTACACCATTCCATCTGTTGATTGAATTAGTACTATTAGCAATTTCTAATAATGGATTATACGTACTTGTTTTATTAATCAAAAAAGCGCCTGTTGCATCCGTTAATTTCCCTGGTAGTGGAAATAAATTTCCATTTAAATCGTACGGCGTATAAAACGGACTTAATCTAAAAGCCTCTTGCATTGCTAAAGCACTTCCTAATTCTTGTTCAGTTTTAGCTAACGTTAAATTAGTTCCAACAGTAAATTTATCATTTACTTTATGAGTCAAGCCTACTTTAAAACTATATTTATCTAATGATTCGTTGTCTACATTTCCAGTTTCACCTTGAACACCTACAGCTAAATTATAAGATAATCCATTATCACTACGGCCTGCAATTGACAAATAATTATTTTTTTGAATACCGGATTTTAATACAGCATCATACCAATCAAATGTATCATTATTTGCTACTCTGGTTCCTAATAAAGTGTTTTGAGTTCCAAGTACAGTAGCGTCTAAAATAGAAGCTGTTACGGTTCCTGTAATAGGATCTTTTTTCGCCGTTGGTAAATACGCTGATTGATGATACAACCACCATTTTTGACCATCCATCATTCTAGGTAATCGAGCCACTTCTTTTCCTCCAATATAAGAATCAAAAGAAACCGACATGCTTGATTTTACAGTATTTCCTCCTTTTGTTGTCACAATCACGACACCGTTTGTACCACGTGATCCATAAATTGCTGTAGATGAAGCATCTTTCAAAATATCGATTCGGGCTATATCTTGCGGATTCAAAAAGTCAATTCCATCAGTAGGCACTCCATCAACCACAAACAATGGTGAAGCTTCACCGCTCATTGTACTTTTTCCTCTAATTGAAATAGTAAAAGGATCCCCGATACGACCCGTTGATGCATTAATTTGAACTCCGGCAACATTCCCCTGAATTCCTTCTAATGCGTTAGTAGTACTTCTTTCTGTAATTGTTTTAGCATCTAATGTACTTACAGAACCTGTCAAATCAGTTTTTTTAACCGATCCATAGCCTACAACTACAACTTCTTGTAAAGTTTGTGATTGCTCAAGAAGCGCTACTTTTATGTTTTTTTTACCTGCAACATTAATTTCTTGCGTCTCAAAGCCTATAAAACTAATCTGTAAAATAGCTTTGGCATTTGATAGTTTCAAAGTAAAATTTCCATCAATATCTGTTACCGCATTGTTTTGAGTTCCTTTTTCAATAACATTTACTCCAGGTAAAGTTAAACCTGCGGCATCAGTGATTATACCGCTAATTGTTGAAGTCTGCTGAGCCTTCATTTCATGCCCCATAAAAAGGCTCAGTAAAAAGAAAAAGGCAAAGCAGCATCTTGAGCCTTTTTTAAAAAAATGTCTGAAATTCATAATTTAATTATTTGGTTAGTTAGTATATAGATAATAGTTTAATTCAATTTTTAGGGCTTTCCGCAAGTACTCCGTTGATATATGTATCGATTAATGTAAGACCTTTAAGATTTTCGATAGAATACGCTTCTTTTACTTTAATAATTTTTACATTTTTTAAAGTAACATTTTTGATAGGTGATTCTTTATAGCCTTTAGCCAAGATACCATACATTCCACCATCTTTTACCGTTACATTTTCTAGAAAAATATTTTGTATTTGAGGTATAAATATACCTGGTTTAGCGCCATAGACTTCATAAAACATATTCAATTTCAAAACAGCCTCTTTGACCTGACCAACTTCTAAATTTCTTACAAACACATTCTCGATGAGTCCACCTCGATTTGAATTTGTTTTAATTCTAATAGCCCTATCAAGGTTTGGACTGTCCATAATACAATTCTCCACAAAAACATTTCTTACTCCACCCGAAATTTCACTTCCTATTACAACTCCACCATGACCGTCAATCATTTTGCAGTTTTGCACTACAATATTTTCACTTTTCATAGCCACACGTCTACCATCAGCATCCCTGCCTGATTTTATGGCTATACAGTCATCTCCAGTATTGAAAGTGCAGTTTTTTATGATGACATTTCTGGAATATTCCGGATCACATCCGTCATTGTTAGGACCGTGGCTTTCAACCGTTATTCCGTCGATTATTACATTTGACGATTTGATAGGATGAACAACCCAAAATGGAGCATTTACAATTTTCACATCTTTTAAGAGTACATTTTTACAATCAAAAAATTCTACAAAATTTGGTCGTAAAAAATGTCCCTCACCAAAAACACGTTCCGAAACAGGAACTGCTTCTTCAGCCATGGCAATAAGACGCAATCGATTGAGAGGATCGTTCTGGTTAGGCTTCCCCTCTTTCCATCCGTATTCCTTTTTAGAACACCACCACCACCAATTTTCATTATTGGCCTGACCGTTTAACATTCCTTTTCCGGTTACCGCCACATTAGTTTTCTTGTAAGCATAAATTAAAGGAGAGTAATTCATCAATTCCGTTCCTTCCCACGAAGTATGAACTATAGGATAATCAGAAGAATTTGTGCTAAACAAAATTTCAGCGCCTTCTTCTAGATGAAGGTTTACATTATCTTCTAAATGTATCGGACCTGTGAAATATTTTCCGGATGGAACTAAAACTTTTCCTCCACCATTTTTAGTACAATTTTGTATTGCTTTTTTAAATGCCTGAGTGTTGTCGAAAACACCTCCAGACTGAGCACCAAAATCAGTAATTACATATATTTTATCCCTAAAAGAAGGTGCCTTCACACTATCAATTATATACTGCATTGTTTTCCAAGGACCAGCACCTACAATAGTTTTCGTTTGCTTTACTCCACAAGCAACAAAAATCATTGAAAAAATTACGAGTGACAGTTGTAAGCTTGTTATAAAAAAATGTTTTTTTGTCATTTATTTTTATTAAAATTTCTTGAAAATAAATTCATTCTTTTTGTTAAAAAAAACAAATCATGCAATCGATTACACAAACGTAAATATTAATTTCCAATTAACCAAAATAAAATCAATAAAAATGTTGGTACCATAAAAAATATCCTATATTTATACACTTATTATAAAAAAACAACATTAAAAATACATTATTACTAGAAGTTTTTTAGGCATAACCTATAAAAAAACAAGATTTGTACAATCGATAACATTAAATAAATATTTAAGAAAAAAAGCATTAATTTTACAAATTCATAACAACAATTGATTCATAATGAGTGAAAAAACAACCATTTACGATATTGCCAAAGAACTCAATATATCTGCAGCTACAGTATCTAGAGCTTTGAATAAGAACCCAAAAATAAGTGAAAGTACTATTAAACTTGTAATGGATACTGCAGCTAAAATGAATTACAAACAAAACAGGTTAGCCTTAGCGCTTCGAAGCGGAAAAAGCGGAAATATTGGAGTTATTGTTCCTCGCATCAATACCAATTTTTTTGGATCTGTTATACGAGGGATTGAGGAAGAATTACATCCCAATAAATATAATGTAATTATATGCCAAACACATGAAGATGAAAACAGAGAAATTGAGAATATCAATACTCTTCTTGACGCACAAGTAGATGGTATCATGATCTCTATCACCAATGAATCAAAGAAAAATGAAAAAATAATTCATCGTGTTCTCGAAAAAAATGTTCCATTAATCTTTTTCGACAGAAAAAAGAACATTGACGGCGTGAGCTCCGTAACTATCAATGACTACAAAGGAGGGTATATTGCCACAAAACATCTCATTGATGAAGGGTGCAAAAGAATTGCACATTTGTCCGGAGACCAATCTTTGGAAATTTACGAAAACCGTTTTAAAGGATACAAACAGGCACTGCTGGATCACGGAATAGAATTTGATGAAACTTATGTTTTCCAGTCAAAGAGTAATATTGAAGACGGTATATCTGTAACCCACAAATTACTGCAATTAAAAACCCCACCCGACGCTATTTTTTCTGCTAGTGATTTTGCGGCATTGGGTGCCATACAAGAACTTAAAGCACAGGGAATTAAAATTCCGGAAGATTTTTGTGTAGTCGGTTTTGGTAACGAACCCTTTACAAAATTCATGGAACTTTCCATTTCTACAATTGATCAATCCCCTCTTGAAATGGGAAAAATGACCGCTAAAGTATTTTTGGAACAAATGAACAATACGGAAGATTTTAAAATGGAAAAAAAGATTGTTCTAAATCCTATTCTGCACATTCGGAAATCATCCTTGAGAAACAATATCTAAAACAAAAAAAGGGTAAAGTTTTGAACTTACCCTTTTAATATCTCAACAAGTTTTTTTATAAAGAAACGCCTCTTTTCCAAGGAATAAAATCGTTTTGATTCAAAATTGCTGCTTTAGTTTTAATTTCGCCACTAGCGACATTAATAATAAATTCCAGCATTTCATCCGCCATTTCATCAATTGTTTTTTCACCTGTAATAATTCCACCTGTATCAATGTCAATGATATCCGACATTTTTCTGGCCAATTCAGAGTTAGAGGAAACTTTCACTACCGGAGCAATTGGGTTTCCTGTTGGAGTTCCTAAACCTGTGGTAAACAAAACCATATTGGCTCCGGAACCTACCATTGCAGTTGTACATTCCACATCGTTTCCTGGCGTACATAGCAAATTCAAGCCTGGTTTTGAAATGTATTCTCCATAATCCGAAACACCTACTATTGGAGATGTTCCTCCTTTTTTTGCAGCTCCTGCTGATTTCATGGCATCCGTAATCAATCCATCTTTGATATTTCCCGGTGAAGGATTCATATCAAATCCAGATCCGGCATCTACAACCGTTTTTTCATACCATTTCATCAATTCTAAAAAGCGTACTCCAGCTTCATCTTCAACACAACGGTTTACTAATTCCTGCTCCACACCACATAATTCCGGAAACTCCGAAAGAATGGTTGTTGCTCCTAGCGCTGTGAGCAAATCAGAAGTTACACCTAAGGTTGGATTAGCCGAGATTCCTGAGAACCCGTCTGAACCGCCACATTCCAAGCCAATCGTCAATTTAGACAATGGCGCTGGTGTTCTTTCTATTTTATTTGCTTCTTTGATGGCTTCAAAAGTATCTTTTACCACACTGCTCAACATTGCCTCAATGGTACCAATTTGTTGCTGATCATAAATCAAAACCGGTTTGGTACTTGTTGGATTAATTTCATATAAAGCGTCTTTAAAGATTTGGATTTGCAAGTTTTGACAACCCAAACTCAAAACCGTTGCTCCAGCCACATTTGGATTATTGACATATCCTGCCAAAAGTTTAGCCAAACTGTGTGAATCTTGGCGAATTCCGCCACAGCCGCCTTGATGCGTGATGAATTTCACTTCAATATTGTTGAATAAATCAGCTTCCGCAGACTTTCCTGTCGCTTCTGTGGAACCGTTTTCAGAACTTACTAACGAACGAAGTAATAATTGATAATCGTTTTCTTTTGGCTTCATCAATTCTTTTTCAAAAATATCCTTTAAGATTTCGATATTTCTGTTTTCACAAAAAACTAACGGAAAAAACAACCAAACATTCTCGGTCCCTACCTGTCCGTCCTCCCGGTGATATCCATTGAAAGTTCTGTCTTTCCATTTTTCAATATTGGGAACATCCCAACCAGTAGTTTCCGTTTTTCCAATCACTTTATCACTTTCATGCTTAACATTTAACGTAGAAAGTAGACCTCCTTTTAAAATTTTGGCACTTGCTTTACCCACCAAAACACCGTACATTATAATTCGATCACCGGTATTCAAATCATTTAAAGCGATTTTATGTTTCATTTTCACATCAGTGATGATAGTGATATTTTCACCTTCAAAGTGGATAACCTCAGCAGCTGCAAGATTCACCAATGCTACCGCAACATTATCTGAAGGATTTACTTTTATTAATTTCTTTTGCATTTTAATAAATGTGATAGGTTTATAAAATATTAATATTGTTGACTGAAATTGGCAAAACCTTTTTCAATACCATTCGCTTCAATTTCGTTCAATGCCAATACCATAGCTTTTGATAATCCGTTTATTTTAGTTAAATCTTCACCCCAGAATTCGTCATTAGATAAAATTTTAGTCGCAACTAAATCTAAAGATCCTAATTGCCAAGCATTTTTAAATGCTTCAACTACCTCTGGAGAATCTTTTACCGGTAATGCTTCGTCACTCCAAGTTCCTTTGTAGAATTGGATTAAACAAGCTAATGAAAAAGTCAAATTAGTAGGCAATTTTTTATTCGAATTATAATATCCTAATAAACTAGGCAAAACTCTTACTTTGAATTTTGAGATTGAATTTAAAGCAATATCAGCCAATGCATGTTTGATAAATGGATTTTTAAATCGATCCATTACCTCTTCATTATAGGCAAGGATTTCATTTTTATCCATATCAAGGGTTGCACTAATCTCACCAATAACGCTGTTAACGAATTCCCCAGTAAAATTACCGTTAACGGTTTCCATTACTAATTTGTTACCGTGCAATAGTGAAAAAGGGACCATTGCGGTATGCGCACCATTTAAAATACGAACTTTTATCATTTTAAAAGGCCGTATATCGTCAACAATCTTCACATTCAAATTTGTTTTATGGAAAGGTAATTTTTGCTTTAAAGCGTCACCGCCTTCGATAGCCCAAAGGAAAAATGGTTCAGCAGCGACAATTAAATTGTCTTGATACTCTAATTTGCTATTGTATTCTTCAATTTCAGCTCTTGGATATCCAGGGACAATTCTGTCCACCAAAGTACTATGATAGGTACAAGCATCTGATAACCAAGTTTTAAAATCAACACCTAATTCCCATGAATCGCAGTATTGCAAAATAAATTTCTTTAAAGTTTCTGAGTTATAATCGATCAATTCACAAGGAATGATAGTCAATCCTTTAGCAGCGTCTCCATTGAAATGTTTGAATCTTTCATATAATAAAACAGTCAACTTTGCAGGAAATGCAACCGGTGGTTGCATATCTGGAGTATCACTTTCGATAAATTCAATTCCCGCTTCAGTAGTATTTGAAACGATAAATTGAAGTTCCTCTTCTTTGGCTAACGCTAGATAATCTGCAAAATCAGTGTAAGGATTTATAGCTTTTACAATATTAGAAATTAACTCAATATCCTGTATTTTTTCGCCTTTTTTGATTCCATTCATAAACAAAGTGTAAAGACCATCTTGATCGTTAATCATGTTTATCATACCTTCTTTCAATGGCTGAACTATTGCGATACCAGCATTGAAATCAACTTCTTTATTAAGTTTTTGAAAAGCGTAATCTACAAATGCTCTCAAGAAATTACCTTCTCCAAATTGTACCACTTTTATGGGTTGCAATTTTTCTAATCCTGTATTTATTCTGTTTAATTTTTTCATTTTTTATATCTTTAATACTCCAAAATCTTATTTTTTAGCAGTAAAATGTTTTATTTTTTTAAGCCGGAAACACGCTTAATTAAGGGCACAATAAACGACTTAACTGCTTTGCGATTTAACATTTCAGTCCATTAGAGGAATAAGGAACAATCCTTTAAAACGCATTTCTTTAAGTCGCTTATTGCATTCTTATTTTATAATTTTAAATTGAATTTTCTTAAACGCCACTATAAATCGTAAATCCGCCGTCAACAGTAATTTTTGATCCTGTAACAAATTTTGACGCATCACTTAACAACCAAACTAAGGCACCTGCAAGTTCCTCCGGATTTCCAAAACGTTTAAATGGTGTGTTTTGAAGTACCAAATTCCCTCTATCCGTTAAGCTCCCATCGGCGTTAGTCAACAACGTTCTGTTTTGTTCCGTAAGAAAAAATCCAGGTGCAATTGAATTCATGCGTATTGCATCGCCATATCGTTTAGCGAGCTCCACTGCAAACCATTGCGTATAAGAATCTATGGAAGATTTAGCTAGGCTGTAGCCCAATACTTTGGTAACCGCTAATTGTGACACTACCGATGAAATATTTACGATACTTCCTGAGACTCCATTTTTTATAGCTTCCCCAAAAACTTGTGTTGGTAAAATAGTGCCTACCAGGTTTAATCGCATTACATCTTCCAAAGCAATAACATTCAACTTGAAAATATCCTGCTCCGGCTGTACAACTGCTTCCGGAAGGTTTCCGCCGGCCGCATTGACCAAACCATCAATTTTTCCAAATTCGGCAAGCATTTTTTCTTTTGCAGCTAAGAGTTGTAACTCATCCGTTACATCGGCAATCAGAGTGATAGCTCGTCCGCCTTTGGCAATTACATTTTGAACTCTTTCATTGGCTATTTTCTCATTTCTGCCCAAAATTCCCACTGCTCCTCCTGCCTGAATAATACCATTGATAAAGGCTTCACCGAGTATTCCGGTTCCGCCGGTTACCACTATTACTTTCCCTTTTAATGAAAAATTATTTTCCATCTATTTTTGTTTATTAGCTTCTAAGTTCTTTAATTGTGGCTAAAGTTGCTCTGACGGTTGCCTCTAAACCATCAAAATCCTCACTTTTCAAAACTTCATTTGAAATCAACTGAGAACCAATACCTACACAAGTTACTCCAGCGTCAAACCAGTTTTTTAGATTGTCTCTATCGGTTGAAACACCTCCGGTTGGCATAATACTCGTCCATGGACAAGGACCTTTGATTCCTTTGACAAATTGTGGTCCGTAAACATCGCCTGGGAATAATTTTACTATTTCACAACCCAATTCTTCGGCGCGTGCAATTTCAGTAAGTGAAGCGCAACCTGGTGACCACAATACTTTGCGACGGTTGCAAACCAATGCAATATCTTCTCTCAAAACCGGAGTTACAATAAAATTTGCTCCTAATTGCATATACAATGAAGCAGCAGCGGCATCCGTTATCGAACCAACTCCCAAGATCATTCCCGGCAATTCAGCTAATGCGTATTTATTTAATGCACCAAAAACTTCAAAAGCAAAATCGCCTCTGCTGGTGAATTCCATCAATCGGGCTCCACCATCATAACAGGCTTTGATCACTTTTTTACCCAATTCAACATCGGTATGAAAAAATAAGGGAACCATTCCCGTTTCCGCCATTACATTTGCTACTTCTAATCTTGAATATTTTGCCATACTTCTATATTTATCTAGAAACTAATCCAGCGCCATCACCGTCTAGCATATTTTCAACTTCTTTTAAGGTCACTAAATTATAATCCCCTGCAATGGTATGTTTTAAACAACAGGCCGCAACTGCAAAACCTAACGCTCTTTGATTGTTATTTTGAAATTCCAACAAACCATAAATCAATCCGCCCATAAAGGCATCACCACTGCCTACACGATCTACCACAGGAGTTACTTCTTTTACGGCAGCATTATAAATACTTTTTCCGTCAAATAAAATGCCTCCAATTCGTTGGTGCGATGCACTAACTGAATAGCGTAATGTAGTAGCTGCTATTTTTAAATTTGGACATAATTCAAATAACTTATTATACAAAACAGGTAGTGATTTTGTGTCTTGATAATTAGGACTCACTTTAGGGATTCCTAACATAAAATAAGCGGTATCAATATCTCCTAGAATTACGTTGCTATAGTGTAATATTTCAGGCATAACCTCACTGGGAGTTTTGCCATATTGCCATAATTTTGATCTATAATTCAAATCGCAAGAAATTGTTAAACCTAATTTATGAGCCACTTTTACGGCTTCTAAACAGGCTTCCGCAGCACTCTCAGAAATCGCAGGTGTAATCCCACTCCAATGAAACCAGGTAGCATCTTCGAGTACTTTTTCCCAATCAACTGCTCCTTTTTCAATGGTTGCCATGGAGCTATGTGCACGGTCATACACTACGTTGCTGCCGCGTGTGCCAGCACCCGTTTCAAGATAATAAATCCCTAAACGATCACCTCCAAAAATGATGTTTTTGGATTCAACATTCATCTTTCGCATTTCTTTTAGCGCACAAGCACCTATTTCATTCTCTGGAATTCTGGTTATAAATGCTGCATTTACACCATAATTAGCCAAAGAAACGGCCACATTAAATTCACCTCCACCATAGGAAGCGGTAAATGCTTTTGCTTGCTCAAAACGCAAATGCCTTTCTGTTGAAAGTCGCAACATTATTTCGCCAAAAGTGACTACTTTATTCATTTTATACCTGAATTAAATGTTCTCTATTTTATAAAATCTTCTCTCATAGGACTAAAAACATCGATTAGAATTCCTTCTTCCAAACAAACAACTCCATGTATTTTATTAGAGGGAATGTAAAAGGAATCTCCTTTTTTTAGTATTCTTGTTTCCTCTTCAATAGTCACTTCAAATGTACCAGCGGCAACGTAGGTAACTTGTGTGTGATGGTGATTATGCAAAGGACCAATTGCTCCTTTCTCAAACTTCACATTGACCATCATAACCAGATCATCAAATCCCAAAATTTGACGTTGCACGCCTTCCCCCACATCTTCCCATTGGGTTTCTTCTTCTTTAAAAAAGCGCGAATTATTTGCCAATACCGTCATACTATGCGAATCTGATTGTTAGAATTTAAAATATTCTTTGGCATTATTATAACTGATATCCGCAACCATTTTACCAATCCATTCCATGTCATTTGGTAATTCACCTCTTTTGATTTCATCCCCTAAAAGATTACAAAGAATACGTCTAAAATATTCGTGTCTGGGAAACGATAAAAAGCTTCTGGAATCGGTCAACATTCCAATAAAACAACTGATCAATCCCATGTTAGAAAGCGCATTCAATTGTTTTGTCATTCCGTCTTTCTGGTCTAAAAACCACCATCCAGATCCAAACTGTACTTTACCCTTTACACTTCCATCGTTAAAATTACCAATCATCGTAGCCATAACTTCGTTATCGGCAGGATTTAGATTGTAAATAATAGTTTTTGTCAATTTATCTTTACTGTCTAAAGCATTTAAAAAACGAGATAATTTTTGAGCCTGCGGATAATCTCCAATGGAATCCCATCCGGTATCAGGACCTAAAATACGGTGCATGCGCTCATTATTATTTCTTAGTGCTCCCAAGTGAAACTGCTGTACCCAACCGTATTGGTGGTAAGTTTCAGATAAAAACAATAAAATAGCGGTTTGAAATTTTAACGCCTCTTCATTACTAATTACTTGATTTTCTCTTTTCTTTTTGAAAATTGCATTCACTTCACTTTCGATAAAATTTTCAAAATAAATTTGGTCTAAACCATGATCACAAAGTTTGCAACCATTTTTATCAAAAAAGTCAATTCTGTTGGTAAGCGCAGTACACAAATCAGAATAAGAACTAATCGAAATTCCTGCAACTTCACCTAAAGTGTCTATGTACGAATTATATCCATCATTCGAAATTAGAATCGCTTTATCCGGTCTAAAGGCAGTGCTAACCTTGGTCCCAAAGGGATTTTTGGCTAATTGTTGATGGTATTCTAAAGTATCAATTGGATCTTCGGTAGTACATACAAATTCGGCATTTACTTTTCGAAGCAAATTTTGAGTGCTGTATTCTGCCGAATTTATTTTGGCGGAAGCCTCACTATATATTTTCTCAGCCGATTTTTCATTTAACAAATCATTAATATCAAAATAACGGGCCAATTCCAGATGCGTCCAATGGTACAAAGGGTTGCGCATGGTGTACGGAACTGTTTTTGCCCAATTCATAAACTTGTCTTTGTCTGAACCGTTTCCTGTTATAAACTGCTCGTTGATCCCTAACGTACGCATTGCACGCCACTTATAATGGTCACCATTGATCCAAACCTGAGTGATATTGTCGAAAATTTTATCTTCAGAAATAAACTGTGGCGACAAATGATTGTGATAATCTATAATAGGCTGATTTTTAGAATAATTATGATATAATTCTTCCGCAAATTTATTTTCTAATAAAAAATTGTCGTTTATAAATGGTGTACTCATTATAAATTTCTTAAATATTAATTTTCATTTGATGGTTTTCCAATGGTAGCTAATATTCCACCATCGACATATACAATTTGTCCGTTTACAAAATCACTCGCTCTTGAAGCCAAAAAGACAGCTGTTCCCGCTAAATCTTCTGGATTTCCCCAACGTGCAGCCGGCGTTCTGTTGATTATAAATTCATTAAACGGATGTCCGTCTACTCGAATAGGTTCTGTTTGTGTAGTTGCAAAATAACCAGGACCAATTCCGTTAACTTGAATATTGTATTTTGCCCATTCGGTAGCCAGATTTCGGGTCAGCATTTTCAGACCACCTTTTGCAGCAGCATAAGCCGAAACACTGTTCCGTCCCAATTCACTCATCATGGAACAAATGTTGATTATTTTGCCTTCCTGTCTTTCAATCATTTGCTTTGCAACCAATTGTGACATGATAAAAGGGCCTACTAAATCCACATCAATCACTTTTCTAAAATCAGAAACCGGCATTGTGATGGCCAATTCTCTTTTTATAATTCCGGCGTTGTTCACTAAAATATGAATATCTCCTAATTCTTTGGTGATTAATGCAATGTTGTCTGCCGCCGCTTTTTCATCGGTAACATCAAATAAATATCCGGAAACTTTATATCCTTTACCAGAATAATACGCCAGTGCTTCCTCCATTTTAGAAGGCGTTGTACCGGTTATTACAAGTTCAGCACCTGCAATTGCCAAACCTTCCGCCATTGCCAAACCTAAACCGTGCGTTCCTCCGGTTATCAGTGCTCTTTTTCCTTTTAAATCAAATAAATTCATAGTTTCTTATCTTAATTCATTTGGGGCAACGATATCCATGTCGCCATAATCTAAATTCTCTCCGGCCATTCCCCATATAAAAGAATAGTTTGACGTTCCTGCACCAGAATGTATGGACCATTCCGGAGATAAAACGGCTTGGTGGTTTTGCATGAAGATATGTCTGGTATTTTGTGGTTCTCCCATAAAATGACAAATCGTTTGTGGTGCTTCTATATCAAAATAAAAATAGGCCTCCATTCGTCGGTTGTGCGTGTGGGCTGGCATGGTGTTCCATACATTTCCGGGCAACAATTCCGTAAGTCCCATTTGCAACTGACACGTTTCAACGATACTGTTGACGATCAGTTTATTTAAAATCCTCTTGTTGGCTGTTTTTTCTTCTCCTAATTGAATGACTTCAGCGTCTTCTTTTCCGATTTTTTTATTTGGAAACTTCGTATGTGCCGGTGCCGAATTAATATAAAATAACGCTTGCTCTCCATTTGAACTAGAAAAAAGAACTTCCTTACAACCTTGGCCTACATAAAGTGCTTCCTTTTTTTGCAATTCATATTCCACGCCGTCAACTCTAATAATTCCACTACCGCCAACGTTAATAATTCCTAATTCTCTTCGGTCCAGAAAATTATCAGATTTCAAATACGGAATAGTTTCTAGTTTTAATTCTTTGTCAACCGGCATTATTCCTCCCACAATGTATCTATCATACATAGAATAGGTTAGTTTTATTTCATTTTCAACGAAAAGATTTTCAATTAAAAATTGCTCTCTCAATTCGTCAGTTCCATATTTCTTGACGTCCGTAGGGTTCGAAGCGTATCTGAAAGAAAAATTTGTCATATTATATTATTTAATGTAATCGATTACACAAAGATACTTTATATTCCTTTAAGTACTATTTTTTAATCTCTAAAAAGCTGTTAATTTTAAAAAACCGACTTATAAATCAGTAATCGGACTATACTTTGGCACCAATGCTTTCATAACTAACCAACCAGTCAAATAACAAACGGCACAAATTGAGAAAATGATGAAATATCCAGCTTCAATCCCTTGAAAACCCATAAAAGCCATATTGGTTTCTTTAGAATAATCAAATAATAATCCTGAACCCTTGTTGATCATCGTGGAACCAATACCACCAGCCAAACCGCCAATACCTGTAATAGTTGCAATTGCTTTTTTAGGGAACATATCGCCAACTGTTGTGAAGATATTTGCCGACCAAGATTGGTGAGCCGCTCCTGAAATACCAATTATTATTACGGGCAACCAATAGCTAATATGCCCCAAAGGCTGCGCGATCAAAGCTAATAATGGAAAAAAAGCGAAAATCAGCATGGCTTTCATTCGTCCTTCATAAGGATTCATCCCCTTCTTTTCAACAAAATAAGTGGGCAACCAACCTCCAATAATTGAAAGCAATGTAATCATGTACAATACAAATAATGGCAAAGCCGCTTCGGTTGAATCCATCCCGTAAACTGAGCTTAAATACGCAGGAGTCCAAAACAAAAAGAACCACCACACGCCATCGGTCATGAACTTACCAAAAGCAAAAGCCCATGTTTGTTTGTATCTAAAACAATCCATTAAAGTTACCTTGGTGCTCGTTTCTGGTACATATCCTTCTAATTTACTGGCCGCAATATCATCTTGCTGGATATATTCTAATTCAGCGGTACTAACCTTTAGATGTTTCTCTGGTTTTTCATACATAAAAACCCAAAATCCCATCCAAACAAAACCTAAGGCACCAATGATAATAAAAGCCATTTCCCAACCAAATGCTTTTGCAATAAACGGAATAGATATTGGAGCAGCTAATGCACCAACTGTTGCACCTGCATTAAAAATACTTGTAGAAAATGCTCTGTCTTTTTTTGGAAAATATTCGGCAGTCGTTTTAATAGCTGCGGGGAAATTTCCTGCCTCTCCAACGGCCAAAACAAAACGGGCAAAAATAAATAAAGTTACACTTACATTGATAATCAGCCCAGTATCTTTCACCGTACTAAGTGCTTCTTTTGCTCCTTCAAAACCGACAAACCAATCCCCAGTTATAATCCCTGCTGTTCCAATACCACAGAATGCATGTAAACAAGCTCCAAAAGACCAAATCCCAATAGCCCAAAGAAATCCTTTTTTGGTATCTAACCAATCCACGAATCTTCCCGCAAATAATAATGATACTGCATAAAAAATTGAAAATAACGCCGTAATATTTCCATAATCATTGTTGGTCCAATGAAATTCCGGAGCAATAAAATCGCTCCATGTCAATGAAAGCACTTGTCTGTCCAAGTAATTTATAGTGGTTGCAAAAAAAAGCAAACCACAGATTGACCAGCGGTAGTTTCCAATATTTTTGCTTGTTTGCTTTATCATGTGGTAATATTTAAAATAGTTAGTTTTTGATATAAAATCCGCCCTTATTACGTAAAATAATTTACTCGCAGATTTGATCTCTTTTCAAAATCAATTTTGGTAAAGTCTTTTTTTTATTCAACAGCTTTTTTAGTGCTAGAGTAAATTCGATTGCAATAAATGTAATCGATTGCACAAATATACTTTTAAATATTCATTATCCAAATAATTTATATATTATTTTAAATTAGCAACTTAAATAAATGTATAAAATAAAAAAAATAATATTAAATTACATATTAAACAAAATAGATGTTAAATATAAGAAACCACTAATTTCAGCTTTCAGGAATACTCAAACCGTATTAATAATGCCTTTTTAATTCTTGAAAAAGCTGTTTTAATTTTATCGTACCGAAAAAGCAATATCCTTATTTTATAAAATATAAATACAATGAAAATTAATACTACTCTAAAATTAAATTACTCTGTTTTACTTCTACTTTTTATTATCGGTATAAATTTAACAATGCATGCGCAAAATCAAATTATACCGCTTTGGTCGGAGACAATTCCTGGTGCATTAATAACATCTGATTATAAGGAAAAAGAAATCTATAAAGAACAAACGATACAAAGCACCAGCAAAGTTGTAACTCCTACCCTATCTATTTTTTTACCAAATCCAAAATCTTCTAACGGTTCTTCAGTTCTGATTTTCCCTGGAGGCGGATATTCGCATTTAGCTATTAATAAAGAGGGGATAAAAGTAGCCCAATGGCTAAATTCGTTAGGAATAACTGCCTTTGTATTAAAATACAGATTACCCAATGATCAAATAATGAAAGATAAAACAATTGGCCCCTTACAAGATGCCCAAGAAGCAATCCGGTATATCCGACGTAACGCTGAAAAATGGAAAGTAAAGAAGGACAAAATTGGTGTAATGGGGTTTTCGGCAGGCGGACATTTAGCAGCAACTTTATCTACTCGTTATAATGACAGAGTTTACCAAGTTTCTGATTCTGTTACTGCAAAACCAGATTTTTCGATATTAATCTACCCCGTTATTTCCATGACAAATGAAATCACACACAAAGGATCACAAAATAATTTATTAGGGATCTCACCGTCCGTTTCATTGATTGGTAAATTTTCTAATGAACAACACATAAATTCTTCCACTCCGCCCACGTTTATAATTCATGCAACTGACGATTTAGTTGTTCCTGTAGAAAATAGCATGAATTATTACATCGCTTTAAAGAGAAATAAGGTTCCTGCAGAGTTACATCTGTATGAAAAAGGCGGGCATGGCTTTGGTTTGGGAGTTAAAGGTACAAGCAAATATTGGACTACAGATTGCGAGAATTGGCTTCGTGGCATCTTATGAATAATCGATTAAATTATAAAGTTATATATTTTATTTTATGAAATACCCAGTCCTGAAAAATAACACAAGATTAATAATGAAAAAAGTTCAGTTTTTAAACAGTAGTGAGCTCATGTTTACTACTGTTTTTTGTTTTATAGGTTTTAATTTGATTTTGTTCATGTCTCTTATTTGAAGTAAGAATATAATTTTAATAATTAAAGCATTGATATTGTATATATTAATATTTTTTTTAGCATATCTCGCCCCACGTTTAACATGTCATTAAAACACAAGTAATTCAGAACAGTATTTAACAGTTTTTTTCCATTTAGACAACTATTATATTTTAATTATCTTTTTATGGAAAACCATTTTTTAATTTATTAACAAATAATTTCAAGCATATCAATTCAAAACATCATTAAACGCAAAAAACCCACTGAAAACAGTGGGTTTTGTTGTGAAGGCAGAAGGATTCGAACCTTCGACCGCCTGCTTAGAAGGCAGGTGCTCTATCCAGCTGAGCTATGCCTCCATTGCTCATGTAAAAAAATTAGTCGGGGTGGCAGGATTCGAACCTGCGGCCTCCTGCTCCCAAAGCAGGCGCGATAACCGAGCTACGCTACACCCCGAAAAGCAAATTATAAAGCGGAGGGACAGGGACTCGAACCCTGGCACCGATTACTCGATGACAGTTTAGCAAACTGCTCCATTACCACTCTGGCACCCCTCCAAGCTCAAGAAACGTGTTCTGTTTTGCGGTTGCAAATTTAAGACATCTTTACGTTTCTCACAACTATTTAAGGCCTTTTTTTTAATATTTTTTATCATTTTTACAAAAACACTTCACAATCAAATATATAGAATGAAAATAAATTTAAAAAAAGATAATGACAAAATCAAAATTTGAAATTGTTTAAAAAAGATTAAATTTGCTACATAAACCAACATTATAAAAAAGTCATGAACAAAAGAGTTGTTATCGTTTCTGCCGTTAGGACACCTATCGGAAGTTTTATGGGGGGATTATCTACAGTTACTGCTCCAAAATTAGGAGCAATCGCTATTAAAGGTGCTTTAGATAAAATAAAGTTAGATCCAAATTTAATTGATGAAGTATTCATGGGTAATGTAGTTCAAGCCGGTGTAGGACAAGCTCCTGCAAGACAAGCTGCACTATTTGCCGGTTTAACAGATTCAGTTGCCTGCACCACAATAAATAAAGTATGCGCTTCAGGAATGAAAGCAGTTATGTTAGGAGCACAAGCTATTCAATGCGGTGATGCCGAAATTGTAGTTGCTGGTGGAATGGAAAATATGAGTTTGATTCCACATTATATGAATTTAAGAAGTGGAACTAAATTTGGTCCTGCAACCATGATTGACGGAATGCAGAAAGACGGGCTTACTGATGCTTATGATAACAGCGCTATGGGAGTGTGTGCTGACTTATGTGCTTCAGAATATAATATTACAAGAGAAAATCAAGATAACTACGCAATTCAATCGTATGAGCGTAGTGCAAAAGCATGGGATTCAGGAAAATTTGATAATGAAGTTGTTCCAGTTCCGGTTCCACAAAGAAAAGGAGATCCTATCATCGTTTCTAAAGATGAAGAATTCACAAATGTAAAATTAGATAAAATACCATCTTTGAATGCTGTTTTCACAAAAGATGGAACTGTAACTGCAGCTAATGCATCAACAATAAACGACGGAGCAGCAGCAGTAATTTTAATGAGTGAGGAAAAAGCAATCGCTTTAGGACTAAAACCTTTGGCTTACATCAACGGATATGCTGATGCAGCTCAAGAACCTAAATGGTTTACTACTAGTCCTGCAAAAGCAATCCCTAAAGCATTAGAAAAAGCTGGAATAACCATCAATGATGTAGATTATTTTGAATTTAATGAAGCATTTGCCGTTGTAGGTTTAGCTAACTCACAAATCCTTGGATTAGCAGATAACAAAGTAAATGTAAATGGTGGCGCTGTATCTTTAGGACATCCTCTGGGTTGTTCGGGAGTTAGAATCATTGTTACCCTATTAAATGTTTTAGAACAAAACAATGCTAAAATTGGTGCTGCAGCAATTTGCAATGGCGGTGGCGGTGCTTCAGCAATTGTTATTGAAAGAGCTTAAATAATTACAGGTTAAGAGTTATAGGCTTCAAAGACCTTTAACTCTTAATTCTTAACTCATAAAAGAACCTAAATGTTCGGAATTTGCAATCTAGCCATTATCCCACTTCGCTTTGAACCCAGTGATAGAAGCGAAATCGTTTCTCAAATTTTATTTGGCGAACATTTTGAAATTTTAGAACAATTGAGACAATGGTCCAAAATCAGAATGCAATATGATGATTATGAAGGTTGGATAGATTCTAAACAATTACAACTGATTTCTGAAGCCAGTTTTAATCAACTATCTTCTGAAGCTATCATTTTAAATGCTGATTTAATAGAATATATTACCGCACCAAATAATTTATTGATACCCATTCCCCTTGGTTCCTCTTTATCTTTTATACATCATAATGAGATAAATATTTCGAATTTTGATTTTGAAGGAACTAAAACTAGTGGAGAAAAAAACAAAGAAAGTTTAGTAAATAGTGCTTTTTTGTATTTGAACGCTCCTTACCTATGGGGAGGAAAAACTCCTTTTGGTATCGATTGCTCGGGTTTTACCCAAATGGTATACAAACTCAATGGATACAAATTATTGCGAGATGCCTCTCAACAATCAACACAAGGTGAAGCATTAAGTTTTATTGAAGAAAGCGAACCTGGAGACTTAGCTTTTTTTGATAATGAAGAAGGGAATATAATTCATGTAGGAATAATAATGGCCGATAATTATATCATTCACGCGAGTGGAAAAGTACGAATTGATAGGTTAGATCATCTGGGAATCTATAATCCCGAAACTAACAAACACACTCATAAACTTCGAGTAATCAAAAAAATAATCTAGACAATAATCTAAAAAAAACCTATCAAGAATTTCATTCGAGATAGGTTTTTTTTTAATTTACTTAAAAGAGTATTACATTTTAGCTTTCAATGCTTTTTTCTTTTCTGTCATTTCTAATGCGCCATAAACTCCTAATAAAGTTGCTTTAACTTCTGCATTTTTAGGGTCTAATTCGCTAGCTTTTTCTAAATAAGGTAAAGCATCTGTAAACACAGCTTCTCTTTGTTTTTTAAGAACTAAATAACGGTTATTATCTTTTTCTGAATTTCCTAATTTGCTAATCTCATCAAAAAGCTTTTTGTCAGCATCTAACTTCATGATTGCTAAATTAAGATACGCATTTACATAATCCGGTTTTATTTCAATCGCTCTTTTATAATATTTCTCAGCTTCAACAGTATTTTTAGCATTTCCACTTAATACGCCCAAATTAAAAATCAAATCAGCATCATTTGGATTTTTTTCCAATACTTCAGCTATTAATTTCTTGTACATATCGAAATCTTTTGTTTCCAAATAAAGATTAGCTTCTGTTAAAGTCAATGAAGCATCCTCCGGATTTGCTATTCTCGCTTCAGAGATTGCTTTTTTGGCTTCTTCAGTTTTACCTTTTTCAACTAAAATCAAAGCCATGTTTTTATAAATCTCACCCCTTTTGGAGGGAATGACTTCAGTTCTTGGCTTTTCATGTGTTCCTAACTTCACCATTCTGTCTCTTTCTTGAAGTGTCGTAAAAAAGTCTTCTTGACTAGTTAACTTATTAACTGCAAAATAGCTGGTCCCTTTCCCTGAATAATTTAATTTTTTTAAATCATCATACAACTTAAGAGCTGCATCATATTCTTTAGCGTTTACGTATGTAGAGGCTGAGTAGTACAAATTGATAGTGTCTTTTTTATCTAACAAATAAGCATCGTATAATTTTCTAGCACTATCTGCATGTTTATCCACTTTTGAATCAGCAATTGCACCGTTAATCAATTTGAATTTAATATCAGTAATTGAAGCTGCAGCCTGAGTTGAAAACTTTACTTTCCCAGAAGTTTTCTCAGTGGCAATCAAATCTTGGTATGCTTTTGCAGCAAGCGAAAGATTTGTATTAGTCTCAACATTCTTGTTCGCTAAATCCAATAAAGAATTCCCTTTTACAAAGAAAAATTGTGCTTTTTCAGCATCAGTAGCATTGGCTATTAAAGACTCAGCTTCCACTAAAATAGTTACTGCTTCTTGAGACTTACCAGCTTTCAACGCTTTTTCAGCGGCTTTAATTTGATCTTTTTGAGCAAAAGTAGCTACTGATATCAATAAAACTGATGCTAGTAATACATATTTACTTTTCATAATATTCTATTTTTGTTTAATAATTATTCTTGGTTTTCTAATTTTAATTTATACATCGTCATCTTCTTCGTCACCTTCAGCCTCGTCATCTTCTTCTTCTTCAGAATCGTCTTCGTCGTCATCCTCATCTGTACCTTCGTCTTCAAGAACTTCTAAAACTGGTTTAACTCTTTCAATAGCTTCCGTTTCGATAACATTACCTTCTTCATCTACAACTACTTCAGCAACATCGTCTTTCATAACTTTAGTAACTGCGGCAATCGAATCGTTTCCTTTGATGTTAATCAACTTCACTCCTTGCGTAGCACGTCCCATAACTCTCAAGTCTTCAACAGCCATTCTGATAGTCAATCCTGATTTGTTGATAATCATTAAATCATCCGCATCAGTAACGGCGTTTATCGAAATCAGTTTTCCTGTTTTCTCGGTTATATTTAAAGTTTTAACTCCTTTACCACCACGGTTTGTGATTCTATACTCATCTAGGCTTGAACGTTTTCCATAACCATTTTCAGCAACAACTAATATTTCGCTGTTCATGTCATTTACAGTAACCATGCCAATTACTTCGTCAGTATCATCTTTAAGCGTAATTCCACGAACTCCTGAGGCTGTTCTTCCCATCGGACGTGTTTTAGTTTCTTCAAAACGAACTAATTTACCTGACTTCACAGCCAAAATAATTTGGCTTTCACCATTGGTTAATTTTGCTTCCAATAATTCATCACCTTCCTTAATAGTTATTGCGGCAACTCCATTAACTCTTGGTTTAGAATATTTCTCTAAAGATGTTTTCTTAACCTGACCTTTTTTGGTTACCATAATAAGGTTATGGCTATTGATATATTCTTTATCTTTTAAATCTTGAGTACAGATAAACGCTTTTACTTTATCGTCGCTTTCAATATTTACCAAGTTTTGGATTGCTCTACCTTTAGCCGTTTTACTACCCTCCGGTATTTCATAAACACGCATCCAGAAACATTTTCCTTTTTGGGTAAAAAACATCATGTATTGGTGATTCGTTGCTACAAACATGTGCTCTAAGAAATCTTGATCTCTTGTTCCAGCACTTTTTTGTCCAACTCCTCCTCTGTTCTGAGTTTTGTATTCCGTAAGATTAGTCCGTTTAATGTAACCTGCATGAGATATTGTAATTACTACATTTTCATCGGCAATTAAATCCTCAATACTTACATCACCACCTGAATATTCAATTACAGAACGACGCTCATCTCCGTATTTATCACGAATTTCAGTTAGTTCTTCTTTAATCAAAGCAATTCTTAAGTTTACATCTGCTAATAAAGCTTTCAAGTGCTCTATTAACTTCATGATTTCTTCGTATTCTGTTCTTAACTTATCTTGTTCAAGACCTGTTAATTGGCGCAAACGCATTTCAACAATGGCACGCGATTGAATATCTGATAAATTAAACCTTTCGATTAATTTTTCTCTAGCTTCTTCCGTACTTTTTGAAGCTTTGATTAAAGCAATTACTTCATCTATATTATCCGAAGCAATAATCAAACCTTCTAATATATGAGCTCTTGCTTCCGCTTTTTTCAACTCAAATTGCGTTCTACGAATTACTACATCATGACGGTGTTCGATAAAATAATGAATCAAATCTTTTAGATTCAACATTTGTGGACGCCCTTTTACAATGGCAATATTATTTACACTAAACGAAGATTGTAATTGTGTAAACTTATAAAGTGTATTTAAAACTACGTTTGGTGTCGCATCACGTTTTAAAATATAAACGATACGCATCCCATTTCTATCTGACTCATCACGGATATTCGCAATTCCATCAATTTTTTTGTCATTAACCAAATCAGCCGTACGCTTTATCATATCAGCTTTATTGACTTGATAAGGTATTTCGGTAACGATAATACATTCTCTGCCATCTACTTCTTCAAAACCAACTTTAGCACGCATTACAATACGTCCTCTACCAGTTTTGAATGCTTCACGAACGCCTTCATACCCATATATTATACCACCAGTGGGGAAGTCTGGGGCTTTAATATGATTCATTAACTCGTCAACTTCAATATCATTATTATCCATGAAAGCCAACGTACCATTAATTACCTCAGTTAAGTTGTGAGGCGGCATATTAGTGGCCATACCTACTGCGATTCCTGTTGCCCCATTGATTAATAAGGTAGGGACACGAGTTGGCATAACTGTTGGTTCTTGCAGTGTATCATCAAAATTTAATTTAAAATCAACAGTTTCTTTATCGATATCTGCCAAGATTTCTTCCGAAATCTTACGCATTCTAGCCTCAGTATAACGCATTGCTGCAGGACTATCGCCATCAACAGATCCAAAGTTACCCTGACCATCAATCAATAAATAACGCATACTCCATTCTTGTGCCATACGAACCATCGCATCATAAACAGATGTATCTCCGTGTGGGTGGTATTTTCCAAGAACTTCTCCGACAATTCTTGCTGATTTTTTATGGGCAGATCTAGAATTAACACCTAAATCATGCATTCCAAATAATACTCTTCGATGTACTGGTTTCAAGCCGTCTCTAACATCTGGAAGCGCTCTTGATACAATTACTGACATCGAATAATCGATGTAAGCTGATTTCATTTCATCTTCTATGTTAATAGGAATTAACTTTTCTCCTTCAGACATAAGTTGTTATATTAAAAAATTATATTAGTTTCAAAACGTGCCAATATACGCCTTTTTGAAATTTTTAAACCTATTTAGCAGTAGTTATTTCGATGATTTATTAACAAATTTTAAAGTCGTTTTAGTTAATAAATTAAGTCAATTTTAACTATAAATTTATTTTTATTTTTGTCTATTAGCTGACACCACTTCTTATAGGAATGGTTTTTGTTTTTCAATTACTAATTCACTAAATTTACGATATCAAATATATATTATGGATGATAATTTTTCACCAAGAGTAAAAGACGTTATTACTTACAGCAAAGAAGAAGCTTTGCGACTAGGTCATGACTTTATAGGAACCGAGCACTTAATGCTGGGTATCTTAAGAGACGGTAACGGGAAAGCAATTCAAATATTGAATAACCTATCTGTTGATTTGGACCATTTACGCAGAAAAGTAGAGATATTAAGCCCTGCAAGTCCAAGCCTAGAAGTAAATGTTGAGAAAAAAAACTTACACTTGACACGCCAAGCAGAACGAGCATTGAAAACTACTTTTCTTGAAGCAAAAGTTTTTCAAAGTTCCTCTATCAGCACAGCACATTTATTATTGTGTATTTTAAGAAATGAAAACGATCCAACAACCAAGCTATTGAATAAATTAAAAATTGATTACGATATAGCTAAAGAACAATATCTAAACATGACTCCAAACGAAGAAGATTTTATAGAAAATTTACCACGAAACGAATCGTATAATGACGATTCAGGACAAGATGACAGTCTAAAAGAAGGGTCTTTCAACAATCCAGCCAATAAATCCAATAAAAAATCTAAAACACCTGTTTTGGATAATTTCGGAAGGGATTTAACTGAAATGGCCGAAGAAGGAAAACTGGATCCTGTTGTGGGACGTGAGAAAGAAATTGAACGTGTTTCTCAAATTTTGAGCCGTCGTAAAAAGAATAATCCTTTACTTATAGGAGAACCGGGAGTTGGAAAATCAGCTATTGCCGAAGGTTTAGCGTTGCGAATTATTCAGAAAAAAGTATCACGTACCTTGTTCAATAAACGTGTCGTTACTTTAGATTTAGCTAGTCTTGTTGCAGGTACAAAATACCGCGGACAGTTTGAAGAGCGCATGAAAGCAGTTATGAATGAATTAGAAAAAAATGACGACATCATTCTTTTCATAGATGAAATTCACACTATTGTGGGTGCCGGAGGTGCAACAGGTTCACTGGATGCTTCTAACATGTTTAAACCTGCATTAGCTCGTGGAGAGATTCAATGTATTGGCGCAACAACATTAGACGAATACAGACAGTATATAGAAAAAGACGGCGCATTAGAAAGACGTTTTCAAAAGATAATTGTAGAACCTACATCAGTTTCAGAAACAATTACCATTTTGAATAACATCAAAAACAAATATGAAGACCATCATAATGTTACCTACACACAAGAAGCAATCGAAGCGTGTGTAAAATTAACAGATAGATATATGTCCGAACGTTTCTTGCCAGATAAAGCCATTGATGCATTAGATGAAGCAGGTTCTAGAGTTCACATTACTAATATTGAAGTGCCAAAACAAATTTTAGATCTCGAACGCCAACTAGAGGACGTACGTGAATTGAAAAATGTTGTGGTTAAAAAACAAAAATACGAAGAGGCCGCTAAACTTCGTGATGATGAAAAACGCATCGAAAAAGACTTAGCTATTGCCCAAGAACAATGGGAAGAAGATGCTAAGAATAACCGAATTGAAGTTACTGAAGACAATGTGGCTGATGTGGTTTCTATGATGAGTGGAATACCTGTTAACCGTATTGCACAAACTGAAAGTAACAAACTAGCCAAACTTCCAGAACTTATCGAAGGTAAAGTAATTGGACAAAGAGAAGCAGTAATGAAAATTGCTCGTTCTATTCAAAGAAATCGTGCTGGATTAAAAGATCCGAATCGACCAATTGGTTCTTTTATTTTCTTAGGTCAAACCGGTGTTGGTAAAACCCAATTAGCCAAAGTATTAGCTAAAGAGTTATTCGATTCTGAAGATGCATTAATTCGTATTGACATGAGTGAATACATGGAAAAATTTGCAATCTCCCGTTTAGTTGGAGCGCCTCCGGGATATGTAGGATATGAAGAAGGTGGTCAATTGACAGAGAAAGTAAGAAGAAAACCATATTGTGTCGTATTATTGGATGAGATAGAAAAAGCCCATCCTGATGTTTTCAATATGTTATTGCAAGTTTTAGATGACGGATATTTAACAGATAGTTTAGGTCGAAAAATTGATTTCAAAAACACTATAATCATCATGACTTCCAATGTTGGAGCTAGACAATTAAAAGATTTTGGACAAGGTGTTGGTTTTGGAACTGCCGCCAAAGTAGCTCAGGCCGACGACAATTCGAAAAGCATCATCGAAAATGCATTGAAAAAAACTTTTGCTCCTGAATTCCTAAACCGAATTGACGATGTAATTGTTTTCAATGCTTTAGAAAAACATGACATCGATTTGATTATCGAAATCGAATTGAAAAAATTATTCGCCCGTGTTGCTGAATTAGGATACCAATTGAATCTTTCTGACAAAGCAAAAGCATTTATTGCAGAGAAAGGTTTTGATAAACAATTTGGCGCAAGACCACTAAAAAGAGCGATTCAAAAGTATGTTGAAGATGCGCTTGCAGAAGAAATTATCACTTCGAAAATTACTTTAGGAGATGAGATTTTTATGGATATTGAAGATGGCTCACAGGAGTTAACAGTGCAAATTCATAAAGCTGGGGAACCCACAAATCCTTAAATTTAGTAAACAATTATAGTAAAATAAACCCGTTACGTTTTTATAACATAACGGGTTTATTCTTTACAGTAAACATACTTTTTTTGAAAACAAATATTTACATTTGGTCTTTATAAAAAAGGTTAAACAAAATTAATTTATGTCAGATAACAAAGTTATTTTAGGTAGTGAAGAATGGTGTTCTTTTCCAGAATTAGGAATTCCTACTATTAAAGCGCGAGTAGATTCCGGTGCAAAAACTTCCGCTTTACATGCTATAAATATTGCTCCATTTATAAAAAATGAAAGCAACTGGGTAAAATTTGACATCAACCCAATACAAAATAATCAAAAAACGGTAATTCATTGTGAAGCACCATTAATTGACAAACGTATCGTTAAAAGTTCGAGTGGTTTTAGAGAACAACGCTATGTCATTCAAACAAATTTACAAATTGGAAGCTCTCAGTGGCCAATAGAAATGACGCTTACCAATCGAGATTCGATGGGTTTCAGAATGCTTTTAGGACGTGAAGCCATGAGCGGAAGAGTTCTTGTTGATCCGGAACAAAAATATCTTTTGGGACAACCTACAACTGACACTTTAAAAGAATTATATAAAAATTCCGAGAAAGCAAGTTCTGGTTTACGAATCGGACTTTTGGCGAGTAATCCTGAATTGTACAGCAACAAGCGTATTATGGAGGCAGGCGAAATGCGTGGTCACGAAATGCACTTTCTGAACATTAAGGAATGCTATATGAAACTGGATGCAAAAACGCCAGAAATTCATTATCGTGGCGGTAAAATATTAAATCAATTTGACGCCATTATACCAAGAATCAGGCCTAGTATTACATTTTACGGTTGTGCTTTGACACGACAATTTGAAGCCTTAAAAGTATATTGCTTGAATTCATCAAATGCCATTACGCAATCACGCGATAAATTATATTCGTTGCAATTATTATTAAATCACGGTGTAGAAATCCCTACTACTGGTTTTGCAAATTCACCATTGGATACTGATGACTTGATAAAAATGGTTGGCGGCTCTCCTTTAATCGTAAAATTACTGGAAGGAACGCAAGGAAAAGGTGTCGTCTTAGCCGAAACAAAAAAAGCTGCCGAGAGTGTTATCAATGCTTTCAAAAGCCTAAATGCCAATATATTAGTTCAAGAATTCATCAAAGAAGCCAACGGAAAAGACATTCGTTGTTTTGTAATTGATGGAAAAGTAGTCGCCGCCATTCAGCGCGAAGCAATGCCAGGCGAATTTAGAGCCAACATCCATCTTGGAGGAACCGCATCGGTTATAAAAGTAACCCCAGAAGAAAAACGTATTGCCATAAAAGCTACGAAAGCAATGGACTTAAAAGTCGCAGGCGTTGACATTATTCGTTCTTCAAAAGGGCCATTATTATTAGAAGTAAATTCATCTCCAGGATTGGAAGGAATTGAAGGAGCCACCAATAAAGATATAGCCGGTGAAATGATAAAAGCAATTGAAAAAAATTTCAAACAAAAAACAGATTTAAAATAGTATTATTCCAACCATGAATTTGTAAAAACCTAACTTAAGTTTTTGTCATTTTTAAATTTAAAAACAAAATAGTAAACCTAAAAAAATGAACGAGTACCTTGCTATAATTCTTCGCAGTAGTGCCGTTTATTTTTTCATGGTTATCGCTTTACGCCTTTTTGGCAAGAAAGAATTGTCTCAACTGAACACTGCCGACGTGATATTAATTCTGCTCATTAGTAACTCCGTTCAAAATGCAATGGTAGGAAACGATACTAGTTTATTGGGAGGTTTAGCAGCAGCAACTGTATTGTTTACCATCAATTTTATTTTAAAGAAATTAATGTTTAAGTTCCCAAGATTCAGTGATTTCATGCAAGAAAAACCAGAAATTCTTATACACAACGGCAATTTGGATTTTAAGACTCTTAGCAAATTAAACATCACTTCCGATGAATTAAAAGAAGCCATGCGGGAACATGGTATTGAATACTTTAAAGATGTAAAATTGGCAATGCTAGAAATAGACGGAAATATTAGTATTATATCCGGCGAAAATAGTCTTCGTCAAACCCATTACAAACGCAGACGGATTCATAAAAATTTGAGCGGAATAAATTAGACTTAAAGAACTCAAAAAAATAGCAAAAGGAGTATAAAAATAAACGAATTGCCTCAAAATAATTATGCTCGATTCTTTCAAAACATACTTTCAATCCAAAACAAATTTAACAGACGAACAGTTTCATTTGATTACAGATACGTTGCAATCTAAAAAAGTAGAAAAAGGAACTGTCCTACTACATCAAGGCGATATTTGTCATCACTCTTTTTTTGTATCCAAAGGATTACTGCGTTCCTATACCATTGACGAAACCGGAAAAGAACATATCATTCAGTTTGCGGCTGAGAACTGGATTATTTCGGATAGAAGCAGTTCTTATTTCAATGAGCCTTCTGAATTATTTATTGATGCCATTGAAGATACTGAAATAGTGTTTATCGACAAAAAATTTATTAATGCAGCTGCAGAAATCAGTGTTCTTTTTCGAGAGCAGGACAATATTGCGCTACACAATCACATTCGGCAACTTCAAAAACGAGTGAACCTCTTACTGGGAGCAACAGCTGAACAACGGTATTTAGATTTCATTACCATTTATCCGAGTCTTACTTTGCGTATTCCACAATGGATGATTGCTTCCTATCTGGGCATTACACCCGAAACCTTAAGCAGAGTTCGCAAGGAATTAGCCAAAAAAAATTTTAAGCCGTATTAGTTCTTTCTAAAATCATTTCTTATCCTACATCAATGCATCTGATTTTAATCCATAGTAAATTTGTACTATAATTAAAATAAGACATCGCAATGAAAACAAAAAAAATCGAATTAGTATTGGCTCCACCTCCACCACACATGGTAGGTGATGGATTTAGAGTACACAATTTTATCCCAAGTGGGTATCATTTAGACATGAAAAGAATGAGTCCATTTATTATGATGGATTATAATTCTAAATTTTATTTTCCACCAACGGACCAACCTAGAGGTGTAAGTGTTCATCCACACAGAGGTTTTGAAACCGTTACGATTGCTTATAAAGGAAAAGTAGCGCATCATGACAGTTCAGGAAACAGTGGTGTTATTGGCGAAGGAGATGTACAATGGATGACAGCGGCTTCGGGAATTTTACACAAAGAATACCACGAAGAAGAATTTAGCAAAAATGGCGGTGATTTTCAAATGGTACAACTTTGGGTCAACCTTCCGGCGAAAGACAAAATGTCAACACCAAAATACCAGGGAATTACTAACGACCAAATTAATAAATTTGAGATTCCTGGAAAAGGTGGCGTGATTGAAGTTATAGCTGGGGAATATGAAAATTTGAAAGGTTCTGCTTCTACTTTTACACCCGTACATTTACAGAATGCCAAATTAAATAAAGGAGCAAAAGCATCTTTTCATTTTCCGGCAAATTACAACACTGCTTTACTTGTAATTGAAGGAAGTATAAAAGTAAATGATAGCGAAAATGTTCCTGCTGACCATTTTGCATTATTCGAAAATGATGGCGAAGAATTTACCATTGAAGCTACTGAAAATGCAATCGTTTTAATTTTAAGCGGAGAACCTATCAATGAACCTATTGTAGCACACGGTCCGTTTGTAATGAATAGTCAAGCCGAAATCATACAAGCATTCAATGATGTGAATATGGGGAAATTCGGTTATTTAGAAGAATAATCCTTATTTTTATATTTTAAAATACATAAAAATGTCAAATATAAAACTGATAATAGAAGAACGCCCGAGCAATATTGGCAACTTTATGGTTGGGCGATTGCTTCCCTTTCGAGAAAAAAGAATGGTTGGACCATTTGCATTCATCGATCACATGGGACCAACTTGCATGAGCGATTACGAAAATTTAGATGTTCCACCACATCCACATATTGGGCTTTCCACTTTGACGTATTTGTTTGAAGGAAGTATTATGCACAAAGACAGTTTGGGAACTGAAATGGAAATCAAACCCGGGCAAATCAACTGGATGACATCAGGTAAAGGAATCGTTCACTCGGAACGAACGCCTGAGTATTTGCGTAGTTCCAATAAAATGTTGCACGGACTTCAAATTTGGGTGGCATTACCGAAAGAATTAGAAGAAATGGAGCCTTCTTTTTTCCACGTTCCTGAAAATCAAATACCAGAATGGAAAACGGATGATATTGCCTATAAACTTATAGCCGGTGAAGTACTTGGCAAAAAATCACCTGTTCCCGTTTACAGTCCATTGTATTTATTAGAACTAAAAAGCACTACGGATCAAACAGTCACTATAGGCAAGCATCTATTTGGCGAAAGTGCTTTATACATTCTAGAAGGCAGTATTGAAAGTGAGGGAAATGTTTTTGGTCCAAAGCAAATTTTGATTGCCAAAGACAGTAAACTCTGCACCTTTGATATGGCAGAAAACACTACTATTTATATTTTTGGAGGAGAACCTTTTCCGGAAGAACGAATTATCTATTGGAATTTTGTGGCTTCAACCAAAGAGCTGATTGAAAATGCAAAAGAAAAATGGTTGGCACAAACTTTTGATAAAGTTCCCGGAGAAACTGAATTTGTTCCACTTCCTGATCAAAATAAAAGACAATAATATGGGTAAAATAACAGCAAGTATCGACACTGAACTTTATAAAACAGAAATACAATCCGAAACAAATTTGATTATTTCTGATGAACCTGAAAGTAGCGGAGGAAAAGATTTAGGCTTTACGCCAAAAGAATTACTTGCGTCCTCTTTGGCAGCCTGCACCTGCATTACTTTACGCATGTATGCTAACCGAAAAGGCTGGAATTTAACCGATGTAAAAGTTGAAGTCACTTTTGAAACTGATGCAGTGGAAAATAAATTCAAAATAATGCGCAACATTCAATTATTTGGGGATCTAGACACTGATCAAAAAGCCCGATTATTAAACATTGCAGATAAATGCCCGATACACAAAATTTTAACCAACCCAATCGAAATAACAACAGCATCAAATTAGAAAAACATGACAATTGAACAAATAAACGAAACCAAAAACGGCTACTTTAGAGCCGTTGATAACGACATCGAAGCAGGAAGAATGACCTATACTTGGGCAGGAACTGATAAATTTATTATTGACCACACGGAAGTAAATCCTGATTTTACAGGACAAAGCGTGGGCAAAAAAATGGTCTTGGAAGCCGTACAATATGCACGGGAAAATAATCTTAAAATTTTACCATTATGTCCTTTCGCTAAAAGCGTATTTGATAAAACGAAAGAAATACAAGATCTACTATTTTAGAAAATTGAATTTTTAGCGCATAAAAAAACCATTCTCAGTGAGAATGGTTTTTTTGTAATTATTATTTTAGCATTAAATAAAAATACTAAAGATATAGTAAATGATTGCTGCTAATATTGCAGAAATTGGAATAGTTAAAACCCAAGCCCATAGTAAGCTAACGGTCATCCCCCATCGTACGGCTGAAACTCTTTTAGTAAGTCCAACTCCAATGATAGATCCAGTAATAGTATGCGTTGTACTTACAGGCACTTTAAAATGCTCTGTAAAATAAAGTGTCAATGCTCCTGCAGTTTCTGCGGCTACACCTTCAAAAGAAGTTACTTTTGTAATTTTAGATCCCATTGTTTTCACAATTTTCCATCCTCCACTTAACGTTCCTGCTGCAATAGCAGAATAACAAGCTAAAGGAATCCAAGCTGGCATTTTAAAGGCACCTTCATCGTTTGGCAAAACAACATCTAACCAAGCCGGTAAAGATTCTTGAGCTACACCACTGGTGTGAATATAAACTGCTACAGCTGCTGCAATAATACCCATAACTTTTTGTGAATCATTTCCACCGTGTCCTAAACTAAAGGCTGCAGAAGAGAGTAATTGCATTTTTTTTAACCATGCCGTAGCTTGATTTAAATTTAAACTACTGAATATTAAACAAAATGTGCTTATGGACAAGATTATAAAGGCTACTAAAAACCACTTGATATTGTGTGCTTCAAAAGCAACGCTCCAAAAAGGAGAATCAAAACGAGGCTTTTCAATTTGATCGTAGTAAATCATTTGGCTTTCTACAAACCAAACGGTCAGGATCATTAAAGAAGCGGTGAAAATCTTTGGATAAATGCTCTTTTTAGAGGCATTAAGAAGCCATATCGATATTAAGTAAGAGATTAGAGCTCCTAACAATGGTGCCAATATAATAAAAGCAACAATGATTAAAACTCCCGAAGGCATTCCGCCATCTTTTCCTTCTTTGTACCAAGAAACAACCCCAAAACCTGCATGCGCAATTGCTGCTCCAGCAAAACCACCAATTAAGGTGTGTGAGGAACTGGATGGAATTCCTTGCCACCAAGTAAATAAATTCCAAATGATAGCCGCGATTACACCAGCTAAGATTACAACTAGGTTAATATCCATGGTATTGGCCGTTTTTGCAACTGTATCTGCTACACCAAAACCAAAAACCCAATACGCCAAAAAGTTAAAAAAAGCCGCCCAAACTACCGCCTGAAAAGGAGTTAATACTTTTGTGGCAACAACGGTTGCTATAGCATTGGCAGCATCATGAAAACCATTAATGTAATCAAAAATTAAAGCCAGGACTATAATAACTATAAGTAGAGTAAATTCCATAATTATAATTTCAGAATAAAACCGATTGAATTAAGAATGTTTTACAGAAATTGATTCTAAAACACTAGCAACACTTTTGCATTTATCAGCAGCAGTTTCTAAAACTGATAATACTTCTTTGTACTTGATAATGTTTTTTGCATCTGTTTCGTTTTCAAATAAATCAAGAACTGCTTTATCATAAACATTATCTGATTTATTTTCTAACTTGTTAATTCTAACGCAAGCATCAGTGATATTCTTTATTTTTTTCAAATCTCTTAATTCTCTTACAGCAATATCAATATTCTGACAAGCTTCAAGATTGATTTCAGTCAATTTTCTGATCGATTTTGTAATTTTATCCACCTGATACAACTTCATTCTACTTGCTGCACCGTGAAGGTTATCCGCAACATTGTCGATAGAAGTAATTAATGAGTGTATATCTTCTCTATCAAATGGAGTAATGAAGTTTCTACTTAACTCTAAATTTGTTTGACGTGTAATGTCTTCTCCTTTTTGCTCTAAAGCATCAATTTTTTGAAAAATAACCTCACGTTCCTTCAAAGGAAGATTTACAGCTTCGTGTAAGTTTGTAGCAATTTCAATTAAATTACTAGAAGCTTCCTCAAAAAGAGGGAAAAACTTTTTATCTTTAGGAACCAAAAATTGGAAAAAATTATTTATGTTCATTTCATTAAAATTTAGTCCGGCAAAATTACTGCATTATTTAATGCTAATGTTAAGCTAATATTAACAAATCATTTTCTATCTGAAAAGTATTCAAAAAAGAAACGGTATTCTCTATGTCATAATGTAAAATTCGGTCTTCTTTTATCAATGGAACTTCCTCTCGATACGCACTTAAAAACATCTCAATAAAATCGCTTGACAGCAACGGTCGTCTGTATTCAATCGCTTGTGAAGCATTCATTAGTTCAATCGCAAGAATCCGTTCCAAATTATCTAAAACACGCAAGGCTTTTGTAGCTGCATTTGCACCCATACTTACATGATCTTCTTGTCCGTTACTGGAAACAATACTATCAATACTGGCAGGAGTTGCCAATTGTTTATTTTGACTGGCAATACTAGCCGCTGTGTATTGTGGAATCATTAAACCAGAATTTAATCCTGGATTATCCACTAAAAATGCAGGAAGATTACGCAAACCAGAAATCAACTGATAGGTTCTTCGCTCCGAAATACTTCCTAATTCCGCTAACGCAATTGCCATAAAATCTAATGCTAACGCTAATGGTTGCCCGTGAAAATTACCTCCAGAAATGATTTGGTCGCTTTCTATAAATATGTTAGGATTATCCGTCACCGAATTAATCTCTGTTTTAAAAACTTTCTTCACATAATCAAACGCATCTTTTGATGCACCATGAACTTGTGGCATACATCTGAACGAATAAGGATCTTGAACATGTGTTTTTACTTGCTCGATGATTTCGCTTCCTTCCAAAAATCCTTTTATACGATTTGCCGTTACAATTTGTCCTTTATGAGGCCTGATAAAATGAATCAATTCATGAAAAGGTTCAATTCTTCCATCAAAAGCTTCTAATGAAATACTTCCAATCAAATCTGCCAAATAAGAAAATTTGCTGACCTTCATTAAAATATGCGCTCCGTAGGCACTCATAAATTGGGTTCCGTTCAATAAAGCCAATCCTTCTTTAGACTGCAGCACAATTGGTTTCCAGTCGAAATGCTTCAAAATTTCAGCAGAATGTACTTTCTTACCTTCAAAATAAACATCGCCTTCACCTAATAAAGGCAATGATAAATGCGCCAAAGGAGCTAAATCTCCCGAAGCTCCAAGTGATCCTTGTGTATAAATTACAGGAAGAATATCATTATTATAAAACGCAATCAATCGTTCCACAGTTTGCAATTGAATTCCGGAATGTCCATAACTCAAGGACTGGATTTTAAGCAACAACATCAATTTTACAATTTCAGTTGGTACTTCCTCTCCTGTTCCACAAGAATGCGATTTTACTAAATTTTCTTGCAGCTTTGATAAGTTCTCATTTGATATTTTCACATTACAAAGCGAGCCAAATCCCGTATTTATACCATAAATAGGTTCTAAATGAGAAGCCATTTTTTTATCTAAATAATCCCTGCATTTTTGAATATTAACTTTTGCTTCTTCAGAAAGTGCCAATAATTTACCATGAGAAATAATCTCTTCTAATGTTTCAAAACTGAGTAATTGCGTGCTTATATAATGTGTATTGTCCATTTTTATTTTCTAATTAAAGGGTAAAATTCAATAAATCTATATTAATAAACAACATTTATTGAATATAATTTAAAATTCAGACCTAAAGACAAACTAACATTAAGTGTCATGCTTAAAAAGTTACAAACTAATTAATTAAAAATCCGTGAGATAAAGAGCTATAAATAATACGAGTTGCAATAATAAACTTCAGAAATAGTTACTAAAACTCCTCAAAACGGCTTTATTAATGGAATTAATTATTTGTAATCAGTTATAAAACGAATAACAAACCGTTTAATTTTTTCATAAAAATACGAATAGCTTGAACATTGACCCTGAAAACTAAACAATATTCAATATTCTTCTCAATGGTATTGAAAAATTAAAATATTCGCAAAAACGATATTAGAGGCTTTCGTTTTTATAAAAAACTGTACTTTTGAAAAATCAAATGACAAATAACAGAACAACATATCACTCTTCGATTTCAACTCAAATTTGGGTTGCCTCTTCTGTTACATTTACTACAACAACTACTACCCCTTAGGGGTACACATTTTACATATAATCCTATTATTATATTTTTTTTCTGAAGAAAGAAAGTACTTGGGTATATAATAAACATTTGCATTTTTTACATAAAATAAACAAAAATGAAAGTATTAAAATTTGGTGGAACTTCAGTTGCCAATGCACAAAATATAAAACTGGTTTTAGATATCATTATCAATAAAGCAAAAGAAGAAAAATTAATTGTTGTGGTTTCTGCTTTTAGTAAAATTACAGATTTGCTCCAACTTGCTTCTCAAAAAGCAGCTGCCGGTGACGAAAGCTTTAAAGAAATTCTTTCCGATTTAGAGAAAAAACATTTAGATGCTTTAAAAGAACTTATTCCTGTAAGCGAACAAAGTGGCTTGCTAAGTCATACAAAAAGAATCATCAATCATCTTGAAACTTTGTTGGATGGATGCTATCTTTTGGGAGAATTATCGCCTAGAACTTCGGATACTATATTGAGTTTTGGTGAATTATTGTCTTCTTATATTATTGCAGAAGCATTAAAACAAAATCTAAAAAACAGCAGTTACAAAGACAGCCGTGAATTAATCAAAACCGACAATCATTTTGGAAAAGCCACAGTAAACTTTGAAGTTTCAAATCAATTAATTGCTGAATTTTTTGCTTCAAATGAAAATCAAGTGGTTGTAATGCCTGGATTTATTGCCGCATCAATGGACGGAATCAATACTACTTTAGGTCGTGGCGGCTCTGATTATACTGCCGCTATTCTTGCCGGAGCATTGAACGCAACTGACTTGGAAATTTGGACTGACGTTAACGGAATGTATACTGCTAATCCAAAAATTGTAAAACAAGCACAACCTATTGCATTCATTTCCTATCAGGAGGCGATGGAATTATCTCATTTTGGCGCCAAAGTTTTATATCCGCCAACTATTCAGCCCGTGTTGAGAAAGAACATTCCAATTCTTATCAAAAACACTTTCGAACCGGAAGCCGAAGGAACTTATATTTCAAATCAAGAAATGGATCACACTAATCCCGTAAAAGGAATTAGTCATATTGACAACATTACTTTGATTACGCTTGAAGGCCCAGGAATGATCGGTGTTAGCGGTTCATCCAAAAGGCTTTTTGAGGTATTGTCACATGAAAATATAAATGTAATTTTTATTACCCAAGCCTCATCGGAACATTCTATTTGTATTGGAATTCTAAATGCTGATGCTGATGTTGCTGAAGATTCCATCAACAATGCTTTTGAAGTAGAAATTCTACAAAACAAAATCGGTCCTTGTATTGTTGAAAAAAACCTGTGTATTATTGCTTTGGTTGGCGAAAACATGAAAAACCACCAAGGTTTAAGCGGTCGAATGTTTAGCACTTTGGGTAAAAATAACGTAAACATCAGAGCGATAGCTCAAGGTGCTTCTGAAAGAAATATTTCGGCAGTAATCAACGAAAGAGATGTAAAAAAAGCACTGAATTCGCTCCATGAAAACTTTTTTGAAGAAAACACTAAACAGTTAAACCTATTTGTAATGGGTGTTGGAAATGTGGGTGAGAAATTCATCGAGCAAATTTACCAACAAAACAAATTCCTAAAAGACAATCTAAAAATAAATGTTAGGGTCATTGCTTTATCTAATTCCAGAAAAATGCATTTTGACGAGGAAGGAATCTCCTTAAAAAACTGGCAATCTGCTTTAGAAAATGGCGAAGAGGCAAATAAAGAAAAGTTTCTTTATACAGTAAAAGAGCTTAATTTACGCAACAGTATTTTTGTTGACATTACTGCAAACGAAAGTGTGTCTAAAACCTACGAACAGTATTTAAAACGCAATATTGCCGTAGTGACTTGTAACAAAATTGCCTGTGCATCAGAGTACGATAATTATAAAAAACTGAAAAAATTATCCCGACAGTTCAATGCTCCTTTCCTTTTTGAAACGAACGTTGGAGCAGGATTACCGATTATTGATACCGTAAAAAACCTAATAGCTTCAGGAGATAAAGTGAATAAAATCCAGGCGGTTTTATCTGGAAGTTTGAACTTTATTTTTAATAATTTCAATGAAAACAACACTTTTCATGACGTTGTTAAAGAAGCTGGTGTACAAGGATTTACAGAACCGGACCCGAAAATTGATTTGAGCGGAATTGACGTTGCCAGAAAGATATTAATTCTGATACGAGAAAGCGGTTACAAAATGGAAATTGACGAGATTATCAACGAATCGTTCCTGCCTGCTGAATGTTTAGATACTATAAATAATGAAGCCTTTTTCAAATCTTTAATTGAACACGCAGCTCATTTTGAAACTATTTACAAAGAAGCGTTAAGCAAAGATTCTCGTTTGAAATACGTAGCGCAATTTGAAAACGGAAAAGCAAATGTTGGTTTAAGATTCATTCCTAAAGATCATCCGTTTTACAATTTGGAAGGAAAAGACAACATCGTATTGTTTTTCACGGACCGTTATGTTGACCAACCTTTATTGATAAAAGGAGCTGGTGCTGGAGCTGCAGTTACCGCTTCTGGAATATTTGCCGATGTAATTAGAATTGGAAACGTATAAATGAGTAGTAAAGTCGAATGTCATAAAGTCTCAAAGTTACCAACTTGATTTTATATTCATTCCTAAGACTTTACCACTTTATGACATTAGACTTTAAGACTAAAATTATGAATGAAATAAAAATATTTTGCCCCGCTACAATCGCTAATCTTTCCTGTGGATTTGATGTCCTTGGACTGTGTTTAGAAACTGCTGGGGACGAAATGATTATTCGAAAATCAGATATAAAAGGGATTCGCATCACTAAAATTGTGGGCGCCGACTTGCCTTTGGAAACCGAAAAAAATGTGGCTGGAGTATCCGCTTTAGCGATGCTGGAAGCCATTGAAACAGAATTTGGGTTTGAAATCGAAATATACAAACACATCAAAGCCGGAAGCGGAATTGGAAGCAGTGCCGCTAGTTCAGCGGGTGCTGTTTTTGGCATCAATGAATTACTGGGACGTCCATTTACACGCAAAGAATTGGTTTTATTCGCTATGCAAGGCGAAAAATTAGCCAGTGGAAATGCCCATGCCGATAACGTTGCTCCTGCCCTTTTGGGTGGTTTTACATTAGTAAGAAGTTCAAATCCTTTGGATATTATCAAAATAGAAAGCCCGTCAGAATTGTACGCAACCGTGGTTCATCCTCAAATTGAGTTGAAAACATCGGATGCGCGTTCGGTATTGAAACAAACTGTTTCCTTAAAAAGTGCTATCACACAATGGGGAAATGTAGGCGGATTAGTTGCAGGTTTGTACACTAAAGATTATGACTTAATTGGTCGCTCGTTGCATGATGAAATCGTAGAACCGTTACGAAGTGTTTTGATTCCAGGATTTGATTTAATCAAACAAACTGCATACGAAAACGGAGCTTTAGGTTCCGGAATATCAGGTTCAGGTCCTTCTATTTTTGCTTTAAGCAAAGGGGAAGCAACAGCTATTAAAATCGCCAAAGCTATGAGCGCTGTGTACGACGAAATGAATTTACCGTATGAAATTCACGTTTCTAAAGTGAATGATGAAGGAATGAAAATAATTAGTTAATACAATAATAAGGAGATTGCTTCGTGCCTCGCAATGAAAAAAAAATGAAATATTACAGTTTAAACCATAATGCACCCAAAGTTTCTTTCAAAGAAGCCGTAATACAAGGATTAGCCACTGATAAAGGTTTGTATTTCCCTGAAACAATTACTCCGCTTCCAAAGTCTTTTTTTGGCAACATCGGAAATTTAAGCAATGAAGAAATTGCTTTTGAAGCGATTCAACAATTTGTAGGTGACGAAATCCCAGCAGATACTTTAAAAGAAATCATTGCCGAAACCTTATGCTTTGATTTCCCTGTGATCGAAGTAGAAAAAGATATTTACTCCCTTGAATTATTTCATGGCCCAACGATGGCTTTCAAAGACGTAGGAGCTCGATTCATGTCTCGTTGTTTGGGGTATTTTAATAAAGATAATGCAGATAGTAAAAATACGGTTTTGGTAGCGACTTCCGGAGATACGGGCGGAGCAGTAGCCAGTGGTTTTCTTGGCGTAAAAGGTGTGGAAGTGATCATCCTATATCCATCCGGTAAAGTGAGCGATATTCAAGAACGTCAATTGACTACTTTGGGTCAGAATATTAAAGCACTTGAAGTAGATGGTGTTTTTGACGATTGTCAGGATATGGTAAAGAAAGCTTTTCTTGACGAAAGTTTAAAACATAAAAATCTGACTTCGGCAAATTCGATAAATATTGCACGCTGGTTGCCACAAATGTTTTATTTTTTCTTTGCGTACAAAGCATTAAAAAAACAAAACAAACCATTAGTTTTCTCTTGCCCAAGTGGAAATTTTGGAAATATTTGCGCGGGTATCATTGCCAAAAAAATGGGATTGCCAATCGAACATTTTGTAGCATCCACAAATGTTAATGATACGGTTCCAAGATTTTTAGAAAACGGAGTTTACGAACCTAAACCTTCTATAGCTACGATTTCGAATGCGATGGATGTTGGTAATCCAAGTAATTTTATCCGAATTCAAGAAATGTACCACAATGATTTAGAGCAGTTCAAAAAAGATTTTTCTTCTTTTACGTTCTCAGACGCAGAGACTTTAGAAGCCATGAAAACTATTTACAACACGGATGGTTACATTGCAGAACCGCACGGAGCAGTTGGATATCTTGGATTGAAAAAAGAATTACAAAACCACCCCAATGCGATTGGCATTTTCTTAGAAACTGCACATCCTATTAAGTTTTTAGATACGGTTGAACCAACATTAAACGTAAAACTGCCGATTCCTACACAAATTGAAAGTGTTTTAGGAAAGGATAAAGCGAGCGTAAAAATTAAAACGTACGAGGAATTGAAAGCTTTTTTGGGATAAAAAATATCAGTCTAAACAAATAAAAAACGACTAAGAATCTAATTTTAGTCGTTTTTTTGTACCTAAATAAATTTGTTTTAAAAGTACTCTTAAACTTGTATTTAGGAACAACAAAAAAATTCTTCACATTTTGGACTTTTATTTTAAATATATAATTATGAGTAATTTAAAGAGAAGCCTATCAATAAATTATGCCACAAAAAAATAAAATTCCAGATCTGAAAATATAGCTTGAATATGATTTAAATTATACTTAGTTTTGCAAAAAAATTGAGTTGTCTCTATTCAGGTTTTTGCGAGTGAAAAACAAACCTGAACCCCATTAAAAAACAACTAAGTATTTAAGACGCTGTTTGAATCTTAACTAAAATCAACCGATTAAAAAATACTTTAAAAAACTACCTGATAAAGTAGCTTCCCATATCAACATAATTTATTAAAAGAAGGAGAAAAAAGTTTATGACGGATCATAGCATGAATGCTGTTAGTTTTGAAATTGAATTATTGGATAAGCACAAAGATTACAGGACTCAATATAAGTCAAATGATTTGTATTGGGGCGTAGGAATAGAAAATGAATGTTATTTAGAGTTTGAAAACCATCGGGTGGTAGACAAAGATTTTTTGCTGACTAAAGGGCTTCATGAAAAGTATAGTGTGAATCACTTTAAGAATTACAAAGAAAACGTTTACCAGAATTCATTGCTAAAAATATTATCCGATAAAGAATATTATTTGCCGGTACTGATGAACTCCCATTCGTTTACAAAAACGGACATTAACAACCAGCATAAGACTTTTGACCCCATAGCTAACGAACCAAATCCTGAATATTTAGGGGAAAGTATTTTTGAAATATTACAAAAAAACAATCCATATTTTATAGACGAGCTCCAAAAAGAGTTCATTTTTGACGGTGACACAGTTGAATTTGTTACGCAAAAATTTTACAAAACAGATATTGACTCGGCCATTGCTGAGCTAGCAACAATAAAACAAGGTTTCATAAACCACTTACAAAGCGCCTTTGATAAAGATAAAATCTTTACGGAATTTGGCACTATAAAAATATGTTCTAAAAACCATCCTTTTGCCATATTTATTTCAAACAACACTAATTATTCTGTTTTTAATAATATGACCTATCACTTCAATTTAACTATTCCTACTGAGTTAAATAATGAAGGTGAAATTAAGGACAAAACAGGTTTTATAAAAAAACACCAGAGAGCAATTCGATTATTCCAATGGCTGAGTCCATTATTTATGACAAAATTCGGTTCTTCTGATTACTTATCGCATAATGACAGCAGCGTCAATTTAACAAAAGCATCACAACGATGTGCCATGTCAAGATACATTGGGGTGGGTACTTATGATACAAATGTGATGAAAACCGGGAAAATTGTCCAAATGAATTTTGATGAACATCCAATGCATGATAACCCGTTATGGTGGGTGAACCGTTATTCTGAAATATCGGATTATGAAAAAATTGATAAAATTGGTCTTGACATTAATTTTCACAAGCACAAAAATCATGGCATTGAGTTTCGAATATTTGATTATTTCGACGAAAAACACCTACAGGAGGTTTTGAATTTTCTTGTTTTTATTATGGATCATGCCTTATTAAACGAAATCGAAAATCCAATTTGCGATTTAGAATGGAATAACTTTGTCTACGAATCTATTATCCACGGCAAAGAAACCCATGTACCATCAAAATTCATCAGCCTTTTAGAAAACATATTATCTATTACCATAGAGTCGAATGATCCTTTATTAATCTATGATCAAATATACAGCAGCTTACATGCTCGTTATTACGAAAAAGGCTTTTGTAGTTCTTTACTAATTAAAAAACAAGACTGCACTGCAAATGCAATAGCATCTTTATAAAATAACTCGCAAATAAAAACACTTCTTGTTGACTATAAACCTACAAGAAGTGTAATTACTCACAAGAAGTTTTTTTAACTAATCGTGATAATAAAAGATAGCGGAAGTATATCCTTTTTCTGGATCTTTATTATCCCACCAATCTTCTCTAATTTCTGAAAAATAATTATAATTTTCAGCACCTGCCTGGGACTGCAAAGGATAAATAACTTTGTCGTCTTTTCTAAAGGCTTTATCAGTATCCGTTTCTGGAACAACAACTACAATATGCCCTGATTTATTCAAGATGAATCTTTTGGCACAGATGATTCCTACTCCTCCAGTAGCATTTACTTTCTTTTGAAGTTCATCAACATTATCGATTCTTTCCCAACCAAACTCACTCCCAGATTGCAAAAACCAATCATAGATATAATTGGAATAAAAAGGTCTTACTGTTTCATCAAAAACCACTGCTACTTCTTTCCCTTTCTCCAGTTGCTCGATTGCGGAATCAGTCCATCTCAATCTGGGGATATAGACCCTGGCAAAAAAACAATAATCAAAAGTATAAATATTACAATAAGTATCCGAGGCGTCTTTCTGATAACGGAAACTTTTTGAAACATCCAGCGCCTTGATGATGTTTTGAATTGAAGTAAGTTTAGACTCCAGACTAGTTAAATCTCTAAACGGAATTGAAGGATCGCCAATAGGTTTATACGTTTCCTCTTTACTGTCCAGACTTGCTTTTGTACCCGGCTCAAAATTGGGCACTTCAATATCCATAATTTTTTGATTCGTTTCATCAACAAGCTCGATATCTTTTGAAAACACAAACCCCTCTTTTTCAGTGTTTAAAAGTTTTACTTTCCACCAATCTGATGCTGTTTTTTCAATTAATTTTACGGTATGTCTAAAAGGTATTTGCAATAAAATTTTGGAATTATCCTGCGTTGCCGGAAAATCTCTTAGATTTAATGACGGAGTAGCGACTCTATATTTCATACTAATCAATTAATTATAAATGATTCTACTGCCAAAATACTAAAAACAACCAAGAGAGCACCACAGAACACCATTATTTTTTAGATTTTTTTTAGAAACCAATAATGTAAAACAGCATTTAATGAGTACTATTTTGCCACAAGAAAAGGAAGCGTGAACATTAAGATTTAGACGGAATTGAAGGTTTTTTTGGATAAGAATTAAATGTTTTTTTAAATACAAAACGACTGAGAAGTGATTTTTAGTTGTTTTTTTATGAAATAATTCGATTCAATGTCAAATCGAGCACAGTGTGATTAAATTAGTACAAGTAAAATCATTAAATTTTACATGATGTAGAAAAGTATTTTTTTACGGTATAAAGTCAACCCTATTAGTTTGAATTTAAGTTATTTATAGCAAAACAACTTATTAGTAATTAAAACTATTACATTATAAATAAAATAAAAGATGAGTATGTTTAATTATTTGGCGTCCAAATAAAACCCAATTGCTCAGATATATACAATTTCCCTAGCTTGGCCTTAGCTAGTGAAATTACCGAACAACCTAAAAAACAAAACAAGCTACTGACTTAAAAGGATGTAGCTTTTTTTATACGTTGGCGTAACAATAAAAACCAAACAAAAAAACGATGAACACAACAGAGCAAGTACCACAGCAATCAAAGTTCCCTATCAAAAATATTTTTCTTCCTGACTACGAAAACTACGAAGGCGTTCGCAGAATCAATATTTATGTGATGCGGCTGTTCTTCGCGTTAATGTTTATTTTTGTTGCCACAGATTCCTGGACCGTTATTCTTACTCATGAAGGGGAATGGGATCCTACAAGAGCTGTAGCTTGGTGCACTTGGGCGGCTTACTCCACACTGGCACTTTTGGGTGTATTCCATACGTTACGAATGTTACCCATTATGCTTTTTATGATTTTTTACAAAGGACTTTGGCTTATTGTTGTCGCTTATCCTTTATGGTCAGCCGGCACGCTCAAAGGTTCCCCAGCCGAAGGAATGGCATATATGTTCTCCGGAATTATCATACCAATACTCTTCATGCCTTGGAAATATGTATTCAGAAAATACATTTTAATAGAGACAAAAAAGAAATAATTATAGTATTTCAAAATACTTACTAAAAACCAAAACGGCTGAGAAAATTCCTCAGCCATTTTGGTTTTATCGCAAGTTATTAAACTTGAATTGCTGTCCACCAATAGATGCCTCGTACATGAGTCCGCCCTTTTGCATGGTAAACACCATCACGCCATTCGTATATTTTACATTTGCTGAGGCGCCTTCCGTTACGGCTACAGCAGAAGCTTGTGCGGAAAACTCGAATCGGCTCTCTTTAAACCGGTTCATTTCATTTTTTGATTCAAAAAATATCACCTCCCGATACGCTTGTCCGCCAGCTTGAAATCCTATGCTCAATTGCGTCAATTTTGCCATTCCTATTCGTTTGTTCTGCTCATATACAACCCCGTTTCCTGCTGCACCGCCAACGCCAAGACCTCCTTTACCTACATTTGGAAAAATAACATAACCGTAAGCTTTATCAAAAAGCGCTTTCATCAACGGGTCACTTTTAATAAACTCGGCCTTTGCTATTTTACTATCAGCAATAATTTTATTTTTTTTAGCGGTCGATTGTCCCAATACAGGCGCTATGTTGAGTACACAAGCCATCATTATTACCAAAAAAATATTTAAATTTTTCATAATCATATCTTTAAATTACTGTAAAATTTCTTTGTTCAAAGATAAAAAAAAATATTTTTTAATAATTAAATATACTGATTATCAATGCAATATAAATTATTTTATACATTTAAAGAATAATTATTTCATCAAAAAAATGAAGTGATTACTCCCTTTTTTCTACCTTTGAAAAACACAAAGCAATAACCCAAGAATAGAGGTAGTATACATGATTACAAAAGCAACAATAAAAGACGTTTCCCTTTTAAATACATTAATCAATTCAGCGTATCGCGGCGAATCGTCTAAAAAAGGATGGACCACTGAAGCCAACATATTAGAAGGACTACGAACCACAGAACAAGAACTCACAGAAACGATTCAAAATACAAAAAATACCATTCTAAAATTTACTCAGGAAAATCAGATTATAGGTTGTGTATTGTTGATTGAAAAAGAGCAGGAATTGTATTTAGGCATGCTGACCGTTTCACCGGAATTACAAAACAGTGGCGTTGGAAAAAAATTATTGCAGCAAGCAGAACTTCATGCCTTGGAATTAGGATTGCCAAAAATCATAATGACAGTAATTTCCGTTCGGGATGAACTTATTGCTTGGTACAAACGTAACGGTTATGAGGATACTGGCGCAAAAGAACCGTTTCCAGTAAGCGATGTTCATATTCCAATTACGGAAGTGCCTTTGGAATTTATCGTTTTGGAAAAAAGGGTTTCTAATTAGTAATAATCAATCTTAAGTCAAAATAAAATGGGAACAAATAATAAAACAGTTGTTGTAAAAAATTTAGAAGAAAAATCAATTCTGGTATCGCGAACATTTTCTGCGCCGCTTGAAAAAGTTTGGCTAGCGTTTACGGAAAGTGAATTGTTAGAACAATGGTGGGCACCACAACCCTGGAAAGCCGAAACCAAAACGATGGATTTTTCCGTTGGCGGCTATTGGTTGTATGCAATGGTGGGTCCCGAAAATGAAAAACATTGGGGACGAATGGACTATACTGCCATAACACCATATTTAAGTTTTGAAATTAAAGATAGTTTTTGTGATGAGGAGGGAATCGTAAATACTTCAGTACCGGTTTCTATAGGGACTATTGCTTTTGCTAAAACAGAGTCTGGTACATTGGTTGAATTCAAAATGTTTTATTCTAATGAAAAAGAGATTGAAACCATGATTGAAATGGGCTTTGAACAAGGCATTACCGCTTGTCTTGAGCAATTAGAAACATTATTTCAAGAAAATAAAATCTAACGATAAGCAAGATTTCGTTTAGTCCTCGGGTAGTTAGCGTAAGGGATTGCGGCGGCATCCTTTATTTTTTTCTTTAAAAAAATAAAGATAGAGCCAAAAGCCCGACCCCAAAGCTGCAGATACATTATTCAAAACGGGATTTTCTGCTTTGGGGTTACGCCCAATCTCTAATATTAAATCCAATATCAGAGAATATGGGTAAAACAAAACCTATTTTTGTAACGTGAAAAAATCAGTTTCAATTATTGGAGGAGGACCCGCAGCACTTATACTTGCTGCATTATTGGATTGTGAGAAATTCAAGGTTACTGTTTACGAGAAAAATAAAACATTGGGAAGGAAATTTCTGGTGGCCGGAAAAGGAGGATTCAATCTCACCCATTCGGAACCCATTACTGATTTGATTGCACGCTATACACCGCCTCATTTTCTGGAAAAAGCATTACTTGATTTTGACAACAACGATTTTAGGAATTGGATTGATTCCATTGGTATTCCAACGTACATCGGCAGTAGTAAGCGGGTGTATCCTGAAAGTGGTATCAAGCCTATTACTGTTCTCAACGTAATTCTAGATGTCCTTGATCAGCAAGGTGTTGCTATTCAATACCAACATAATTGGACAGGTTGGACGAGCAACGATGATATTATTTTCAATACGGATACAGTAATAAAATCAGACTATACCATTTTTGCTATGGGCGGAGGCAGCTGGAAAGTTACCGGTTCTGATGGTAGTTGGCTTGATTTATTCGAAAAGGAAAGTATTCCTATCGTTCCTTTTCAATCTTCTAATTGTGCATATCAAGTGAATTGGCCAGAAGATTTTATCCTAGAACATGAAGGCAGTCCGCTTAAAAATATTGCGATTAGCTGTTTGAATAAAAGGCAAAAAGGCGAAGCGGTTATTACACATTTTGGTTTAGAAGGAAATGCTATTTATGCGCTTAGTCCACAAATTAGGGAGGAAATGGAGAGCCAAAAAAAAGCTACAATTTTCTTAGATCTAAAACCAACCTTGCGCTATGATGATTTGCTTGACAAAATTAGAAAATCAACTTTTAAAAAGACGAGCGAAACATTACAAAAAGAAGTTAAATTGAGTCCTGCACAGATTGGTCTTTTGAAAAAATACCTTTCCAAAGAAACTTATTTGAATCCTGAATTATTGGCACAAAACATAAAAAAACTGCCTATCGAAATCACAGGTTCTGCCCTATTGAACGATGCCATATCTACAACAGGCGGCATTCAACTGAATGCTGTGGATGAAAATTTCCAATTGAAAAACAAAAATCGTAATTATTGTATTGGTGAAATGCTAGACTGGGATGCGCCCACTGGCGGTTACCTTCTTCAGGCTTGCTTTAGTATGGGGATGCATCTTGCACGTCACCTAAATAAGGTTCCTTAATTTTTAATATTCTATTATAAACTGCAATAAAGCATTCTGTTTTTGAAAAATGACTCTCCAACAGTTTTTTAAATTTATTTACAATACCATTTCTTCAAACAAGCGCTGTGTGGTTTGTTCCAAATCATCACACAAACCCGGATGTGGTCTTGAAGTTTGAATGGCAGAACTGCGAAGTGCTGTCAACCAACGGAAACGCGATGGAATATCAAATTGTCCTATGGGTCCTCCTGATTTTTCGCCATGTGCCACTTTCTCGAATGCCTGTAAATTTAGATGCAATTGTTCTAGATCTAAATCGGCTGAGAATAGTTGCAATTTGGCTTCGTTCATCGAGCAGATTACTTTTATAAACTTCGCTTTTTTACAAAACAAAATAATACCCACATTGAGGAATTCTTCGCGTTCTACCCTAGGCACAACACGGATTACGGCATACTCATATAAGTGCTTCTCTTGCATTTTGTGTTTCGTTTATAAAAATTTGGGAATGGTTTAAACGTATCGATAAAAACTGAAAATAGACTTCCCGAATAGCCTCGGGAGTTTCATCGGTATCTTCCCAATGGAGCCATACTTCCGGAATAAGATTCACTATACTCTGTAATACCTCTTTCGTCAATATTTTTTTGAATATTTCATCCGTTTCTGGCAATAAGGAAGCTTGAGGCAATAATACATGGTCTTTTATCAGTGCAAAAGGACTTTGCGCGTGCTTTTCCCAATTGGTCCAAGAATGATGAAAATAAAGACTTGCACCGTGATCGATCAGCCATAATTCTTTATGCCAGATCAACATATTGGTGTTTCTAAACGTTCTGTCGACATTAGTGATAAAAGCATCTAACCAAACAATTTGCGAGGCTAGTTTTGGGTCAACCAAAGTGACAACTGGATCAAAATTTATAGCTCCTGATAAATAATGCAACGCCAAATTGAGTCCCTGACTGCCTTGAAGCAAATCCTGAATTTCTTCATCGCCTTCTGAACGGCCAAATGCTTCATCGAGATTTGCAAAAACGAGTTCGGGCATTTTTAGGTTTAAAACACGAGCTATTTCTCCGCCAATTAATTCGGCAATCAAAGCTTTCACGCCATGTCCGGCACCTTTGAATTTCAGTACATATTTAAAATCATCATCGGCTTCAGCGAGCGCAGGCAAAGAACCGCCTTCCCGCAACGGAGTGATGTATCGCGTAACATTTACGGTTCTAAGATGAGGTATTTTTTCCATAATCGAATTGGATAAAGCAATTTTTCTTGGATACAAACTTACAAATAAGTAGTTTGATTTTGTATTAGTAATTACTAAAACAGTAAATAATATTGCTACTTACTGGTGTAAGTTTCACCATGAACTTCTTTTATAGAAATTAACTCTTTACAATAATAAATTTCTTTTCCTCTGGTTTCAATGTTCATTTTAAGACTTACTTTTCTATTATTTGAAATCAAATCATTTGAATTATAATTCTTTACTTTTTGATAATCATTCTCGCTTAAATAGACACTTATAATTGAATCTTTTGTTTTGAGTTTAATAGAAGGAGACTTTATTACTTTGTGTTTTTGTAATGCATCAAAATAATTCAAAATAAACACATCATCCGCACTAGGGTTTTTAATTTGACGCGTACCATTAAGTACTTTTTCCCACTCATCAATACTCTTCTGATCAAGATTATAATAGTTAAAAAGATCAATCGACTTAAAAGCCAAATCTCCTTCAATAATTTTTTCGTTTCGAGAACATGAAATAAGGATAAATACGAAAAACAATAATTTTAATTTGTTCATGTTGATGACCATTTTCTAATTGTTGAGTTCTTAAAAGTAGTTAATTTAGAGAATATCTCAACTTTCTAAACTCAAAAAGGCTTTCCCAATATTAGCAATTACATCTGAAGCAATAAACGATTGATAGCCGGTTTCTGGCAACGCAATATCAGCGGTTAATCCGTGGAGATACACACCAAGAATTGCGGCACTAACAGGTTCATAGGATTGTGCTAATAAACTGGTAATCATTCCCGTCAAAACATCGCCAGTTCCAGCAGTTGCGAGAGCGGCATTTCCAGTAGTATTTTCATAGACAGTTTCGCCATCTATGATTTGGGTTGGTGCACCTTTCATAACTATTATAAGTTGGTATTGTTTAGAGAAGGAGATTGCTTTACTCCTTTTCTCTTCTTCGGAATCCCATTTTCCTATTAATCGTTCCAGTTCTTTGGGATGTGGCGTTAAGATTGTTTTGGACGGTACTAAAGAAAACCATTCTTTATTTTTGGATAAAATATTCAATGCATCGGCATCGATTACTAAAGTCGTTTTACTCGTTTTTAAAAATTGATGCAGCGCATTTTGGGTTACTACCGCCTGACCTAAACCTGGACCAATTCCGATAGCTTGTGGTGCAATTTCGAAAGTGATATTAGAAATTTTTTCCTCTTGAATATCTGTGATAACCATGACTTCGGGAATCGCGATTTGCAGAATTGTATAGCCACATTTTGGAATAAAAACAGTGACTAATCCGCAACCAGTTTTCAAACAAGCTTTCGCAGACAAACTCACTGCTCCTATTTTCCCATAACTTCCACCGATGATTAAAGCATGACCCTGAATTCCTTTGTGAGTATTTTTGTCAAGCTGTTTGTAGCGTTTCAGGATTTCTTTTTGGTCGATGTAAATAGGATTTTTCATTGAAATTTGTTTGTCTAAAACTACGAATTTTATAGGAAACAAATTCGTTCATTGATCCTAAATTCCCAAGCCCTGATTACTTCACAATACTTCTATTTTAATAGGAGTTCAGTGAACTTCGTTTAAAGCGGCATCTCCCGCTTTAGAAAAATAAGGCTTTTTAGCCGTAGTTTTTGTTAAGCGGGAATACAGCGAATAGCAGGAAATAGCTCCTAAAAATACTTATTATAAATCCTACAGTATGTGTTCTTACGAAAACGTTTGAAACTTTAAACTTTGCTTCGCTCTGCCTTTGTCACCCGAAATAAAATCAATAAATTAGCGACTTGAAATTTTATATAAAAATACAATGAAAAATACTGCGCTTACACACATACACGAGAATTTGGGAGCAAAAATGCTTCCGTTTGCCGGATACAATATGCCTATTTTATATGAAGGAGTAAATGCAGAACATGAAACGGTGCGCAATGCAGTGGGTGTTTTTGACGTTTCTCACATGGGTGAATTCTTGCTTACGGGTCCAAATGCATTAGCTTTGATTCAAAAAGTGACTTCGAATGATGCTTCTACTTTGACTATTGGAAGAGCGCAATATTCTTGCTTGCCAAATACTGATGGTGGAATTGTAGACGATTTGCTGGTTTATAAAATGAAAGACGAGCAGTATTTATTAGTGGTAAATGCTTCTAATATTGACAAGGATTGGGATTGGATATCGGCTCAAAATGATTTGGGTGTAGAGATGAAAAACTTATCGGATGATTATTCATTATTGGCAATTCAAGGACCAAAAGCGGTTGAAGCGATGCAATCCTTGACTTCAAAAGATTTATCTGCGATTCCATATTACCATTTTGAAGTGGGTGATTTTGCCGGTATCGAAAACGTCATTATTTCGGCTACAGGATATACTGGTTCTGGTGGTTTTGAGATCTATTGTAAAAATTCAGAAGTAGAACAAATTTGGAATAAAGTTTTTGAAGCGGGTGCGGCTTTTGGTATTAAACCAATTGGTCTTGCGGCTCGTGATACATTGCGACTAGAAATGGGTTTCTGTTTGTACGGAAATGACATCAACGACACGACATCGCCACTAGAGGCTGGTTTGGGATGGATTACGAAGTTCACTAAAGAATTCACGAATTCAGAAAACCTGAAAAAACAAAAAGAAGTAGGAGTTACTAAAAAATTAGTCGCTTTTGAAATGCAAGAACGTGCGGTACCAAGACACGATTACGAGATTGTGAATGCTTCAGGAAATATAATCGGGATTGTAACTTCGGGAACCATGTCGCCATCGATGAATAAAGGAATTGGTATGGGTTATGTAACTGTTGAAAACAGTGCTTTGGAGAGTGATATTTTTATAAGAATCCGTAAAAATGATGTTCCTGCAAAAGTGGTAAAATTACCTTTTTACAAGAAATAATAATAAATGAAGAAACTTTCACTTGTATTCTTGCTGACTACATTTTCACTTTTAGGTCAAAATGATGTGAAAACTTGTGAAACACTTTCTAAAATAAATACGTTAATACAACGTGAACATTACCAACCAAAACCGGTAGACGACAGTTTATCGGTTTTTGTTTTTGATAGCTTTTTGGATGTTTTGGACTCTAACAGAAACTTGTTTACCAAGATTGAATATCAAAAACTATATGAGCATAGACTTCAATTGGACAATTACATCTTAGAGAATAATTGTTCTTTTCTGAGTAATTTTGTTGCCGTTTATAAATTGGCTTTGATTCGGAAAAAGAAAATTTTAGAGAAAATGCAACAGGAAAATTTTGATTACAACTCAAATGATTCTGTGAAATTTTCGAAGAAAAACTTCCCTTTTGATTTGGTAATAACTGATATAGAAAGAGTTTGGAGAAAGAGAATTAAATACGATATTCTAGAAGATATTTCGAAATTGAGTTCCAATTTAGATTCGCTTACACAGAATTTTTCAAAGCTGGAGAAAACGGCTAAAACAAAAATATTTGACACCAACTTATGCAAAGTAAATAGTATACTTGAAGACACAAACAGATTAGAAAATGACCTTCAAAATAATTTTCTAAATATTTTTTGCACTTATTTTGATCCTCATTCCAATTATTTTTCAATGGATGTTAAATCCAGTTTTATGTCGGGTTTATCAACGAGTAATCTTTCATTGGGATTAAATATTGGATTTAATGAAAAAGAAGAAATTATCATCGAAGAAATTGTCCCCGGTGGTCCAGCGGCCAAAACGGATAAGTTTGAAAAAGACGATGTAATCCTGAAAGTATCTAATACCAAAGGAGATGCATATTCTGTTTCCTGTTCTTCCATAGAAAAAATTGGAGAATTAATTTTTTCTGATTCGAATATAGAAATTGAGTTGACCATTCAGAAAAAAAATGGAACAGTACAATCTGTACGCCTGAGAAAGCAAGTAATGAAAGCCACTGAAAATGCTGTTTTCAGTTACATTGCCGAAGCGGAAACTAAAATTGGGTACATCAACATTCCTAGTTTTTATTCAAATTTCGACGGATATTCTATTCAAGGTTGCGCTGATGATGTTGCCAAAGAAATTGAGAAACTTCAAAAAGACAATGTTGAAGGTTTAGTAATCGATCTTCAAGACAATGGCGGTGGATCAATGGAAGAAGCCATTAAATTAGCTGGAATGTTTTTAGATATTGGCCCAATATCTGTTTTAGTTAATAATAAAAATAAGCAAACCATTTTAAAAGACGGGAATCGTGGCAGCGCATACAATGGCCCTATTGTGTTGTTAATCAATGGAAATTCAGCATCGGCAAGCGAATTTTTTGCAGCGTCAATGCAGGATTATAACCGGGCAATCATTATTGGCAGTACATCATTAGGCAAAGCTTCTATGCAGACCATTTTACCGTTGGACGAAAATAATCAACAGGGATTTGTGAAACTTACTATTGAAAAATTCTACAGAATTACAGGTAACAGCCATCAAATAAAAGGAATTGTTCCAGATATTGCTCTACCCGTTTTATTTGACAGTATCATTCAGCGAGAAATCAGTTTTAAAACAGCTTTGAAATATGATATGATTAGCACAAAAGCAAGATTTAATCCGTTTTCAAAAACTTATTTCCCCAAAATAGTCGAATTAAGTAATTCAAGAGTGAAAAATAGCTCTCGTTTCAATGAAATTAGTTTGGCCAACAAACAGATAAATGCACTTTATAACAATCCAAAAAAACCGACTCGCTTAGTTATTGAAGAAGTATTCAACGATATTCATGAAATTGATTCGCTTTGGAAAAAAGTTAAAAAAATTGTAGAAAGTGAAAACAACAGTACGATTTCAAATAATTCCTTTGATTTAGAGCAATTAAAATTTGATGTTTTTCCACAAGATATTAATCGCTATAAAATCAGACAAGTGAAAAACAATCCTTATTTAGATGAAGCAATTGCCATAATAAACGATTATAAGAATTTTAATAAATAATGATTCTATCAAAAAATAAGAAGAGCAAAACAATGTTCCAATTGATTAATAAAAATTTTTGAAAAAATAACTAATAACTGTATTTTTGCAGTTCAAAATAAAAAATAGAAATGGGAAGAGCGTTTGAGTTTAGAAAAGGTAGAAAAATGAAACGTTGGTCAGCAATGGCCAAAGCATTTACCAGAATTGGTAAAGATATTGTTATGGCCGTAAAGGAAGGCGGACCAAATCCTGAAGCCAATTCAAGATTAAGAGCCGTAATCCAGAATTCAAAGGCAGTAAATATGCCAAAAGAAAATGTAGAACGTGCCATTAAAAAAGCTACTGATAAAGACACCGCCAACTATAAAGAAGTTTTATTTGAAGGGTATGCTCCTCATGGAATTGCAATTCTAGTTGAAACAGCTACAGATAATAACAACAGAACTGTTGCTAATGTTAGAAGTTATTTTAACAAATGTAACGGCACAATGGGAACACAGGGTTCGGTTGAATTTATGTTTGACCATACCTGTAATTTTAGAATCCCAACAAACGGAATAGACCCTGAAGAATTAGAATTAGAATTAATCGATTTTGGTGCTGAAGAAGTTTTTGAAGACGAAGACGGTATTTTAATTTATGCTCCGTTTGGAAGTTTTGGAACCATTCAAAAAGAATTAGAAAATAGAGGACTTGAAATTCTTTCTTCCGGATTTGAGAGAATTCCTCAAATCACCAAAAAACTTACAGAAGCTGAAGTCGCTGATGTAGAAAAACTAATTGAAAAATTAGAGGAGGATGATGATGTGATGAACGTTTATCATACTATGGAAGAGGAATAGATTTTGATATAATTATACTTTAAACTCTAGCTTTGGCTAGAGTTTTTTTGTTTCACTATTTATGAACTAACAATATTACATCTGTGATTTATTGTTTAAAATATTCTTTGAGTTATTTTTTTAAAACTGGCTTAAAACATAGTTATAAAACAAACCAAATAGTTTCTTGGAATTATATGCTTCCCTAAGACTTTTACCTTTTTCTGAAATTTTCAAGCAATAAATCAGTAAAATATAAATAAGTTTTAAAAGACATTTACCTTCAAATTATTTTATAAATACCGTTTAAATTATTGACTTTATCTAAAAATAGAAGATTTAGTAAACGAGTATTATTTAATATCTTTTATACTGCTACCAAGTTTCTTATATTTGCTGACTTTTGCGAAATGCTACGCCTCAAAAACAAGCGAAACATCAAACCGTTAGGAGCAAAATTATTTTTTGTTATGATCTTCAACAAAATATAGTCCCTGATTGAATGAGTTTAGTTAGCAATGTAAATTTCCAAATACAGAGTATCGTTCTAAGGAACGTTTTAAATTACAACACTTATGACAAACAACATTCTAATTGAAAATCAATATAAAAGAACCAGTTTATTTGAAAAAGAAAATGTGAACTATTTAGTACGCATTTTAAAAAGATTCAATACCGTACCAAAGATAAATAACATCAATATTATCACTTCAACCAGTGAGCCTACTGTTTTTAAAATTGTACCCAACAAATCAATTATAATTGGTTCCTCATTTTTAGACAAACCCATTTTAGCGTTAGTCTATTTAAGATATGGAATCGAATGGCAGCTATGGTACAAAGCTTTGAACGCCGAAAAAAAAGATGTTGTTTTATGTGATATTGCAGCTCTCGAAGTGATTCGAATTTTTTATAATTTACTACCGAAAGATGATAAGGAAAAGTTAGAAAATCTTGATTATATTTTAATTAACTTAATTAAAAATGATACCTCTTTAAATACTGAATCTTCATTAATATACGACGAGCTTCAATCTTTTCATGGTTTAAAAAATTCTAATACTGAACTCATAGAATCTTGGAAACCTATTGTCGAAAATCTTGCAAAACCCACAGAATACATGTTGATGTCTGGTGGTGATCTTAGATTGAATATCGATGAGATTCATTTGCTTAACAAATACGGATGCCGTCCATTCCCAAGACCTGATGCATTTACTTTTGCTTCGTCGACGGCGTCAAGCGTTTCTAATTTTGCTTTTGACAAAACAGATAAAGTGAGAAGTATATTGATTAGAAATAGCCTTAAAAAAGGTTTTCAAAATACTACAATCGAGTTTTCTGAATTGCTAAAAAACAATCTTAGACATATTTTTAAATTAAATGAGGAATGTGAAATAATTTTTTCACCATCAGGTACTGATTCTTCTCTTCAAATAGCAGCCATAACACAAATTATTTCTGACAAAGAAATTACACATATTTTAGTGGCCTCTGATGAAACTGGTAGCGGTGTAGCTGCCGCATTAAAAGGGTGTCATTTTGAAAACACTACTGCTTTAAATTATCCAATTAAAAAAGACACTAAAATTGAAGGATTTAGAGATGTTGATTTAATACAAATCCCTTTTAGAGATCAAAATGGCGCATTAAAAACGTCTAATCAATTAGATCAGGAAGTATTTGATGCCGTTGTTAAGACCAGAAATGAAGGCAGACATATAGTATTACATACTATGGACCAATCAAAATTAGGGTATCAATCTCCCAGCGACGAATTTATTAAAAAACTAAACACACTTGAAGATTTATCAATTCAAATAATTGTAGATGGATCACAGCTAAGATTAGATCCAAAAGACATACAAAATTATTTAAATAGAGGCTATATTGTCACCATAACGGGGAGTAAATTCTTTACTGGTCCTCCATATTGTGGTGCATTAATTTTACCTAAAAATGTCAATAAATTAATTCAATCTGTAAAAAACACATTACCTAAAGGATTAAACCAATATTATAATCGTTCTGACTGGCCGACTTCTTGGTTTTGTTCCAATGAATTATCTGAAGGCTATAACTATGGTTCCTATATGCGCTGGAATGCCGCAATAGTTGAAATGGACAGGTATTACAAAACACCTATTTTATATCGAAATATGGGTATTGAGATGTTTTGTAATTTTGTGGACGACTCCATAAAAGAGGCCTCTTTTTTACAACCTATTTATGGAGATGAAACAAAAACTAAGAGTTACAGCAGTAAAGAATTTGGAATAAGAAATATTCGTACCATTTTTCCTTTTTTTATTTTTAAAAACAATGAAGTCTTATCTGTTGATAAAGTAAAAAAATTATATACATTATTAAATTCTGATTTATCTGACCAGTTTGAAGGTTCTTCTTTAGAAATCATTCGACTTGCTGCCCAAAAATGTCACATTGGTCAAGCTGTTAATGTAAAATATACTACAGAAATTGAAAGTGCTATATTAAGAATTAGTTTGGGGGCAAGAGTTATTTCTGAAAGTTGGGTCAATAGAGATATTAGTCTCTTTTTTAGAAATATAGAATTACAAATGAGTCAGATCACAATCACTATTAAAAAAATTGAATTGATACTTAATAATCCTGAATTATTGGATTAAATAATAAGTATTCAAATTTAATATTCAATAAAAAAATCCCATTTGCTGAGGCAAATGGGATTTTTTTATTGAATATTAAATTTATTTTATAAATTCTATTTTTTGAACTTCTTCTTCGTTGATGCTGTCAAAGAAACCTTGTTCGTTCATCCAATCATCGCTAAATACTTTGCTCATATAACGAGAACCGTGATCCGGGAAAATTGCTATTACATTACTATTAGCATCAAATTCACCTTCCTCCGCATATTGTCTAATCGCTTGCATCACTGCTCCTGAAGTATATCCAACAAATAAACCTTCTTTTCTGGTGATTTCTCGTGCAGCATGAGCGCTTTCCTCATCTGTTACTTTCATGAACTTATCAATTATATCAAAATCAGTTGCAGATGGGATTAAATTTTTTCCCAGACCTTCTATTCTGTATGGATAAATTTCGTCGTTATCGAATTCTCTAGTTTCATGATATTTTTTCAACACAGACCCAAAAGCATCCACTCCAAGAATTCTAATAGTAGGATTTTGTTCTTTTAAATATTTTGCAGTACCTGAAATAGTTCCGCCTGTTCCACTACAAGCTATTAAGTGTGTAATTGCTCCGTTAGTTTGTTTCCAAATCTCCGGACCGGTAGACTTATAATGCGCATCAACATTCAATTCATTAAAGTACTGATTAATATAAATCGAACCTTTCGTTTCTTCATGCAAACGTTTAGCGACGTTATAATAAGAACGTTCATCATCAGCAGAAACATGTGCCGGACAAACATATACTTTAGCACCTAAGCTGCGAAGCATGTCTATTTTATCTTTAGATGATTTAGAACTAACAGCAAGAATACAATTGTAACCTTTTATGATACTGACCATTGCTAAACTAAAACCCGTATTACCGGAAGTTGTTTCAATTATGGTATCACCAGGAGATAAAATACCTCTCCTTTCAGCTTCTTCAATTATGTATAATGCTATTCTATCTTTTGAAGAATGTCCCGGATTAAAAGCTTCTACTTTAGCGTAAAAATTTCCTTCTAAATTTTCAGTAACTTTATTTAGCTTAATAAGTGGAGTATTACCTATTAATTCTAAGACATTATTATAAGCAGTTATTTCTTTTTTCATAAAAAAATAGTTAGTCGTGGCAATCTTACACTAAACACGAATGTTACAAATTTAACAAAAAAATCTAATTAGTTTTTAATTTCTTCTAAATCTAATAGGAAACTATATTCTTTTGCTAATTCCTTTAGGGCTTCAAAACGCCCTGAAGCACCTCCGTGACCTGCATCCATATTCGTATTAAGATATAAAACAGTGTCATTTGTTTTTTGAGTTCGTAGCTTTGCAACCCACTTTGCAGGCTCCCAATATTGCACTTGAGAGTCATGTAGTCCTGTAGAAACAAACATATTAGGGTATTTTTGAGGCTTTACATTATCATAAGGCGAATAAGAAAGCATATAATCATAATATTTCTTCACGTTTGGATTACCCCATTCGTCATATTCTCCTGTTGTAAGCGGAATAGTATCATCAAGCATAGTGGTAATTACATCTACAAAAGGAACTTGAGCAATCACTCCGTTGTATAATTCCGGTGCCATATTTACTACTGCTCCCATTAATAATCCTCCTGCTGAACCACCTTCGGCATATAAATGTTCCGGTGAAGTATATTTTTCCTGAATCAAAAATTTAGAGCAATCGATAAAATCAGTGAATGTGTTTTTCTTTTTCAATAATTTTCCATCTTCATACCATTCTCTTCCTAAATCTTCACCACCACGAATGTGTGCTATTGCAAACACAAATCCTCTGTCCAGAATAGACAAGCGTGTCGATGAAAAATAAGTATCCATCGTAACGCCATAAGAACCATACGCATAAAGCAATAAAGGATTGTTGCCGTCTTTCTTTAATCCTTTTCGGTATACCAAAGAAATAGGCACTTTAGTTCCATCAGTAGCAGTGGCCCAAACACGTTCTTCGATGTAATTATTTTTATCAAATTTGCCTCCAAGAACTTCTTGCTCTTTCTTGATTTCTTTCTCTTTGGTTTTCATGTTGAAATCAATAACCGAAGATGGCGTTGCTAATGATTGATAGCTGTAACGCAAGATATCCGTGTCAAAATCAACATTTGTGGTCGTGTAAGCATTGTACGTTTCACTTCCAAAAGGCAAGTAATACTCTCCTGCTCCACTCCAAGGCATTATTCGAATATGATTCAATCCCTTAGAACGTTCTTCAACAACCAAATAGTTGCTAAAAATCTCGATATCTTCCAGTAAAACCTCTTTTCTATGGGCAATTACATCTTTCCAATTTTCTTTTGCAGTAGCGTTTTCAGGCGTTTTCATCAACTTGAAATTTGTCGCCTTATCTTTATTGGTAAGAATGTAAAAAGAATCTCCAAAATGAGAAATACTGTACTCTAAACCACGAACTCTTGGTTGAAAAACAACAAATTCTCCATCTGGATTATCTGAATTTAAAATTCTATATTCAGTAGTTAGTGTACTTCCTGAACCTATAACAATATATTTTTTGGACTTTTCTTTACCTACAGAAACATTGAACGTATCGTCTTTTTCATTAAAAACTAATACATCTGCAGCAGCATCAGTGGCTAATTTATGCTTAAAAACTTTATCAGAACGCAAGGTAACTTTGTCTTGTCTGGTATAAAAAATGGTTTTATTATCATTTGCCCAAACTGAACTTCCAGTAGCATTTTCAATCTTATCCGAAAGAATTTCTCCTGTTTCAAGATTTTTGATTTGTATTGTATAAATGCGTCTTCCCACAGTATCAATACCAAAACTTGCAAATTTATTGTCAGGACTCACACTCAAACCTCCTAGTTGAAAGTACGAATGTCCTTTGGCCAAATCATTGCAGTTAAATAAAATTTCTTCATTGGCAGAAAGACTTCCTTTTTTTCTCGAATAAATGGGATAATCCTGCCCTTTTTCAAAACGGGTAATGTAGTAATAGCCGTTGTATAAATAAGGAACTGACTGATCATCTTCCTTAATTCTTCCTTTCATTTCTTCAAACAATTCTTTTTGAAAATCTTTAGTATGAGCTGTCATTGCATCATAATATGTGTTTTCTTTATTCAGGTAATCAATAACTTCGGGATTTTCTCTGTCATTTAACCAGAAGTAATTATCAATTCTTGTCTCATTATGTTTTTCTAATGATTTAGGAATTATTTTAGCTACTGGAATTGGACTTTTTTTTAACATTTGTTGTGCTTTTGTATTAGTAAATGAAGTTACAAAAATAACACAAAGAGAAGTTATGATGAGTCTATTTTTCATGAATATTTTGTTGAATATGACTATGCAATATACTAATTTTGTAATTCAATTAATTTAAAAAAATTAAAACATGGATTTAATGGGAATGATGGGTAAACTTAAAGAAACCCAACAAAAGATAGAAGATACTAAAAAACGTTTAGATACAGTCCTTATAGATGAGCAAAGTACCGATGGTTTATTAAAAGTGACACTTACTGCTAATCGCTCCATTAAATCAATCACTTTTGACGATTCCTTGCTGGAAGACAAAGAACAATTAGAAGATTATATGATTTTAGTACTAAACAAAGCTATCGAAAAAGCTACTAAAGTAAATGAAGCTGAACTTGATGCTGTTGCAAAAATGGATATGCCAATGATTCCAGGAATGGATAATTTGTTTAAATAAAAAAATTTAAAGTTTAAGGTTTAACGTTTTTTGATCACGATAAAAACTTTAAACCTTAAACTTTAAATAAATTCTCCAAGAAGAACTATACTAACTTTTGCAATGTTTCCAAAACATACGTGTGCATTACTTCTTTATAATCAAGATGCGTAACGATTCTTAGTTTTCCATGACCCATGGAACTGATTAAAATATTTTTTTGTTTCAACAATTCAATTAAATTCTTTTCAATACAATTTGGAACCAATGTAAATATCAAAATATTAGTCTCAACAGGTTCCACTGACGCAACCCAACTTACATTTCTCAAAACTTCTCCTATTTCTTTAGCTCTTCGATGATCTTCGGCAAGGCGTTCTATATTATTATCCAAAGCATAAATTCCGGCTGCCGCCAAATAACCTACTTGACGCATTCCTCCACCTAATATTTTTCGGATACGCAACGCTCTGTGAATGGTCGCTTTGTCAGCTAATAAAACCGAACCAATAGGCGCTCCCAACCCTTTTGACAAACAAACCGAAATCGTATCAAAAAGTCTCCCAAATGCTTTTGGATCTTGATTTTTAGCAACTAAAGCATTCCAGATTCTAGCACCATCCATGTGAAATTTTAAATTGTTAGCATCACAAACCATTTTTATTTTTTGCAAATCTTCCAGTTCATAACAAGCACCACCACCTTTATTGGTAGTGTTTTCCACACATACTAAACTCGTTAACGGACTGTGGTAAAATTCCGGATCATTGATCGCTCCAGCAACTTGTTCCGCAGTAATCATTCCGCGATTTCCATCTAATAAACAACAAGAAACGCCGCTGTTAAAGGAAACTCCACCACCTTCATAATGATAAACGTGTGCGTATTTATCCGCTATTAATTGTTCTCCGGGCTGTGTGTGTAATTTTATAGCTGTTTGATTAGCCATTGTTCCTGATGGGAAAAAAAGTCCCGCTTCCATTCCGAACATTTCGGCAACTTTAGCTTCAAGTTCAATAACCGTGGGATCTTGTTTGTAAACGTCATCACCTACCACAGCGTTTAACATGTGTACCAACATTTCGCGTGAAGGCTTTGTAATCGTATCGCTAATTAAATTTATCTCCATATTATTTTTATTTTTGATAAGGGCAAGTCGCAACTTGTCCTTGCGTAAAATTTTTCTATTTTTGTGCTACAAATTTACACAATACCGTTTGTTAATTCCAACTAGTTCCATTAAAACTAAACTAATTGTAGTACACAACGGCATTTTTGATAAATATTGAAAATAGACTTATCAAATTAATATAATTTTATGACAACTACCGAACAAATTAAAGGTATTGTGGAGCGCCTTGGTGCGTTGAGGAGGTATCTTTGACGTTGATGCCAAGCTAATTGAGATTTCTAATGAAGAAGAGAAAACTTTTGCTCCCGACTTTTGGAACAATGCAAAAGAAGCGGAACTCATTGTAAAAAATCTTAGAAACAAGAAAAAATGGATTGAAGATTACAATAAAGCGGTCGAAATGACGGACGAATTGCAACTCGCCTATGATTTTTACAGAGAAGGAGAACTTACTGCCGAAGAATTAGACGAACAATATTCGATTACAGCCAATCATATTGAAGCGATTGAATTCAAGAACATGCTTTCAGACGAAGGTGATACTTTGAGTGCTGTGGTACAAATAACCGCTGGCGCCGGTGGAACCGAAAGTTGTGATTGGGCCGAAATGCTCATGCGCATGTACATGATGTGGGGCGAAAAATACGGCTACAAAATCAAAGAACTGAATTTCCAGAAAGGAGAAGCTGCAGGTATAAAAACCGTAACACTCGAATTTGAAGGCGATTATTCCTTTGGTTATTTAAAAGGCGAAAATGGCGTACATAGATTAGTTAGAATATCTCCCTTTGACAGTAATGCTAAGCGTCATACTTCGTTTGCATCCGTTTATGTGTATCCGCTTGTAGATGACAGTATCGAAATTGATATAAATCCTGCTGATATCGAGATTACGACTTCGCGATCTAGTGGTGCGGGAGGACAAAATGTAAATAAGGTAGAAACTAAAGTACAATTGTTTCACAAACCAACCGGAATTCAAATACAATGTTCTGAAACACGTTCGCAACAAGATAACAGACAGCGTGCCATGCAAATGTTACGCTCTCAATTGTACGAAATTGAGTTAAAAAAGAAGCAAGCACAACGCGCAGACATCGAAGCAGGGAAAATGAAAATAGAATGGGGTTCTCAAATCAGAAATTATGTGATGCAGCCCTATAAATTAGTCAAAGACGTTCGAACCGGTTATGAAACCAGTAATGTTGATGGTGTAATGAATGGAGAAATCGATGAATTTCTGAAAGCCTATCTAATGATGATGGGGCAAAAAGAAGAGTAACAATATTCTACTATTAAATTTAATCCTACAGTAGGCTAAAGCTATATTGTAGGATTTTTTATTACTTTTACCCACAAAATTATATAAAGATGAAAAATTCACTATCATTATTTGTCTTATTTTTTTATGTATAATTTTTTGCTAAGAAAAAGTATATTTTAATGAGTACTTTAAAGAATTACAATCTGCAGATAATGCGATTTATTATACTATTTGTGAAGAGAGTCCAGCAGGCACATTATGAACAACGTACTACCTCGATAAGGACTCTTGACAAAATAGATGGCAAAGAAACACGTGTAAAATTTGGTATACTAATTACCGTTCTGTAGATTTTTTACGATATTTTAAGAATTGCTCCTTTAAAATTTATAGCCATTCTATCAAAGATACTCCTACTCCAATTGTTGTTTGTAAATTATTATAATCAATTAGCGTTTCACCATATCCATGAGAGATCAACAAATATCCCTTAAGGTTATCTTTTATGGGATACGACCAGGAAAAGGATGAATTACCTCTTGTTTTTGAATTAAAATTTAGATTATGGCTACCAATAAAAGAAAATATATTACCATTTTGGGTATAAATCACATTCACATCTCCACGCCCTACATATTCTGAAATATCCGGATTATCATCTTTCTCTGCTGGAAGACGAAACCAAGGCCTCACATAAATTGTCCAATTTTTGCGTTCCAATCCTGCATGAAGAATAACTCTGTTCCAACTTCTGGAAAAGGGCTCGCTCTTCCCATTAGATTGGTGATTGAATGCCACTCCAATCATTCGGGCTTTAAAACCCAAAAAATTAAATTTAACAGGAACATTTAAAATTAGTTCCGGCTCGTAATTAACTTCTCTAAAAGGTCTTGAAAGATCATTATTGTATATTTGCCAATGTGATATTTGTGTGTAAGCAACCCATAAATCGCCATGCCCCCAAAAAATACCTTGTAAAATTTTAGTCTTAAAACTCAACTGAAATTTAGTCTCAATATTATCATAATCAACCCCGGGTGGAGCCACATAATCAGGATCCACATTTCCTGAAGAAGGTCTTTCATTCGGATTATTTGTCCATCTTAAGGGTAAAACATACATGGGTTTATAGGGAGTGACCAAAAATGTTCCTCTAACAGAAGTGGTATCTAATTCCCAACGTTCAGTCAAATCCCGAAGTTGTGTTTTACTGTTGAACAAAGCCTGAAGTTGAGCATTTACTGAACAAAAAGAAAAGAAGATTATAAGAATTGAAAATTTTAGTTGAAATAATTTCATCAGATACAAGCATATATTAACTAGCAAAATTAATTTTTTAATACTCCCTTTTGTTGTAAATTAATTTTTTTAAGTTATATAACTAACACTTTTTTATCTTGTTAAAGAAATTATTAAGATTAGGAATTTTAACACTAAATTCTTTTATTTGATAATTATTAAACAACCAAATCCAATATATACTTAATGAAATCCTATACAATTCAAGAAATAAATGAGATTCTAAAAGGAGAAATAGTCGGGAATACTTTTCAAAGTATTACTGCGCCTGAACAACTTGAAGCCGCTAATGAATCTGAAATTTCATTTATTGGAAACAAAAAATACGAAAAATTTTGGTCTGCTTCCAAAGCTTGTGTAGCGGTTGTCAACGAAGATATATCTATAGAACCCGGAGAAGACAGGGCTTTCATAAAAGTAAAAAATGCTGATTTAGCAATGTCTCAGGTATTGGAACTTTTTGCACCTCCAACTCCATTATTTACAATTGACATTCACCCAACAGCAGTAATTGATTCAACGGCTACTATTTGCAATGGTGTACGAATTGGTGCTGGTTGCTACATAGGACCTAAAGTTATAATTGGAGATAATACGACCATTTATCCAAATGTGACTATTCTTGATGAATGTACAATAGGAAAAAATACTGTAATTTGGTCAGGAACTGTTGTTAGAGAACGATGTCATATTGGGAATGATTGTATTATACATCCCAATGCTACAATAGGTGCAGATGGTTTTGGTTTTCGTCCTGATCCTCAAAGAGGTTTGGTGAAAATCCCACAAATTGGGAATGTAATTATTGGTAACAATGTCGAAATTGGCGCTAATTCCTGTGTTGATAGAGGGAAATTTAGTTCTACTGTTTTAGGTGACGGTTGTAAAATTGATAATTTAGTTCAAATAGGTCATAACAGTAAATTAGGTAAGTTCTGTATTATGGCTGGAAACAGTGGACTTGCAGGATCCGTAACTTTAGGGAACGGCGTAATTATAGGCGGAAGCGCTTCTATAAAAGACCACACCACTATTGGCGATGGTGCCATTGTTGGTGCAGGTTCGGGTGTTACGGGAGATATTCCGGCAGGAAAAACTATGTTAGGATATCCAGCTGTTGAAGCTCGAGACGCATTAAAACAATGGGCAATTTTGAAAAGACTTGTCAATGAGTCTAAAAAATAAACACTTACTTTTTTATTAAATTCATAAAAAAACAGAGATAAACTTCTGTTTTTTTGTTTTAATACTAAACATATATTCGATTTTCATCAAAATCCAATTAAAATAATAAAATTTATTTAGTTGGATTTTGTATTTTAGCACAAAAATTTTTTAACACTATTTCATCATGGATTTGAACTTCAACAAAAACGAAGACCACAATAAACTTTTACTTTCAGCATTACGACAAAAATTAAGCGTAGTCAAGTTAGGAGGTGGTGAAAAACGCATCCAAAAATTACATGGCGAAGGCAAAATGACGGCACGCGAACGAATCGATTATTTATTGGATCCAAAAGCAAAATGTATAGAAATTGGCGCATTTGTTGGTGAAGGAATGTATGCAGAACATGGTGGTTGTCCATCTGGTGGGGTTGTTGTGAAAATAGGATATATAAGAGGAAAACAATGTATTGTTGTGGCTAATGATGCTACCGTAAAAGCGGGTGCATGGTTTCCTATAACTGCAAAGAAAAATTTACGTGCTCAAGAAATTGCAATGGAAAATCGTCTTCCAATCATCTATTTAGTGGATAGTGCCGGAGTTTATTTGCCTTTACAAGATGAGATTTTCCCTGATAAAGAACATTTTGGTCGCATTTTTAGAAATAATGCCCAAATGAGCAGCATGGGAATCACTCAAATTGCTGCAGTAATGGGAAGTTGCGTTGCCGGTGGTGCCTATTTACCAATCATGAGCGATGAAGCCATGATTGTTGATAAAACGGGAAGTATTTTCTTAGCTGGAAGTTATTTAGTCAAAGCTGCCATTGGCGAAAGCATCGATAATGAAACATTAGGCGGAGCTACAACACATTGTGAAATTTCTGGCGTTACGGATTACAAGGCAAAAGATGACAAAGATGCATTAGACAAAATAAAAAATATAGTCGACAAAATAGGTGATTTTGACAAAGCCGGTTACAACAGAATAAAATCCGAAAAACCAGCATTGGACGAAAAAGAAATTTATGGCGTTTTACCAAAAGCCAGAAATGAACAGTACGACATGATGGAAATCATCAATCGTCTGGTTGATAATTCTGAATTTGAAGCCTATAAAGATGGTTATGGACAAACCATTATTACCGGTTATGCCAGAATTGATGGTTGGGCAGTGGGAATTGTTGCTAACCAACGAAAAGTGGTGAAAACCAAAAATGGCGAGATGCAGTTTGGAGGCGTAATCTACTCCGATAGTGCGGATAAAGCGACCCGTTTTATCGCTAATTGCAACCAAAAGAAAATTCCTTTAGTATTTGTACAAGATGTTACCGGTTTTATGGTAGGGTCCAAATCTGAACATGGCGGAATTATAAAAGACGGTGCCAAAATGGTAAATGCAGTATCCAATTCAGTTGTGCCAAAATTCACAGTTATCGTAGGAAATTCTTATGGAGCCGGAAATTATGCCATGTGTGGAAAAGCATATGATCCTAGATTAATTTTTGCTTGGCCAAGTGCCGAATTAGCTGTTATGGGCGGAACACAAGCCGCAAAAGTATTGGCACAAATTGAAGCTTCTTCGCTTAAAGCAAAAGGAGAAATAGTTGATGAAGCCAAAGAGAAAGCTCTTTTTGATAAAATCAAAGCCAGGTATGACGAACAAGTTTCGCCTTATTATGCAGCTTCACGATTATGGACTGATGCGATAATTGACCCTTTAGACACCAGATCCTGGATTTCTATGGGTATTGAAGCAGCAAACCACTCTCCTATTGAGAAAAAATTTAATTTGGGCGTAATTCAAGTCTAACTGCTCATTTATAAATACTTAATCCTATATTTCGTATGTTAATAATGCTTTTAGGAACTATATTAATAGTTCCTAAAAGCATTTTTAGCGCCCTAAAAAGTCTTACCCTAATTCCTTTTAATTATCTAAAATTAAAAGAAAATGAAAAAGATTTTGGTTTTACTAATAACACAATTATTGTTAGTGGGGCAGTTTGTAGATGCACAAACTAAAACGGAAAATACTATTTTGTCGAAGGATAAGAGACCTTTGATTTAGAAACGGGTACAAACGTATCGCTGCCTGTACACATATAAAGATATCGAAGTCATTGACTTGCAGTAGATATAAATATAAGAGCTGGAAAAATAATTACTAAAAAATTAAGGCACGGATTTCGATTCGATTATGATTATAGGCTCATAAAAAACGATACCCAAACACTTATTACCCCTCAAAGCACAATGGCAGAAAGAGCTTTATACAGTAATTTTAGTTTATTCAGTCTTAAACCAATTGTTCAGTTTAATTTAATTTCAAAATACTTTTTTGGATTATTAGAATTTGCACTTTCTTATGAGGATGGTGAAATTGGATTGGGTTTTGTTTCTAAGTATGCGAGTGAACAACTATTTGGATTATGTCCCTGTGTACTTTAGCAAGTCATTTATCACTAGTCCCAAAAAAACCAAAGTAAACTTATCTATGGATTTGACTTACTTTTTGGCTCATGGTGATGCTCAAAACAGACTTGATTTAAGAATAAATTATCAATTTATAAACTAAATACGGCATTTCAAATTATTAGAAATTATTCAATATTTTTTAAAATTTAACTTTTTTACGTAGGCTGTAGTTATAAATTAAGACGGTATTTATAGTATTTTATTTGCAAAAGTTAACTGGCAAAGCTTTTTAACAAAGAATACATTCAAAGTTTAGTTTTCCTTAATAACAACATATTATTTTATTAAAAATCAGTAACTTAGTGTTAAATATTTAAAACTATAGTATTATGAACCGCGTAAAAAATTTAAATAAATGGGCGAATACGCACACTTATTTACCCGTGGATTTGGTACGAATAGCACTTGGTGTATTTTTGTTTATGAAAGGAATCTCTTTTATAACGAACATCCAATATTTAAATGATCTAATATCGCCAATTGACAGAATTGGTGGTGGAATGTTCCTCGTTCATTATATTGCTCCGGCACATATTATAGGTGGTATAATGATTGCTTTTGGTTTAATGACAAGATGGGCAATAATAGCACAACTTCCTATATTAATAGGTGCTATCGTAGTAAATTTTATGGGAGAAATGCAATCCCAAAATTTACTTTTGGCATTACTGATATTAGGAATTTATATCTTTTTCTTATTCTACGGAAGTGGGAAAAATTCAGCTGATTATTATTTTAAAATGCAGCAATAATTAAATAAAAAAGCTCCCAAAATTCACGGAAGCTTTTTTTAGCATTTTAAATACTTTCTATAATTTCTTTACGTTTTATCTTCCCGTTTTCGGTTTCAGAAAATTTAGAAACATAAAAAACTTCTTTTGGTTTTTCATATTTATCTAAACCATCAAAAATAGTGTGATCCAATATTTGTTGTTCCCCTTCAATAACAATAACCAATTTTTCACCCAAAACAGCATCTTGTTTTCCAGCTACAAAAAATCTTGAGTTAATTTTATCGGATAACTTATCTTCTATTTTTTCAGGAATTAATTTGATTCCACCACTGTTTATTACATTATCAATACGTCCTAAAAAAATAAATTGATTTTCACCTACAAGTTCCACTAAATCATTTGTAACAATCGAATCATCAGAAATTTTTAAAGCATCAATCACCAGACAATTTCTTTCATCTTGGCTAATTTTAATATTTGGTAAAATTGAAAAAACGTCCTCTCCTATTTTTTTGGCTGCAATGTGAGTAATCGTTTCCGTCATACCGTAGGTTTCATACACTTCTGTTTTCAATTTAGAAAGTTCTTTTTCAAGGGTATTGTTCATTTTTGCGCCACCTACAATCATCTTTTTTACATACTTTAATTCTGATAAAGAGTTTTGAGCTTGTAAAGGAACCATCGCTACGAAATCATATTTAATATCGTTTTGCAACATAGGATGAGAACTTGGCGCAACAAAATCAACATCAAGCCCCAGAATAAAACCTCTCACAAACATCATTTTTCCTGCGATATACTTAGTAGGTAAGCAATGCAATGCTTTATCTCCAGGTTTTAAATCGAAAAAATCACCCGTAGCAATTGCTGAATTAACCATCGCTTGTTTATCAACACGAATCAATTTTGGAGTTCCAGTAGTTCCAGAAGTATTCATTTCTACATACGATTTATTATCAAACCAATCGAGTATAAAGTCTCCCACTGATTTTTCGAATTCGTCTCCTTCTTTTATAAAACTGTACGCTACTCTGCACAAATCATTTCGATTCAGATGAAACCCATTTAATTTAAAGAGGTTATGGACATTATGATATGTTATTGTATCGATCATGATAGGTTTATTTTTAAATTATTGAACAATTTTATTATTTAAATATTTCCAGTTAATTTTTCTTTCCAATTGGTCCAATTGTATTTTTTACTAAAGATAAATAAAAGTATTGGGTAAATAAGAACTACCGGCAGTATAACATCTAATCCAGCTGAGGGATCCGAAATATCTTTAAAAATAGAATTGGTTTGAAATGCAGACCAATCTGATGTAACGAGTAAAGCACCAACTAAATTATTCGCAGCATGGAATCCTAAAGCCAGCTCCATTCCTTCATCCATCAATGTAACAATTCCCAGTAAAAGCCCCGTTCCTATATAATATACAAGTACTATATACCCTATTTTAGCCACTTCAGGATTAAAAATATGCATTCCTCCAAAGATAACCGAAGTCATCAATAACGGAAACCATTTATTCTGGGCAAGATTAGCAAATCCTTGCATTAAGTATCCTCTAAAAATATATTCTTCTGAACTGGTTTGAATTGGAATTAGAAGCACTCCTATTACCACTAATATTGCAAATGGAATTGGTTTAAAATTGACAACAAAATCATCGGGATTAGAAAAATAAAAAAGTAACGTGGATACAATTGTAAAAACCGACCAAATCATAAAAGAAAATCCAACTCTTTTCCAATCTATTTTAGCTCTTGATGTTGTTACTGAAAGCAACGTTTGTCCGTGTAAACTACGGACGACTAACACTATCCCAAGCATAATAAAAACAAATGAAATCAGTATTAAAAACAAAGTCAGATTTGAATCAAAAAAACGCATTACCGCTTCATTACTTGTTGGATAAGGCTTTCCATTATACATTGTTTCATATAAAACGCCTATCAAAAGCGGCAACTGCCCCACAAATGAAGCGCAAATTATTATGAAAGAACCTAAAATATATTTCCAAAACTTATTATCTGATTTTATTCCTTGTTCTATAAACATCTATTTTTCGTTTTATTTTTATACTTAATTAGTTGAGCAAATAGTACTTTTGTTACATCAATACTAATTCTCGAGATATCTATTTACAATAATCCAATATTAATCCATATGATACAAATATACCATAATTCACGCTGTGGAAAATCCAGAAACTGTCTCGCATTTGTGGAAAACTCAAAAAAAGAGTTTGAAGTCATCAATTATCTGACTACCCCTCCTTCATTTGAAGAACTGTCTGCTATTATCGAAAAATTAAACATGAAACCAATTGAATTAGTTCGTCAAAAAGAAAAAATTTGGGTAGAAAATTTTAAAAACAAAAAATTGAATGACGAACAAATTATTGAAGCCATGATTTCTAATCCAATTCTAATTGAAAGACCTATTGTAATCAATGGAAAATCAGCAATAATAGGGCGTGATTTAGAAAAAGTGGAATCATTTATTTTATAAAATGCGGGTTAGTTTAATTAACATTTTTTTGTGATTTTTAGTATTAAACCAAATCCTACTTTTACAATCTAAAACTCATAACCAAAGTTTTTAAAAAATGAAAAAAATGAAATCCGTTTTAATTCTTGTTCTCTTTTTTACGACCCTGTTTAGTTTTGCTCAAGCACCGCAAGGTCCTGCAATTCCAAAAATTAAAATAACAGGTAAGGTAATTGAGAAAATAAGCAAACAACCACTTGAATACGCAACAATTACTTTTTTAATTCCAAACAATCCAAAACCAGTTGCTGGTGGAATTACAAATCTAAATGGGGAATTTGATATTGAGATTAAACCGGGTGTTTATGATATAAAAATTGAGTTTATATCTTTTAAAGTAAACGAAATTAAACAAAAGAACCTTCAAAAAAGTACTAGTTTAGGTCTAATTAGTTTAGATGAGGATGCGAATCAATTGAATGAAGTTGTTATACGTTCTGAGAAAACAACTGTTGAAATCAAATTAGATAAAAAAGTTTATAACGTAGGGAATGACCTTATGGTAAAAGGAGGAACTGTAAGTGATGTTTTAGACAACATCCCTTCTGTTGCTGTGGATGTCGAAGGAAATGTAAGCCTGCGTGGAAATGAAAATGTCAGAGTTCTTATTGATGGCAAGCCTTCAAATGCTATTAATATTGCTGAAGCCTTGCGATTAATTCCAGCTGATGCAATTGACAAAGTAGAAGTTATTACCAATCCATCTGCACGATATGATGCCGAAGGTGGCGGTGGTTTATTAAATATTATCTTGAAAAAAGGTAAAAATCAAGGTTTAAATGGAACTTTTATAGCTTCAACAGGATATCCTGAAGCATACGGTTTAAGCGGTACCTTAAACTATAAATCTAAGAACTTTAATCTTTTTACTACTCAAGGATACAATGATCGCAGCAATCCTGGAAATGCATTTACAGATTCAAGATATTTAAACGCTGACAATTCAACTCGAAATTATGTAAATGAAACTAGAGATAACGAAAGAGATAATAAAGGGTATAATGGAAACTTTGGAATGGAATGGTATCTAAGCGAAAGCATTTCCTGGACCAATACCTTCAACTACCGAAAAAGTAATGGTAACAACGTTGACAACGTTTTCCAAAATAATTATGATTCAGGATTTAATTATGACTACACCCGTAATCGCATCAATTTAGAAAATAGCGACAGTGAAAACGTAGAATTTGCCACAAACTTCACTAAGAGATTTAAAAAAGACGGTCATAAATTAACATTTGACGGTTCCTTCTCAACTAATGATGACATCAACGATGCATTAATTACAGATACAGCCACAAATACAAGTGTGGTAAAATTTGACAATACCATCAACAATCAAACTCAAAGCAGAAGTTTACTTCAAATGGACTATGTTTTACCTCTTGGAAAAGGAAGTCAATTTGAGGCAGGTTACCGTGGTGATTTCTCAGAATTACTCACCGATTATAGAGTTGAAAATGATGGAGTAATCAATGAAAACTTCACCAATACATTAGAATACAAGGAGAAAGTAAATGCGCTTTACACTCAATATGGTGTAAAAATCAATAAATTTTCAGCTCTATTTGGTTTACGTTTTGAGGATTCTAATATTGAAATCAATCAATTAGCAACTAATGATTTCAACACTAAAAAATACAATAACTTTTTCCCAAGTGCTTTCTTCACTTATGAAATATCAGATAAAAGTAGTGCTTCTTTAAGCTATAGCCGAAGAATTCAAAGACCAAGAGGAAGAATGTTGAACCCATTCAGCAACTTGTCGAGTAACATCAACATTTTTGTTGGAAATCCAGATTTAGATCCAGCATTTTCAGATGCTATTGATTTTGGTTACATCAAAAGATGGGACAAATTAACCTTCAATACTTCCCTGTATGTAAATAAAACTACTGATGTTTTTCAATTTGCAAGAAGAGAATCAGGTGATTTTATTAACGGAACACCTATCTTAATCAGTTCTCCAATCAACTTGGCAACTGAATATAGAACAGGATTTGAATTTACATTAAACTATTCTCCATATAAATGGTGGAAATTAAACAGTAATTTCAATTTCTTCAGAAACGAAACGCAGGGAGATTTTACCTATACAGATTTTAACAATACTGAAATTGTACAAAATTTTGATAACGTAGCAACTTCATGGTCTACAAGACTAACATCTAAAATCACATTACCATACAAAATCGACTGGCAGACTAATGCAACCTATAATGGTCCACAAAATAATGCACAAGGAAGAAGCTTAGGAATTTTTGCAGCAAACATAGCATTCAGTAAAGACGTCTTAAAAGACAAAGGAACGCTATCATTCAACGTAAGTGATGTATTAAATTCCAGAAAAAGAATCATGGAAAGTAATCTTCCTGGAATAGTAAGTTCTTACAGCGAAATGCAATGGAGAGAAAGACAGTTCAGCTTATCGTTCACATATCGTTTTAACAAACAGAAAAACGAAAGAGAACAACAACCTAAGCGAAATCAAGGTGAAAATGAAGGAGATTTTCAAGGATAAAAAATTAAGGACTTGTGTAAATGGGTCCTTTTCCTTTAGTAAAATAGGAGATTGTTTTAATCCATAAAAAAAAGGGCCCATGAAAATGAGTCCTTTTTTTATTTAACAAACAGATTAAACTGATTGTTCTTTCTTCGCTTTTCTTTCTTTATATCTTTCCCATAAAGCTCCACCAATCCAATATTGAACGAAACCTACAAGAAAAAACATCAACCAAAATCCTATAGTAAGAATGGTTAAGAAAAGTAAAAAGCCTAAGTACTGTGAAAATTCAAACATGTTTTCCGGAATTTTTGAATGTAGCCACAAATGTAAGTTTAATTCCTTTTCGTACCAATAAAAAAACATAAAAACTACCAATCAATTTTTATAAAAAAGGAATTATCCGTATTTTTGAGCTCAGAATTTGGAGCTGTTTCCCGCTGTACACTCTAATCTTTTCTTTTTGACAGAAAAAAGAAAAGGATTTCTCCCGAAGCTTCGGGATCATCGGGGCTAAAACGTAGTAAACGACATAATTATTTTTAAATAACAAGAAATGAAATTCAGAATAGAAAAAGACACCATGGGTGAAGTGCAAGTTCCAGCTGATAAATATTGGGGCGCACAAACAGAACGTTCAAGAAACAACTTCAAAATAGGTCCATCGGCTTCCATGCCAAAAGAAATTATTGAAGGTTTTGCTTATCTTAAGAAAGCAGCGGCTTATGCTAATTGTGATTTAGGTGTTTTACCAGTCGAAAAACGCGATGCTATTGGTGCTGTTTGTGACGAAATTTTAGCCGGAAAATTAGATAACGAATTCCCATTAGTGATTTGGCAAACGGGTTCAGGTACACAAAGTAACATGAACGTAAATGAAGTTGTTGCTAATCGTGCGCAAGTTCTTAAGGGATTCAACATTGGCGAAGGCGAACAATTCATTAAAGCCAATGACGATGTGAATAAATCACAATCTTCAAATGACACTTTCCCTACCGGAATGCACATTGCAGCGTATAAAGCAGTTGTTGAAGTTACCATTCCCGGAGTTGAAAAACTAAGAGATACACTTCATGCAAAAGCAGTTGAATTCAACAATGTGGTAAAAATTGGTCGTACGCATTTAATGGATGCTACTCCACTAACATTAGGACAGGAAATTTCAGGATATGTAGCGCAGTTGAACTACGGTTTAAAAGCGGTTAAAAATACTTTGGCACACTTATCAGAAGTGGCTTTAGGAGGGACAGCTGTAGGAACTGGATTAAATACACCAGAAGGATATGACGTAAAAGTAGCGGAATACATCGCTGAATTTACAGGTCATCCATTTGTAACTGCCGAAAATAAATTTGAAGCCTTAGCAGCACACGATGCTATCGTAGAAACACACGGAGCTTTAAAACAACTAGCAGTTTCATTGAATAAAATTGCCAATGATGTACGTATGTTAGCTTCTGGACCACGTTCAGGAATTGGAGAAATCCTTATTCCAGAAAACGAGCCAGGTTCTTCTATCATGCCAGGAAAAGTAAACCCAACACAATGTGAAGCATTGACTATGGTTTGCGCACAAGTTATGGGGAATGATGTTGCAATATCTGTTGGAGGAATGCAAGGACATTATGAATTGAATGTTTTCAAACCATTGATGGCTGCAAACTTCTTGCAATCAGCACGATTATTAGGTGACGCTTGTATGTCATTTGACGAACATTGTGCACAAGGTATTGAACCTAACTATAAACGCATCAAGGAATTGGTTGACAATTCATTGATGTTAGTTACAGCTTTGAATACTAAAATAGGATATTACAAGTCAGCTGAAATTGCTCAAACTGCACATAAAAACGGAACAACATTAAAAGAAGAAGCAGTACGTTTAGGATACGTAACTCCAGAAGATTTTGATGCTTGGGTTAAACCCGAAGATATGGTGGGAAGCCTTAAATAATTAATTATCAATGATGAATTGTTAATTATTAATGAGTTCTAAATTAAAATCCCTGCAATTTACATTGCAGGGATTTTTTGTTTTTAAAAAGCTATCAAATGCTATTTCTTATTAATTGAATCCATTACTTCCTTCATGATTCGAATGCTTTTCAATTTATCTTCATGATTAAAAATTGGACTCGTAATCATCAATTCATCAATTTGCGTATATTCAATAAATTGCTTCAATTCGGTAACTAATTTTTCTTTGCTTCCTACAAATGAACAAGCAGTCATTTGGTTTACATGAAAATGTTCTTCTTCACGCATAATTCCATCGAGCGAATCAACTGGCGGTTGTAAAGGCTTTCTATCATTCCGAATCAAATTCAGAAACATTTGAGTCAAACTCGTGGATAATTTTTCCGCTTCTTCATCTGTATCTGCAGCTATTGCGTTTACACAAGCCATCGTTTTGGGTTGGTCTAAATACTCCGAAGGTTCAAAATTATCTCGGTAAAACTGAAATGCCTGATACATTTGTTTCGGCGCAAAATGTCCTGCAAAGGCATACGGCAATCCATTGGCAGCAGCTAAAGCAGCACTATCCATACTGGAACCTAAAATCCAAATGGGAACATTAGTTCCTTCGGCAGGAAAAGCGCGCACTTTTGCAGTAGCATTATCCTCCGAAAAAAATTCCTGTAGCGCGGCAACATTTTGAGGGAATAGTTGTGATTGTTCAAAGAAATCTTTTCGAATCGCTTGTGCGGTTAACCCATCTGTTCCTGGTGCTCTTCCTAATCCTAAATCAATTCTATTGGGATATAGTATTTCGAGTGTACCAAATTGTTCCGCAATAATTAACGGAGCATGATTCGGCAACATGATACCACCGGAACCCACACGGATATTTTGCGTTTGACTGGCAATATAACCTATCAGAACTACCGTGGCAGAACTCGCTACGTGTGCCATATTATGATGTTCGGCCAACCAAAAACGGCAGTACCCTAAACTGTCTGCCAGTTGCGCTAACGCTTTTGTTTTTTGTAATGTTTCGCTTGCATTGCTATTTTCGGTAATTATTGCTAATTCTAGTAGGGAAATTGGAATATTTTTAGTCATTATAAATTTCTAAATTTTGAACAAAATTAGGCAATTACACAAAGTCCTTAAATTCTGAGGTGTTAATTGATTTATAATATTTTAAAATGAAGCTAATTGTTAGCCAATAAATTTCCATAAAAAAACCTGCAACGTTATATTGCAGGTTTACTATTTATAAAGAAAAGGATTTATTTCCCATCAACGTAATCTTGTAAATAACTAAATCTTGGAGTCAGTTTTCCATTTTCAGTTATTTTGGCTCTTTGTAAAATTCCATCTTTATCGCCGTTGAAAAATGCAGGAATTACATGCTCCATGAACATTTCTCCAAATCCTTCACTAGCGTCTTTTGGCAACTCACAAGGTAAATTATCAACTGCCATCACCACAATTGCCGCAGGATGAAAAACATCAACTTCTTTATCTTCACTTGGCAAATACCCGTATAAAGGTTCTGCAATTGTTGATGATCTAAGCGTGCAGGCTATTGGACCATTGACATCACAGGAAACATCAGCAACAATCTTAATTTTACAATCTTTAGATTGAAGCATTTCTCGGGTCAAAATTACTGGAGCTTCATTGGCATGAAAATGTCCTGTAATGTAAATATCCGAAACTTTAGTAAATCGCTTAAAATCAGAAATATACTCTTGTGGTTTGTCGTAAAAATCCGTGAAATCCAATACTTGTCCATCTTTACGTTTGTTGTATTCTAAAACATCAATCTGAGTGTAAACGGGTTGTGTGTAGTTCTTTGTCAAATAATTTTCAACTGAAACTTCTTTTATTTTTATGGCATCCAAAATCTCTTTTGCGCCGTTACCCACTTTTCCTGTTCCAGTAATTACAAATTTCAATGGAGGCAAAACCAATCGTTTTAAATGCGTGATTAAGGCTTCTTTACCGGATAGTGTTTCTGCTTTTGGTAATTTAAATAATTCAAATTTTATTCCAAAAGCGCGAATGCTATTATAAGCACCCACAATTCCTGCATAACGTCCAAAACCAATTAACCTACGATTTTGAGAATCTACAATGGTTTCATGATCATATAAATCAATGTTTTTTTCTAAAACGGCTTGTAATAATTTTCTATTGTAAGGTTGTTTTTTTATGGTATGCGAAAAAAAGAAATAGGCTTTATTAGGAATTAAATTTTCTACCGGAACTTCTTTTACTCCAAATAAAACATCACAATCACTTATATCATTAGTCACTTCAATGCCTAAGTTTTTATATTGTTCATCTGTAAAAACCCTAATATCGGAACTTTCTACATTTACAGAAGCACCTTTATACAGCTGTTTCAATCTGGCCAATTCATCTGGTGAGAAAATAACTCTTCTGTCAGGCGGGTTTTTTCTTTCTTTTAAAATTCCGAATCTCATATTTTTTAATGCTTTTGGTTTATTTTATTATAACTTTATTATAACTTTATTTGGTTTATTTGGTTTATTTGTTACAAATATAACAATTTAAATTAAATTGAATTTATTTTTTATAGAAAATAAACCAGCAAGAAACTATTATTACCTGAACCCCATAATAATACAAAAATGGAGTTATCTTGTACTGATAAAATAGTGTTAAGGTTTCAAAAAAAACCTCATCAAAGCACATTGTTTCTATATATTTGCCCTTATAGCCCTACTGAAATGAATTTTATAAAAAAAACAAATATACTACATATATTCCTCCTCTTATTAGTTTTAAGTTCTTGCAATAAGGAGAAAAAGAAAATAGAATTAAATGATGCTCAGCTCCCAAAGAGTACATTACCTAAGATGAAGCCGTTAAGTGAACCGGAGACAAAACTAACTGCCGAATTCATTAATTCAAAAAAGATATCCATTGACTCTTTTTATAAAAAAAACTGGCCAAACAATAGTGCAAACGGAAGTTTTCTAGTTGCTAAAAATGGTCAAATTATTTATGAAAAATACGAAGGCTACTCTAATTTTAGAGACAAAACATTAATTACTAAAAATACGCCTTTACATATTGCTTCAGTAAGCAAGGTTATTACAGCAACCGCTATTTTAAAACTCGTAAATGCAAAAAGACTTGACTTAGATCAAAAGGTAAATACCATCTTGATAGAGTTTCCGTATCCTGATGTTACGATACAAACATTGCTGAATCACAGAAGTGGTATGCGTAATTATGCCTATTTTACGGATCGTGACAAAACCATCTGGGATAGACATAACATATTGACCAATCAAGATATCCTGACTATCATGGCCACAAAGGATATTGGTTTAGAATTCAAAACCGACACTCGTTTTAGTTATTGTAATACTAATTATGCCATGTTGGCATTAATTATTGAAAAAATTACAAAACTCCCTTACAAAGATGCCATGAAACAAATCATTTTTGAACCATTAGGCATGAAAAACACCTATGTTTTTGATTATGAAAGAGATAAAGACACTGCTGTTACTTCCTATAAAGGCAATAAAGTCGAAATTGGAAAGGATTATTTAGATGCTATTTATGGAGATAAAAACATCTACTCTACGCCTGGTGATTTATTAAAATTTGATAGAGCAAGAAATAGTTCCGCTTTCCTAACACCAAAGTTGCTAAATCTAGTATATAAAGGCTACAGCAACGAACGCAAAGGGACAAAAAACTACGGTCTTGGTATCAGAATGATCAACTGGGAAACGGGTCAAAACTTTTATTTTCATAATGGCTGGTGGCATGGCAATACCTCAACATACATTACTTTGAAAAAAGAAAGTGTTACCATAATTGCGTTATCCAATAAATTTACCCGAAAAACATACGATGTAAGGAAGTTAGCTGTTTTATTTGGTGATTATCCGTTCAAAATAAGTGATGAATAGTCTTTTAGGAATGATTTTTGAAATAGAGTTAGAAGTTTAGCAGTCGTAATTCAAGTTTAAAAGTGTACATTTGCAAACTCAAAATTCAAATTTTGGATTTTTAAATAAAAAAGGGGTCGACTGGTTTTGACAGCAAGTCGAATTGAGAAGTAAGCACGTCGAGAACTGGGACAATTCTCGTTAATAAAAGGTTTCAAAACACATACACGGCGAAGGAAACTACGCTCTTGCTGCATAATCTGAATCATAGTAAGATTAGCCTCGTCCCTATCAGATAGGGAAGCAGGATTTACCTCGAAAGCTTTGGTTTATAGCGGTCGATAAAGGTGAATCGTAAATTTAAACCTAGATTTCCATAAGCTTCGGGTGGATTTCGAAATTAAGAAGATAAGTATTGTGTGGCTGTTTCTGGCCTAGCACTCTATCGAAAACCCAATCAGGAAATAAGCGCGTAGAAAGCTTTTTAGTTGCTTGTTTGGACCCGGGTTCGATTCCCGGCGACTCCACAGAAAACCTTGTAATCAATTAAATTACAAGGTTTTTTATTTTTAGCTGCAATTTTGTTGATTATTTAAGTGTTAAAAACTCTTTCTTTTATAAGCATCTTATGCCTTATTTATATAAGAAAGTCCGTACTTCCTTAATTCATATGAATGAGGTAACGACAAAAAAAATCACTAAAGACAAAAGCCAATAGAAATTTGAATTTTCTTACAATACTATCTTTTATTTATTTACATGAAAAGATTTAGGATCTATCACCGGTAGAATGGCATTATGCAAATAAGTGCCTTTAAATGTCGAAAACATAATACCTCTAAGCGTTGAAATAGATATTGAATTCATAGCTATTATTATATCAGAAGGCAATTTTACTTCTTTTTCAATCGCATAATTTGCTAAATCTTCAATTTCAAATACCAAGTTAACCGAAAGATTGGCTAAAATAGATTGCTCATCTTCTACAAAAATGGCAACGGTTGGTTTAATAACATTCAAATTTTGATCGATATTAACCAAATGCTCTATATTGATATTGAATTTAAAAATAACATCATCCGGAAGTGCATAATCTATAGCCGTTAAACTTGACTGAGCAATTTCGATGTTCTTTAATCTAAAATTGATATTTTGTGATATATCCATGTTTACGCTGTTAATGAATAAGAATGCGCTATATCTAGCTTTGTAAAATTAAGCAAGCTGGAAAAATTAAAACTTCTCTTAAGTCCACCAGAAGATGCAACTTCAATATGCACATTTTTTATGGCTATCTTTTCATTAAGTTCTGAATCCACCAATTTAATAGGCAACACATCTTCCAATAACAACAGTGTGTCGGTAGTAAAATTATGTGTACCGCTTAGCCATTTACTTATTTCTGAATTGTTCTTATTTATTTTTTTGGCAAATTCCGATTTTTTTAAGCCAGTAGCTTCAATAGCCTCTGCAATTTTAATTGCCAATCTCATTTTACGCTCTGTTCTTTCTAATTCTTCATTAGAAATAGTTGCTATAAGAGAATCTAATAAGGGGCTATTGTAGGTTTTGGGTGTGTTTTTAGATTTCATACGAAGTTACTATTTGTTTTTTATTGGAATATGGTATCCTCATTTTCCGTTTTTATTTATTTTTACTGAATCTTGGTGATTTCATAATCTTCAAAATTAAAGGTTAAATCCCCTTCAAAATCCATAAAGTTGGGTTTAGTAATATCTTTATCTTTTAATCTTTGAGTAATTTCTTTTGAAAGATGTCTTAAAAAATAATTTTCTGCTTCTAGTTTTTTATCTTCTTGTAATGCTCTTATTGTTTTAGGTTTAAAACCACCTCCACCTAAAATAACAATATCATTACCATATCTAATACAATACAATCTTAATTTAGAATTTGGGTCGTCATATAACGCACAAACACCGTCTCCAGGAACACCCTCGTTTATTTTGAAAAACTGCTCCCTTGCTCCTGTTTTCTTTCCAATGGTAAGTAGCCTTTGAACGATGTCTTTTATTTCAAGATTATACGCTGAAATATTCTCTTCAATGAATTTGTCAAATAATGTTTTTTCTTCCTCTTCAATATACACGGAATATATGGATGAATGTGTTCCACTAAAGTTTTCAAGTTTTACTACTGTACATTCCATAGTTGTATTGAGAGTGCAAAGATAAATAAATATTTCACTTATAAGTGAAATTTAATAGTAATTAACAGTATTAGTAAAATAAGAATAAAACAATATTCTTTTGAAAATCCCTTTACTAAAACGGATTGTAAATCCGCTACATAAGGATTTTGGGTGTCTTTTTAGATTTCATACTAAATTAATATTTGTTTTTTATCGGAATATGGAATCACGTTTTTGACCACTTTCAACATCAAGAATATAAACGTGTTTACCAAAGTTGTCTTTGACATATTCGTTTTGTTCTATTGGTGATGCTTGTTGTGTTTTATTCATCTTTTAAAAAACACTTGGAGTATTAGAATCGGGTTTAATATTTGGCTCTGTGATTTTCAAAATCATTGGCATTGGAAAATCAACTCCGGTAAGCATTGCTTCACCAGAACTTAGGATTGGTAAAAATGACAAGGCACTTTTATTAGCATCAGAACAAGCAAACTCAATAGCCTCTCTGTCTTGTTGGTTGATTAATCGATGAACAATGAATGTTCCCATCTGGCTTAAAACCCCCCGTGGAATATCTCTTGGCATTTGTGTTGAAATAACTAAAAACAAACCAAACTTTCTACATTCTTTTGCAATTCTATCAAATGAATCTAACTCAACTTCTATAGAATATTCATCTTTAATTCTTTTATTTAAAAATAAATGCGCTTCATCTAAAAACAACAAAAGGCTTTTTTTACTATTGTCTTTAAATTTTTTGTTCAATGCACTTTCTAGTAAATATCTACCAATTGCATTTACTAATATTTCACGAAGATTTCCTTCAGTTGAAACTTTCTCAACTGAAATTATTAAAATATTTTCCTCAGATTTATCATCAAAAAAATTTTCAAATTCAGAAGTTATTTCTAAAAAAGGACTGCCCATCTTTCTGAATCCTAATGTTTTTGAAAAATTTTTATTTAACAATAATGATTTAATCCTAGCAATTAAAGAATGACAGTTTCCTAAATCTCTATCATTTATATTTCCAAAGTCTCTAATTGTTGGTTTTTTTCCTGTTATTAGTGATATGTTATTCATCTCATTGCTAAATGGATATTCATACACACATTCTAAATTTATTTGTCTATTTAAATGGTTTATATCAAATCTACAATCTTCATTGTTTACTTCTGGGTACTTTTCAAAAGCTAGAGAAAATGTACTACGTTCTCTATGTTGCTTTGAAAAGCACTTATTACTACCGCCACTTGTTATATCAGTATATGAAAGTATTTCTTTGATGATTGGCTCGTCCTTTGTTAATGAAGTATCGCTTAATATTAATTCTCTTAATCTAAGTGATCTAATTGCATCTTGAAACTTTGGTAATTGAACTTGACCTGCAGGACGGAACATTGCAATCAAATCGCTTTCTCTCATTGATTTGTAATCAAAATAAGTTGGATTTGTTCCATCAATAAAAGATAAATACTTAATTTTTTTATTTCCATTACTCAATGTTTCATACTCCCCTGTAGCATCAATTAAAATTGCTTTTCCATTTTGCTCAACAACTTGCTCAATTAGTTTTGCAATTGTCCAACTTTTTCCACCACCTGTAGTTCCAACTACTGCGCAATGTCTTCCAAACAAGGCTTGTGAAGAAACATTTATTTTATGATTTTCATTATCGGGTAAACTAGCTAATGGAATTGTAATTGGTTTTAAGCCATCTTTAACTCCAAACTCAGTAAGTAATGAACCTAAAAATTCATCTGAACATAAATATACTTTTGCACTAACTGGAGGCAATTGGTCTAATCCCTTTTTTGCTTTTAGTTTATAGTTGTCAAAGCAAAGTAAAATTTCGACTTTTCCTGTTGGGTGAAAAACTTCTTTTTCAAATTTAGCTTCGGTTAATTCAAAACGTTCTTTTTCAGGCAAAGCAATCTCAGTTATTTTTCCCAAAAAACCTACTCCGGTTCCTTCAATTACAATATATTTTCCTGTAATTGCATGATATCCTTTGTCTGCATTAAAAAATTTCTTTAATAATACAGAAGATGGGAAATGAACTTTTGTTTGTAATGGAGAAACCATTGAGACAAAACCGATAAATCTACTTTCTGAATATGGATTCATTTACTTTTTTGATTTTAAAACTTTAGCTAATTCTTCAATAATATCGTTTCTTTTATGTGCATTGTTTTTAGGATATTCATTTGCTAAATCTTCAAACTTTTCAGCAACAAGTGTAACATGTTCATAATGTTCCGCTATTGTATTTAATTCTTTTTGATATTCATTACCATTTGGAATAACTTCTGGATAACTAAAAGCCATTAGATTTAATGAAGGGTTTTGTTTTAAAGACTCTAATATTACTGATGATATATGCTTATCTATAAAACTGAATCCTATTGTAATCAATAATGTGTTTTCAGTTCGCAAAGCTTGCTGAAAACGTGCCATCATTTCAAAATAAGGTTGTTCATAAGAGTGCTCATATTTACTGTCCTGAGGAAACACCATTACTCTATTATCAATTTTGATACTTTTTTCATCAGCCTGAGTAATTTTATTATCAACTTTTTGCCAACTCAAAGAGCCATGCATTTTAAAAAGATAGAAAAGTTTTGAAATTGTACTATCCTTTTTATCTTGCCTATTATGACGCGTTTCTATAATATCATAGTCGAAATATTTTCCGTTAAACTCTCTAGGATTAGAAAATGTAAAACCATCAATAACGGTAAACATACTTTCTCTTGCAGCTTGTTCAAACAATGTATCATAATTTAGAGTAAAAATTTTGACTCTTGGATATTTCTGTGATCTTAATGTAATTTTATCTAAAAATTTTCTATGAGGAGAATTATTGGGTAATTTAAGAGTACACTTCTCGACAATAAAATTTTTTACTTCTAAAATTTCTTTGTCAAGATTTCTTTTAACACTATTAAACTTTCCTGCTTCAGATAGAAGTAACTCCAAATTTTTACTGGTACTATCAAACCCAGTTTCTTGAATTAATGTATCTAATTCAGTTTTTTTTTCTTTTTCAAATGCAGCCCATAAATCAGACATTATTAAACCTTTATTAATCTCTCCAATTTCAACTGAAGAACCTGCTCCTGAAAGAATAACAATATTTTCTATTTCACTATACTGATTTTGGAGTAGGTTAGTATAAAAGTCTCGTTTTTCTTTTTCCACATACTCTTCTAAAGTCATTTTTCTACTACCATTAGATAATTCAAGTTTTGGATTATCATCTTTAATTATTTCGCCATTAATATTTGCTGAAATAATTTTTGATTTATCTAATTCAATTTCAATACTTTTCTTTTTGTTTTTTAGTATAATCATATTATTTCTTTTTACCATTATTACCCTTCTCCTTTACAAACAACCCAGCCGTATATTTCTCATACAACTCAAACAAAAACTCCATACGTTTGGCTTCACTGCTAAAGGTTTGTTTACTGTAAGCTGCATCTACAGCTTTGTCTAATTCATTATGCGCTTTTACTAATGCTGGCGGCATTGTTAACGGACTGTATAAATCAGCTAAGGAACTAGCAGGAAATGAAGCTCGAACATCTAAAACGTTTTGCGCTTTTTCTTCAATACTTTTTATTTGCTTTTCAGTTGGATTTTCTGGCCAAGCATAGTTATTGTAAACTATTTCATTTGAATATCTAAAATCACTTTTTATTCTACCACAAGTTGTTTTAATCCAAGATAAATGCATTATTGAATGTAAAATTCCAAAATGATAAAGTGTTGCATTTGGAATAGACAAGCAGGAATTATTTAGAATGTCATTTTCGGTCATAAAACCCATTGGAATATACTTTCTGTTTTCAGATGAATGTGAAGGAATTAAAATATATTTACTTTTTGGTTGTCTATTTTCTGTGAATAGAGTCGGTTGATCAGCCCATTTTACAGTAGCTTGTTTTGTGCTTTTTAATCTCATCGATCTAACACCTTCAATTCTATTTAGCAAATGAGGCATTTGCTTCAATTCACTCGGCTCGGCATTTACTAACCACAAGCAATATCTTTTCTCCCCATTTATGAATTCATGTGCAGAAATTAAAGGTTTAATGAAGTTTATAGCTTTAGGTTCTTTCAATAGAAATTCATTTTTTTCATTTTCTGTAAAAAGAAAATAGCCTCCATCTGTAGGTTGGCTTCCTTTATACATTTTGGGAACGTTACAAAGTGGATTTGTTCTTTTAGTGATAAAAGAATCTTTTGCGTCGATTAAATAAGGATTAATATTCTTGGCTTTTATTTCGTGAGCTTCTCCTTTGATATTCTCATATTCAAATATTCGTTTATCATTAGTATCAAAGTTAGCAAAACCTATAATCACGCAATATACAGCCGCATTTCCTTTCGCTTCATTGCTCCATCTAAAAGTACGGTGCGTAAAATGAATTTTGATAGCATATTTATTTAGCATTTGCCCCCAGAGGATGCTGGTTTGTTCTCCTTGAACAATAGAATTAGTGGAGACGAAAGCTACTTTTATTTTAGTATCCTGAATGTATTTAGCAGCTTTTAAATACCAACCTGTTACATAATCTAAAACACCACATCCTTGAATGTTATCAAATTCTTTTACAATTTGGTTCCTCTGAAATTGGCTCATTATTTTTGAACCAATAAATGGAGGATTACCAATGATAAAAGATAGTTTGTCTTTAGCAATCACTTCTTCCCAATTAACTTCAAGTGCATTTCCATGAATAATTCTTGCTGATTTTTTCAATGGCAAACGCGCAAAGTATTGTCCAAATTCATTGCTAATCATCATATTCATCTGGTGATCCATCAACCACATGGCTACTTCGGCAATACGAGCGGGGAATTCCTCGTATTCAATTCCTGCCATCATATCTACATCGAGCCATATAATCTCTCGAATATCCAAAACTCCTTGTCCAGATTTATAAGTCGCCCGCAATACTTCCAGTTCTAATAAACGCAATTCACGGTAGGTAATCACAAGGAAGTTACCACAACCACAGGCGGGATCTAAAAATTTTAATTGGCTGATTTTTTTATGAAATTCAGGTAATTTGTTTTTGTTTCCTTTGATACTTTCAAATTCTGTCCAAAGTTCGTCTAAAAACAAAGGTTTTATTAGTTTCAGGATGTTGCTTTCGCTGGTGTAATGCGCTCCTAAGTTTCTACGTTCTTTAGGGTTCATTACACTTTGAAACATCGAACCAAAAATAGCGGGCGAAATTTTACTCCAATCGATATAACAACAATCCAAAAGAGCCAATCGCATTTTAGTATCAAAACTGGCAGAAGGTAAGACTTCTTCAAACAGCTTCCCATTTACATACGGGAAATCATTTAATTGTTCGTCTAGATTTTTAAAGCGTTTTTCTTTGGGTGTATTCAACACTTGAAACAGTTCTTGAATTTTTCCGGCTAAATCGCTTCCATCATCGGCAGTTCTATTTTCTATGAAATCTTGAAATTGTTGTTTGTCAAAAATGGTAGTATCCTCTGCAAACAAACAGAATAATATTCGAACCAAATATACTTCAAGCGGGTGTCCTTCATAACCAATTTCTTCCAAGCGGTCATGCAGTTTTCCCATCAATTCTGCCGCTTTTATATTGGCAGGGTCTTGTTCTTTGTACGTTTTCTTTTGATAACCCAATAAATAGCCAAAACTTTGGATGTTTTGGACTAAGTTATTTAGCGTAAATTCTAATGTCGTTTGTTCTTCTGTATCATACAATCTAAAATAATAGAAGTCACATACTAAAACGTATTTTGGTAATTCGTTTTGTTTTAATCCATGAGTATAATCAATGGCTTGCTGAAAAGCTTTGTCCAGGTTCTTTCCTCGGCTTTTCATTTCTACAAGTATCGTTCCTTTCCAGAGTAGGTCAATATAACCATCCGCATCAGAAAGTTTTTTTACTCTATGTTCAAAGGTTCCAATCTTTTTTCGGGAAATACCAAATACATCAAAAAAAGCATCTAAGAAGGGTTTAGCATCAGCTTCTTCGTTGGTAGTATTTTCCCATTCTTTAGAAAATCGTAGTGCACGATCTTTTATTTCATTCCAGCTTAAAGCCATAGTATGTATTGCAATTTGTTAATTATCCTTATCAAGAGTTCAAAATGTGTGTTTAGGCACAAAAAAAGGATTTCAATTCTTGATTCGCTTTATTTATCAAACCTACCAAATATAAATGATTTTAACACGATTATTTATACGTAGATACGCCTGATTATGAACAAATGTAAAGACTAAATAATTTATAAATTTACGGAAAGCCGTAAAAAACAAGTAAATATTTAGAATCTCTTTATCCGATTATCCAATACCTTGAGGTACTTCTCTTTCATAGTATCAGATAAATTCACCCTGTACAACAATCAGGGAACCAAAATAGTCAACTACTCTATCTCTTAAATATATCCTAAATATTTTACAATAAATTGATATATCGGGAAAAGTCGATATATTTGTACCATGGATCACATAGAACTATTTAAGGCGTTGTCAAACAAGTCGAGATTACTGATGCTCGAATGGTTAAAAGAACCTGAAATAAACTTTCCGGAACAACTAGCTTCCGGTTTTGAACACGGTGTTTGCGTAGGACAAATTCAGGCTAAAGCAGGACTAACCCAATCAACCGTTTCAGAATATTTATCAATTCTACAACGTGCTGGATTTATAGAATCTACTCGTGTTGGACAATGGACCTATTACAAGCGCAACGAAAAAGCATTTACAGCACTCAGCAAAATAATCGAATCTAATCTATAAAATAATATGAATACAAATAGTTTGTTTACGCCCTTCCAATTGAAGACGCTAAACCTTAAAAATAGAATTGTAATGGCGCCTATGACGCGCTCATTTTCTCCAAATGGAGTACCAACAGATGCTGTAGCAGCTTATTATCAAAAAAGAGCTGAAGGCGAAGTAGGTTTACTATTATCTGAAGGAACTGTAATTAATAGACCTTCTTCATCTAATGATGCCAATGTACCCCACTTTTATGGTGATCAATCTCTGGCAGGATGGAAACAAGTGATTGATGGCGTACATTCTGCAGGCGGACAGATGGGACCACAATTATGGCACATGGGAATTATGGACAATCACCATTCCGGTTGGGTTCCATCAGTACCTTTTGAAGGACCATCAGGACTAAATAGACCAGGTTTTAACAATGGTACTACGATGACAACAAATGATATCGAAAATACAATCATAGCTTTTGGAAAAGCTGCCGCTGATGCCAAGAGATTAGGTTTTGACTGTATCGAAATTCATGGTGCTCACGATTATTTGATTGATCAATTTTTCTGGGATGCCACAAATCAGCGTACTGATAATTATGGTGGAAAAACATTAGCAGAACGTACTCGTTTTGCCGTAGAAGTGATTAGAGAAATAAGAAAACAAGTAGGTGAAGATTTTGCTGTAATTATGAGACTCTCTCAGTTTAAGCCATCGGATTATAACTTCAAACTGGCAAAAACACCTCAAGAAATGGAAGCTTGGCTTAGTCCTTTGATTGATGCGGGTGTCGATATTTTACATTGTTCACAGCGCCGTTTTTGGGAACCGGAATTTGAAGAAAATGATCTTAATTTTGCAGGCTGGGCTAAAAAAATCACAGGAAAACCAACTATTACAGTAGGTTCTGTTGGACTTTCTGGAGATTTCTTTGGAGCTTTTACAGGCGAAAGTTCACAACCTACTTCTTTGGATGAATTAACAAGACGTTTAGACAGAGGTGATTTTGACCTTGTAGCTGTAGGAAGACCTCTTTTATCAGACCCGAATTGGGTTAGTAAAATAAAAGCCGGAAACAACGATCAACTAAAAGGCTTTAGCAAAGAAGCATTAAGTGAATTGGTATTGGAATAAATTATAATCCAAAAAATATTTACAGGAAAGTTTTCTAAAAATTTAATTGACTAAAAAATTACTTCATTGGATTCCAAATGATTACTTGCAACAAATAGGTCAACATTATTTTACCAACTATCTTAATCACAACAACTAAAAGAGAGACTTCATAGTAATTTCTCTCTTTTTTATGTTTTGCGAATAGCTCCATTAACATTATAGGGTATACTCTTTTAAAACATAGTTGTTTTATAAAATGAATAACAAAAAGATCACTGACTTTATAAACGAAATACACTTGAAACAAACCCTGTCAAATTTAGAAATATTTGATTTTTTGTAAACAATATTTTTTATTCCACTAATAATCAAACTATTTACTAAATTTAATTAAAAATGATAAGGTCAACCAAAAATTATAAATACTATTTTTAATAAAACTCTTTAAAAATGAACACAACGACAAATGTAAAAGCTTACGGTACAGAAGCAGCTGATGCTCCTTTAAAACAAATGGATATACAACGTAGAAATGCTACTGCAAAAGACATTGAAATCGAAATTTTGTATTGTGGTGTTTGTCACTCTGATTTACACACGGCAAAAAATGATTGGGGATTTACCACTTATCCTGCGGTTCCGGGTCATGAAATTGTGGGAAAAGTAACCAAAGTAGGAAATGAAGTTACTAAACTAAAAGTAGGTGATTTTGCTGCGGTAGGTTGTTTAGTAGACTCCTGCAAGACCTGCGATAATTGCAAACAAGATCTGGAACAATATTGCTCTAACGGGTGGATTGGCACTTACAATGGAGAAGATAAGCATTTGGGCGGAATGACTTTTGGAGGCTATTCTGAAAATATTGTAGTAGACGAAGATTTCGTTTTAAAAGTACCCGCTAATCTTGACTTGGCTGCTACAGCTCCTTTATTATGTGCGGGAATAACCACTTGGTCACCACTTCGCCACTGGAAAGTTGGAAAAGGAAGTAAAGTTGCGGTTGTAGGTTTAGGCGGATTAGGGCATATGGCTATAAAACTTGCCAAAGGATTAGGCGCTGAAGTTACCCTTTTCTCCAGAACACCAGATAAAGAAAAAGACGCTTTCGAATTGGGTGCAGATGCTGTTGTTATTTCAACTAATGAAAATCACATGAATGCTGTAAACGGAAAATTTGATTTAATCATAGACACTGTTCCTTATGTTCATGATATCAATCCGTATGTGGAAACTTTAAACACTAATGGAACTTTAGTTTTAGTAGGTTATTTAGGTGGCTTGGAACCTATTTTGAATACTGTTCCGATGATTATGGGTAGAAAATCCGTAGCAGGTTCCTTAATTGGCGGAATCGCAGAAACTCAGGAAATGCTTGATTTCTGTGGGCAACATAATATTGTCTCTGAAATTGAAGTGATCAAAATCCAGGATATCAACGAAGCTTACGAAAGAATGCTAAAAAGCGATGTTCGCTATCGTTTTGTAATTGATATGGCTTCTTTAAAAAGCTAAAACACAAACTACTTTTAGCCTTACGCTATAATAGAATTATAAAGAGAACGACGGTATTTATTTGTATCAACGTTCTCTTTTTATTTATAAAACAAATGCTTTTTAAAGTTATTAATTGTTTGATTTTATTAATATATCATTTGAATTTAAGCTATCAGAAACAGATTTATTGTTGCCTTTTAGAAACGGAAAAAACATTCTGTCTTTAATTCCGTAAAAACATAAGTATAAATAGAAGCTCTAGGAGATCAATTCATCACAGTAGTTGAAAAATTAACCCTTTTCAATTACAAAACAAAAGAATAATTAGTATTAGAGAATAATTGATTTTATTTGCAACTTACGCCTATTAAAATTTAGCACAATGAATACATTTAAAAAATGTGCCGAAAATGTCGTTTTTCATAAGATAAAACGCAAACCGGGTAAACCATTATTATTTGGAACAAAAGCAAATAAAGTTATTTTTGGGCTTCCTGGAAATCTAGCTTCTGTATTAACCTGTTTTTATGAGTATGTGCTTCGCGCTATTGGAATTATGACCAAACGTAACGTTACATTGCAGACAAAAAAAATGATTTTACACAAGAATATCAAAAACTGGCAGGCATGACACATTTTTTAAAAGCGTCGTATAAAGATGGTTTAGTTGCTCTTGAAACAGGTCAGTAATCCTATAAAATTTCTTCGTTTACTAACGCTTATTGTCTGGTAATAATTCCAGAAAACACATCAAAAATTGAATCAGGTCAGGAAATAGAAGTATATTTATTTCCTTTTTTAAAATTACCAAATGACATTATCCTTATCCTTTTTTTTATTACTGTTTATTATTGCATTTTTATACGCAGCGGTTGGTCATGGTGGAGCAAGTGGTTATTTAGCGTTAATGGCTATTTTCAGCTTTGATCCAAATTTCATGAAACCAACAGCCTTGATATTAAACTTGTTTGTATCACTGGTTTCCTTTACACTGTTTTTTCGAGAAGGACATTTCAAATGGAAACTTTTTCTGCCCTTTGCCCTAGCCTCAATTCCTTTTTCGTTTTTAGGAGGTATGATATCATTAGACGGCGATATATATAAAAAAGTTTTGGGGTTAATTCTCTTAATACCCGTTATAAAATTTTCTGTATATCCGAATACGGACGATTCTGAGTTGAAAAAAAACACGATTGGATTGACACTTATTATCGGTGCCAGTATAGGATTTCTTTCTGGTTTAATTGGTATTGGAGGAGGTATTTTACTTTCTCCATTATTGTTAATGTTACATTGGTCAAACCAAAAACAAACTGCGGCTATTAGCGCATTATTTATTTTTGTGAATTCAGCATCTGGTTTAGCGGGACAATTATCAAAGGGTATTAAATTTGAAACCGACATGCTTACTTTTGTTACTGTCGCTTTTATTGGCGGGATATTGGGCGCATGGTTAGGGGCTAAAAAGTTTAATCAATCGATCCTTAAATATATTTTAGCAACAGCATTATTAGTTGCTTCAATCAAATTATTACTTACCTGATTAATTTTATTTTACGAAATAAAAGTACTTTTTTTAAAGTATCCTTTAACGTGTATGCACTTATACCATAGTATTGGAATTGTAAAATTAGGTTAAATTTGTCTTTTTGTATTCACATCATCGGCACAAAGAAAAACCGCAATAGATGCTTGAAGTAAATGTATTGAAAGCATTAAAGCAGAAATCCCTATATGGGGTAAAGAACAATTTGAAGGCGATTCCTATCAGTGGAAGGTCAATCCTTTATAATTTATTATGATTAGCAATCTAAACTTCCAAAAATTATTGCTGTTAGGGCTTATTATCCAATGAATTATTTACATCACAAGCTACTTTAAATTATAAATTTTGTAGTTTTACCCGCCTATATTCTACCCTTAATGAAACTGAAACAGATCAATATTCCTCCATTACCTGCCGTACTTTTAGCAATAATAAGCGTGCAATCTGGTGCAGCTATAGCGAAAGGTCTTTTCCCTGCTATTGGTGCTGCCGGAACAGCTTCTTTAAGAATTGGCATCTCCGCATTAATATTATTTGCTGTTTACAGGCCAAACCTAAAAAAAATAACAATTGAGCAATGGAAATTAGTAACTCCCTATGGCTTGTCTTTAGGTGCAATGAATTTGATTTTTTATCTTTCCATTGAGAGAATTCCCATTGGACTTGCAGTCACGCTGGAATTCATAGGTCCTTTATTAGTCGCTGTTTTAGGCTCAAAACGCACAATAGATTTTTTCTGGGTACTTCTTGCTGCAGCCGGAATCGTTTTGATTGCTCCATGGTCAAATAATGGATTAGACATTCTAGGTGTAGTATTTGCTCTTTTGGCTGGTGCACTTTGGGCGGCTTATATAATATTAGGAGGGAAAATTTCAAAAATAATGAAAGGTGGAGATGCTGTTACTATAGGAATGTTATTTGCTTCTATACTAATTGTCCCTTTTGGAATTCTAGGAAATGGGCTAATCAACCTTACACCTCAACTTTTAGGATTAGGAGTAGCTCTCGCTTTATTATCAAGTGCAATTCCTTTTACATTAGAAATGAAAGCACTGGGACAACTTCCAGCACGTACTTTCAGTATTTTAATGAGTTTAGAACCAGCTGCCGCATCTATTTGTGCTTTTCTTTTTTTACAAGAATACCTTACTTTTAATGAAATTTTAGCGGTAATTTTTGTGGTAATAGCTTCTGCAGGTTCTACAATTACCTCAAAAACGCAAGAACATTAAAAATTTCAGTGCTGTTTTAAAATACCTTCGCTGATTTATTTTTTGAAAAAAAAAATTAGCAATGGGAGAAATATTACTGTGTATGCAATTTTAACTGACAATCTTTGCAGTATAAAATTTTACTACTTATGGAATATATCGGTTATTTTACATCAATAATCATTGGCGCTGCACTAGGATTAATCGGTGGTGGCAGCTGTATCCTTACCCTACCCGTTTTAGTCTATTTATTTGCTATCGAACCCGTTTTAGCAACTACTTATTCCTTAATTTATTGTAGGATTTGCAAGTGCTGTGAATCCTGTGGGCTATTTCAAAAAAGGGTTGGTAAATATCAAAACAGCATTTTTTTTGGCATTCCGTCAATCATTGCAGTTTTTACCTCGAGAGCTTTTATTGTACCTACAATCCCAAAAGAAGTGTTTTCCATTGGAGAATTTATAGTTACAAAAACCTATTGATGATGTTACTCTTTGCTGTAATTATGATTGCTGTTTCGTATAGCATCATCAAAAAAAATAGACGAAAAGTCCGAAGAACAAAAATTCAATTACCCTCTCATACTTATCGAAGGTGCTATTGTTGGTGTTATTACAGGATTAGTTGGAGCCGGCGGCGGTTTCTTAATTATACCGGCATTAGTCGTATTAAGTAAGCTTCCTATGAAAGAAGCAGTTGGAACATCATTGGTAATTATAGCTGCCAAATCATTGATTGGTTTCTTTGGAGAAAATGGAATTAATAGGCAATTTCTTCTTACCATTTCAGCATTTGTTGGGATTTTCATTAGCACTGCATTATCTAAAAAATAATGAAAACAAACTGAAACCCGCATTTGGTTTATTGGTTTTAGTTATGGGAATCTACAAAATAATAACCAAAGACCTTTTATAAAATAAAATTCGATAAAAATCTAAACTAAATTGAATTTTAAAAGTTGCATTAGGAATTAATATCTATCTTTTTTAACACCAAAATGGACTTGATATTTTAGTTTTAATTGTATTTAAACTTAAAATTAAGTGTTCTATTTAAGAAGAAAAACATAGTAATAAACCTATTTCCTAAATAAATAATTAAAAAAAATATTTGTTTTAGTTCACTCATTCAGAGAACTATAAATAACTGAACAATTGTAAAAGCATTTTTTAACAGAATGCAAAAAGCAACCTTTCATTCTCTTTAACATCCTTTAAGTAACAAATAAATTTAATAATTATGAAAAATTTTAGATTACAAGCAGCAGTTATTCTACTATTAGTTTCAACAGCTTTCGCATCATGCAGCGATGAGGACAACAAACCAAATACAGTTACTAAAACCTCATTGGTAACAAAAGTTGAAGGCGCTGTAACCGGAGACATAAATGTTGAAGTTCCATTAACTGTCACTTTTTCAGTTGACAATAATTGTGGTTCTTACAACAAGTATATCGAAACTGCAGCTGCCAACACTAAAACGATTGAAGTAGAATCAAAGTATGAAGGAACAGATTGTGGAACGACTCCAGTAAGCAAAACTGTAGTTTACAAGTTTAAATCTACAGCTGTGGGAACTTACAATTTAAAATTTAAAAAAACGGCTACTGAGTTTATAACACACACTATAGTTATTGATTAGTTTTTTTGGTTTGTTTAATTAATGATAGAAACACCAGTTGAATAGCTGGTGTTTTTTCATTTTTTAAAAGTAGTTATGCGTTGGAATTACCAGAAAACACAAATTTATATTTTAAAAATTTACAATTATGGCAACTTTTTATGTTGTGTAACATTTGTCACTATCTTCCTTAAATTCATGCTATATCTTTGTAGCATACGTTTATTAAGAAATTTAAGGATATGAAAGACACAAAAGCAATAAACAAAGACTTGATTTTAAGAGAACGATTAGCGTTACAAAGGACAGTGCTAGCGAATCAATCTACTTTTCTTGCATTCCTGAGAACGGCAATGTACTTTTTAATTGCAGGATTGAGTTTGCGAAATTTATTAAAAGTAGAAAATAGTTTCCTGATTGAAATAGCACTTTTTGTCATTTCATTCGTGATACTTTTACTTGGCACTTTTAACTATTTCAAGCATAAAAAATCCATTTTTAAAAATAAAACACACATTGGCGATTATCAATTAGAATACTATGAGTGATGTTAGTCTAAATGTTTTCAAGGCCTGACATCGCATTCTCGTCTCCAGGATAAGCCACCATGAAACTTATAGTTCATACATTTTCGTTTAATATACAGAGAGTCTGCAAGGCTAAATTTGAACAGAAAAATTAAATCTTAATTTCGCAAATTAAACACATCAAAATTGAATGAATAATTTGGACTAAATTTTTTAGCAGCTAAAGCAAAATATACTAAAGTGCATCCTTTTAAACTAAAATTTAAAACCAATAAAAATGATCTGGAAAACACCTAAAAAATCTACTCTTCAAAATGTTGCTTTTATGCTATTTATTGCCCTGTTGCTGTTTAGTCCTTTGGGCACTTTTGTAAAAATACAAGTAAACCGCTTAATCGTTTTTTCGCCTAAAACAATTGCAGTAACGGATCAAAAAATGCTGTCCAGTTACCAATGGCAATTAGTCGATGCTACCGGGCAGCGTGTAACTTTGGAAGACTATAAAGGAAAAATGATATTCATTAATTTCTGGGCCACATGGTGTCCGCCTTGCATTGCCGAAATGCCAAGTATACAAAAATTATATGCTGATTATCATGACAAAATTGTCTTTTTGTTTGTTACAACAGATTCTTTTGAAAAAGCAAAAACATTTATGGTCAGAGAAAATTTAACGCTTCCTGTCTACCAATCGGTTACAAATCCTCCGTTAGAAATGGACTCAACTACAATTCCTGCCACGTACCTCATTGATAAACAAGGATATTTAATTTTAGCCAAAATTGGAACTGCAAATTGGAATAGTGATTCGTTCCGAGAAAAGTTAGATCATTATATTAGAAAATAAAATCAATGTGATTTTTTAAATTTTTTTTGTTGTGTGACAAAAGTAACACAACTACTCATTTAGAAGTTGAATCTTTGCGGTACTAAATCAACAAAAATGGAAATTTTAGAATTCATCAAACAACCTTGGCCTTGGTATATAGCGGGGCCATTAGTTGGACTTACCGTACCCGCATTATTAATTATTGGAAATAAATCTTTTGGAATTAGTGCTTCATTACGTCACACTTGTGCGATGTGCTTACCGGCAAATATTAAATTTTTCAAATACGATTGGAAAAAAGAAATCTGGAATATGTTTTTTGTATTCGGAATAGTAGTGGGTGGTGTTATTGCTTTCAATTTTTTGTCAAATCCAAATCCAATTATTATAAACGATGCTCTAAGAACAGAATTAGCTTCTTATGGAGTTACAAATATCGACGGAATGTTACCCGCACAACTCTTCTCGTGGGCAAATTTAATCACACTCAAAGGATTTTTTATGATGGTTACAGGTGGTTTTTTTATTGGTTTCGGTTCTCGTTATGCGGGAGGTTGTACCAGTGGTCATTCTATTTCCGGTTTGTCTAATTTACAATTGCCTTCGTTGATTGCCACCTCTAGTTTCTACATAGGCGGATTGATTATGGCAAATATCATTTTACCTTTAATACTTTCTATTTAATACTATCAAACATGCAAAATAAAGATCAAAATACAGATTTCGAAACACGTTCTTTAGACACCGTTTGTATCAACGAGAGTCAATTAGAACACAAGTGGTATCATAATTTAAAATACGTAATCGTAGGTATAGCTTTTGGAATTGTTTTCATCAAAGCCGAGGTTATCAGCTGGTACCGCATTCAGGAAATGTTCCGTTTTCAATCCTTTCACATGTATGGGATCATAGGAAGTGCGGTTGTGGTTGGAATAATATCTATTTTGCTGATAAAAGAATTCAATATTAAAACCATTTATGGGGAAAAAATTGAATTTCACAACAAAACCTTCAACAAAGGACAAATCTACGGCGGGCTTATCTTTGGATTGGGTTGGGCCATAACTGGAGCGTGCCCGGGACCATTATTTGCCCAGATTGGAACTGGCGCGACAGTAATGATTGTTACCTTATTATCGGCAGTAGTGGGGACTTGGCTATATGGCTATTTTAGAGATAAACTACCTCATTAATAATTATGAATCCAGAAAAACAAAATATAGTACAATTAAATCGATAGTAAAAAATGATTTAGCAAAATGAAACGCATTTGAGTTCTATCCATTTTAATCCAAGTGATAAAATTTCATTATCAAATAATTCAGTAGTAGATACAAAAAGGTTCCTATCACAGCAAGTGTAATGGCAAAGCTAATCAGGTTGAGAACGATATTAGGAATAAACTTCAATCTAGGGTGTGTGATGAAAGGCTCCCGATGCAGTCTTTCATGAAAGTTTTCCTTTGCTATTTTGAGTTTCTTTTTGATAGCCCTTGCGTTTTACAGACAATAGCGATGTATAGTCACTATTGATTTTTGGTTTCCTATTTTGAACACTCTAAATTACACAATATATTTAAGATAAATAGGTTATACAATATATTTAATCTGATTAGGCAGTAACAGTATCAGAAATACTGCCGTTTATATCCCTTTAATATTCCCTTTATTCTTCAAAAAAATCACTTCAATGATTTTACTGGTCATATCAGCATCAATTTTTAATCGATTTGATAAAACTTCAATTAGGTTTTTTTCTTCTTTTTCTAATGTTCCATCCGCCAGTAACACTTCTAATGCAAGAGCAAATACAGTTTCTTTATCTTCTTCTTCTATTAGTTCACAACAGGCCGAAATATATTTTAACTGTCCCAGTTCTGTTCTTAAATTAAATGATCTTACATAAAGAGGTGAAATATCAATTCCAATAAATTTCTGTTTTGAATGCAATATTCTTGATAACGATGCTGTTTCCGAATCCTTAATTTGATTATCCGCAGAAATACAAGAATATAAAATTCCAACCCAAGCTTCAAACTCCGAGTTTACTGGATTGTGGTCACTATTATTTTTATTTTCAAATAAACTCATGTTTTTATTTTTTTCTAAAGTTACTGTTTACCTTCCAACTCGTTGCTTGAGTTTGGCAATAAATTACTATTTATTTTTGTAGCATCAGTAAATTTCTAAATATAGACCTACTTATTCCAGAAATCAATTCCTTAATTTAAAAAAGAAAGTATATCCATATTAAAAATAAAAAAATTTAAGGACAACGATTCTCACTTATTTATTAATTTAATATTGGCTTAATAATATCCTCATGAACTGATGTTCATTTAATTAAATATTTTTAGTAGTTTTATTAATCACTAATATTATCTATAACTATAGTTTTTATCTATTAAAAATAAAATTAGGTACGAATAGTTTTTAGTAAATTCGCTTCAAGTAAATAAAAAATCAATCATATTATGGAAAATAACACAAACCAAACATCCTACAACGTCAACGGAGAAAGTAAATGCCCGTTTTCTGGTGGAGTTGCTCCAAACCAAAGTTCTGCATCAGGAACAAGTAATCGCGACTGGTGGCCAAATCAATTGAAATTGAATATTCTGCGCCAAAACTCCTCTCTATCAAATCCTATGGGAGAAACTTTTAATTACGCGCAGGAATTCAAATCTCTAGATTTTGAAGCTTTAAAAAAAGACATTATGGATGTCATTACTACCTCTCAGGATTGGTGGCCTGCTGATTATGGCAGCTATGGTCCGTTTTTCATTAGAATGGCTTGGCACAGTGCAGGTACGTATCGTATTGCTGACGGTCGTGGTGGTTCAGGTTTTGGTACACAGCGTTTTGCTCCCCTAAATAGCTGGCCAGATAATGCAAACTTAGACAAGGCTCGTTTATTGTTATGGCCAATAAAACAAAAATACGGTAAGAAAATTTCATGGGCAGATTTAATGGTTCTAACAGGTAACTGCGCACTTGAGTCCGCTGGTTTTGAAACCTTTGGCTTCGCTGGTGGACGAGAAGATGTCTGGGAACCACAAGAAGATATTTATTGGGGTTCTGAAAAAGAATGGTTGGCACTTAGTAACACTCCAAACAGCCGTTATTCAGGTGATCGTGAGTTAGAAAACCCTCTAGCTGCTGTACAAATGGGACTTATTTATGTAAATCCTGAAGGTCCTGACGGTAATCCTGATCCGCTATTAGCAGCTCGCGACATTCGTGAAACCTTTGCCCGTATGGCTATGAATGACGAAGAGACAGTTGCCCTTATTGCCGGTGGACATACATTGGGCAAAACCCATGGTGCTGCTGATCCAAATAAATACGTGGGTCCAGAACCAGCTGCAGCGTCTATTGTAGAGCAAGGTTTAGGTTGGAAAAACACTTATGGTACTGGAAATGCTGGTGATACAATTACAAGTGGTCTTGAAGGTGCTTGGACCACAACGCCGATAAAATGGAGTAATAACTACTTTGAAAACTTGTTCGGGTTCGAATGGGAATTGACAAAAAGTCCAGCCGGTGCACATCAATGGAAACCAAAAAACAATGCAGGAGCAGGTACAGTACCGGATGCTCACGACCCTGCAAAAAGCCATCAACCTTTTATGTTGACTACCGACTTATCATTACGAGTAGATCCTATTTACGAGAAAATTTCTAGACACTTTTTTGAAAATCCAGCCGAATTTAATGATGCATTTGCAAGAGCATGGTTCAAGCTAACACATAGAGATATGGGACCAAAAGTGCGCTATTTAGGATCAGAAGTTCCTGCTGAAGAACTAATTTGGCAAGACCCGGTTCCTGCTGTTACACATCCCTTAATTGATGACCAGGATATTGCCACGCTTAAAGCAAAAATTCTAGCTTCAGGATTGTCTGTATCTGAACTTGTAACTACTGCTTGGGCATCAGCATCTACTTTCCGTGGCTCTGATAAACGTGGTGGCGCAAACGGTGCCCGCATTCGTTTAGAACCTCAAAAAGATTGGAAAGTAAACAACCCATCTCAACTTGAAAAAGTCCTTAACAAACTTGAAAATATCAAAAATGAGTTCAACAGCACACAATCTAACTTAAAATACGTTTCAATTGCTGACTTGATTGTTTTAGGTGGTAGTGCAGGAATTGAAAAAGCTGCTTCAAATGCAGGACATTATGTTTCAGTGCCTTTCATACCGGGACGTACAGATGCTTCACAAGAGCAAACTGATGTAGAATCATTTGCAGTTCTGGAACCACAAGCAGATGGATTCCGTAATTATGTTAAAACAAAATATACGGTTTCAGCAGAGGAAATGTTAATCGACAAAGCTCAATTATTAAACTTGACTACACCAGAAATGACAGTTCTTGTAGGTGGCATGCGTGTGTTAAACACTAACTTTGATCAGTCTCAAAACGGTGTTTTCACAAAACGTCCTGAGACTCTTACAAATGATTTCTTTGTTAATTTACTTGATTTAGGTACGAATTGGAAAGCTGTTTCAGAATCTGATGATGCATTTGTAGGAAGTGATCGTATGGTAGGCGGATTAAAGTGGATTGGAACTCGTGTCGATCTAATTTTTGGTTCTAACTCAGAGTTAAGAGCTCTAGCCGAAGTATATGGCTATAGTGATGGTCAAGAAAAGTTTGTAAAAGACTTTATTGCAGCTTGGACTAAAGTAATGAACTTAGACCGTTTCGACTTAGTTTAATATTAGAATTTATAATTTGTTCGAAAAGGTGGTCTGGTAACGGATCACCTTTTTTGTTTTATTATTTGATTAGCATACTAATTATAGCTAAATAAAACTTGTTGCTTAATTCAAAATTATTACTTTTCAATAATTTATATACCAGTAATAAAGTGACACTAGTCCCAATTTCTGGAAGGCTTAGTGCCATTAAATGACTTCTGCTAATATAGATAACTAACCAAAAATTAATCTATACGAACAAATCTAAATGATTCCATTTTCAATGTTTTACTGTTTCCCGTAAAGCATTGAAAATTTATATTTTTTTAAAAATACTTAGACATATTACATAATTTTTTGAACATAAAAATCTTGTAGTAAACTCAACTCCACAAAAAAGCCGTGTCGAAAAAAACGAGACGGCTTTAATTTATAATTAAAAAGAGATTACAAAATATAATCGGTATTGATGAAGTTAGATTCTTTACTGCTTAATAATTCCTGTAAAATAGCATTATTATACTCATTGTCTTTAGACGCTACAAAGGTTCTAATTGAAAACGAACGCAAAGCATCATGAATACTCAATGTTCCTACAGCTGAATCTTTTCGTCCTGTAAAAGGGAAAACATCCGGTCCTCTTTGACAAGAGCTGTTCAAGTTTACTCTACACACTAAATTTACCAAGGCATCAATAAGCGGTGCAATCGTTTTAATGTCTTTTCCAAACAAACTTACTTGTTGCCCGTAATTTGATTCGGCCATATCGTTCAAAGGTTCTTGAATGTCTTTGAAAGAAATAATAGGCACAACTGGACCAAATTGCTCTTCGTGATACACACGCATTTCTTTATTTATAGGAAATAAAACTGCCGGAAAAATATAATTAGAAGAATGCTTTCCTCCTTTTTCATTGATTATAACAGCACCTTTACTGGTCGCATCATCAATAAGTTCCTGAATATAAGCCGGTTTCTCTTTTTCTGGCAAAGGTGTCAGAAACACGGATGCATCCCACGGATTACCAAAAACCAACGCATCCACTTTAGCAGCAAAACGTTTGTTGAACTCATCAACAATAGACTCATGCACATACAATACTTTCAAAGCCGTACAACGCTGTCCATTGAACGATAAAGAGCCAGCAATACATTCTTGGATAGCCAAATCTAAATCAGCATCCGGAAGGATTATCGCAGGGTTTTTTGCCTCCAGCCCTAATATCAAACGCAATCTGTTTTTATTTGGATGTTGGTCTTGTAATGCAATCGCTGATTTACTGTTTCCTATCAATGCCAAAATATCTACTTTTCCGGATTTCATTATTGGAGAAGCTACTTCACGTCCACGACCGTATACAATATTGATGGCTCCTTTTGGAAAACTGCTTCTGAAAGCTTCCAATAAAGGAGAAATCAATAAAACACCGTGTTTAGCAGGTTTAAAAATCACTGGATTCCCCATAATCAAAGCAGGAATCAACAACGAAAAAGTCTCATTTAACGGATAATTATAAGGTCCTAGACAGAGAACTACACCAAGCGGTCCTCTACGAACCATGGCATTTATTCCTTGCACTTTAGAAAAATGAGCACTACGACTGTTTAATTCTTTTAAACTGTCGATTGTATCATAGATGTATTCTACCGTTCTGTCAAATTCTTTTTCAGAATCACCCAATGATTTTCCAATTTCCCACATCAATAATTTAACAACTTCTTTACGGGTTGTTTTCATTTGAGTAACAAAATTTTCCATGCACTTGATACGATCCGCTACTTTCATCGTAGGCCACAATCCCTGTCCATTATTATAGGCCTCACTTGCCGCATTTACTGCTTCTATCGCTTCAGCCTCTCCCATAAACGGGATTGAACCTAAAATAGTTGGGCCGTATTCTTCGGTAGATGAAATTGTTGAAAAAACAGGAGTGGTCTGACCAGTCCATTTTTTTAATTCTCCGTCAACTAAATACGTATCTTGATTTAACAAGGTGCTAATTTGAAATTCTTCTGGTATTACATTCATACTAAAGTATTTTATGTTTTTAATTTAATTTTAAATAAACAAAGAGGCTGTTGCCTCTTTGTGTTTTATGGAGCAACAACCTCTCCATCCCATTCTATAATGCCTCCAACTAAGTTAAATGCATTTTCAAAACCCAGCTCATTCATTATTTCGCAGGCTTTTCCGCTTCGCATTCCGGAGCGACAATACACATAATAATTTTTTGTTTTGTCTAACGCTTCAATTTCAGAAATAAAACCTTGTCCTAAATGAATATCAATATTAATAGCATTGGCTATAATTCCTTCGTTAAATTCGGCTTCGGTTCTCACGTCTAAAATCACTGCGTTTTCATCAGCTTCAAACTGAGAAACCCAATCTTCTTGTGTTAAGTTCATAATAGTGTTTTTTGTAAAAATACAACGTTTTTACCGAACACTAATAGCAACAATTGTTAATTAGATAATAATCTTTAGAAAACGTTTTCGCAAAACATTAACTATCAATAAACTATAAAATAGGCATATATTTTTACGAAAAACAGCCTATTAAATCCATAGGAAATGAGTAAATAATTCATACCTAACCAAGGACTTGTATTTTTATTAAGTCCAAAAAATCCCATTCTATTTTGAGTTTTTTAAACTACATTTACACTACTAACGATAGAAAAAAGACTAAAAATGCTTGACCCAATAAAGAAATTTTTTCCTTCATTTTCTAATGAATTAGTGAAAGAAATAGAAGCTAGTGCAACTATTCATTCCTATCAGTCAGGTGATGTAATTATACGAACAGGACAGTATATCAAAAACACGGTTTTAGTAATTAGCGGAAAAATAAAAATTTACCGGGAAGATGAAAATGGAGGCGAATTTTTTATGTATTATTTACTATCTGGACAAGCCTGCGCCATTTCTATGATTTGTGCCACCAAAAACGAAAAAAGCCAGATAATGGCTAAAGTTGTGGAAGATGTTGAATTAATAATGGTTCCGCTTCCATTAATGGACAAGTGGATGATGCAGCACCGCAGTTGGTATGAATTTGTGATTGGTTCTTATCGCAGTCGTTTTGAAGAAGTCTTAGAAGTGATTGACAGTGTGGCCTTCAGAGCAATGGATGAGCGCTTAGAATTTTATTTAAAACGCCATGCTGATGCTTGTGGCTGTAAAGAGTTAAAACTGTCCCATCAGGAAATCGCATCTGAACTTAATACATCAAGAGAAGTAATTTCCCGTTTGTTAAAAAAAATGGAACAACGAGGATTGGTCAATTTACAGCGTAATAACATTGAACTTTTGAAATAAATCTTCTCAATGTGATAAATGTTACTGTTTGTAAAAAAATTACAAACAACCTTTGCAGTAAAATTTTTTTAAAATGGAATATTTAGGCTATTTTGCTTCAATTATTATTGGACTTTCATTAGGATTAATTGGAGGCGGAGGATCTATACTTACTGTTCCTATTCTAGTTTATCTATTTAAAATAGATCCAGAAACTGCTACCAGTTATTCACTATTTATAGTGGGAATCACCGCTTTATTTGGCTGTATCAGTCACTATAAAATGGGAAATCTTAAAATTAAATCGGCATTATATTTTGCAATTCCTTCGGTTTTTTCTATCCTAATCATTCGAGAAGTGATTTTCCCAAAAATAGCAGCAACAATTTTTTCCGTTGCTTCTTACCAAGTATCAAAAAATTTCCTAATAATGATTGTTTTTTCAGTACTCATGATAGCTGCCGCTATAGCTATGATACGTAAAACAAAAACAGTAATAAATCCTCCAAAAACAAATTATACACAGCTTGGGTTAATTGGATTTTTAATTGGAATTGTAACTGGATTTTTAGGAGCTGGAGGTGGATTTTTAATCATTCCTTCCTTATTGTTTTTTGCTAATTTACCAATGAAACAGGCCGTTGGCACTTCATTATTGATTATCTTTATAAACTCAAGTATCGGTTTTGGAGGTGATTTATATATTGGTACACCTATAGACTATTTGTTTTTACTGATGATTTCAAGTATGGCATTTATAGGAATGATTATTGGCATCAAACTGTCAAAAAAAATAGATGCAGCTAAACTAAAACCAATCTTTGGTTGGTTTGTATTAGTAATGGGAATTTATATTATTATCAAAGAATTTTTCTTTAATTAAAAAATGGAATGTAACAATTGTCACTGTTTATCCTAAAAAACAGAAGTACATTTGTACTGTAAAATTAAAAAAAGCAATCATGCAAATAGAACAAATATATACAGGATGTTTAGCCCAAGGTGCTTACTATATAACCTCAAATGGAGAAGCAGCAATTATTGACCCGCTACGTGAAACCCAACCTTATCTGGACCGATTGGAGAGAGATGGTGTAAAATTAAAGTACATTTTCGAAACCCATTTCCATGCTGATTTTGTATCTGGTCACGTTGATTTGAGCAGAGAAACCGCCGCTCCAATTGTTTATGGTCCAAATGCAACTTGTGAATTTGAATGTATTTCTGCTAAAGACGGACAGGAATTCTCCATTGGAAATATCAAAATAAAAGTATTGCATACTCCGGGACATACTATGGAAAGTTCTACTTTTTTATTGATTGACGAAAACGGAAAAAACCATGCCATTTTCTCAGGAGATACTTTGTTTATTGGAGATGTGGGAAGACCGGATTTAGCCCAAAAAGCGGCACACATGACACAAGAGCAATTAGCGGGGCTTTTATTTCATTCTTTAAGAGATAAAGTGATGACTTTGGCCGATGATGTTATTGTTTATCCGGCTCACGGTGCGGGAAGTGCCTGCGGAAAAAATATGAGTAAGGAAACAGTATCTACTATTGGCGATCAAAAAGCGACAAATTATGCGTTGCGAGCCAATATGACTGAAACCGAATTTATACAAGAAGTTACTGAGGGTCTATTGCCTCCTCCAGCCTATTTTGGAATGAATGTGGCGATGAATAAAAAAGGATATGACAGTTTTGAAAACGTATTGCATTTAGGAATGCGCGCGTTATCTGTAGGAGAATTTGAAGTGGCTGCCGAAGAAACCGGAGCCTTAATTCTAGATACTCGAAAAAACGGTGAATTTGCCAAAGGATTTATTCCTCAATCGATAAACATTGGAATTAATGGTGATTTTGCTCCTTGGGTAGGTGCTTTAATTGCCGATGTAAAACAACCTATTTTAATTGTTTGTGAACTGGGTCAAGAAGAAGAAACAGTAACACGTTTAAGCCGTGTAGGTTTTGATAAGTTGATTGGCCATCTTGATGGTGGTTTTAATGCTTGGGCAAAAGCCGGAAAAGAAGTTGATACCGTAAATAGAATCACAGCCGAACAATTTGCTGCAGCTGTGAAAATTGGCGAAAGCAACGTAATCGATATCCGTAAAGAAAGTGAATATTGTGCAGAGCATGTTGAAGAAGCCTATAGCAAGCCTTTAGCGGCAATAAATGAATGGATAAAAGATATAAATCCAAAAGAACATTTTTATTTGCATTGCGCAGGCGGATACCGCAGTATGATTGCGGCTTCGATACTGGAAGCTCGCGGATTTAGAAATTTTACAGAAATTGAAGGTGGCTTTAATGCTATTGCAAAAACGACTGTTCCAAAAACTAATTTTGTTTGCCAAAGTAAAGTTTTGAAATAAAAGCAATTAAAAAAAATGAAATTATGGAAGATATAAAATGTTGTGTAGTTTCCTGCGATAAACCACTAGACGCATCTTATTGGGAATCGCAATACGAAGCCAAAACTACCGGTTGGGATTTGGGCAAGGTATCGCCGCCCATACAAACATATGTAGATACGATTGCCGATAAAAACTGTAGTATTTTGATTCCCGGTTGTGGAAACAGTTATGAAGCCGAATATCTATTGGAACAAGGGTTTACAAACCTAACCGTTATAGATATTGCGGCAACACCTGTGGCAGTTTTAAAAGAAAAGTTCAAAAACAATCCTAATATTCAAATCATACTGGGTGATTTCTTTGAACATAAAGGGAGCTATGATTTGGTTCTTGAGCAAACTTTTTTCTGTGCTTTACCCCCAACAATGCGTCAAAAATATATGTGGAAAATGCATCAAATTTTAGCTGATGAAGGAATTTTGGCGGGATTATTCTTCAATAGAATGTTTGAATCCGGACCTCCCTTTGGTGGATGCAAAGAAGAATATGAACTGCTTTTTGCGGCCGCTTTTAACTTTTTGAAAATGGATGTTTCTGAAAATTCAATTGCACCAAGAGCAAATTCTGAATTGTTTTTCAAATTGAGAAAGAACAATCAGGTAGTGGTTAATTTATATGAATTTGTAGGGATTACCTGTAATGGCTGTATGGAAAATGTTTCAGAAAAACTGCTAACGATTGACGGTATTTTTAATGTAAGTATGAGCAGTAATTTTGCTGAAGTATTAATTGTCAGTAAAAATGAAATTGCAATCAAAGCATTGCAACAAGTGATTTCTTATGATGAGAAATATAAAATCAAAAAAATAAATCCATAAAACTAAATTCTTTTGTAGAAAAAAAATGAAATTTAAAATTTAATTATAAATTTCAGTTATTTATGAAACCTTATTACTGTTGATTAATTAAAATTAATCGTAAACCATTTTAAACGTAAAAAAAAATTACAAACAAACAAAAAGCTAAATAGATAAACATTCCATAAAAAAGCTACAAGCGAGGCTACTATATCTTAATTTTAAAAATTTAATTTTCATAAAAAAGGTGAACATCATGAACACCCTTTATATTCATAAAAAACAGAATCAATTCTTACCTAACCATTTGTATAATACTTTTTCTAAATCCAATTGAATAATGGGTTTAGGCAAATAATCATTCATTCCGGCTTCAAGACATTTTTCTTTATCTCCAACCATTATCCCAGCAGTGATTGCAATTATAGGAATACTTTCAGAATCTTTTATCTGTCTAATTTCGTCTGTTGCTTCATATCCATTTTTATTTGGCATTTGAATGTCCATTAATATTACATCTGGCGATTCTTTTTTATAAAGTTCAACAGCCTCATTGCCATCCTTAGCTTCAAAAATAATACAATCAGAGATGATTCTTTTGACCAATGTTTTAGCTAAAAGCATATTAATCTTATTGTCCTCAACTATTAAAACCTTATAATCACTTAAAGTGTTTACTGGTGCAATGGCAACCGCTTGAATCGTTTTAGCAAATAATGCATCTGCATTTTTTTTATGATTTGCCTTTTTGAATTTAATAACAAAGAAGAAATCACTTCCATCACCATACTTACTGATTAACTGCAACTTACTATCCATCAAAGCCAGTAACTGATTTGAAATTGCCAACCCCAATCCGGTACCGCCAAATTTTCTATTGGTAGAATTATCTTCTTGAACGAACGAATTGAATATTTTTTCGTTATTATCTGTTTTTATTCCTACTCCGGTATCTTTTACAGAAAACTTTATAGTTGACCATTTTTTATCTGAAACATCTATCTCATTAATATCTAATCTTATCTCTCCAAAACTGGTGAATTTTATGGCATTGCTTAATAAATTTACCAATATCTGTTTCAATCGTACTGAATCAGCAAGAATATGTTGTGGAACACTTTTATCAATATCAAGTTTTAAATCTATCTTTTTTTGGTCTGCTTGAAATTTAAATAAATCGATGACCTGATTTGTCAATTTAAACAGATTTACTTCTTTAATATCTAACTCTAATTTCCCGGATTCAATTTTGGAAAAATCCAAAACATCATTAACAATTTCCATCAACGATGTTGCTGATTCATTGACCGTAGTCATATAATCTGCTTGATTTTTTTTCAAATTTGATTTCATTAATAAATGAGTAAAACCAATTATACCGTTTAATGGAGTTCTAATTTCATGACTCATATTAGCTAGGAAATCAGTCTTTGCTTTATTTGCGGCTTCAGCTAATTCTTTGGCTTTTACCAGCTCCATTTCCATCATAGTTTGCTCAGTGATATCAATAAAACTTATAACAATTTCATTTATATTACCATTAGCATCAATATCAGGAAAGCCATTGATTAAAAGCCATACAATGTCATTATTTGCAGGACGATTAATGCCTGCTTTAAAATTTTTGATTGCTTGCTTTTTAGCTATAATTTGGTTTACAGGATAATTTTCAAAGTGCATTACAGAGTTGTCTTCATTTAAAAAATTCCAAGTCGAATCAAAAGCCGTAATACCCTTCATCTGATCGTCGGTTAAGCCTAATAATTCTGAAGCCTTAAGATTATTTACAATAATTGAAGTATCAGGTGCATGAACTACAATTCCAGCGTCTAGATTATTTAACAAACCACGGTATCTTTCCTCGCTTTTGAAGAGCGCATAGTCTGACTGTTTCGCATTAGTAATATCCCGAGAAAGACATATAAAATGGATGTCATGATCCATGCTTTCCTGCATAGGTGCTACAGAAATTTCAAACCAATGCAAACCCGTTTCTAATTGTAATGAATACTGTCTTCCTGCTGAAAAGCCTTTTTCTGATGCTTCTCGTATAGCTGATAGACACAAATTTGCAGCATCTGTAGGTAATATTTCGGTAAAGTTTTTACCAAGGAATAGATTGGCTGGCATTGCCAATAAATCATTTCGACGAGAATGATAATTATAAATTTCACCTTTCAAATCTACTTCAAACAATAAATCTGGAATGGCTCCAAGTATAGCTTCCAGTTTTTTATGCATTTTCTTAAACTCGTCATCTATTTTTTTACGCTCACTTACATCCCTGACGATAGCAACAATTCGGCCGTCACCAATCATTTTAGCCGTAATTTCTACTGAAATAAGAGAGAGATTCTTATGAAGCATATTGCGTTCAATCATCGTTTGTTCACCGTTAAGCAATTCTTTATACATTATAGGCTTTCTTTTAAGTTCTGCCTCAGTGTATAAATCTGTAATGTTTTTGACACACAATTCCTCATTGGTATATCCAAGCATAACGCAGGCACTTTCGTTTACCTCAAGTAAATTTCCTGAGATATCATTAATAAAAATAGCATCTGAAGCTTGTTCTATAAGGCTTTTATACTTTTTCTCACTATCTATTAATTGCTCTTTTATATTGATTAACTCGGTAATTTCAGTCATGGAACTAATAAAACGTTTTGCAATCCCTGATTCATCTCTTAAAATAACAGCACGATCATAAAAATTACCATAACTGCCATCCGCTTTTTGAAAACGAAATTCATCTGACCATACATTAGTAGTCCCGGCATAAGTTTCTTCAAGCTTACTAATAACTCTTTCCTTATCATCTGGGTGAAGTTTTGATCGCCATACTATTTTATCATCAATAGCACTTGACTCACTATTATTACCGAAATTAAAAAGTTCAATAAATGCTTTATTATTCCAACTTTGACCGGTAAACAAATCAACTTCTGATATGGCATCATTTGTAGCTACAGAAATTCGCTCAAATCGTTCATTAGCAATCCGTATTTTTTCTTCCGCTTTCTTAATATCAGTTAAATCTAAGCCCATTCCTAGGATACATTTTTTGCCTTCATATTCGATAGCAAGGGAATTGATATAATAAGGGATTTTATTTTTTACTTTTGTGTAAAACTCAATTTCAATTCCCGGCAATTTATTTTCAACTCGTTTTAAACTATTTTCTAATACTGTCTTTATTCTTATTCTAACTTTTTCTTTTTCTTCTTTATCAAAGAAATCAAGTGGACTCATTTGGGCTATATCTACTTCATCGTACCCTGTCACATGTTCAAAATTTTTATTCCATTTGACAAATTTCCCAAATTCGTCATAGAGATAGAAAACGCCTGGAAGATTATTAATTACTGTTTCTGAAAGCTGTTTTTCTTTTAAAATTAGATCTTCTGCAATTTTACGTTCCGTGATATCCGTTATAGTACCAATATATCCCACAATCTCATTTCTAACATTTCTTTCAGGAATGGCCTTACCCATCACCCAGGCTACAGAACCGTCAGGTCGAACAAAACGGTATTCTGATAATGATTTTTCTTGATTATTGGTTGCATTCTCCCATCCTTCAAACAGTGTTTTTTTATCATCTTCATGAACCGCTTTAAACCAACCATTTCCTATGGATTCTTCAAAAGATAATCCGGAAATTTGACTCCAGTATGGATTAACATAAGTAGTATATCCCGCTGCATCCGTGCGGAAAATTCCTACGGGAGAAACTTCTGTAAGTGTAAGGTATCTTTGCTCACTTTCAAATATGGCTTCTTCTGCTTTTTTGCGTAAAGCTTCTTTTTCAAAAATTTCTAATGCAAAAGCAACATCGCCGGTAGCCTCTTCTAATAAGGCAATTTCCTCTTCGTCAAAAAAGTTTTTCTCATTTGCATAAAAAGAAAAAGCGCCTATTACCTTTCCGATTTTTTTTATTGGAACTGCCATTACAGAAAGGTATCCCCGTTCCATAGCTTCTTTTCGCCAAGGTAACATTAAAGGATCATTTTCAACATCATTACAAATGACTGATCTGAGTTCTCTAATTGCTACACCTACTGGGCCCTTTCCTTCGGGTTTGTCCTCTATTGAAATTGTTTTAATTTTAGAAAAATAACTATTATCATTCCCTGCAATCATTGCCGGAAATACTTTGTGAGTACTTTCATCAATTAATCCTATCCATGCCATTCCAAACTTTCCTAAATCAACTGCAATAGTACAAGCTTCTCTAAATAAAGTTTCTTGATCAGTAGTACGAACGATCATCTGGTTTATCTGACTGATAAATAAATAAAGTCGATTGGCTTTAAGGATTTTCTGTTTTGCCAAAATTCTTTCAGTAACATCCGTAATAATTCCATGACAGATCACTGTTCCTCCCGGTTCCACCACCGGTAAAGAATTTACTTCATGCCAAACCATTCCTTTTGTTGGATGAAAATAACGGTATTCACCTTTGAGAGGAATTAATTTTGTGTTAGTTAAAATAATACGCTTGATGACAAAATCTGCATCATCTGGATGAATGAGATTAAAAACTCTATCTGCATCATTCTCAATCTCTTCAAAAGTAAAACCGTAGATTTCCTCAACAGCATTACTGGCATATGGATAACATAAACTGCCATCTTTGTTTTGACGCATGGAATAGATTAATCCTGGAGAAGTTTCGGCAATTTTAGAAAACTTATCTCTTTCAGATAGGAGTAGTTCTTGCGCATATTTAGTTTCGGTAACATCGCGCATATTAGTTACAACACCTCTTATTTGAGGATCAAGTAACAAATTATTAACAAAACCTTCCATCCAGATATAATGCCCTTTTTTATGTTTTACCTGAAGAGAAATAGGAAAAGGAACCCCAGGATTAGCAATGGCTTGCTCCATAAATCTATGTACATTTTCAATATGGTCCGGATGAACAAATTCTATGGCTGATATTATTTCAAACTCATCATGAGACCAACCCGTAATTCTGTTTGCTGATTCGCTTCGAAAAAGAACATTTAGCTTTTCGTCCACTAATGAGATAATATCCTGATTATTTTCTAATAAAGCTCTAAACCTTCTCTCATTTTTTAGTATTAACTCTTCCGCATCTTTCTTTTCAGTAATATCTTTCACGAATCCTAAAAAACGATTTTCAGACACTTTAATAGCCTCTACAGACCACCATCTTAAATGCCCTAATTTATGCCTAGCTCTCAATTCCTTTTTACCTACTCCATCACGAAGTAGGTTCTTGTAATCCTGAAAATAGGCCTCATAATTAGGCGTTACAGACAAATCTCCAAACTTCATAGTCAAAAGCTCCTCTCTTGAATAACCTGACAAGACGGTAGCAGCCTCATTGACCTCTAAATACTTTCCTAATTCATTTAAAACAAAAACACCATCAGGGGCATTTTCTATGTAATACTTAAATTTAGCATTGCTTTCTTCTTCAATTGATTTTAACTTATCTTCAATTACTGCAGCTTCTTGATCTTTTATAGATTCCTCTATTTGCTTTTTTACAGTGATATCTTGTGTATTTCCTCTTAATGCAAAAACATCTCCATTATTGTCAACCAATGGAACTACTATTGCATGTATCCATTTTTTTCTATTATTTGATAAAATGACACTTTGTTCAACTTCAAATTGTTTTTTATTGTCAATGGATTCATCAATTTTGTTTAGAAAAAATGCTACATCTTCTTTTGAAAAGAGATTTAAAAAATCTTGGAATAAATTCTGGTTCGGTTTCATATCGATTTCATAAATCGAATACAATTCCTTAGACAAAATCATTTTTTTTGTTAGTAAATTAAATTCCCAACTTCCAATCTTAGCAATTTTTTGCGCGTCGTTTAATAATTTTTCGTTTGCTACTAAACTTTCCTGAGTTTCCCTTATTTCAGTTATATCTCTTCCGATTGCATAAATAAATTGTCCCGTTAAATCTACACTAGTTGTCCACTGTATTACAACAATTTCACCAGTTTTTTTTAAAAATCTATTTTCAAAATTTATCGAAGTAATCCTTTTTGACAACCTTTCGATTTCTAAAATAGTTGTTTTTACATCTTCTGGATGAAGAAATGAGGTCACCAAATTAGCAAGCAATTCCTTTTCAGTATATCCTAATTTTTTTATAAATGCTGGATTTATTTCTTTGAAATAGCCATCAGTACCAGAGATACATAGCAAATCTTGAGATTCTTTCACATAGAATTCAAAATTGGTTAAAGTATTTCTCTTTTTATCTAACCGACTTATTTCTAATTCTAGCTCTTTTACTTTAAGAAGTAGAGCGTCGTAAGATATATTGTCTTTATTCATACTAGCTAAATTCAAATATGTTTTAAATATAATGAATTTATAAGTACAAAAAAACTTTGCTGTAAAAAAAAAAACTCTAAGACATTCAATACTATTGTTTTAACTCAAATCACTTCCCTGCATTTTATTTTTTTACACAACTGTTAAAATATTTAATGATTTCAAAAAATCATTCCTGAACAAACGAATATATTTCACTCCTTAAAAAGGATAAATTAAAAAATGTATTTCGGCTTAATATTTGGTAACATTTATTAAAATAAAGAACACTGATTTGTTTTGAACGCATACCAATCAAAAAAATTGCTCTTAACCATCTAATGATTTTTTAACAAAAAATTAATACATATTTGTATATACAAATAAAAAATATGTTACATTTGTACCAACAAATTACATATATACAAATATGAAAATTGAAGAGATAATAAAATCAACTGTACCGATGGATAATTCAAAAAAAATTATCCTTAACGTTCTGTATACGCAAAACGTGATAACAGATAATTTTAATGAATTATTAAAACCTTATGACCTATCCGGAGAACAATATAATGTTTTGCGCATATTGAGAGGCCAAAAAGGAAACCCAGCAAACATGTGTGTAATTCAAGAACGAATGTTAGCCAAGACAAGTAATACAACTCGATTAGTAGATAAACTATTGCTAAAAAATTTTGTAACTCGAAAAGTCTGTCCAGAAAACAGACGAAAAATAGAGGTCCTGATTACACAAAAAGGGCTGGATGTTTTAAAGGAATTAGATCCTAAAGTAATTGCACACGAAGAGTTGTTTTCAAAAAACTTAGATGCTGACGAAATAGACCAATTAAATCAATTATTAGAAAAATATAGAAATCAATAAACAAAACAAATTATGAGTACTTTCCTAGAAAATCAAAATTGGAGATATGCAACAAAGAAATTTGATGCTACAAAAAAAATAACTATTGAAGATTTAAATACTTTAAAAGAAGCCATTCGTTTGAGTTCATCATCCTATGGTTTGCAACCATATAAAGTTATTATAGTTGAAAATCCAGAACTAAGAGCGAATATCCAACCGGCGGCATGGGGACAATCACAAATTACTGAAGCCTCACATCTAATTATCTTTGCAAATGAAACTAAACTTGATGAGGTAGCTATAGATGAATATATTAAAAATATAAGTCTAACCAGAAATACACCAATTGAAGCTTTAGCAGGTTATGGTGACTTCATGAAATCTAAAATTACTTCTCTTACTCCTGAAGAAAAAAATATTTGGACAGCAAAACAAACTTATTTAGCTTTGGGAAATCTATTGAACGTAGCGGCAGAACTTAAGATTGATGCTACTCCAATGGAAGGTTTTGTTCCTACTCAGGTCAATGAAATATTAGGGCTTGACAAATTAGGATTGAATGCAACTTTAATCGCTACTCTAGGTTACAGACATGATGAAGACGCAACGCAACATTATAAAAAAGTTAGAAAATCAAACGAAGACTTATTCATTACATTATAAATAACTAATTCAATATATTAATATTAATCTAAATTCAAATTCAAACACATGAAAAATTTCAAAACAATCGCATTAGCTTTAGTAGTAGTTTTGTCTACTTTATCTGTAACTGCACAAACTAAAAAAATTAACACTGCTGGAAGCTCAATCACTTGGACTGGAAAAAAAGTAACTGGACAACATGAAGGTACTATCAATATTAAAGATGGTGCATTAGTTTTCAAAGGAAAAAAATTAGTTGGTGGTACATTCAATGTAGACATGAATTCAATCGTAGTTACTGACTTGAAAGCAGGTCAAGGTAAAGAAAAACTAGAAGGTCACTTGAAAGCTGATGACTTTTTTGGAACTGATAAATTTGCATCAGCGACTTTAGTTTTCAAAAAATTAGTTACTAAAGCTCCTAACACATATACTGTAACTGGAGATTTAACAATTAAAGGGATAACTAAACCAGTTACTTTTGATTTAACTACAACTGCTAATACAGCTACAACTAACGTAAAAATTGACAGAACAAAATACGATATTAAATATGGTTCTGGAAGTTTCTTTGACAGCTTAGGAGACAAAGCAATCAATGACGACTTCAATTTAGCAGTAGCCTTGAAATTCTAATTTCATCTCATAAAAAATATATTAAAACCCTAACAAGCAATTGTTGGGGTTTTATCTTTAATAAACCGGGCTCATTAGTTTATTTAACAAAAAAATAAAAAAAACATTAATTTTTTTATTTAATTCTATTTGGAAAACCAAAATACCTTCCTATATTTGTTCTAATAAACAAAACATGAAAACAATTTTAAACAATACTTGGTGGTGGAACAATTTACGTCAATCGTCGTGAACTAAGCTCCTATAGTATTATTAAAACTATAAATATAAAAGGCTTGTCATCACGACAGGCCTTTTTTTTGTGGCAATTTCAACAGTAAAACACAACATTAAAAACATAGCAATTGAAATCATTTAACTTAAAGACAAATTATAAGCAAATCCTTGCAGATACGATTACTCCGGTGAGTGTGTATTTCAAAATTCGAGATAAATTTCCCAATAGTCTGCTGCTAGAAAGTAGCGATTATCATGGGAATGACAACAGTTTCTCCTACATTTGTTGTAATCCCATAGCTTCTATCAAGATAGAAAACGAAATTATTCACAAGACTTTCCCTGATGGAAGTTCTGTTAAAATTGCAATTGATGCAACAAATAATATTCCAGAAGTCATTCAAGAATTTTCAGGTCAGTTTAAATCCGAGAAAAACGATTTTAAATTCATTAATAATGGCCTTTTTGGATATATTTCATACGATGCTGTTCGTTATTTCGAAAAAGTATCAATTGCTAAAAAAGAAAATAGCAATACCATTCCAGATGTTTATTATGCCGTTTACCAAAACATCATTGCCATTAATCATTTCAAGAATGAAGCCTATATTTTCTGTCACAGTTTAGACGGAAAAAATAACATTTCGGAAATCGAGCAATTATTACAATCTAGAAATATTGCTTCTTATAAATTCTCTAAAGAAGGAGAAGGTTTTTCAAATCTGACAGATGAAGAATTTAAGCATAATGTGGCTTTGGCCAAAAAACATTGCTTTAGAGGTGATGTGTTCCAATTAGTTTTATCCAGAAGGTTTACCCAAGGTTTCAAAGGTGATGAATTTAATGTTTACAGAGCATTGAGAAGTATTAATCCTTCGCCGTATTTATTCTTTTTTGACTATGGCGATTTCAAAATATTTGGTTCTTCGCCTGAAGCTCAAATTATTGTCAAAAACCGTAAAGCCGAGATTCATCCTATTGCTGGAACTTTTAAACGAACGGGTGATGATGAAAAAGATGCTATTCTTGCCAAAGAATTGTCAGTAGATAAGAAAGAAAATAGTGAGCATGTGATGTTAGTAGATTTAGCTCGAAATGATTTAAGCAGAAACGGTCATAATGTCAATGTAGAGAAATATAGAGAAGTACAGTTCTTCTCACACGTAATTCACTTGGTTTCAAAAGTAACGGGACATTTGCATGAAAATGCGACAACGATGCAAGTTGTAGCTGATACTTTTCCGGCTGGAACATTAAGCGGTGCACCAAAACACCGAGCGATGCAACTGATTGAAGAGTATGAAAAAACCAATAGAAATTTCTACGGAGGCGCGATTGGTTTTATGGATTTTGAAGGCAATTTTAATCACGCCATTATGATTCGGACTTTCCTGAGTAAAAATCACCAATTACATTCTCAAGCGGGAGCCGGGATTGTCGCCAGTTCAGATGAAGAAAGCGAAATGCAGGAAGTATACAATAAATTGAGAGCACTAAATGCAGCTTTGGATTTAGCGGAGACAATATAAAATAATTTAAAGATTCAATAATTTAAGAATTTAAAGATTGCTGAAACACTCGAATTTTTCAATCTTTTAATCTTTTAATTTTTCAATAATAAAAATGAAAAAAATACTAGTCATAGACAATTACGATAGTTTCACTTATAATTTAGTGCATTATCTGGAAGATTTAGATTGCGAGGTAACCGTTTATAGAAACGATGAATTTGACATTGACGAAATAGCAATCTTCGACAAAATTCTTCTTTCTCCCGGACCTGGAATTCCGGATGAAGCCGGATTATTGAAAGACGTAATTAGAAAATACGGTTCAACCAAAAGTATTTTTGGAGTATGTCTGGGACAACAAGCTATAGGCGAAGTATATGGAGGAACGCTTTCAAACTTAGATAAAGTATATCATGGTGTTGCCACCAATGTAAAAACAGCAGTAAATGATGAGCTTTTATTCGAAGGGTTAGGAAGTGAGTTTGAAGTAGGTCGTTACCATTCTTGGGTGGTAGACACCAATTTACCTGATGTTCTGGAAGCGACTTCATTCGACGAAAATGGCCAAGTAATGTCCTTGCGACACAAAACGTATGATGTGCGCGGTGTACAATTTCATCCTGAAAGTGTTTTAACTCCAAACGGGAAAAAGATATTAGAAAATTGGGTGAAAAATTAGTCATAAAGTCAAATGTCATAATGTCGAAAGACTTTTAAGACCTTCAACTTTAAACTTTAAGACATATTATAAAAATGAAAAATATATTAAACAGATTAATCAATCACGAAATGCTTTCGGCGGCAGAAGCAAAAGAGGTATTGGTTAATATATCAAACGGGAGTTACAACACGAGCCAAATTGCTTCTTTTCTGACCGTTTATATGATGCGCAGCATAAGCATAGATGAACTTTCGGGTTTTCGTGAAGCCTTGTTAGAATTGTGCATCCGAGTTGATTTATCAGCTTACAATACCATCGATTTATGCGGAACCGGTGGTGATGGAAAAGATACTTTCAATATCTCAACTTTGGCTTCATTTGTAGCTGCCGGAGCTGGAATAAAAGTAGCTAAACACGGAAATTACGGAGTATCTTCAATATCTGGATCAAGTAATGTAATGGAGAAACTAGGAATCAAGTTCAGTAATAATACTGATTTCTTGGAAAAATGCATGGACAAAGCAGGAATTTGTGTTTTACACGCGCCATTATTTCACCCCGCTATGAAAAATGTGGGACCAATTAGAAAAGAATTGGCAGTAAAAACCTTTTTCAATATGTTGGGACCAATGGTAAATCCATCATTTCCACAAAATCAGTTGGTTGGTGTTTTCAACTTAGAACTGGCCAGAATGTATGCGTATTTGTATCAAAACACAAATACTAATTTCACTATCCTACATTCGCTTGACGGTTATGACGAAGTTTCCTTGACGGGTCCTACAAAAACAATTACCAGTTCCATGGAAGGAATGCTTCATCCGGAAGATTTTGGTGTTCGTCTTTTGCTGCAAAGCGAAATCGAAGGAGGAACAACCATCGAAGAATCGGCTCAAATGTTTACCGATATTATTTCAGGAAAAGGAAATGAAGCCCAGAATAATGTGGTTTGTGCCAATGCTGCAATGGCAATTGCTACCGTTACAAAATGTTCTCCTTTAGAAGGATTTCAAATAGCGAAAGAAAGTTTATTATCCGGAAAAGGACTTGTAGCTTTGAACAAATTGAAAGATTTAAGTAAATAAAAATAGTTTAAAGTTCAAGGCTTAAAGTTGTTGGAATTTCGAACAACTTTAAACTTGAAACAAAGAAAACTTGAAACAAAAAAATAAATGAATATTTTAGACAAAATCATAGTTGACAAAAAAAGAGAAGTGATTCTCAAGAAATCAATCATTCCGGTTTCACAATTGGAAACTTCTGTTTTCTTTGAGAAAAAGACTATTTCTTTGAGTGATAATTTAAGAAACAGCACATCAGGAATTATTGCGGAACACAAACGCCGTTCGCCTTCTAAAGCAGAAATCAATTACAGCTTTACGGTAGAAGAAGTTACTAAAGGATATGAAAATGCTGGTGCTTGTGGAATTTCGGTTTTGACAGATGGAAAATATTTTGGTGGTTCATTAGACGACTTGCTTTTGGCAAGAGCCACTGTAAACATTCCATTATTGAGAAAGGAATTCATTGTCGATGAATACCAAATATTAGAAGCAAAAGCCCATGGAGCCGATTTAATTCTGCTAATTGCAGCGGTTTTAACGAGAGAAGAAATCAAATCATTATCTGAATTTGCCAAAAATTTAGGCCTCGAAGTTTTACTGGAAGTGCACAATCAGGAAGAACTGGAAAAATCGATTATGCCCACATTAGACATGATTGGTGTGAACAATAGAAACCTAAAAACATTTGAAGTTAGTTTGGATTTCAGCAAGCAATTGGCAGCACAAATTCCAGATGATTTTGTAAAAGTTTCTGAAAGCGGAATTTCATCCATAGAAGCTATTAACGAATTAAAACCTTTTGGTTATAAAGGATTTTTAATTGGAGAAAACTTTATGAAAACGGATAATGCCGGTAAAGCAGCAACGGAATTTATATCAAAATTATAAAGATGAAACTCAAGATCTGCGGTATGAAATATCCCGATAATATTCTCGAAGTGGGCGCGCTCCTACCCGATTATATGGGATTTATTTTCTGGGAGAAATCGTCTCGATATTTTGATGGTGTGATTCCAGATTTACCAAAATCAATTAAAAAAGTAGGCGTTTTTGTAAACGAAACTGCAGAAATAATTTTGGCGAAAGCCCAGAAATATGATTTACAAGCCATTCAATTGCACGGACATGAATCAGTTGCATTTTGTCAGGATTTGAGAGAGAATCTGAAACAAGTTCAGATTGAAATTATCAAAGTATTCTCTGTCGATGATGATTTTGATTTTGAAGTATTAAAACCATTTGAAGCGGTTTGTGACTATTTCCTTTTTGACACCAAAGGAAAATTACCAGGCGGAAACGGAACCACATTTGACTGGAAAGTTTTAGAAAAGTATCCTTCAAGCAAACCGTTTTTCCTGAGTGGCGGAATCGGAATTGAGGAAATGGATGCCGTGAAAGAAATAACAAAAACCAATTTACCGCTTTACGCCATTGATTTAAACAGTAAATTTGAAATAGAACCGGGATTAAAAAACATAGAATTATGTAAAAATATACGTAGAGACGCACTGCAGTGCATCTCTACCGATAACAAAATAAAAAAATAAATTATGTCATACAACGTCAACGAAAAAGGCTATTACGGAGAATTTGGAGGCGCTTTCATTCCGGAAATGTTATATCCAAATGTGGAAGAATTACGTCAAAATTATTTAAAAATTACAGCAGAGCCAGAATTCCAAGCTGAATTTGACGCTTTGCTAAAAGAATATGTAGGTCGTCCTACGCCGCTTTATTTTGCCAAACGTTTATCTGAGCAATACAACACTAAAATCTACCTAAAAAGAGAAGATTTATGTCACACTGGTGCGCACAAAGTCAACAACACGATTGGTCAAATTTTGTTAGCCAAACGCTTGGGTAAAAAACGAATCATTGCTGAAACCGGTGCTGGTCAGCATGGCGTAGCAACAGCTACAGTTTGTGCGCTAATGGGACTGGAATGCATCGTTTATATGGGTGAAGTCGACATTAAACGTCAGGCGCCAAATGTGGCTCGTATGAAAATGTTGGGTGCCGAAGTTCGTCCGGCAATGTCAGGTTCAAAAACCTTAAAAGACGCCACAAACGAAGCCATTCGCGACTGGATTAACAATCCCGTTGACACCTATTATATCATTGGATCTGTCGTGGGACCACATCCTTATCCGGATATGGTAGCGCGTTTCCAAAGTGTTATTTCAAAGGAAATCAAAGAACAATTACTGGAAAAAGAAGGTCGTGAAAATCCGGATTATGTGATTGCCTGCGTAGGTGGCGGAAGCAACGCTGCCGGGACGTACTATCATTTTCTGGACGATCAGGATGTGAATATTATTGCCGTTGAAGCAGCAGGATTAGGTGTAGATTCAGGCGAAAGTGCCGCAACTTCAGCATTAGGAAAAGTGGGTGTTATTCACGGAAGTAAAACCTTATTGATGCAAACTACGGATGGCCAAATCACCGAGCCGTATTCCATTTCAGCAGGACTGGATTATCCGGGAGTTGGTCCTATGCATGCCAATTTATATGCCACCGGAAGAGCGCAATTCATCTCAATTACCGATGATCAAGCGATGCAATGGGGAATCAAATTATCTCAAATGGAAGGACTAATTCCTGCCATTGAAAGTGCGCATGCCTTTGCGGTTTTAGACGAAATGAAATTCAAACCGGAAGATGTGGTAGTCATCAATCTTTCCGGTCGTGGCGACAAAGATTTGAATACGTATATCGATTATTTTAAATTATAACAAAAGCATAATTTGGGCGTTCCCAAAGGGTCGGGCTGTCCGCTATATCTTTTTCATGGCAGAAAAAGCCATAAAAAAGGATGCCGCTTCCATCCCTAACGCAGACAAATAACTAGAAAACACTATTTATGGAACAGCTATTCTCTTACGGTACATTGCAATCAAAAGAAATTCAGATGCAGGTTTTTAATAAACTATTAAGCGGAACTGAGGACAAGCTTTTAGGATACAAACTAAAAGATTTTCAAATAGAAGAAGAATTTGGAATGGAAGATTATTTTGTAGCCATTCCAAGTGAAAATCCTTCGGATGCAATAAATGGTATCGCTTTTACTGTAACCAACGAAGATCTCATAAAAGCAGATCAATTCGAATCTAATGCATATAAAAGAATTCAAATAACATTACAATCTGGACTAACGGCCTGGATTTATATTGAAAGTTAATAATCCAGAAAAATAGTTCCGATTTAAACAACCTACTAGCTTTCTAAAACCAAATTTTGAATACAAAATTAATACCCACAAGGTTATGGAAACCTAGCAGGAATAAATAAAATTATACTAAAATGAACAGAATAAATCAAAAATTACAAGAAGACAAAAAGATACTTTCCATCTATTTCTCTGCTGGATATCCTAACTTAAATGATACCGTACAAATCATACAGGATTTAGAAAAAAATGGTGTTGACATGATTGAAATTGGATTGCCTTTCAGTGATCCATTGGCTGATGGACCTACGATTCAAGCGAGTTCCACACAAGCTTTGCATAACGGAATGACCACACAATTTTTGTTTGACCAATTAAAAGATATCCGTAAAACGGTTGCTATTCCATTGGTGATTATGGGGTATTTCAACCCAATGTTGCAATACGGAATTGAGAATTTCTGTCAGAAATGTGCCGAGATTGGTATCGATGGATTAATTATTCCTGATCTTCCCGTTGATGTGTATGCCGATGAATACAAAGCGACTTTCGAGAAATACGGCTTGAAAAATATATTTTTGATTACGCCACAAACTTCTGTAGAACGCATCCATTTTATAGACAGCGTATCCGATGGATTTATCTATATGGTAAGTTCAGCGAGTGTTACGGGATCGCAAACTGGTTTTGGAAGCGCTCAAGAAGACTATTTCAAACGCATTGCCGACATGAATCTAAAGAATCCCCAAGTAATTGGTTTTGGAATCAACAACAAAGAAACCTTCAACCAAGCCACGCAATTTGCCAAAGGAGCAATTATAGGAAGTGCCTTCATTCAGCATCTAACCGAAAACGGTACCGGAAAAACTGAAGAGTTTGTAAAAGCGATTCGATAAAACAACTTCTTAATATATTAGTAAACGGCGTTTAAAGTTGATTTAAACGCCGTTTTTTTATGTTCACAATTTATAAAATGTTAAAATAACTTGTAAGTTTTTATTCATACATTAGCAAAACAAAAGGATGGCACTTATCAAACTTATCTACCTAAAAATGGGTAAATTGAAATGATTTTGTCAGACCATTTTATAAATTAAATGACATTTTAAAAAACTTCTGAGTGAAAGAATATTACTTTATCAACCTAAAATTTAAAGATGAAGAAATTACATCTAAAACTCTTCACGCTCATTTATTCGTTTCTGACAAAGAAATGTATTTTCAAATAATTGATAACGAAGTAAATTCTCAAATTGACACTAAATTCTCAATGTCAAAAGGAGGAGTTTTTGGCCTTTTTGAAGATACGTTTGAAATAATTGATACGGAAGTCTCACTTTTCTTTGACGAAAGTAGGATATATAAAATGGTATCATTTCAGAGTGATTCAAAAAACACTTATTTTACAATATATGTCAGCAAAATAGCTTTAATATTCCCTAATATTCATAAAGAATCAATTAATCAAGGAAAAGCTTTTTTAAATAATAATGGGTTAAAGGTTGTCAATTTATTCTATTCTTTTTTTTCAAATCTAAGTGATAAAAATAACTTTTCAATTTCGAGAATGAATGGCATGTCTGACTTTTATGATACTCCCCATATGTCTTTCAGACCTGAATTAGAATTTCGAAATAATGAACAAAGAGGAAGTGAAAAATTTACCATAAAGAAAATTCCAACGATTAATTATAAATTTGAGGGTTTAAACTTCGAACAAATAAAAAAAGCAAATGAAATAATTTGTAGCTTTTTATCTTTTTGTTTTGGAATTAGAATTAATATCCAGAAACTTACCTATCAAACAAAAGAAGATTTTTTTATCTACCGCGATACATCGCCTAATAACAAAATATTTATATCGGATCTTTCAATGGTCTTCGATTTATTAGAAACTAATTACCGAATCGAAAAAATTCTAAAAACCTGTTGGTATGATAATTATATCCTCAAAGAAAACCAACTAAATAAGGCAATTGACAATTACTTACATTCGAGAGAGGTCGATTTAAGTTCATCTTTTTTACTTCTCTTTAATATTATTGAAATTTTTAATATAAAACAGGATATAGAAAAATTTGAATTTGACAATTTAAAACAAGAAAAAATAAATAAAGCGTTTGAGTTAATTTCAGAATCATTACTAGATAATAAAGATTTCGATTCATTAAAAAATAAATGGGATGGATTAATTCATAAAATTTCTATAAAACCTTTAAAAAGTCCACTTGAAGAAACTTTAAGACTTAGCAACATAAATCCATTAGATTTTGGATATGCTTTCAAAAAACTGAAAGAAACACGTGATAAATTGACTCACGGAAGTGTGAACTCTATCAAAGAGAAAGATTTAAAATCACAAATCTATTGTTTAAGAAAAATTTCAATGAGTCTAATATTAGCTAATTTGGGATTAAAAGATGATTTAAAAATTCACTGATAGTGAGAGTCCCATCTGCGCAAACTATTCTTCTAAAAAATAAATTTCTCGCGAATGCTGCGCATTCTATAATACAGATTATCCAAAATTTAAAGTTTGTTTTGTACTTTTAAAACATACTCATTTACTGAAAACTTAAATTACAATAATGAATTACACCCTGCTAGCGCGATTGTTAAAGTCATTATAGTGCAACGCTACAAGTAACAACAAACTGGAAATGAAAAACACAATTAATCACGATGAGCGTATTGCTAAAATGACATTCTCTTCCGTATACCCTCTTTATCTCGCAAAAGTGGAGAAGAAAGGCAAAACGAAAGAAGAATTACATCAAGTAATTGAATGGCTTACTGGTTATGATGACAAAAGTCTTCAAAAACAGATTGATGAAAAAGTAACTTTTGAAAAATTCTTTAAAAATGCTACAATAAACCCTAACGCTCAACTTATAACGGGTGTAATCTGTGGTTATCGGGTTGAAGAAATTGCAAATCCACTAACACAACAGGTCAGATATTTAGACAAATTAGTAGATGAATTAGCAAAAGGAAAGACTCTAGATAAAATTTTAAGAAAGTAAACAATTAATCAACTTAAAAGATTAAAATTATGGCACTTATCAATCCACACATTAACTTCAACGGAAATGCCGAAGAAGCATTCAATTTTTACAAATCTGTATTTGGCGGAGAATTCGCAAAGATTATGCGTTTCAAAGACTTGGCAAGTACTGAATTTCAGGTATCAGAAAATGAAGCGAATAAAATAATGCACATTGCTTTGCCTATTGGCCAAAATATTTTAATGGGCAATGACGTTCCAGAAAGTATGGGTCCGGTAAATGAAAATGAAAACAGATCTAAAATATCCATTAGCGCAGAAAGTCGTGAAGAAGCCAACAAGTTGTTTAGCGGACTTTCAGCAGGCGGAAATATTGAAGTGCCAATTGACGACAGCCCTTGGGGTTCCTATTTTGGGATGTTTAGAGATAAATTCGGTATCGAATGGATGATAGATTTTGACCCAAATTATAACGGAAAAGTATAATGAATTATCACTTTAAAAAAGCGGAACTATCTGAAATAGCTCCGGTATGGGAAATTTTACAACAAGCTATACAACGCAGAAAAGAAGATGGCAGTACCCAATGGCAAGACGGTTATCCAAATCCAGAAGTCATACAAAAAGACATTGAAAAAGGAGAAGGATTTGTTTTGGCAGACGGAGAAACAATCATCGGTTACAGTGCGGTACTTATCAATGACGAACCTGCCTATGAGAAAATTGAAGGAAAGTGGCTGACGAATGATGATTTTGTAGTACTGCACCGCGTTGCCATTTCGGAGAAGCACTTGGGTAAAGGCTTGGCTAAAATGATTCTCAAATACATAGAAGAATTTGCGGTAAGCAACAACATTTACAGCATAAAAGCAGACACCAATTTTGACAACATCGCCATGATGAAAATTTTTGAAAGTTCGGGTTATACGTATTGTGGGGAAGTTTTTTTTAGAGGAAGTCCTAGAAAAGCATACGAGAAAGTATTACACAAACAAGACTGATTGAAATTAAAAAACCGCAAATTTGCAAATAAAAACAGCTGACAACTGTTTCTATAATTTGCAAATTTGCGGTGAGTTTTTTTTTAAAACAATCTTAAACTGCAGCTTCTTTTTCTGGAGCAGTTTCAAATTCCATGTAATCCACAATTTCTACTGCTGCTTCCGGTTTAGAACCTTTGAGCGCATTGAACCGTTCTAATTGTTCTAGCTCCCCTTCTTCCCCACTGAAATAAGGAAAAACATCCATAATAGGTGATTCTGAAATGGCTGGTATGGTATAATCGCCCATCGTACCTTTCATCACACTAGTGGTGTTATCATAAGCTTCTTTTACATCATTAGCCTGCACTAATAAATACATATTGGTCTTGCGCTCTTTACCGCTTTCTTCATCATACGCAAGTAATGAAACTTTAGATCTAAACCAACGATCCGCATTTTCGAAAGGATGAATCTCAGCATAATTAGCCACTTTTATATTGGTGATTTTGAATTCTTCACTGATATACGCCGACATTTCTTCATTAATTCTACTTTCTGCTTCTGTGTAGGATAACGCGTCTACCAAATACGGTTCTGTCGTAATCTTTTGTCCTCCAGTTTCATCTGTTTTTCTATATTTTACCTTGCATTCGTACCAAATTGTGCTCATCTCTTTTTTTTTAAGGATGTCAAAGATAGATTTTAGAGGTTAAAAAAAGCAGCATTCCTAAAATAGATATTCACAATTTCGGAAGAGGATTAGTGTTGTTATAAACTTTATTCTGGCCCTATATAAAATGTTAAAACAATGTTAAATAAAAACTAAACAGTTATTTAAATTAAACACTTGTTTAGTTTTGTTTTTTGAAAAATTAGATTCCATTGAAAAGTAATTTTAACGACAAACAAATTCAAATTCTTGAGGTAGCAGAAACACTTTTTGCAGAGAAAGGATTTGACGGTACTTCTATCCGAAACATAGCAAAAGTGGCAAAAATCAACATTGCCATGGTTTCCTACTACTTTGGTTCCAAAGAGCGATTATTGGAATCGCTTATTGTTTACAGAACTTCAGATCTTAAAAACCAATTAGAAAATTTATTACAGGAAGATCTGGAACCTATTGAAAAAATCAATAAGCTGATTGAACTGTACATCAATAGAATCAATAGCAACCGAGGAATATATAGAATTTTACACTTCGAATTTACCTCCAAAAAGAGAGAACAAAATCTCCAGGCTTTTTCTGAATTAAAAAAAGGAAATTTAAAATCCCTTGAAACCATTATCGAGGAAGGCCAGAAAAAAGGCATTTTCAGAAAAGACGTTATTATTCCGCTTATCACACCTACCATTCTTGGGACTTTCTTTCATTTTCATATGAATAAACCTTTCTTCGAAAATTTATTAAACTTGAAAACTGAAGATTTATACAACAATTACATCAAAACCAATTTGACAAAGCACATTCAACAAACTATAAAAGCACTTCTGATATATGAAAGTTAGTCAACTCATGCTCTTTGGGATTTTCTTTATTGGAATTTCATCCGTAGCAGCACAAGAAAAAACAAGTTTAACATTGAACGAAGCCATTAATTTGGCTTGGACCAAGAGCAATGAAGTTACTCTGGCCAATACAAAAGTGAAAACTAAAAAGTACGAGCTGCAATCCACAAAAAACAATCAATATCCTGATTTGAAACTATCTGGTCAATACCAAAGATTGGCGAATGCATCGGTAGATTTTAAAATAAATCAAAATAATTCCGGTTCACAAGAACCGCTTCCTATAGTAAATCAATTGATGATTGGACAGTTGAACGCCAGTGTTCCTGTATTTTCTGGTTTTAAAATCCAAAACAGTATCAAGGTTTATGAGAATCTTTATGAAGCTGAAATGGCAACAGCATCACAAACCAAAGAAGAAATCGCTTTGCGCGTAATTGATTATTATGCTAGTTTGTACAAAGCGCAAAAAACAATTGAACTGCTGAAAGAAAATCAAAAAAGTGCACAACAACGTGTAACCGATTTTATAGAGTTAGAAAAAAATGGAATTATTCCTAAAAACGACCTTTTAAAATCACAATTACAAGCCTCTAAAATCCAATTATCATTAGACGAAACAAATAATAATTTAAAAATTATTAATTTTTATTTGGTTACACTTTTAAAATTAAATCCAGATACCAAACTGGAGATTCGTGAAAGTGATTTTGCCGATTTCCAAATGACGAATGTCCCAACAAATGAGTTGCCGGCATTAGAAAATCGTAAAGATTTAGAAGCAATTCGTTTCCAAGGAAAAGCAAGCGAAGCCAATATCAAAATAGCTAAAGGTTCCTATTATCCTGCAATTGCAATCATTGGCGGTTATACTGCATTAGACCTGAGTAATGTTATCACCGTACAAAATGCAATGAATATTGGTGTGGGTATTTCATACGACCTAAGTGCCATTCTTAAAAATGGAACGCTGGTAAAACTGGCTGAAAATAAATTTCTTGAAGTACAAAACTCCGAAGCTATATTAACGGATTATATTAAAGTTCAGGTTCAAAAAGCAATTGAAGATTACGATTTAGCTTTGAAACAAAATGTTGTTTACGGACAGGCTGTAGAACAATCTTCGGAAAATTACCGAATCATAAAAGATAAATATGACAACGGACTTTCGGATACGAATGATTTACTGGAAGCTGATGTAGAGCAACTAAGTTCAAAAATCAATAAAGCATTGGCGCATGCAAGTACCATTCAAAAATACTACGAGTTACTGTCGGTAACTGGACAATTATCTCAAACCTTTACTATTTCAAAAAACTAATCATACCTACCATGGAAAAGAAAAAAACAAATACAAAATTTATTATTATCCTAGTGGCTTTGGTAGTTTTAGGTGGAACTTACGGAACTTATAAATACATGCATTCCTTGGCTCACGAAGAAACAGACGATGCACAAATTGAAAAAAACATGAATCCTATTATTCCAAGAGTTTCAGGATATGTGGATAAAGTGTACATCAAAGACAATGATTTTGTAAAGAAAGGCGATACCCTTTTTACGATCGATAAAAGAGATTACCAACTAAAAATTGAAGAAGCTAATGCTGCAATGGTTGGCGCTGAAGGCAGTTTTGAAGTTTCTAAAGCGGATATTGGGAGTGCTTTGGCTAACATTTCAGTTTCTGATGCTAATGTGCAATCTGCGGGTGGAAATATCGAATCGGCAAAAATTAGATTGGATCGTATTACGAGTGATTACAACAGATACAACAATTTGTACAAAAGTCATTCGATTACAAAACAACAATACGAGCAAGCTTTGGCTGCAAAACTGGAAGCAGAAAGCCAAGTACGCGTTTTACAACAACAACAAAGAGCGAGTGCTTTTCAAAAATCAGTAATTGTAGCTAAATCTAAAGTTTCAGACAAACAAACTGAAGTGGCTGCTGCCAATATCAAAAGAGCCAAAGCATTACTTGATGCAGCAAAATTAAATTTGACTTACACCGCTGTAACAGCTGCTATTGATGGTCAGGTTTCAAAAATTGACATTCAACCAGGACAATTAGTGCAACCGGGACAATCTTTATTTTATATTATCAACAACAAAGAAGCTTGGGTAATTGCTAATTTCAAAGAAACGCAATTGAACAAAATGGTAATTGGTCAAAAAGTTACCGTAAAAGTAGATGCGTATCCCGGATATGATTTTCAAGGTTCAATCACTTCATTCTCACCTGCTACAGGTTCTCGCTTTTCATTGCTTCCTCCTGATAATGCTACAGGAAACTTTGTGAAAACAATCCAAAGATTGCCCGTTAAAATAAGTTTGAACGCCTCTAATGATCCTGAAAAAATAAAATTACTTCGCCCGGGAATGAATGTGGATGTAGATGTACATTTAAAATAAATTCATCCTTTTGGTGATTTCCAAAATGACAAAAACGGCAATACTTTTAAGAAAATGATAGTTTACACTTTAGTATAAAATGGTACAAACAGGAGAAGATGATTTAGTAGAATATGGCTTTAGAAGAGTCATAATTACCATTACAGCCGTTCTTTGTGCTATGCTTGAAATTGTAGATACTACAATTGTAAATGTGGCATTAAACAATATGCGAGGCAGCCTGGGTGCATCACTTACTGATGTGGCTTGGGTAATCACAGCTTATGCTATTGCAAATGTGATTGTGATTCCTATGACGAGTTGGCTGTCACAACAATTTGGACGTCGGAATTATTTTGCGGTTTCTATTATTATTTTTACGGTCGCTTCATTTTTATGTGGTAATGCCAATAATATTTGGGAATTAGTTGCTTTTAGATTCATACAAGGATTAGGCGGTGGCGCTTTATTAGTTACTGCACAAACCATTATTACCGAAAGTTATCCTGTTGCAAAAAGAGGAATGGCGCAAGCTATTTATGGAATGGGAGTTATTGTAGGACCTACTCTTGGTCCGCCTTTGGGAGGTTATATTGTAGATCATTTTTCATGGCCGTATATCTTTTACATCAACATTCCTATCGGAATTATTGCTACTTTATTGACGCTTTCTTTTGTAAAAAGCCCTAAATATGGTGACAAACTAAAAGCCAGTCAGGTCGATTGGTGGGGCATATTTCTCTTAACGGCTTTTATTGGTTCGTTACAATATGTTTTGGAACATGGACAACAAGACGATTGGTTTAATAATAGTACGATTGTATTGTTATCTGTCATTTCTGTTTTTGGTTTATTGCTATTTATTTGGAGAGAACTTACTTATAAACATCCCATTGTCAACTTAAGAGTTTTAAAAGATACCAACTTAAGAATAGGAACCATTATGTGTTTTATACTTGGTTTCGGATTGTATGGTTCTACCTTTATCATTCCTATTTACACCCAATCCGTTTTAGGTTGGAGTGCTTTGGATGCCGGTTTGTTGTTAATTCCAAGTTCCATTACGACTGGGATTATGATGCCATTCATTGGTAAAATGATTCAGCGTGGTGTACCCCAAGCGTATATGGTAGCTGCTGGATTTTTGTTGTTTTTCTTTTTTACGTATTGGATGCAACAAGTCATTACACCAGATTCTGGAGAAGAACATTTATATTGGCCGTTGATATTAAGAGGAATTGGATTGGGATTGTTATTTGTTCCTATTTCTACACTTTCTTTATCAACCTTAAAAGGAAAAAGTATTGGTGAAGGAGCCGCTTTTACGGGAATGATGCGACAATTGGGAGGATCTTTTGGTATTGCTATCATCACCACTTTTATTGCCCGATTCAATCAGGAACACCGAGTAAATCTTATTTCGCATCTTAATGTGACTTCTTATGAAGTACAAAAAACGGTGCAACAACTGAAAATGGGATTCATGTCCAAAGGCTATTCTGAGAATGAAGCTTTGGCAAAAGCCTACAAAGCCATTGAATACAAAGTAATGGTACAAAGTTCCGTACTCTCCTATATGGACATCTTTTTATACTTAGGCGCGCTGTTTTTATTTTGTATTCCTTTTATACTTTTGATAAAAAAAGGGAAAAACAAAATCAATCCTGCCGACGCAATGCATTAATATTAAAACATAAAAAAAAGCCGTTATCATTATGAAAACGGCATTTTTTTTATTTGTTTAAAATATATTAGCGGGTAAAAACCAAATGATTTCCTTCAGATAAATTAGCGTCAAATTGATAGCCATCGTAATTGAAACCTCTTAAATCATCTATCGTTTGAGCATTGGTATCGATAATATAACGCACCATCATTCCCCTCGCCTTCTTAGCAAAAAAACTGATTATTTTAAGTTTTCCATTTTTGTAATCTTTGAATTCTGGAGTAATTACTGGAACTTTCAACGCCTTAACATCAATTGCCGAGAAATATTCATTACTCGCCAAATTGACAAACAACTCACCCTTTTCAAGCTCTTTATTTAAAGCTTTTGTAACGGTTGGCTTCCAAAATTCATATAAGTTTTTGCTTTCGCCAATGGGTAATTTGGTTCCCATTTCCAGTCGATACGCTTGAATCAAGTCTAATGGTTTTAGTAATCCGTACAAACCGGAAAGGATTCTTAAACGATCTTGTAAAACTTCTATCTTTTTTTCAGGAATCGAATAGGCATCTAATCCAATGTACACATCTCCGTCAAAAGTATACATTGCCGGACGTGCATTTGAAGTTGTAAAAGGTGTTTTCCAATCTTGATTTCGTTTCCAATTTAAATCGGCTAGTTTATCCGAAATGCTCATTAAATCCGATAAATCAGTGGGCTTTTTTTCTTTTAAAACTTTGTGAACTTGTCGCGATTCTTTTAAAAATAAAGATTCTGTGTGCAATTGAGTGGGTAACTCTTTTTCAAAATTTAAAGACTTGGCTGGCGATATTATAATTTTCATACACAATACTCTTTCGAGTTCTTTTTATTAATTTTCTCAAAAGTACTAATTGAAATCAAGAAATCAAGAATCTTTAAATTGATTTGTTTAATAGTGCCATAGATAATGAAAATTGTTTATTAATTTAATTATTTTTGAGTTACAAATAAAACAAATAATCTTTCTTTAACTATGAACCCTATTGAAATTAGAAAAGCAACACTATCAGATTTGGAAACAATTCAAAAGATAAGTATTCAAACTTTTACAGAGACTTTTGCAGCTGTAAATACACCCGAAAATATTGACAATTATATAAAAGACAGCTTAAATACGGAACGGTTAACGGCTGAATTAAACAATCTAAACTCACAGTTTTATATCGCGTACTCAAATGATGATGTAGTGGGTTATCTAAAAATAAACTTTGGTGACGCGCAAACCGAATCTTTCAATGAAAATGCTTTAGAAGTACAACGGATTTATGTTTTGCAAAATTTTCACGGAAAAAATATTGGACAGGTTTTACTAGACGAAGTAAAAAAAATTGCGAAAAGTACTGGTGTTGATTCTGTGTGGCTGGGAGTTTGGGAAGAAAATCATAGAGCAATTCGATTTTATACCAAAAATGGATTTGTTGTCTTTGACAAACACGTTTTTATCATGGGAAATGATGAGCAAACCGATTTATTGATGCAACTTTTAATACAATAATACATGACCAAAACGTTATCCTCTGAAACAGAAAAGCCAGTCCGAATCCTAAATGCTGCCGTAATTGTAGCTGCACTAGGATATTTTGTTGATATTTATGATTTGTTGCTTTTTGGAATCGTTCGTACCGATAGTCTAAAAGATTTAGGAATAACTGGTGATGCTATCAGGAATCAAGGAGAATTTTTGATTAGCATGCAAATGTTCGGGATGCTTTTTGGCGGTATTCTTTGGGGGATATTAGGCGATAAAAAAGGACGAATTTCTGTTTTATTTGGTTCTATTTTGATTTATTCGGTGGCCAATATTGCTAACGGAATGGTAACTACCGTTGATGGATATGCGTTCTGGAGATTGATAGCGGGAATTGGTCTTGCTGGAGAATTAGGCGCTGGAATCACTTTGGTAACCGAAAGTTTACCCAAAGAAAAACGAGGGTACGGAACGATGATTGTAGCATCTGTAGGTGTTTCTGGAGCGGTGGTTGCTTATTTAGTCTACCAGATTTTCCAAGATTGGCGTTTGTGTTATTATGCAGGAGGCGTTTTAGGACTGCTATTATTATTCTTACGAATCAGTATTTCTGAATCGGGTATGTTCAAAAAAGTACAGGAAAGCGATGAGAAAAAAGGCGACTTTCTTTCTTTATTTACCGATAAAAAACGTTTTTCAAAATACATACAATGTATTCTTATCGGAATTCCATTGTGGTTTTTGGTTGGCGTGTTGATTACTTTCTCCCCAGAATTTGCCAAAGCATTAGGCGTTCAAGACTTCGAAACGATTGCCGCAGGAAAAGCAATCGCTTGGTGTTACGGCGGATTGGTTTTTGGAGATATTGCCAGCGGATTATTAAGTCAGTGGCTGAAAAGTCGAAAAAAAGTGATGTACTTATTTCTGACTTTTAATCTGATTATGGTTTTTATGTTCCTAAATGCATTTGGAATTTCAGCATCCACTTTTTATCTCCTTTGTTTTATTATGGGCTTCTCCGTAGGATATTGGGTACTGTTTGTCATTATTGCTGCAGAGCAGTTTGGAACCAATATTCGTGCAACAGTAACTACAACGGTTCCAAATTTTGTTCGGGGTTCGTTGCCACTGATTATTATCATTTATGGCTTTTTCAGAGACACTGTTTTTGAAGGCGACATCTTGAAATCTGCCATGATTGTTGGAACACTCTTATCGATAATTTCAATTTTGGCTCTTTGGAAATTAAAAGAAACTTTCCATACGGATTTGAATTATTCAGAACAGGAATCACAAACTTTTGTATAGCCATAATTCAAATAGTATTATTTAATATCAAAAAATTAAACATTAATTGATTAAAATTCATTGAGCAATAAAACTTAATTTCTTGATGCTAAAAAATAATTTATAATTTTAAATTGTTACTTTTTTTAGCAACTTAAAAAACCTATTTGGCTTATTTTTGTACCAAACAGTATCAAAAACTATGAAACAGGATATAATTATCGTTGGAGCTGGACTAGCGGGATTATCTGCAGCAGTTCATTTACAACATCAAGGACGAAGTGTACTCCTTTTAGAAGCAAGTGATCGTGCGGGTGGAAGAATAAAAACTGATTTACATGAAGGTTTTCTTTTAGACAGAGGCTTCCAAGTACTGCTGACGGCTTATCCTGAAACTAAAGCGTTACTCAATTATAGCAATTTAAAATTAAAAAAAATGTTGCCAGGAGCGACCGTACTTTATGACGGCGGCAGTTTTGAAATTGCAGATCCATTCAGAAGACCTTCTGCAGCATTGGCAACGCTTTTTGCTCCCGTTGGTACTTTAAAAGATAAAATTAATACTCTTTGGTTAAAGAATAAACTTCAAAAATTAACGATTGACGAAATTTTCGAACAACCGGAACAAACTACTCTAAAACAACTGGCTGATTATGGTTTTAGCACAAAAATGATTCAACGTTTTTATGCTCCATTTCTTTCTGGAATCTTTCTGGAAAATGAGTTAAGTACTTCCCGAAGAATGTTCGACTTTGTGATGAAAATGTTTTCAGATGGTGATGTAGCTGTTCCTGCTTTAGGAATGGAAGAAATACCAAAACAGTTAGTCGCCATGCTTCCCGAAGGCAGTATTCAATGCAATACAAAAGTGATTTCTATTGACGGAAATAAAGTAATTACTGAAAATGGAACCGTTATGGAAGCCAACCAAATCCTTTTGGCAACGACCGCAAATAACCTTACCCAGAAATTCTTACCGAAACAAAAAATGACTTCGCACCAGGTCACTAACATCTATTTTGAAGCAAATGAAGCGCCTACTAAAAAAGCAGTTGTCATATTGAATGCTTCAACCACAAAGAAATGGGTGAATAATTTGACTGTTATGTCTAATGTTTCTAAAGCTTATGCTCCAAAAGGAAAAGTACTTATTTCCATTTCCTATAATGGAATCTCAACTCTTGATGACGCGACTTTAGCTGCAAACATGAAACATGAATTGAAACAATGGTACGGCGAAAAAGTAAATTCATGGAAAATGCTGAAGGCGTATCGTATTGAATATGCTTTGCCAAATCAGAAAAGTGTGCAGAATGAAATTGCTAATTCAGAGATTAAAATCTCTGATACGCTATTTATTTGTGGAGATAACTTGCTGAATGGCTCTATCAATGCCGCGATGAAAACGGGACGATTAGCTGCTGAAGCGATGAAAAAATATAATTCATAGGATTCTTTAAACGCCAATAAAACATGTATTATAATTTTGGTTCAGACTTAAAGTACATGAAATATTCAAAAAATGGAATACTTTATTTTAGTACGGGTCGGAGCTAGATTTTTTTAACCACTACTTAATTTGGCAAAAATTAATGCTTATGTTTAAAAAAATAAGAGTTTTTACACTAAATTTTTAGATTCCATCAAAAATATTCATCTTTGCACAATTTTAATTTTTTGAAAATTAAGAAAATAAAATAAAAACCCAATTTGGATATCAAGAACTATCCCTTCAATAAAAAATATTTATGAAATTATTTCTCACCTTTTTTCTTTCAATCTTATTAAATGTTGGTTATTCGCAATCAACCAATACTTATTTTGAAAAGATTAGAGACAATGAAGCGGAACTAACCGCTTTCTTTTCCCAAATGCCAAAAGGAGGCGATTTACACCATCATTATTCAGGTTCTATTTATGCCGAGCCATTATTACAACATGCTATTGCTGATAATTTTTATCTCAATATCGAAACAATGGATGTTTTAAAGGAAAGACCATCAACAGGAAACTGGCAGCAATTTTCAACATTAAAAAGCAACGGAACATTAGACGTTTACAAGCAAAAAATCATGCAGAAATGGTCTGTAAAAGACTATAATTATGTGGATTACCCATCAGATAAATTGTTTTTTGAGTCCTTTATGAAGTTTGAACCGGCCATCAAAGGGAATTTTGGACAAGGATTATTGGAACTAAAAAATAGAGCTATTTCAGAGAATGTCAGTTATATTGAAACCCAACTTTCTACGATTCCAACTGCAATGAACACGGATGATTTAACACAATTTAATTTCAGATTGCGAAAATTAGCTTTGGCAAAAAACGAAAAAGCCATTACTAAATCCCTTGATTCGCTATACAATTCATTAGTAAAGAAAGATGCTGAATCCTATGCCAAAACATTCAATACTGATTTTATAGCAAAGCTTCACAACGACCTTAAAATTGATGATAAACAATTTACAATGCGTTATCAAAATTTTGTCTTGCGTTTCATGGAACCTGTAGATTTATTCAAAAATTTAGTAATCGCATTTATTTCGGCAGATGGAAGTCCGCTGATGGCGGGAGTCAACATTGTTTCTCCGGAAGATGGCGAAACCTCGATGAAAGATTATTGGTTGCACATGATGATGTTTAAATACTGTCATTCCCGTTATCCAAATGTAAAATACACGATGCATGCCGGTGAGCTGACGCTAGGTTTAGTGCAACCTGAAGAATTGACATGGCACATTGGAGCAGCCGTTTATACAGCTGGAGCTAATCGTATCGGTCATGGAGTTGATATGGCGTACGAGAAAGATTCGTATAATTTATTGCGCTACATGGCTGAAAAAACCATTCCTATCGAAATTAACTTAGTGAGTAACGAATTCATTTTAAAAGTGAAAGAAAGCCGTCATCCCTTAAAATTGTATAAAGAATTTGGCGTACCAATTGTAATCAGTACAGATGACGCGGGGATTTTGCGAACGAATATGACTGAACAATATGTTTTGTTAGCCAAAAGATATAAGGACGTTTCATACACCGATATCAAGCAATATGTATACAATAGCATAGATTATAGTTTTATAAAAGATAAAACTGTAAAAAAACAATTGTTACTTGATTTAGACAAACGTTTTATACTCTTTGAAAATCAATTTTCAAAAATGTAAAATTTACTTTTTCATTATCAACTAAAGGTTACTTTTATATCAAATTCTGGCATTTGGGAATCGTTAAAATTAAATTACATCCTGCACCTTCTTGGCTCTTGATGTATTCAACACCTCCTTTTTCCTCGACTATTTTTTTACTATTGACCAGAATTGATTGCAGAGAAAACTTTAGATTCTGAAATGAATATTATGAATGAATTAAAATTCAAAAAACTAAAAAAACAGTACAATGAAAATACATAAATGAACAGCGAATCAAACTAAAATACTTCAGGGAATGGATAAATTTTATGAAAAACTAATCGAATACAAAATGAGCCCGATACAATATCGAGCTCATTATTATCAAAATCAATAATAAATTTGTTTAAACTTTTGGGTGCAGTCCAATCCGGAGCTTTTCATATTTTATTCTTCTACTTCGTCTGTACCATGGGATTTTGAATAGCCTCTCCATTTCTCGATACAATCCTGAAAATCCTGCGGAAGTTTCGTATCAAAACGCATCATCTCTTTAGTCGTAGGATGCACAAAGCCTAATGTTTTAGCATGTAAAGCCTGTCTTGGTAAAGCTTTAAAACAGTTGTCAATAAATTGTTTGTATTTTGTAAACGTAGTTCCTTTCAAAATCAAATGACCGCCATAACGCTCGTCATTAAAAAGCGGATGACCTATGTGTTTCAAGTGCGCACGAATCTGGTGCGTTCTTCCGGTTTCCAGTTGGCATGAAATCAATGTTACGTATCCAAAACGCTCCAAAACTTTATAATGCGTCACGGCAAGTTTCCCTATTTCCGGATCAGCAAAAACCGCCATTTGCATACGATCTTTCAAATGTCTTGCTAAGTTTCCTTCAATGGTTCCTTTCTCTTCGGCTACATTTCCCCAAACCAAAGCCACATACTCTCTTTCAGAAGTTTTGGCTTCAAATTGCTTAGCAAGATGCGTCATAGCCGCTTCGGTTTTGGCAATTACCAATAAACCAGAAGTGTCTTTATCAATTCGATGCACTAATCCGGGACGTTCACTGCTGTTCATGGGTAAATTCTCAAAATGAAAAGCCAACGCATTCACTAATGTTCCCGTATAATTCCCGTAACCGGGATGTACCACCAATCCCGGCGGTTTATTAATCAATAAAAGCGTAGCATCTTCATAGACAATATCTAATGGAATATCTTCAGGGTCTACCCTATTTTCAAAAGGAGGATGCGATAACATAACTCGAACCACATCACTGCCTTTTACTTTGTAATTCGACTTTACCGTAGCGTCGTTTACAAAAATATTCCCTTCGGTAGCTGCAGTTTGTATTTTATTTCGAGTTGCATTTTGAATCAAGCTCATCAAATATTTATCAATTCGCAAAGACGTTTGGCCTTTAGGAACTTCAAATCTGAAATGTTCAAATAATTCGTCTTCTAAATCTATTGTATCTATATTATTGTTCATCAACTGGTGTTTCTTCTATTGGTGCAACCAGAGTATCCGCAGCACTTTCTTCTTCTTCATAACTCATTTTTCCGTCTCCTAAAACCAAATCAATTTTGGATGATTTCAAGACTCTGTCTCCTACTTTGAGGTTTCTTCCTTTGAAACGCATTTCCAACACCATATCTTTTCCAAGATTTGGAACATACGTAACCGTTCCTTCCTCAAGGCCTAACGCTTTCAAAGTTGGCACCGCTTCACGATATGTTTTTTCTATCAAATCAGGAATTCGTACAGATGAAAATCCTGAAGTATTTATTTTGATATATATTTTTCTACCAACTTTTACCTTCGTACCTGGCGTCGGATCTTGCTCAACCACACTAAATTGCGGAAAATCACTTCTATAATCCACACTATCCAAAAGCACATAATCTAAATCCAACTCATCCAGCTTTTCTTCCACTTGCTCTTCAGTCAATTTACTCAAATTCGGAACTGCAATTTCATGTCCATGATCTGTTGTAAAAGTCAACCAATGCATAAACAAATAGCCCAAAGCGGCAATAATGGCAACAGCAATTACTACTTGTACTAAAAAGACACGGCTTGTAAGATACTTACGTAAACTCATAAATTTATTTTTATATGTGGCAAAGATAAAGCTATTTCGTTTCAAAAAAAATGATAATTTTGTTTAATGCTTTTTGAAGCTATTTCCCGCTATTCGTTGCAATCTTTTTATCCGCAAAAAAGGCTGATAAAAAGGATTTCCACTGCTATCGGGGCTAGAATCTAGTGCTAAAAACACCTTATTATTTATTCGAACAACTAAGAACAAAACGATACAAAATGAAAAACATTGCCATCATCATGGGCGGATATTCCAGCGAGTATAAAATCTCACTTATCAGCGGAAACGTCGTATATCAATTTCTGGACAAAACGAAATACAACGGATTTCGAATCCATATTTTCAAAGAAAAATGGGTCTATGTTGATGCTAATGACGCTGAATTTCCTATCGATAAAAATGATTTTTCAGTAACTGTTGATGGTAATAAAATCACTTTTGATTGCGTTTTCAATGCCATTCACGGAACTCCCGGTGAAGACGGATTGATGCAGGCGTATTTCGAATTATTGCATATTGCGCAAACTTCCTGCGATTATTACCAAGCAGCATTAACGTTCAACAAACGCGATTTATTATCCGTTTTAAAACCATACGGCATAAAAACCGCCACTTCCTATTACTTAAACAAAGGCGATGCTATCAATACAGACGAAATTGTAGCTAAAGTTGGTTTACCTTGTTTTGTAAAACCAAATAAAGCGGGTTCCAGTTTTGGAATTTCCAAAGTAAAAACCATTGATGAATTGCCTATCGCAATAGAAGTTGCTTACAAAGAAGACAACGAAATCATCATAGAAAGTTTCCTTGACGGAACCGAAGTTTCTGTGGGAGTGATCAATTATAAAGGAAAAGTAACCGTTTTGCCAATTACTGAAATCGTTTCTGATAATGATTTCTTCGATTATGAAGCTAAATATTTGGGTAAATCACAAGAAATCACACCGGCAAGAATCTCAGATGAAATGACCCAAAAAGTAAGTGATATAGCCAAACGCGCTTACGAAGTCCTCAAAATGAAAGGTTTCTCCCGAAGCGAATTTATATTGGTAAACGGAGAACCACACATGTTAGAAATGAACACCATTCCGGGATTAACCACGGAAAGTTTGATTCCGCAGCAAGCCAAAGCCGCCGGAATTTCATTAGAAGATTTGTTTACTAATGCGATAGAATTGGCATTAAATAACTAACTTTCTATTATGACAGAAATCTTTGAATGGAACCGATTATTATACAATGATTTACCAGAATCCTTTCTTTTAGAAGTCATTTTCCGTTCCACCATAATGTTCACAGTTTTACTATTGACATTAAAAGTCGCAGGAAAACGTGGCGTGAAACAATTATCGGTATTTGAAACGGTCATCATAATTGCTTTGGGATCAGCAGCCGGAGATCCCATGTTTTATGAAGAAGTTGGAATAATCCCTCCTATAACAGTATTTCTGGTCATTATCCTTTTATACCGATTAGTAACGTGGCTGACAGGAAAAAGTAAACGGTTTGAAGAATTTATAGAAGGCAAAACCGAATGTATTATCAGCGAAGGGAAATTTTCAATTGCTACTTTCAAAAAGGAAAGTTTGGCACAAGATGAATTTTTTTCGGAACTCCGATTGAAATCGGTAGAGCATTTAGGGCAGGTAAAAAATGCCTTTATGGAAACCAGTGGCGAAATCAGTGTTTTCTATTATGAAGACCATGAAGTTCAACTAGGATTGCCAATTCTGCCTTTTTTATTTAAACAAAAAAGTAAAACGATCCCAACAGAAGGTATCTATTCCTGCACCTTTTGCGGAAATACTGAAAGCCACAAACCAGGAAATGCGGAGTGTAGAGTTTGTGAAAAATCTGAATGGGTCGAAGCAATACAAACACTTCGAAAAACCTAATTGAACAAAACATAAGTTCAATTTAATTATATCTTATAAAATGAGAAAAGCTATATTTCCGGGTTCTTTTGACCCAATAACATTAGGACATGAAGACATCATCAAAAGAAGCATTTCGTTGTTTGATGAAATCGTAATCGCTATTGGTGTCAATGCCGAAAAAAAATACATGTTTTCTCTGGAAAACAGAAAACGTTTTATCGAAGAAACATTCAAAAACGAACCTAAAGTTTCGGTGATCACCTATGAAGGTTTAACTATTGATTTGTGTCATAAAATAAAAGCCGATTTTATCCTTCGTGGTTTGCGCAATCCTGCCGATTTCGAATTTGAAAAAGCAATCGCGCATACCAATCGCCGTTTATCAAAAATCGAAACTGTATTTTTACTAACCGCAGCAAAAACTTCTTATATCAGTTCCAGCATCGTGAGAGATGTAATCCGTAATGGAGGACAATATGAAATGCTGGTTCCAGATGCCGTTCGAGTGAAATAATTTTAAGAGATTTTGTCAAGTAGAGCGCAGTCGAGACTAAATGATAAGTCTCGACTGCGCTCGACTTGACAAATAAACAGTAATAATATAAATTTGTGAAACGAGGCAATAAGCCATAATTTCGCCTAAAAATAAAAGCCATCAAACAATGAGTATAGAAAGAGAATTAAGCAAGCGTAGCGGATCGAAATGTGAACTTTGTGGTGCAACCGAAAACTTAAAAGTATATCAAGTTTTACCAACCAAAAAAGGTGGACTTGATGAAAGTATCATGGCTTGCAGCACGTGTATCGATCAAATCGAAAATCCGGATAACGTAGATTTAAATCATTGGAGATGTTTAAATGATAGTATGTGGAGCGAACATACTGCCGTGCAGGTTGTCGCGTGGAGAATGTTAAGCCGCATGCGTGCAGCGGGATGGCCTCAAGAATTATTAGACCAAATGTATTTTGACGAAGATACTTTTGCTTGGGCACAAGAAACTGGCGAAGGTGAAGACGATGAAAATAAAGTGATTCACCGTGACAGTAATGGCGTAATTTTAGAACATGGAGATTCAGTCGTTTTAATCAAAGATTTAAAAGTAAAAGGTTCCAGTATGGTAGCTAAACAAGGAACTGCAGTACGTAACATTAGACTGGATCACGAAAATGCCGAATACATTGAAGGAAAAGTAGATGGTCAGCAGATTGTTATCATTACACAATACGTTAAGAAAATATAATTCTTTTTTAGTGAAAAGTGAGAAGTGAATAGTGAGTGATTCAGATTTACACTGACCTCCAAAAGAATCATTTTTTAATATAAAAAAAATCGTTAGTAGTAAATTTACCACTAACGATTTTTTTATAAACACTAGAAAAGGAATCAGTATTTTTTCCACTATTCACTACTCACCATTCACTACTCTTCCTCTTTCTTAATCACTTTTCTGGCGACTTCAATTTTAAATTTTTTGCCTTTCATTTTTTCGTCTTTAATGGCATGCAGCAAATCTTTCACTTTGTTGAATTTCACGGCAGCAAACGAGATAAAATCTTTCACTTCGATTAATCCTAAATCGCCTTTCTCGAGTTTTCCTTTTTGGGAAAAGAAACCTACGATATCAATTTTATTCAATTTATTTTTCTTTCCGCCACTAATATAAATGGTTTGAAATTCGGGTGGTTTTGGTAATGAATTAGCATTTTCTACTTTCAAAACAGTCATACCATAATCGATATAATCCATTTTTTTCTCACTTTCATGAGCAATAATATACGCCGTTCCAGAAGCTAACATACGTGCTGTACGTCCGTTCCTGTGGGTAAATTCATCTTCTTTGGATGGCAAATGATAATGAATTACGTGATTCATTTCGGGGATATCAAGACCACGGGCAGCCAAATCAGTTGTGATTAAATAGCTTACACTTCCGTTTCTGAACTGGATTAAAGCCCGTTCTCTTTCGTCCTGATCCATTCCGCCATGATAATACGTGGCATAAATCCCTTTTTCGTTCAATGTATCACTGATGCGTTCTGCAGCATCACGATGATTGCAAAAAACAATTGCCGATTGGGATTTCAACGAACAAATCAAGTTGAACAGACTTCCTATTTTGTCTTTTTCTTTTGAAACGACCATTTTCATGGAAAGATTCGTTTCGTCCACGTTTTCTGGAATGAAATCTAAAATCGTTGGGTTTACGACTCTTGTATATCTTGGAATCTCTATATCGGAAGTTGCTGAAACCAAAACACGTTTGTTAAGTTTCGTTAATTTTCCAATGATAAATGACATTTGCTCATGGAAACCCAATTGCAAGGATTTATCAAATTCATCCAAAATCAGCGTTTGGATTTTATCCACACGAAAAGTTCCTCTGTCGATATGATCTGCAATTCTTCCCGGAGTTCCTACTAAAACCGCTGGAGGATTGCTTAAATTCTTAATCTCGGTATCTATGGAATGCCCGCCGTAGCATACATTTACTTTATAATCAGTTCCCATTTTTTTCCAAACTTGCTCAATCTGTAATCCTAATTCACGTGATGGAACCAGAATCAAGCATTGAACCGATTGAATTTCAGGCTGTAACATTTCTAAAATAGGCAACAAAAAAGCCAAAGTTTTTCCGGAACCTGTTGGCGAAAGCAATAAAACATTATTGTCGTTCAGGATGGTATCTTGTGCTACTTCCTGCATTTCGTTCAGGCTTTCGATGCCTAAATTCAAAAGTATATTATTGGAATGGTGTTTCTTATTCATTTTGCAAAGGTAATTTTTAATTCTGAGTTATGAATTTTGAATTAAAAATTTTCATTTTTTAAAATTGGGAGCTTCCTTTTTTTGCTATCTTTTCTATACCAATCGAAAAAAAGCTACATTTGATATTCCATTTAAAAACCGAAATATGAGATTTTTCACATTCCTTTTTTTACTATTCTCCATCAGTACTTTTGCACAAAAAACGAATAAATACGATACTTTTTTCGAAAAAGGAAATGGAAATCAATCAGCATCCTACCAAGAAACAATCGCTTATTATAAACTTCTGGCAGATGATTTCCTTACTATCGAAATGCAAAAAATGGGATTAACAGACAGCGGTGAACCGTTGCACATGGTTGTTTTCAATCCTGAAAAGCAATTTGATTTTGGAATCATCAAAAAAAACAAAGCCGTAATCCTACTCAATAATGGTATTCACGCAGGAGAACCAGACGGAATTGACGCTTCAATGCAATTGTTTAGAGATTTAGCTTTGGGCAAAATAAAAGCACCAAAAAATACCGTTATCGTTTGTATTCCTGTGTATAATATTGGAGGCGCTTTAAACAGAAATTCGACTTCAAGAGCCAATCAGGACGGACCGGAAATTTATGGTTTTCGTGGTAATGCCAGAAACTACGATTTGAATCGCGATTTCATCAAATCTGATACGAGAAACACGAAAAGTTTTGTGGATATTTTCCATAAAATAAATGCCGATGTTTTTATTGATAATCACGTTAGCAATGGCGCAGATTATCAATACAAACTTACCTACATTATGACCCAGCACAACAAATTAGGAACTGTTTTAGGGGATTTTTCAAATACCGAAATGATGCCTGCTTTGGTCAAAGATTTACAAAAAAAGGACATTGAAACTACTCCTTATGTCAATGCTTTTCAGGATACTCCGGATAAAGGTTTTGGTCAATTTTTTGAAAGCCCACGATTTGCTACGGGCTATACTTCATTATTCAATACCATTGGGTTTGTGGTGGAAACACACATGCTGAAAAAATACGCTGATCGTGTGAAAGTAACATACGAATACATGCGTTCCGCAATCGATTTTACGGATGCAAATTATCAAAAAATCAAACAACTACGATTGAAAAATGAGGAGCAGTACCAACCTAACAAAGCGTACACGCTAAAATGGGAAATAGACAGTACCAAAACGGTTCCTTTTTCGTTTTTAGGCTATGAAGCCAGTTATAAGAAAAGTGACGTAACGTCTGGAAATCGCTTGTTTTATGACCGTACAAAACCATTCAAAAAGGACATTCCGTATAGCAAGGAATTCAAATCAATAAAAGAAATAATCATTCCGGAAGCGTATATAATTCCAAGGGGATTTTGGCCAATAATTGATTTATTAAAAAGTAATACGATTATCTATACCCAACTAAAAAAAGACACCATAATTGAAGTAGAAAGCTATAAAATTGCGGATTTTAAAACGACAAATTCTGCTTATGAAGGACATTATTTGCACCGAAACACTTCGGTAACCTCTAAAATGGAGAAAGTGGCTTTCGCCAAAGGAGATTACATAATTCCTACGCAACAAAAGGGAATCAAATATTTATTGGAAACATTAGAACCAGAAGCAATCGATTCTTTCTTCAACTGGAACTTTTTCGATACGATGTTGCAACAAAAAGAAGGGTATTCAGATTATGTTTTTGAAGATTCAGCAACACAGATTTTAAAAGAAAATCCAAAACTGAAAACCGAATTCGATCTAAAAAAACAAAGCGACGTAAACTTCATCAATAATCCAGAAGCGCAACTGGACTGGATTTACAAACATTCTGTTTATTATGAAAAGGCACATTTACAATATCCTATATATCGCATCTTAAAATAAAAAAAACTCCTATTTCAGGAGCTTTTCTTCTTCAAATAATAATTTTATATTCTCGTAAGAGTTTTTTAACGCCTCTTTTATTTGTTCTGGATTCATCCAAGCTACTTTTTCGATTCCTTCTTCTAATTGCCCTTGTGGCGTTCCTTCGAAATCAGATTGCATTTCGAACCAATGTGTAATTTTCAATTTGTATTTTCCATTACGTCTAAAAACATGATAGGTTTTTTGAAGTTTATGGGATATTGTCAAGCCATTTACACCAGTCTCCTCCTCTACTTCACGCATGGCTGTGGCATCAATTTCTTCTCCTTTTTCGATTCCACCTTTTGGTAAATCCCATTTTCCATTTCTAAAAATGAACAAAACTTCGCCTTTTTTATTGTAAACTAAACCGCCGCCAGCTTTGGTAACAGGTATTTTTGCTTTCAAAGTCTTCAAAATAACGCTTTCATCAGGATGATATAGGTAGGCTTTTTGAATTTTATTTTGAAATATTTTTACTATAAGTTGCTCTATGTCAATACTTTCTAATAAAAACAATTGAAAATCCGTCTCCTTAGAGATGTGATTTGTCAAAAAAAGTGGTTTGTCGTTAACAAAAACTTTATACATTTGTACTATGATTTTTAATAAAGATACAGCCGAAAAAACAGCCGAATTTCTTTTGCAAATAAATGCAATTAAATTGAATCCAAGAAATCCTTTTACATGGGCTTCTGGATGGAAATCGCCTATTTATTGTGATAACCGATTAATCCTCTCATTTCCAGCCGTAAGGAATTACGTCCGGGATGAATTTTCCAAAAATATTGAGAAACAATTTGGTAAACCAGATGTTATTGCTGGTGTTGCCACTGGAGCAATAGGAATTGGAATGCTCGTAGCGGAAAGTTTGGGATTGCCATTTGTGTATGTTCGTCCAGAAGCAAAAAAACACGGAAGACTAAACCAAGTAGAAGGTTTTTTACAAAAAGGACAAAATGTAATTGTTGTAGAAGATTTGATTAGTACTGGAAACAGCAGCTTGCTTGCTGTTGAAGCTTTACGTGAAGCTGGAGCTAATGTAAAAGGAATGGCAGCAATCTTTACCTACGGTTTTGATGTTGCTGATGAAAATTTCAAAAATGCGCATCTGGATTTATACACGCTAAGTAATTATCAAAATTTATTGAATTTAGCCGTTGCCAAAAGATATATTACAGACGAGGAAGAACAAACTTTAAGAGAATGGAATGTGAGTCCATCCACTTGGAACATTGAAGTTTAAAAAAATAAAAAAAATACTGGAAATATGAACTTAGAAAGTCCAAAAGTTAGCGTCCCAAAATCAGCTCAAGAATTATTTGACTTGTTAAGTGATGTCAAAAATTTTGAAAAATTAATGCCCGAAAACATTGCTAAATTTGAAGTTATTGGTGACGATGCTTTTATTTTTGGATTAAAAGGAATGCCAGAAATTAAGCTAAAAATGAAAGAAAAAGTAGCTCCAAGCAAAATTGTTCTAGGAGCGGCAAGTGATAAACTTCCATTTACATTGATAGCGAACATCGATACAGTTTCTGAGAACTCCAGTGATGTAAAACTTGATTTCGAAGGTGATTTTAATCCTATGATGGCAATGATGATAAAAGGACCAATTGGAAAATTTATCGAAACTTTAGCCGGAAATATGACTAAATTGTAAACAACACATTAAATAAATATAGGAAACCCTTTCAGTTCAAACCTGAAAGGGTTTTTTATTTAATTGTTACAATCAGCCATTAATATAACATTTGAATTTCTTTGATATCAAATTCAGCAATAGTGTCATCTTCCAGAAGAACCTGCAGTTTCCCAACTGAAGAAACGCCTTGAATTATCCCCATAAAATTTTGTTTCATTTGATTTGAAAAAGGCATTGGCAACCCTTTTTTATATAATTTATCACTATAATCTGACCACAAAACGGCAGCATTGTGTTTACATACCTTCACATTTTTTTCTATTGCATCACAAATGGAAAAAAGAAGTTCGTCTTTATCAAATTTTGCATCACAAATCACCGCCAAAGAAGAGGCTTTTGGTAGATTTTCAAAATTGGTTTGATTCACATTTAGTCCTAAACCTACAATAGAAACAATAGTTCCGTCACTTTTGATGCTATTTTCAATCAAAATGCCACCTATTTTTTTGTTGTATGACATTATGTCGTTAGGCCATTTTATACTAAGATCGGGAATCTTAAATGATTCTAAAACTTCAATTACAGCAAGTGAAACTGCAATATTCAGGTTGAAAATCTGACAAATATCTACCAAAAAATCTTTAACCAAAATACTCATTATTAAGTTTTTACTCGTCTCAGAGGCCCAAACAGCACCCATTTGACCTTTCCCCTTTGTTTGATTCTCAGCAGTTACAACAGTAAAGTTTTCCAACTCTTGTTTATTCGATAAGCCTTTAAGGAATTCGTTTGTAGAATCTATGGCATCGAGTTTGATTAGTTTCATATACAGTTTTTTGTGAAACAGAATTTAATATTGTGTTAAGGTTCAAAAATAATCACAAAAAATGGTAACTTTACAAACTTATATATAAAAATAATTCATGGCGAAAAAGACTATAAATAATGACGTTCTATTAGCGAACATTATTAAGGGGATAGAAGAAGTAAAAGGAAATGATATTACCATCCTTGATTTAAGAGAAATAGATACAGCGGTTTGCGACTATTTTGTAATTTGTAACGGTAATTCAAATACACAAGTTAACGCCATAGTAAACTCCATACAAAAAACCGTTTCCAAAGAATTAAAAGACAAGCCATGGCATGTTGAAGGAACTGATAATGCAGAATGGGTACTAATGGATTATGTAAATATTGTGGTTCATGTATTCCAAAAACACATCCGTGAATATTACAACATCGAAAGTTTATGGGGCGATGCAAAAATAACTACCATTGAAAACAAATACTAAAGAAACATAACTCCTAGTAATGGCTAAAGATAATAATCCAAATTCGAATAAGTTTAAAATAAGCCCTTGGTTAATTTACACTGCAATATTATTAATTTTCTTGTTTATAAGTTTTATAACTGGCGGTTCTAGTTTAAACGAACCAGGTCAATTAACTTCTTCTAAATTTAACGATTATTTAGAAAAAGGCCAGATCGAGAAAGTTATAGTTTACAACAAAACTGAAGCTGAAGTTTTTCTTAATGCAGCAGCATTGAAAGATGCAGCACACAAAAAAGTTTCTAAAGACGTATTTGACAGACCGAACAAAGGTCCTCATTATACTTTTGACATTGGTAACGATCAAATTTTCCAAAATAAACTGGAAAAAGCGGTTGCTGACGGTAAATTGAAAGATTTTAACTTCTTGCCAAAAAATAATTGGTCTGATATTTTAATCAGTTTATTACCAATCATTATCATTATTGCCGTTTGGATATTTATCATGAGAAAAATGTCTGGGGGCGGTGCTGGGGGCGGTGGAGGCCAGATTTTTAACATTGGAAAATCTAAAGCTAAACTTTTTGACGAAAAAACAGACATCAAAACTACTTTTAAAGATGTAGCTGGTTTAGAAGGAGCAAAAGAAGAGATACAAGAAATTGTTGAATTCCTGAAAAATCCTGAAAAATACACTAATCTGGGTGGTAAAATACCAAAAGGAGCATTACTAGTAGGGCCTCCTGGAACTGGAAAAACCTTATTGGCAAAAGCTGTAGCAGGTGAAGCCCAAGTACCATTCTTCTCTTTATCTGGTTCTGATTTTGTTGAAATGTTTGTAGGTGTAGGTGCTTCTCGTGTGCGTGATTTATTCAAACAAGCCAAAGAAAAATCTCCTGCGATCATATTCATTGATGAAATTGATGCGGTAGGTAGAGCCAGAGGAAAAAGCAATATGTCCGGTGGAAATGACGAACGTGAGAATACATTGAACCAATTACTGACAGAAATGGACGGTTTTGGAACTAATTCTAATGTAATTGTTTTAGCTGCTACAAACAGAGCTGATGTATTGGACAAAGCATTAATGCGTGCAGGTCGTTTTGACAGACAAATTTTTGTAGACCTACCAGACATTCGTGAACGTGCTGAGATTTTTAAAGTACACTTAGCTCCTTTGAAAAAAATTGAAGGATTAGATACTGACTTTTTAGCCAAACAAACTCCTGGGTTTTCTGGTGCGGATATTGCAAATGTGTGTAATGAAGCAGCTTTAATTGCCGCAAGAAACAACAAGACTGCAGTTGATAAACAAGATTTCCTTGATGCTGTAGACAGAATTGTAGGTGGACTTGAAAAGAAAAATAAAATTGTAACTCCTGATGAGAAGAAAGCAATCGCTATTCATGAAGCAGGACACGCAACCGTTAGTTGGATGCTGGAACATGCAGCTCCATTAATTAAAGTTACTATTGTTCCTAGAGGACAAAGTCTAGGAGCCGCTTGGTATTTGCCAGAAGAACGTTTAATTGTTCGTCCGGATCAAATGCTAGACGAAATGTGTGCAACTATGGGCGGAAGAGCTGCTGAAAAAGTAACTTTTAACAGAATTTCTACTGGTGCTTTAAGTGACTTAGAAAAAGTTACTAAACAGGCTCGTGCTATGGTAACCGTTTATGGTTTGAATGAAAAAATTGGTAATGTAACCTATTACGATTCAACAGGACAAAGCGAATACAACTTTTCTAAACCGTATTCAGAAGAAACAGCCAGAGTTATTGATGAAGAAATTTCATTACTGATTGAAGGCCAATACCAAAGAGCGATTCAAATATTAGAAGAGAACAAAGATAAACTAGATCAACTGGCAAATATCTTAATCGAGAAAGAAGTGATTTTTAAAGATGACTTAGAAGCTATTTTCGGAAAAAGAACATTTGATAAAAATCTAGAGGAAGTAGTATCTTAGAAAACACACAAATTATTTAATAATTTTTAAAATCTTAATTCAAAATCTACTTTTGAATTAAGATTTTTTTATCTTTGGACGTTTTCAAATAACAAATTATAGTATTTTACAAAAATATGAGTCTTTTTAGAAAAATTTTTGGTTCCAATAATCCGGCTTCTGATGAAGATCAAGAAAGTGAATTTAGTAAATCCCATACTGATAATACAACCTCTATAGATGAAAGATTTATCTACAATTTCAAAAAAAATGGAGGTAAATTTTTGTACTGCGAAAACGCTGAAGAATTAAAAGAACAATTTGAAAACATACTAGAAGAAAATGATTGGTTTGAGAGTGAAGTTTTGTGCTATGAACCAAATCTTTTTGGAATGCTTGATGATAACAAACTAACTTACAACAAGCCTACTAATCCAAAATTTCTTCTTGCGAGCTGTGAAAATTTAATTGCAGAAGAAGGTTCTATATTATTTTCCTCCAAACAAATTAAACAGAACAAACCAAACGAGCTACCCACTAATATTATTATTATAGCGAATACAAGCCAAATCCTTGCTGCAAAAAGCGATGGACTTAGTGCTATAAAAAAGAAATATGAAAGAGATTATCCTACCAATATTACTACAATAAAATATTTCGAGAAAGCTAAAGAAGAAGATTTCACACAATACGGAAGTTCAGCAAAAAATCTATATTTATTGCTTTTAGAAGATCTTTAAGATGAATGAAACTCTAAAACGAGGTATATCAGGAGCTGTTTATATTATACTATTACTCGCTTCTATTTTATATTCTACTGAAAGCTTTTTTATCCTTTTTGGTATATTTCTCATTATTGCAGTTTATGAATTTTGTAATTTAATCCAAATACAAAAAATATTTCCAATACTTTTTGGAACGGCTTTATATACAATAGTAACTTTAGTAAGCCATTACAATAAAATCACTACAGATACTATCAATCAGACATTCGATACTGATTTAGAGATAGCAATAAATATCCAACAATTAGATGTCGTTTTATTAGTCATAGCATTAGTCGTATCTATAAAATGTATTCTTTTTTTATTTTATGACAACATTCAAAAAATAAGCACTTCATCAAAATACCTTTATTTATTGGGATATATTATTCTTCCTTTTGTATTTATCACAAAAATTTCGTTTGGAATAAATGATTACAATCCAAAAATTATAATTGGATTATTTATCTTAATTTGGACCAATGACACTTTTGCCTATATTGCAGGTAAATCCATAGGTCGAACTAAATTATTTGAAAAAATATCTCCTAAAAAAACAATTGAAGGGTTCTTAGGCGGAATACTTTTTGCAATCTTAGCGGGTTATTTAATCTCTAAATACTACATAAAGGCTAATCCTGAATTTAGTGACAGATCCATTTTAATTTGGACTTCAATAGCCGTTATTGTTGGAATCGCAGGTACAATTGGAGACTTAATTGAATCTAAATTTAAGCGTATAGCAGGCGTAAAAGACAGCGGAAGTATAATGCCTGGTCATGGAGGTATACTAGATCGACTAGATAGTGTTATATTTGTAGCACCAATAATATTTTTATTTTATAAAATTTTAAACTATGTTTCATAAAGAAGGAACCCAATCTATTTTATTAGGCACTATTTTCACTGCTGTTGTCCTTTTATTGTCTGACAATTTCATAGACATCAACTGGATCAAAATGGCTATACAAATAGCTACTTTATTGCTTTTGATTATTATCCTACAATTTTTCAGAAATCCAAAAAGAACAGTGATAATCACTGAAAATCATATCCTTGCTCCTGTAGACGGTAAAGTTGTGGTTATTGAAGAAGTGTTTGAAAACGAATATTTCAAAGATAAACGCTTGCAAATCTCCATTTTTATGTCTCCAATAAACGTACATGTTACGCGTTATGGATTAAGTGGAATTGTAAAATTCAGTAAATATCATCCAGGAAAATTCTTAGTGGCATGGCATCCTAAGGCCAGTGAAGAAAATGAAAGAACTACGGTTGTTATCGAAAACAAAACATTTGGTGAAATTTTATACCGTCAAATAGCTGGAGCTTTAGCTCGGAGAATCGTAAATTACGCCGAAGAAGGAATGCAAGTAATTCAGGGAACTGATGCTGGCTTTATAAAATTTGGTTCAAGAGTAGATATCTTTTTACCATTAGGAACACCCGTAAATGTAGTATTGAATCAAAAAGCAATTGGAGGTAAAACTATTATCGCTACAAAATAAGCATGATCAAAAAAGATTTAGATACTCGGTTTTTAGAAGCAGTAGAAATAGCTTCTGAAATGACGCAGGCATCTTTACCTCAAGATGTCCAATTGCGGCTTTATGCTTTTTACAAACAAGCAACTTTTGGAACTTTAGATTTAAAACAAACTTCATCATACCATTTGAGAGATGCTTTTAAAACTAATGCCTGGATGCAAATTAGCCATCTGACAGCTGAACAAGCCAAGGAACAATACATAGAAACAATTAACATACTGATCGAAAAATAATACAAATTATGAAATCGCTATGATTCCAAATCACAAATAGGAATGAAGAATGGCGATACCATATTCCGCTAAAAACAAATATTATCTTCATATGAAAAAGCTGAATTTTTTAATTTCTGTTTTATTTTTATTTATCACTTTACTTTCTTGCAACAATAAGAAATTAACTGAGGTAGTGGAAGTACCGTTACCTACAACAGAACAAACTGTTGCCATAATGGGATCTCCCGATGACGTAAAAGCAGAAGAAGGTTCTTTTCAACTTGAAAAATTACCTTACGCATACAATGCGTTGGCACCAAGTATATCAGCTACTACTTTAGAAATGCATTATTCCAAGCATTATCTGACCTACACAAACAATTTGAATAAAGCGGTATTAGGAACGCCTTTAGAAAATTTAACAATCGAAGAAGTATTGTCAAAATTAGATCCTAATGATGCTGCTCTTCGTAACAATGCCGGTGGATTTTACAATCATTCTTTATACTGGAAATGTATGGCTCCAAAAGCTGGAGGAGAACCAACAAATGCATTAGCAGAAGCTATTATCAAAGATTTTGGATCTTTTGATAACTTTACGTCACTATTTAAAAACGAAGCAACAAAACAATTTGGTTCCGGTTGGGCGTGGCTTATAGTGGACAGAACTGGAAAACTACAAGTAACCAGTACTCCTAATCAAGACAATCCTTTGATGCGTAATGCACTTATTCCCGGAACTCCAATATTAGCTTTAGACGTTTGGGAACATGCGTATTATTTAGATTACCAATACAGAAGAAAAAATTATATCGATGCGTTTTTTAATGTCATCAATTGGAGAAAAGTAGAAGAAAATTATGATGCTATTGCAAAAAAATAACTTTCGCTTTTAATCATAAAAAATGCTGATATAAATTTATATCAGCATTTTTTTTTATCCTTTTGTTAGTACAAAAAAATTCTTTTTACAATTGATAAATGAATGATTCTGAAGGTGCGATGGTAATTTGTGCTTTCCCTTCACCATTCAAAACCTGCAGCTGAATAGCATTTTTATGGTATAATTGATCCGTTATTGTATAATTTCCATCATTCAAATTCCATTTTTGAATGATATCTGAAGGAATTTTTAATTCGAAATTACTAGTGGTAAGCCAAGAAAAATTAGTGACAACTATTAGTTTTTCAGTATCAGACCAGCGTGTGAAAGCATAAATTCCAGGATCGTAACCTTGAGTTGTTTGGCGGTTCACTGTTTGAATTTCTTGGTATTTACCCATTAAAGCAGTACTATTCAAAGAGAAATTCAATAATTTTTTATAAAAATCACGCAGTTCCTTTTCATCCTTTGTCAACTGACCACCATCAAATTTACCGCCGTTCATCCAGCGTTGATGACTTGGAACTCCAACATAATCAAAAATTGATGTTCTGGAATGAGTACCAAATCCTGCATTTTCATTCCCAGCCTCACCTACTTCCTGACCAAAATAAACCATCGTAGGCGAAGTGCTTATAGTAGTCGAAACCACCATCAAAGGCTTTCCTTTTTGTGGTGTTCCTGCAAATTCCGGGCTTGCTAAACGCTGTTCATCATGATTATCCAGAAAATGCAACATGTGATGCTCAATATCAGCCATTCCGTTTTGTATATCTGATAGTCCATCAGGCAAAGATCTTCCTTGAATAACATCTTTCAATTTATCATAGGTTTCTACTTTATCATACAAATAATCCATTTTACCCAGATGAATATAATTTCTATATTCTTTAGGATTATAGACTTCGGCTAATAAAAAAGCATCCGGATTATTTACTTTAATGGCTGAATTCATGTAGCTCCAAAATTCATACGGCACCATTTCGGCCATATCAAATCTAAAACCATCCACTCCTTTTGCAGTCCAATACAAGGCAATATCTTTGAATTTATCCCAAGAATCCGGAACGTCTTTTCCTTTCCAAAAATCGAAATGTTCCTGATACGATTTGGTATCAAAACCAGCTGGGAGTTCCGGAAAATCCTTGGAGCCATCCGGACGAATACCATAATTTACTTTTACGGTCTCGTACCAATCATTACGATCTGGTTTTGCCATACGGGAACCATTACCAGTCCATTTTGCAGGACTTTCTGCGAATTTACCATCAATTAATGGATTCTTTTCTCCATTTAATGGTTTGTCCGTATCCGGGATTTCAAAGTGTGTATTTGGAATATAATAGAAGTTATTATCTCTTTTGTATTCAACAGTTGTATCATCATCAGCACCAAAATCTCTAACACCTACCGGATTGATCTTCCCTTCATATTTGCGCGCAATGTGATTGGGAACAATATCGATAATCACTTTTAATCCTGCTTTGTGCGTTCGCGCAATTAAAGCTTCAAATTCCTGCAATCGATTCTCAGGATTTACGGCCAAATCTGGGTTTACATTGTAATAATCTTTTACGGCATAAGGAGAGCCAGCTCGTCCTTTTACCACTTCAGGATCATCATTAGAAATCCCAATAGCGGAATAATCCCGAATCAAAGCATGATGCGGAACTCCGGTGTACCAAACATAAGTAACTCCCAAGTCCTTGATTTCCTGCAAAGCTGTTTCCGTAAAATCATTGAACTTCCCTACTCCATTTTCCTCAATAGTCCCCCATGGTTTATTGGTGGTATTTTTATTTCCAAACAATCGGGTAAAAACCTGATATACAACTTCTTTTTTATTATTGACTAACTGTTTCTGTTCTACGTTCATTTTTAAATCTTTCGTTTTACAAGCCGTTGCAAAAAGCATCGCGCTTATCCCTGCAACAATAGTTATTTTTTTCATCATAAAAAATTATTTATACTGATTTCAATTCTTTTTATAGCAAAATGAATATCAATTTTTAAATTTAATATTTTTTAAATAAAAGAAGTCTATATCGTTTGAAATTAAATAATTCTGTTTTTAAAAAAGAACACTACAACGAAGGAGTTACGGCATTTGTTGATAACTTTAAGGAAGAAAGGTCATAGCTTTGACTCCCCATTGACTAATTATAAATAAATCCTAATATGGATTAGGATTGTTTCCTTTTTCATAAATTTGACAAAAATTAAATCCATTGAAGAAATCACTGTTTTTCCTTCGTTATTGTTTCCTACTGTTTGTCACTAATTTGGTTTTGGCGCAAGCCCCCAAAAAAATTATTGTAGAAAACTCTGATTTTGCCGATGTAAATCAAGTAGAAGTTCCTGATGCTTTATTACTTATGGGAAACGTACGTATCAATCATGATGGCGTTGTAATGACATGTAACAAAGCTTATTATTTCCAAAAAGAAAACTACATAAAAGCTTTTGGAAATGTACAAATGGTCCAAGGTGACACTTTATTTTTGAACAGTAAATATGCGGAATACAACGGAAATGTAAAAAAAGCGTATGCTTCCGGAGATGCCGTAATGAGTTCCCCAGATGCAACTTTGACCACAGAAATAATTAATTTTGACCGAAACATTCAAGAAGTATTTTACGATACTCCAGGGACAATTACGAACAAAGACAATACGCTTAAAAGTAATTCAGGAAGATATTACGTTAAACAAAAAAAATTCCAGTTCCTGACTGCGGTTACCATCACAAATCCAACGTATGTAATTAAATCAAATCACTTGGATTATTTCAGTAATTCCGGGCATTCGTATCTTTTTGGACCTTCAACAATTACCAGTAAAGCCAATTATATTTATACCGAAAAAGGTTTTTATGACACCAAAAAAAATCTGGCGCATTTCCTGAACAAATCCTACATCAGATACGATGATCGAGTGATTAAAGGCGATAGTTTGTATTATGATCGAAACCGGGAATTTGCATCGGCAACACGAAATGTAAAAATAACGGATTCTATCAATCGCGGAATTGTAAAAGGACATTATGCCGAAGTGTATAAAAAACTGGATTCGATGTACGTTACCAAAAGAGCCCTTGCAGTGAATTTTGTCGAAAATGACTCGGTTTACATCCACGGAAAAAAATTAATGGTTACAGGAAAAGAAGGAAACCGAATTATAAGAGCGTTCAATAATGTCCGATTTTTTAAAACTGATATGAGTGGCAAATGCGATTCGATTCATTCGAGTTCTAAAACTGCATTGACAAAAATGATTGGTAATCCAATACTTTGGAACGCAGAAAATCAAATTACAGGTGATGTAATGCATCTTATAGGAAACAATAACACCAAAAAACTAGATTCGCTCAAAGTCCTCAATAATACGTTTATAGTCTCCAAAGACACGATAGGAACCGGCTATAATCAAGTCAAGGGACAAAATCTCTATGGTAAATTTGAGGAAGGAAAACTTCATGATGTCGATATTGTAAAAAATGCCGAAGTCATCTATTACATGCGGAACGAAGCGCAAGAACTCATTGGTATCAATAAGAATGTGAGCAGTAAAATCAATCTTATTTTAGAAAAAAATGAAATCGAAACTATCACCTTTTTTCAGCAAGTAGATGGCGAAATCTATCCCGAAAAAGAATTGCCAGAAAATGCCCGTAAACTGCGAGGATTAGTCTGGCGGGGTGAAGAACGAATAAAATCCAAGGACGATATTTTTCCTCCAGAAGAAAATGAAGACAACGACAAAATAGCAAAAGCTGCTGAGGCGGCTGAAGCCAAAGAGGATATTCCTATGAAAATCAGGAAAGAAACCCTGAATTACGATAAAAAGAAAGGGAAAAAATAGTGTTCAGTCGCAGTATTCAGTTTTTCTGAAAACGACTAATCCAATAAACGATTAAAAAAATAAATTTTGAATACCGATTTCTTAAAATACCAAGCGCAAACCTCACCGTATCCATTGGGTGTGGAAGTATCGCATGCTGTAGGTTCTTACATTTACGATACTAATGCTAAGAAATACTTGGATTTTGTGGCTGGAGTTTCCGCTTGCGCTTTGGGACACCAACACCCAAGAGTCAATCAAGCTATCAAAGATCAGTTAGACAAATATTCTCACGTCATGGTTTATGGCGAATATTCACAAAGTCCTGCGGTACAATATTGCAAATTATTAGCCTCACTCCTACCTGCACCTTTAGACAAAACCTATTTAGTCAATTCAGGAACAGAAGCTATTGAAGGCGCCTTAAAACTGGCCCGAAGAACTACTGGAAGAAGCCAGTTGATTTCGTGTCATAATGCATATCATGGCAATACTATGGGTTCTATGAGCGTCATGGGATTTGAAGAACGCAAACAAATCTTTCGCCCGTTGATTCCTGATGTTGATTTCATCACCTTTAACAACGAAGAAGATTTACAAAAAATAACGACTAAAACGGCTGGAATTATTCTGGAAACCATTCAAGGTGGCGCCGGATTTATTCAGCCGCACAATGATTTCCTTAAAAAAGTGCGCGAGCGCTGTACCGAAGTTGGTGCGATGATGATTCTTGACGAAATCCAACCAGGCTTTGGGAGAACCGGAAAACTTTTTGGATTCCAAAATTATGATGTCGTTCCTGATATCGTAGTCATGGGAAAAGGAATGGGCGGCGGTATGCCAGTAGGCGCTTTTACAGCTTCATCAGCAATGATGGATTTATTGAGCGATAATCCAAAACTGGGGCATATCACCACTTTTGGAGGTCACCCTGTCATTGCGTCAGCCTGCTTGGCAACTTTGCAGGAAATAACTGAGACCAATCTCATGGCCGAAGCGATGGAGAAAGAAAAGCTATTCAGATCACTTTTGGTACATCCTTTGATACAAGAAGTAAGAGGAAAAGGATTGATGCTAGCAGCAATGACCAAAAGTGCCGATATAACAAACGAAGTTATTCTTAAATGTCAAGACAAAGGACTCATTTTATTCTGGTTACTGTTTGAAGGTTGCGCCATTAGAATAACACCTCCTCTAACCATTTCTGAAGGAGAAATACGAGAAGGTTGCAGTATCATACTTGAAGTAATGGATGAAATAATGATTGAAGAATGATGATTAACGATTTTTGATTTCAGAAGTAGTAAGATGGAAATCACATCAAAATACCTAATCAAAATAATTAGAAAAATTGGGAGCTATTTACTTCGTCAGTTCGCTTCGCTCGTGTCCTGCTATCCGTTAAAATCTTTTACTTTTTGCTGCCAAAAGTAAAAGAATTTCCACTCTTATCAGGGCTATGAGATCAGTTTAAACCTATCCTTTTTTGTTAATTAAATTGTTCACAACAATTCTAACTTTCCCTCACAGTACACCCACGATTACCTAAATTTATTTAGGCCGAATTAAAAAAACACAGTATGCAATTAAGCAACGAAGAAGAAGACTATAACTTATCCCTGTCTAAATTTGAGTCCATGTTGAAAACCAACAAAGTGCTCTTTTTCGACTCCGAAGAATTTGAAGAAATCATTCTTCATTATCTCGATATGGGTAAGTCCGCTTTAGCAAAAAAAGCACTCAAACTAGCATTGGAACAACACCCAAAATCTACCGGACTAAAATTAGTTCAAGTGGAAATGCTGGTCTATGATGACAAACTCGAATTAGCCGAAAAGCTATTAAATGAGTTGTATGCCATTGAACCAACCAATGAAGAAATTTATATTCAAAAAGCTAATATCTGTTCTAAAAGAGACCAACACGAAAAGGCAGTTGAATTATTAAAAATAGCTTTAAAATATACCGATGATTTTGCTGATGTTTATAATTTAATAGGCATGGAATACCTTTTTATGGACAATCTTGAAATGGCAAAACAAAGCTTTATCAAGTGTTTAGAAGAAGATTTGGAAGATCAATCAGCATTGTACAACGTAGTGTATTGTTTTGAGTTTTTAGATCAAAACCAAGAAGCAATCAGTTATTTAAAAAAATACATTGAGAAAAACCCATACAGCGAAATCGCCTGGCATCAATTAGGGCGTTTGCATTATGGAGTTAAAGAATATGAAAATGCGATTCGCGCCTTTGATTATGCTACTTTAATCGATGATGAATTCCTTGGCGCTTTCATGGAAAAAGCAAAAGCTTTTGAGCGATTAAAAAAATACGATGAAGCCATAGAAAGCTACAGCAGAACAATCGAATTAGATGATGCAACTTCGTACGCTTTACTTCGAATGGGAAAATGTTATGAAAGACTGGGCAACAAAGCGCTGGCATTAAAATATTTCAACCAAACCGTTCATGAAGATCCGCTTTTAGATAAAGGTTGGATTGCCATCACTGACTTTTACGTGCGTCAAAAAAATTACCAAAAAGCGTTGTTTTATGTCAACAAAGCATTAACTATTGACAACCAAAACCGCTTGTATTGGAAACGCTTTGCGACTATCAATAAACAAATGAACTTCTTTGAAGAAGCAGAATTTGGATACCGAAAAGCAGTGGAATTTGGTGATTATAGTTTAGACACTTGGTTATTCTGGGTGGATATTCTTCAGTTTTTAGGAGAATTCGAAAGCGCTATACAAACGTTATTACAAGCTTCAGAGTATTTTCCGGAAGAGAATGAAATTGAATATCGTTTGGCAGGATTCTATTTTATGCTAACTGATAACACAAAAGCAAAATTCCATTTGAGCAATGCCTTACGATTAAATTTTGATAATTACATTCTTTTAGAAGATTTATTTCCAGTAGTTTGGGCAAAAAAAATGGTGCAGAATTATATTGCAAAACATAAAAAACAATAATGGTTGATACAGTTATAAAACGCTTTGGATTATTAGGACGCAACATTAGTTATTCCTTTTCTAAAGGATATTTTACAGATAAATTCAATAGCGAAAACTTTGCCGGTTGTACTTATGAAAATTTTGATATTCCCGAAATAGCAGCCTTTCCAGAGGTAATTAAAAACACTTCGGATTTAAAAGGAATGAATGTTACCATTCCGTACAAAGAGACGGTTATTCCATTTTTGGATAAATTATCTAAAAAAGCGGAGCTAATTGGTGCTGTCAATACCATTAAAATTACCAAAAAAGGCAAGTTGAAAGGCTACAATACAGATTATTATGGTTTCAAAAAATCATTACAACCGTTATTACAACCGCACCATAAAAAAGCTTTGATTTTAGGCACTGGCGGCGCTTCAAAAGGAGTAGCTTTTGCTTTGGACGAGCTTGATATTCCGTATACTTTTGTTTCGAGAGAAGCCAAAGAAAATGGAATTGATTACGACCGAATCAACGCAACAACATTTGATAATTACCAAATTATCATAAATGCTACTCCGGTAGGAACAAGCCCTAATGTAGATGCGTTTCCGTTAATTCCATACGAATTTTTCACAGAGAAGCATATTGCTTATGATTTGATTTATAATCCTGCTGAAACACAATTCCTAAAAAAAGCCAAACAACAAGGCGCCCAAATCAAAAACGGCTTAGACATGCTTATTTTTCAAGCAGAGAAAGCTTGGAAGATTTGGAATAAGTAAGTAGAAAAATAATTTAAGAATATTTGAATCGTCTTGTTTTAAAATTAGCGTTACTCGTTTTGGGTCATGTTGTTTTAAAACAAGACGTTTTTTTTTTATGTCAGTAATTTAAAAGACAAATTGAGGTTTCCCGTAAAACAGTTGGTTATTTATTGTGTTAATTTGACTGATAATCAAATTCTTGAATTTAATTTAACACTTTAAATTATGATAAAAAGAACAATCCTCGTCGAAAACAAATCCTCAATCACGACGAAAAATCAACAATTAGTACTCAAATCCGAAGTTAGGGAAAATACAATACCAATAGAAGACATTGGTTTCCTAGTTCTCGATCATGCTGAAATTTATCTCAGTATTCCCGCCATGAATTTGATTGTAGAAAACAATACTGCAATTATTATTTGTGGCAATAACCATCTGCCTAACGGAATGTTTCTTAACCTCAACAGCCACCACATTCAACAAGAAATATTTAAAAATCAAATAGAAGCTTCGATTCCACTAAAAAAACAATTATGGCAACAAACTATTATTGAGAAAATTAAAAATCAAGGAGAATTATTAGAAAAAATCACTAAAAATAAGAACACCTTTGAATTTCTGGCCAGTAAAGTTTTAAGCGGTGATACTACAAATATGGAAGGCGTTGCGGCACAACAATATTGGAAAAATTTCCCTTTACCCAATCATGAAAAAGACGGTATCAAAAGAGAACGTTATGGCGATTATCCCAACAATTTTTTAAACTATGGATATGCTATTTTAAGAGCCGCTACTGCCCGTGCGCTATCAGGTAGTGGATTATTGAATACACTTGGTATTCATCACAAAAGTAAATACAATGCTTTTGCTCTTGCAGACGATATTATGGAACCTTTTCGTCCCATTGTTGACGAAAAAGTTTTTGATATTATGAAACGATATCAAGAACAAGAACTCAACACGGCAATAAAAGCGGAACTATTACAAATGCTTACCCAAACTGTTTATTTTAAGGATGAGAAAAGCCCATTAATGGTAGGATTACAAAAAACGGCAAGTTCACTCCAGCAATGTTTTACAGGAGACCGTAAAAAAATTAAATATCCTAAATTATGGAACTTAACGGATACCGAATAGTGTGGTTGTTCGTATTTTTCGATTTACCTACAGAAACCAAAAAAGACAGAAGAAATGCCTCTCAGTTTCGAGGAAATTTATTGAAAGATGGTTTCAGTATGATGCAATATTCGGTTTATATTAGGCATTGTGCAAGTGGCGAAAGTGCCGATGTCCATGAAAAACGCATTAACAGACTTGTTCCGCCATTAGGAAAAGTAAGTGTTCTGCGCATTACCGACAAACAATTTGGGATGATTATCAACTATTTAGGCAAAGCCAAACAAGAAAATATTGATGCACCAACACAGTTGGAATTATTTTAAAATAGTATTTTTTTAGTTTTCAAAAAATGTATCTGTATTCCATCTTTCCTGATTTGTTTCGATATAGTTAGAAATTCTTTCATAAGATGCAACGTTTCTAATAATATGATCGTGAAAGGAACGTTGCCATGCAAAACCTGACAAACCGGCTAAATGAATTTGTTTTGAAGATGTGGTTTTATAAGCACCTACTAATTCTGATAATGATTTTATTTTAATCGATTGCTCTGATGTCCTGTCTGAATCTATTTCAATTATAGCATGAACATGATTTGGCATGACGATATACGAATGTAAAAAAACATATACGTATTGATTTTCTAACCATACTAAACGATCGTGCGCTATTGTACCATATTGATTTCTTTGCATGATTTTGGTAATAGCATTCGCAGAACAATTTCCATTATGTGCAGGATTTTGATTGTGCGCAGGATTTTGATTGGGTACGGACAGTACGGACAGGTCGCGACCTGTCCCTACGATTGCACCAAAACAACATTTCCTATCTTGAACACAAATCGTAACAAAATATAAATTATTTTGCGAATAATCATATCCCAACATTCTATTTCGCTTTCTATTTTTCATTGCTATTTTATTACATTATTCATAATTATTGTGTACGGACAGGTCGCGACCTGTCCCTACGATTGCACCAAAAATAAAACATAGATTCCTGCACATTAATATAATTTCTAATACTAATTTATCGAATTTTTGATGACAGAAACAAAAAAAATGCCTCAATATTGGGTTATCAATCCAAAAAAGAGGCATTTTTTTATACGATATTCATTCATAATCACTTAAAAATCAGAAGGTAACAAGCCAACTAATATCGTGTTTTCTAATCTTTAATCAAACCACAACAAAGTTCGTTCACTCCATCCCTGAGACACGAATATCGTGTTTTCTAATCTTTAATCAAACCACAACAGTTTCCACCGCTAGAATAATTATTATTAAAATATCGTGTTTTCTAATCTTTAATCAAACCACAACCTTCCAACCGCTATTAGCTATTTTTCTAGCAATATCGTGTTTTCTAATCTTTAATCAAACCACAACTCTTTCTTTATTGTAAATACAAATTTCTATAATATCGTGTTTTCTAATCTTTAATCAAACCACAACTAATTAATATTTATCTTTAATATCCGTCCAAATATCGTGTTTTCTAATCTTTAATCAAACCACAACCTAATCCAATCATAAACAAATCCATCTGTTAATATCGTGTTTTCTAATCTTTAATCAAACCACAACAGAACGACAGCCTTAACACTTTCTACATCGAATATCGTGTTTTCTAATCTTTAATCAAACCACAACACATCATATCCAAGCGTTAAATTTTCAGTAAATATCGTGTTTTCTAATCTTTAATCAAACCACAACAGTTAGGTAGGCTAATCCACCCGCTAAAGAAATATCGTGTTTTCTAATCTTTAATCAAACCACAACTTCGCTTGATCCGCTATCGCTTTGGTATTAAATATCGTGTTTTCTAATCTTTAATCAAACCACAACTGTTTAGGATTGTCCCTGATTAGTCAATATAATATCGTGTTTTCTAATCTTTAATCAAACCACAACATGCGAAATTCGCATAGTCAATAATCTTTTAATATCGTGTTTTCTAATCTTTAATCAAACCACAACAATTAAATGGAAGTTTCAAAACCGATCCTGAATATCGTGTTTTCTAATCTTTAATCAAACCACAACATAGGTTCTTTTTGGTCGGAAGTTAAACAAAATATCGTGTTTTCTAATCTTTAATCAAACCACAACTAATCCATATTCTAATAAATTCAAGCAATTAATATCGTGTTTTCTAATCTTTAATCAAACCACAACAATTCATTCATTTGGTATATTTTTATTATTAATATCGTGTTTTCTAATCTTTAATCAAACCACAACTAAAAGAACATATTTAGCTTGCTGAATTATAATATCGTGTTTTCTAATCTTTAATCAAACCACAACAATTGCTTCGTGGTTTTCCTCTAATGCTTTAATATCGTGTTTTCTAATCTTTAATCAAACCACAACGCTATAAGCACAACATTGCGTATATCTGCTAATATCGTGTTTTCTAATCTTTAATCAAACCACAACTTTCGGAGCAACAAAAGAAAGAGGAGGAAAAATATCGTGTTTTCTAATCTTTAATCAAACCACAACAAATATAGAATACTACAACAGTTATTAATAAATATCGTGTTTTCTAATCTTTAATCAAACCACAACTCAGCAACTGTTTTTAAAACATAAACGTCTAATATCGTGTTTTCTAATCTTTAATCAAACCACAACTAGTAGCTGTTATAGGCTGTGGCGGGTAAAATATCGTGTTTTCTAATCTTTAATCAAACCACAACTTTGTGCGTCTACTGTTGCTGTGTTTACGTAATATCGTGTTTTCTAATCTTTAATCAAACCACAACTACTTGGATTTATTAGTTATTAATTTGGTGAATATCGTGTTTTCTAATCTTTAATCAAACCACAACTAATTTCCTCTTTCGTATTCGCTTTTACTAATATCGTGTTTTCTAATCTTTAATCAAACCACAACAGTCAAAAAGCACAAATTGAAGAGCCTGTTAATATCGTGTTTTCTAATCTTTAATCAAACCACAACCAAATGGAACGTTTTTAATTAACCATTCATAATATCGTGTTTTCTAATCTTTAATCAAACCACAACTAGTTATGGTAAATATCAGACTCTACCATTAATATCGTGTTTTCTAATCTTTAATCAAACCACAACTTAAACGTAACGGTTGTAGCCGATTGCGTAAATATCGTGTTTTCTAATCTTTAATCAAACCACAACTAAGCAGTTGACATACGTGTCTGAAACTAAAATATCGTGTTTTCTAATCTTTAATCAAACCACAACTGAAAGCTACTGCATCCCTGCTGGGCGGATGCCATACCTTTCAGTTGTGGTTTGGCTGTTTAAGATGTCGAACGAAATGTCAAAGAACATTCAAATTTACAATTTTTCAATTTTTCCTGAAACTGAAATTTTTACTTTTATTGGATTGAAAGTAAACCATCCTGTTTTACCTTCTCCAAAACCTCTTATTTGTTTGTAATCATCATCTGTAACTGTTGAAGATTTATGTTTTCTAAAAAAATAATCCCCCGATGTTAATTTTTGCACCCTATATAAATGCTCTTTCAAAACACCGTAATCTGGATTTTCCCAGTTTATCTCATCATCATTTAAACCTAACAAAAACATATCGTTTATATGCAAGGTTGTTACTATTTCTTTTCCTTCAGCTGGCAATTGATACGTTGGAAATCCTTTGCTTTTTCTTTCTACAACAGTCCAAAATGTAACTACTTCTTCTTTGAGATTTCCTTTTTCATCTTTGTAAATCAATACGTGATGGTTATTTCTAGGATTTACCCATTGGTTTACATTATCTTTTAATTTTTCTGCTCCACCAATATTTTCCTTCATTCTAATTTTCAAAATAGGAACTGGCGCACCATTTTTATTAGGTAAGAAAATTTGTGGCTGTTTCACTCCATTTTCATCAACAATAAAAAAAGTACCTGCAGGAATTGTGCCTTTCACAAATCCACCTAGTTCATAAATTCTTTTAAAAATTAATTTTTTAATAGATTCATCAACCACTTTTTCAAGTTGTTTTTCGGTTGTTAAACTATCTATCGATTTTCTAACGTGAAATGCTTCATCACCATTAAAATTTCGTTTACCGAAAACGGTTTCTTTATGCAATTGTCCTCGTGCAGCAACCCCTTTATTGATATGCGTTTTTCCATTTTTCTCTACTTTTGTGTATCGAATAGTTATATCATTGGCTATACGCTTATGCGAAATCAATATTTTATCGACTGCTTTTTCAGCATCAAATCGGAAGGTTTCCCAAGGCATTGGAAAATCTTTTAAATCATAGTTTCTGTTGTAACGATTCCATTTTGATAATTCTTGCAAATAACTTGTTTTACCACAAGCCATAACCAAAGCATCAATAGCATGATGACGATGGTCTTCACGTGTTTTGGCATTTTCATCATTCAAAACGGTATTTAAACCCCATTTTTGACGCAAGTTGGCAGTCATTTGCCCTGGAGAAACAGTTACTTTTTTACAAATTTGCGTTAAATATGTTGCTGCTTCTTTACTAATAAATCGTGTATCGTTTAATTGTCTTGAAGAAAAATCATCATCAAATTTTATTTGCACAAATCGTTTGAATTTTTGATAGGCGTTTGGATATTCTTTAGTGTCCGAAAATAATTTCAAGGCACGTTCTTTTCTTGCGCTCCAATCTAATTCATCATTACCATAAAATTCAAAAGGTGTTTTGTCTCCTTTTCGACGGTTTTCATTAGCATAACACAATGTTTTATTATTAAAACTATCGTTAAGCGAACGACTCCAGGGATGAATATGTTCTATTTGGATTTCGCCTGTAAATAATTTAGATACCGGAATTGCAACACCCGTATATGGACAAGTTTGTTTACATTCTTCCCAAAGTTTGAATTTTAAAATGTTATCGTGCGAAACCCTTATATATTTTTCAACCTCCCTTTTTACCCTATCATTTTCTCGTTCTAATCGTTTTTGATCTCTACGAATTCTATTTCGCTGTGATTTAGAGATTTTCAAATCACGAGCCATTTCTACTTTTATTTCGTCAAGCTGTCCGTGTTCTTCGATTAATTCATTTACTAATTTTCGCAAGTCAAACAACGCTGTAATTACAATAGGATTCCTAATAGTTTGAATTTCTTTATCAGCTTCTTTTCCTATTGGTAATTTTTCTAACAAATCAACAATGTCAATTGTTGCTGAATGATGATAAAGTTTCTTTAATTGCCTTTCATCGAAACCAAAATCTTTCCTAATTAAATCTTTAATCGTATCAATAAAACCACCAGAGATTTTAGACCTAACTATTGCTTCAACATTATCAATTAAATCTAATTGCTTTTGATTATTTTCTAAAGTGTCATTTTGCCATTTGGTTCCAAAAGCATTTTTAATTCCGCCCATAACGACTGCAACATCATAAGTATATTCTTGCTGTAGAAACGGTAAAATATTTGCAATTGCTTTTCTACTCAAGCTTGCATAACCATCTTTTACATTAAATTTTGAAATTGCAATAGCTTGTTCTTCGGCAAAATTCCAATTATTAATAGCGTATTCTTTGAGATTCGATTTACTATCAAAAAAATACAAAACGTGCCAAATATCTTCTTGTTCTTTATCTGAAAACTCAAACCATCGTTTACCAAAGAATTTTTTGTTTGACAAATTAGAAATTGTATGCGTTCCAACAATTTTATCATCGTCTTTATAATTGAATTTGAATTCGGCACTTTCTTTACCAATTGTTTTTCGCAATTTTTTAAATTCAATTTTATCTGATACAAGTAATTGCTCAATAAGTTTTTCTTTTTCGGAATGAGAAATTTTATTTCCGTTATATTCAACAGTATTTACCCATTGCCAAATTCGGAACATTTCAACAGGAATAGCACTAATTGGACATTTAGTTTTTGTGGGTTCAAACGAACAATTACCAACCAAATGTTTTTGTGAACGCAATGGTCGTTGATGAAACAAAATACCATCTGCTTCGTAATTATCTTGTTTTCTTCCTCCAAATTTTGTTTTTAAATCATGATTTAGAACCGAATGAAATTGTGCTTGTTTGTCCCAAATCAATTCAAATTCGTCAATATACATTTTACGAGTGGTATATCTGTTTCTGATTCTTTCCAAACCGTCTTCAAAAGGTTGATTTTCCTTTGGATAAATCTCATACAAATAAGAACCTAGCGTTTTACCCTCGATACTATCTAATGTATCATCAATCCCAATTTTGCCTTCTTTTACATTTCCTTTGAAAATTGCTCCATCATCAGTTCCACCTTTTCTACTATTGCTTAAAAATCCACGTCTTTGAATTAAATGGTAAAAAATTCTACCAATTTCTTCTAGAGATAGTTTTTCATTCAACGCTTTTTGACGTAACTCATAAGGATTTAATGCAAACCAAGAAGATAATGTATCCGAAGGAAATAATTTTGTTTTTTTCCAATCTTCAAAATCATTTGCATCCATAGGACACATTTTATTTTCTGAAAGTGCTTTTAACAAAATTTTCTTCCTTAATCGTCTTCTAAAAAACTGACGGCGAACGCCTCTTGCTCCTGTTCGACTCGCATTTTTAGACATTTCATTATCACCATCACCTAAATTCTCAACTCCCATTGGAAATATCCTGCTTCCAATTCCTATAATTTCATTTAATTTATCATCAATCAAAGCCCACCCAATCGAGTTTGTACCTAAATCTAATCCTAATATTTTTGCCATGTCAATCTCTATTTTGTAAGAATTTTTAAAACTACGAAGAAAATAATTAACCACTTTACGGTTTTCCACATTGCAACATAACTTTTTTTTGTTTAGGTTTGTAACTGATTAAAATTTCTAATCTTTAATCTTATCACAATAAGGCTATATGCCGTAGATGAAAATCTTTAGTCCTGCTTCGGTGGGACTTTTTTTTGGATAAAACTCACAATTAAAACCCCAGAACCCTAGCCCTGATGGCAGCGGCATCCTTTTTTGTTCGTCTTTTCGGCAAACAAAAAAGATACAGCGAACAGCAGGAAATTGCTTCAAAAAGAGCTGATTCCTAACCTAAAACGACTATAAATAAAAGATTTGTTTTGAAATTTCGTGCTCCTTTACTATCTTTCGAGTTCGATAAAAAAATAGAAACCTTACACATTGAAAAAATGTTAGAAGAAAAGAATGATAACCTGCTTGAGGCAGATGGAAATTTAGAACACAATTCTGTTGAATCTACTCCAATAGAATCAGAAGTTTTGGAAACGGAAACTAGTGACACTGTTACTACTATTCCTGCAGAAGATAATGCTGTAACGCTAAGTGATGAAGAGTTGCTAGCGAACGATCCTATTACAGAGACTGAAAACCAGACTGTGCTAGATGCGATTGCCGAAACAAATGCTGCCGAAAGTGAGGACGAAACGTTGAAGGAACGTCATGAAATTCCTATGCAGGATTATGATACCTTGTCTCTTGAAGCACTGGTAGATGAACTGAAAAGTTTAGTTTCCAATGAGAAAGTGATGTCTTTTAAGGAACATATTGAAGAAATCAAAAAAGCATTTTTGGCTAAATACAACCACCTTCTTGAAGAGAAAAAAGAGGAGTTTTTAGCAGAAAATCAAGATCCAAATGAAGAATTTCAATATCATTCTCCACTAAAAACAAATTTTGATAAATATTATTCTCTTTTTAGAGATACTAAAAATACCCATTTCAAGAGTTTACAAACGAATCTAAAAACAAATTTAGAAAACCGTTTGGCTATTGTTGAGGAATTGAAAGAGTTGATTAACCCACAGGAAAACATCAAAGACACTTTAAAACATTTTAATGATTTAAGAGAACGATGGAAAACTGCCGGACCAATTCCGAAGGATAAATACAACCACGTTTGGAACAATTTCCATTTTCATGTGGAAAATTTCTATGATTACCTGCATTTAGACAGAGAAGCCAGAGATTTAGATTTCAAACATAATTTAGATCAAAAACAAAAAATTGTAGCGCGTGTTGAAGAATTGGTGAATGAAGCCGATATCAACAAAGCATTCAGAGAACTACAGGATTTACATAGAATTTGGAAAGAAGACATTGGTCCTGTTTCTAGAGAACATCGTGATGCGATTTGGAACAAGTTTAGCGATTTGACCAAACAAATGCATGATAAACGTGAAGTTTTGTTCGAAAATCAAAGAGGAACAGAACTTGAGAATTTAGAAAAGAAAAAAGAAATCATTGCCAAGATTGAAGTTTTGGCTACTGAAAAAGTAAATGCACATACACAATGGCTGGCTCAAATAGAAAAAGTAGAAGCCTTGCGTACAGCTTTTTTCTCTGCCGGAAAAGTTCCTTCGGATGTGAATGAGGAAACTTGGGCTAGTTTTAAAACTGCTGTCAGAAATTTTAATTCTTTCAAAAATTCATTTTACAAAGACATAAAGAAAGATCAAAACGACAATTTAAGCAAGAAAACGGCTCTTGTTGCCAAAGCCAAAGAATTGCAAGAGAGTCTTGATTTTGCTGCTACTACTCCTATCATGAAACAAATTCAGGATGAGTGGAAACAGATAGGACATGTACCAAGGAAATATTCGGATAAAATCTGGAAAGAGTTTAAAGATGCCTGCAATCATTATTTTGATAAGTTAAAAGAGCAAAAGAATGAGGAAAACGGTGAAGAAGTAGCCGCTTTTGATAATAAAAAAGCCTACTTGGAAACGTTGAGAGAATTTCAGTTGACCGGAGATCACAAAACAGATTTGGATGCTATCAAATTGCATATCGAAACTTGGAAAAACTTTGGAAAAGTACCTTTCCCAAGAAGACATATTGAAGGGAAATTCAATAAAATCCTGGACGCCCTTTTTGAAAAATTGAGTTTGAGTAAGAAAGATACGGATATGATGCGTTTTGCTAATAGAATGGATCATTTATCTGAAAGCAACGACACTCGAAAACTGGATAACGAAAAGATTTTCCTAATGCGTAAGATTGATGAAGTTCAGAATGAAATTTTCCAATTGGAAAACAACATTCAATTCTTTACCAATACGAGAAATGCCAAAAAAGAAAATTCTATTGTATTAGAAGTTCGTAAAAACATCGCTATCCACAAAGAAAGTCTTGATGTTTGGAAAGAAAAACTAAAACAACTGAGAAATCTAAACCAAGAGTAAATTTCAAATTTTCATCAAAAATAATCACGAGGCTGTCTTTATTGGACAGCCTCTTTTTTTATAAAAGGTTTCTTCAATATGATAATTATCATTTTAATAGTTGAGTAGTCGTTCTACTTTTGAACAACGATAAATGATATTGCCATGAAAAATTCCTTGATACAAAAATACAATGTTCCAGGACCAAGATACACCAGTTATCCTACAGTTCCGTATTGGGATGAAACGGATTTTACGGATGAAATCTGGGCTGAAACATTAAAAAAATCCTTTCAAGCGAGTAATTCTTCAGAAGGTATTAGTTTGTATATCCATTTGCCTTTTTGCGAAAGCTTATGTACTTTTTGTGGCTGTAACAAGCGTATCACCAAAAATCATGGTGTTGAAAATCCGTATATAGAAGCAGTTTTAAAAGAATGGACCTTATATTGTAAAATTCTTGGAGAAAAGCCAACTATAAAAGAGATTCATTTGGGCGGAGGAACTCCCACATTTTTTTCTACTAAAAATTTAGAGGATTTAATAAATGGTATTTTTGTTCATGCCAAAAAAGCCAAAGACTATGAGTTTAGTTTTGAAGGTCATCCAAATAACACTTCACACGAACATTTGCAAAAGCTTTACGATTTAGGTTTTAGAAGAGTGAGTTTTGGTGTTCAGGATTATTCCGAGAAAGTGCAAAAAGCAATTCATCGTTTACAGCCATTTCATAATGTGGCAAAAGTTACGTTTTGGGCTCGAGAAATTGGGTATACTTCCATAGGTCACGATATTATTTTTGGATTACCTTTTCAGGAAATAGAGGATATAATTGATACGATTGAGAAAACAAAATCATTACAACCCGACCGATTGGCATTTTATAGTTACGCTCACGTTCCTTGGATTAAAGGCAATGGACAGCGCGGTTTTAATGACGAAGACATTCCAAAAGATGATAAAAAAAGAATCCTGTATGAAACCGGTAAAAAATTATTGTATGAAAACGGATATCATGAAATAGGAATGGATCATTTTGCTTTGGAGACTGACAGTTTATATGAAGCTTTTCAAAACGGCACATTGCACCGAAATTTCATGGGATACAGCTCTTCAAAAACACAATTGATGATTGGATTGGGCGTTTCTTCCATCAGTGACAGTTGGTACAGTTTTGCACAGAATGTAAAAAATTTAGAAGATTATTATCAAATATTAGAATGGAATAAATTACCCATTTTCAGAGGACATTTATTGACTGATGAAGACCTCATCATCCGAAAACACATTCTGAATTTAATGTGCCAATTTGAAACTTCCTGGAAAAACAAAGAAGGTTATTTCAACGAAATTCTAGACGTATTAATTCAATTGAAAGAAATGGAAAATGATGGGTTAGTAATCATTAAAAACAATAGCATTGTCGTTACAGAAAAAGGGAAACCTTATGTTCGAAATATTTGTATGGCATTTGATTTACGTTTGAAAAGAAAAGCACCGGAAACCGAATTATTTTCGATGACAATCTAATGCTCCCCAATCTTACAAAATATAAAAGCACGCTAATTGGCGTGCTTTTTTATACAAAACTATTAGAATATTAATGACAATTAGGATCAGCTTGAATAAATAAACTCATATTTGACGGGGAAATATAAGGAATCCCCAATCCCAATCCCCTTAAGATAAATAAACAACCAATGCATACCGCTACATAAGGAATCGCTTTCTGAATTCGGTTTCGAATAGGCACCGTTAAGAATGAATTGATATACACTACGCTGCTCATCATGGGAACGGTTCCTAATCCGAATAGAATCATATACAGAACACCCAAACTTTCACTTTGCATGACAATAGCACCAAACAAGGCCACATAAACCATTCCGCAAGGCAAAAAGCCATTCAGTAAACCAATAATAAAAAGGGATTTGTAACTCTTGTTTCTAAACTGACTTCCTAAAGCCGTTTTAATTCTGGAGATTAATTTAAAAACGGGTTTTGAAAAATTGTATTTCGCAAAAATTTTCTCCGGAGTCAAAACTACTAAGATCATGGCTACACCAATAAATATGGATAAATTCTGTTGTAAACCGGCCAAGAAGAAACCTTTTCCAAGCAGCCCAAAAACGAAGCCTATTGTCCCATACGCAGTTAATCTTCCTAAATGATAGGTGATAATTTGAGTTGCTTTTTTAGTCTGATTCGTTCTGTCTACGGGCAACATCATAGCGATAGGACCGCACATACCAATGCAGTGAAAACTACTTATTAAACCGAAAATGAAGGCAGTGTAAAGCATTTTTTTATTTTAATGTCATAAAACCGAAAGTCTTAAAGTCACTTACTGGACTTTCTGACTTTTGACTTTATGCCTAATTGATATATATCGTTTCTTTAGACAAATACGATTTTCCATCATATTGCCATTCCATATTAATGTCCCATCGACCGTCTGCCAAACTTTTTTTAGGTATGAGCAAAGTAGTAGCATCAGATAGTGAAATTGGAATTTCAAAATCTAATTTTTTGTTAGACGGTCTGTAAAGGGACACTTTACCTTTGATATTTTTTGGAACAAATACTTTTGGGAATACTATTTCAACTCCATTTGAAACACTATTTATTGTTGGCTTTTGAGCCAAATTTGCAACATTCTGAACACGAGCCATTTCATCTCCAAAATGAGCATCATGTTTGTAATATTCTTCTACCACTAACTCATTGTCATATTTTGAATCGGATTGAACCGTAAAAACAAAATACAAAATGAAGGTTATAAACAACCCAAAAGCGATTACGATTCCTGTTCCCCAATTAATCCGAAGCCCCCTAACCCCCAAAGGGGGAACTCCAATTGAAGTATTCAAATTATCCGAATCATTATTTTTTTTTGTCATTATATAAATATTTTTTTTATTCAACACTCTGCTCTTTCCCTCTTTTGGGGTTAGAGGATATTAATCAAAACTACGCGGACTCAAAAAATTAGTGGTCGCCGTTTGAATTTTTTTGTTTCCATTAAACACCTCAATTTTCAATTTTTTTTTATCGCTGTCCAATAAATTTTGATTGATTTCAACAAACAGCGTTCCACCATTCATACCTTGTTTAGGCACTTTTAAATCTTGCTTCCCAACCACTTTTAAAGTTCCTTTTATTCCAACAAGTTTAAAATGAATATCATCAAAGTCATTATTTGTTTTATTGATGATTTTAAAAGTATAAATGTTGCTAATATTATCGCCTTTGTGCTGAAACAATTGTCCTGGCAATCTTAAAATACTTGCTTCAACATCCGAACGCAAGAACAATAATCCAATCAAAATTCCTGTCAAAATGAATAAAACGGCTGAATAGCCTTTCATTCTAGGCGTAAACTTGAACGTTACTTTTTTCTCAATTTCATCTTCAGAAGCGTATCTAATAAGTCCTTTTGGTAAACCAACGCTATCCATAATCGTATCACATTCATCAATGCAAGCGGTGCAATTGATACATTCCATTTGTGTCCCGTTGCGGATGTCAATCCCGGTTGGACAAACATTAACACATTGTTTACAATCTATGCAATCGCCTTTTCCAGTAGTCGCCCTGTCTTCTTGCTTATTGAATTTAGCACGGCCTACTTCTTTTTCGCCACGAACAAAATCGTACGCAACATTTATAGATTTATCGTCTAATAAAACGCCTTGCAATCTTCCGTAAGGACAGGCTATAATACAAACTTGTTCTCTAAACCATGCAAAAATAAAATAGAAGACTCCTGTAAAAATCAATAATGAAATCAAAGTGCTCACATGGTTTTCAGGCCCTTCTTCAATCATTAAAAGCAACTTGTCACTACTGATGAGATACGCCAGAAAGACATTGGCAATAAAAAAAGAAATGATTAAGAAAATTGTCCATTTGAAGACTTTTTTTCTAATTTTTTCCCCATTCCATTCCTGTTTTTCCAAACGAATTTGAGCACCACGATCGCCTTCTATCCAGTATTCTATTCTGCGGAAAACCATTTCTAAAAAGATGGTCTGCGGACAAATCCATCCGCAAAATATCCGTCCAAAAATTACCGTAAAAAGGATGACGAAAACGACTCCAATAATCATAAAAAGAACAAACAGATAAATATCCTGAGGCCAAAATGGAAATCCGAAAATATTAAATCGGCGCTCCAGTATATTGAACATCATGAACTGGTTTCCATTTATCTTTATAAAAGGATTCGCAACAAGTACAATCAGTAAAAAATAACTCACCCATTTCCTGTAATCATAAAACTTTCCTGAAGGCTTTTTAGGAAAAATAAATTTTCTGTTTCCTTCTTCATCAATCGTTCCGATAGTATCTCTAAAAGTTTCGTCTGGTAATTTTGACATTTTTTTTTATTTAAAACACAAGTTCAAAATAATTATTAAAATTCTTAAGCTAAATAAAAACGTGTGTTTCTAATTGTTATTTAACTGCAACAGTAACATTTTCTTCTACCCAGACTTCGCCTTCCGGAGCTTTAGCATCAGGAGGATTACTTCCTTTTAAGGATAAGATATAACTGGCAACTTTCTGCATTTCTTTAGGTTTCAATGTGCCTTTCCAAGAAATCATTCCTTTTCCGTCACGTCCTCCATTTACCAAAGTATGAAATACATTTTTTATTCCGCCGCCTAAAATCCATTTATCATCCGTGAGATTTGGACCAATTTGTCCTCCTGCATCAGCTCTGTGACAAGCCGCACAATTTGTTGTGAAAATTTCTTTTCCAGCGGCTAAATCGGCAGGATCTGTCAGTAAGGTCACCGTTTTTTCATCCATCATATCCGGTGCAGTTTTCATGTATTCTGCAATATCAATTTTGGCTTGAGCCACTTCTTTCTTAAGCTCCATTTCTTGATTATCAGCTCCTAAAACTTCGTATCGGACCATGTAAACAACCCCAAAAACGATACATGCATAGAATAAATACACCCACCAAGGCGGTAAATTGTTGTCTAATTCTTTAATACCATCGTAATCGTGGTCCAATAACAACTGATCTTCATTATCCAATGACTCTGTTTTAGTCAATTTCGCCATCAATTTCTTGTACCATTCACTATCCTTGAAACTTAAATTATTTGCTTCATTTAATTGGATTTTTTGTTCCTCGGTCAATAATTGATAGGTAATATTATCAACTGCCTTCATCGTGATTTCTATGGCAATCAAAAGAAAAAGGAACACGAATAAGAATACGGAAACCATTGGAAATTTTATAAAAGCAGGACGATCTCCTGAGTCTATGAAATATTCCATTGCCATCATTACAGCAAAGAAAATAACAGGTACTCTAACGTATACTGGAATTAATTTTTTCATTTTCTAAATTTTAAAAAATTATACTATTTGATTGTCTCTCAATGGAATTTGACTCAATTCATTTATCGTTTCTTTCTTATAAGAGAACACCCACAGACCAAGGCCCAAGAAAAAGACGAAAAAAATTAATAATGATAAGATGGGATATATTGCCACACCTTCTATCGTTTCCATATTGTGTTTTATTTGTTCGAACATGACTTTTATTTTTTAGCGATATCTTTTACTTTAATATCTGTTCCCAGTCTTTGCATATAAGCAATTAAGGCAACGATTTCCCTTTCGTTCATTGGAACAAATTTTTCTCCTCTGGCTTCGGCTTTTTTCTTGCTTTCGTCATAACTTTTCACAAAGTCAGGATCATTTTTCAAGTTTTCTTCAATTGCAATCGCTTGTTTTCTTAAATCATCTAAACCACTAGCAATCTGAGCTTCAGTATAAGGAACTCCAAGCGTCACCATGACCTGCATTTTCTTTTGAGTCAAAGAAACATCCATCGGTTTATTATCAAACAGCCATTTGTAACCCGGCATAATGGAGCCTGCGGATATACTTTGCGGATTCCAAAAGTGGTTAAAATGCCAATTGTCATTATACTTAGCACCCACTCTTAATAAATCCGGACCGGTACGTTTTGATCCCCAAAGGAATGGATGATCATACACAAATTCCCCAGCTTTAGATTGTGGTCCATAACGTTCCACTTCACTACGGAAAGGACGAACAGACTGTGAGTGACAACCTACACAACCTTCACGAATGTATAAATCACGTCCTTCTAATTCTAATGGAGAATACGGTTTTACACTCGCAATGGTTGGAATATTAGATTTAACCATAATTGTAGGTACGATTTGGATAACACCACCAATTAAAATAGCAACAGTTGCCAAAATGGTTAACTGAATCGGTTTTCTTTCTAACCAAGGGTGAAATTTCTCTCCTTTTACTCTTCCTGCACTAATTTTTAATAATTCAGGAGCTTCAGCCAATTCATCTTCAATTTTAGAACCTGCTCTAACCGTTTGGATAATGTTATACACCAAAGTAAACATCCCAATTAAATAAAGGGTTCCACCAATAGCTCTCATCCAATACATTGGCATGATTTGAGTTACTGTTTCAAGGAAGTTACCATAGGTTAAAGTTCCGTCCGGGTTGAATTGTTTCCACATAGATGCTTGTAAAAAACCAGCAACATACATTGGAATCGTGTATAATATAATTCCTAAAGTACCAATCCAGAAGTGAAAATTAGCCAACTTAACTGAGAACAAATTGCTTTTGGTCATTCTAGGAACCAACCAATAAATCATACCAAAAGCCATAAATCCGTTCCAAGCCAATGCACCAACGTGAACGTGAGCAATAATCCAATCTGTATAATGCGCGATAGCATTTACATTTTTTAAGGATAACATTGGACCTTCAAAAGTCGCCATTCCGTAACCTGTTATCGCTACCACAAAGAATTTCAAAACGGGTTCCACACGCACTTTATCCCAAACCCCTCTCAAGGTTAAAAGTCCGTTTATCATTCCACCCCAAGATGGCGCAATCAACATAATAGAAAAAGCAACTCCTAAATTTTGAGCCCAGTTAGGCAAAGCCGAATATAATAAATGGTGAGGTCCAGCCCAGATATAAATAAAGATTAATGACCAAAAGTGAACAATTGACAGTCTGTAAGAATACACGGGACGATTCGCCGCCTTTGGAATAAAATAATACATTAATCCTAAGAAAGGTGTAGTCAAGAAAAACGCAACTGCATTATGACCGTACCACCATTGTACTAAAGCATCTTGAACTCCTGCGTAAACAGAATAACTTTTCATTCCAGAAACCGGCAATGATAAACTATTGAAAATATGTAAAACTGCCACAGTAACGAATGTTGCCAGGTAAAACCAAATCGCGACATATAAATGGCGCTCTCTACGTTTTATAATAGTTCCAATCATATTGATACCAAAAACAACCCAAATCAATGCGATTGCAATATCTATTGGCCATTCTAATTCGGCATATTCTTTAGAAGAACTATAGCCTAATGGTAATGATATGGCTGCAGCAACAATGATTAATTGCCAACCCCAGAAATTAAGATTACTCAAAAAATCACTGTACATTCTGGCTTTTAACAATCGTTGCAACGAGTAATAAATACCCGCAAACATTGCATTTCCTACGAAAGCAAAAATAACTGCATTGGTGTGTAAAGGTCTTAATCGACCATAACTCAACCACGAAATACCATCAGTAATATTTGGAAAAAGGAACATAAAGGCCAATGTAAGCCCTACTAACATCCCTACCACTCCAAAGACAATGGTTGCGTAAATGAATTTTTTTACAATTTTGTTGTCATAATAAAACTGCTGCATTTCCATATTTATAATTATTTTTAAAGTTGTTTATTATTTGTTTTGTTGAAAGTCATAAAATTGAATATTACAAAGTCGTTGAACTTTCTTTTTTCGGTTTTTTAACTTTCGACTGAATTAGCTCATCGTCAAATAACATTCTGACTGATGGCGTATAATCGTCGTCATACTGGCCTGTTTTTACTGCTCGTATGAAAGCAATAAAGAAACCAATGGCTACTATTATACTGATGGAGATTAATAAATAAATGACACTCATACCTTAATTTGTGTTAACAAAGTTACTTTGACGTTTTGGAGTAAAATATGACATTTGTCATACTTATTGATATATGTTAAATTTATGTGAAAGCGCAACTCAAAACGTATACAATTCTATTTTTTATTTGCATAATAACTACTCATCACCGTTACAAAACTCACAATCGTTATTGTACTCAAAGGCATTATAATGGCCGCAACCAGAGGCAATAAATTCCCAGTAATCGCAAATGATAATCCCACTACATTGTACAATAAGGAAAGTCCAAAACTCATTTTGATAGTCGTAATGGAATTCTTGGATAATTTCAAGAAATAGTTCAATTTTTGAAACTCACCAGCATCCAAAATAGCATCACAAGCCGGTGAAAAAACATTCACATTCTCAGAAATGGAGATTCCTACATTGCTTTGCGCCAAAGCTCCGGCATCGTTCAATCCATCGCCAACCATCATTACATTTTTACCTTTTTCCTGTAAATTTTTAAAGAATTCTAATTTTTGTTCTGGTTTCTGATTGAAAATCAATTCCGTGCCTTTCGGCAAAAGTTGTTCAAGAGTAGCGCGTTCGCCTTCATTGTCACCAGATAAAACCTTGATTTGATATTTACTGCTTAAGTTCTTAAAAAGCTCCTCAAGTCCTTCTCTATATTGATTATTGAAAATAAATTTTCCGTAATAAACATCATTTACCTTTATGTGAACCGACGTTTGCTGAATGTTATTTTCTTCTGTTTTATCTACAAAAGCTGCAGAACCTATTTTAATTTGGTAACCAAAAATCTGAGCTTGGATTCCTTTTCCCGTAATTTCTTCAAAAGCATCTACTTTCAACTTTTTGGTGTCATTTTCTGATTTATTTTGCAAAATTGGAATTGGCAAATAATCATACAACATTCTGCTCAACGGATGATTTGAAGCCCGAAGCACATTTTTTATCAGCAACAAATTCTCATCGGAAAGAACGGTTCCTTCATAGGAAATATTCGATTTTTTATTGGTGGTAATCGTTCCCGTTTTGTCAAAAACAATCGTATCTACTTTCGCCAATTGCTCAATAACCAAAGCATTTTTGAGATAGAATTTCTGTTTTCCTAAAATTCGTAATACGTTCCCAAAAGTGAATGGCGCCGTCAATGCCAAAGCACAAGGACAAGCAACAATAAGCACTGCTGTAAACACATTGAAAGCGGTATTAGCATCAATAAAAATCCAGTATCCAAATCCTGCAAAAGCAATCAATAATAAAATAGGTGTAAAATAACGACTAATGCTATCGGTAATCGTTTTGTGTTTTTGCTCCACATTTTTTTGGAACACATCATTACTCCACAATTGCGTCAAGTAACTTTGGGAAACTGAATGTAAAACTTCCATTTCGATTACTTTCCCTATTTGTTTTCCTCCGGCAAATACTTTATCTCCAGAATGTTTCGTAATAGGAATTGCTTCTCCCGTGACAAAACTATAATCGATTTCCGCTTTTTCCGAAATTAAAATCCCATCAACCGGAATGAGTTCTTGGTTTCTAATAAGTAGTCTGTCGCCTTTTTCAACTTCGTAAATCGCAACACTTTCTTCGGAAGCATCCGCATTAATTTTAGTAATTGCTATTGGAAAATAGGATTTAAAATCCCTTTCGAAACTCAAAAAACTATAGGTTTTTATTTGGAACATTTTCCCTAATAGCATAAAGAAAATCAATCCGGTTAAGCTGTCGAAAAAACCAGAACCGTAATCCATGACGATATCAAACGTACTTCGCACAAACATTACAACAATTCCTAAAGCAATGGGAATATCAATGTTCGCTCCCGAAACTTCGGGATTGGTTTTGATACTTTTATAGGCTGAAACATAATACCCACTCGCCGAGTAAAAGAAACTGGGTAACGATAAAGCAAAAATCAACCAACGGAAAAAGCCACGGTATTGGTCTAACCAATATTCTTTTACTTCAAAATATTCCGGAAACGAAAGCAACATAATGTTCCCAAAACAGAAGAAAGCAACGCCTAGTTTATAAGTCAAACTTCTATCTACATCATTACTTCCCGTTTCATAGTTTTCTAAACTAATGTAGGGTTCATAACCAATAGAACTCAATAAATAAACAATCGTTTTAATAGAAACAACTTCAGGATTGAATGTGATTCGGACTCTTTTTTCAGGAAAATTAACCTGCGAAGTGCTTATTCCTTTTTGAAGACGCTGTAGATTTTCCAGAATCCAAATGCACGAGCTACAATGAATATGAGGAATACTAAGTGAAATAATTGCGGTTGAATTTTCTTGAAATTCCAATAATTTGGATACAATACTCTCATTGTCTAAAAAATCATATTTACCATTAATATCTTGCGGGGTTGCTCCAGGGGATTTTTCAAAATCATAATAACACGTCAAATCATTTATACTGAAAATTTCGTAGACCGTTTTACAACCGTTACAACAGAAATTTTTAGCATCAAAAATAATTTCGTCTTCTTTAATAATGTCTAACCCACAATGGAAACAGTTTTGTGTGTCCATAACTTTGCTCATTTTACCTGGAACAAAGGTGATTAATTGAATAATTTAAAAATATGATATTTGTCATATTAAAGAGTTAGTTTTGTAATTCCAATAAATCACAAATACTATGAGCAAATGCGAACAATGTATCGTCAGACAATTTAGCTCTTTAAAAGCCTTAACTAAAGACGAATTACTAAAACTCTCCGACTGTAAAACATCCCACATAATTAAAAAGGGTGAAGTTATATTTGAAGAAGGAGAAAATGTAAATGGTATTTATTGTATTAAATATGGTGTTTGTAAACTGACTAAATTGAGTGCAAACGGCAAAGACCATATTGTAAAATTAGTTACTAAAGGAGAATTACTAGGACAACGCTCGATGATTAGTGATGAACCGGTCAACTTGAGTGCCGTAGCTCTAGAAGATATGCAGGTTTGTTTCATTCCAAAGTCGGAAGTGATGAGTTTCTTTGACAAAAACAATCAGTTTTCGATGAACGTAATGAAAACTATTTGCGGTGACCTAAAAGAAGCCGATGATCACATGGTCAATTTAGCCCAAAAAACTGTCAAAGAAAGATTAGCAGAAACGCTTCTTCATTTACACGATACCTTTGGGAAAAACGAGGATAATTCGTTAAAAATACAACTTTCCAGAGATGAACTGGCCAGCATTATTGGCACTGCCACAGAAAGTTGCATCCGTTTACTTTCTGATTTTAATAAATTAGGACTTATTGAATTAACAGGTAAAAAAATTATTTTAAAAGACATTATTGCGCTAAAAAAATTAGCAGATTAGATACATTAATTTTACTCTTTTTTATTCATTATAAAATAATACACCGGAATCCCTAACGCCACAATACACAATCCTAAGCCCGTATTGAACGTATCATAAATCAATAAAGTGAGACAAATTGCTACTGTAACCACAATATAAAGTGCAGGTACAAATGGATAACCAAACGCTTTATAAGGTCTATCTGTATCAGGTTCTTTTTTTCTAAGAATGAAAACACCCAAAATAGTTAGGATGTAAAACAACAACGATGCAAAAGTGGCGTACGTCAATAAATCACCGAATTTTCCCGAAATACAAAGCACACAAGCCCAAATACATTGCACCCATAGTGCTTTTGCAGGAACCTGATTTTTATTCAGTTCTGTAGCTCCTTTAAAAAATAATCCATCTTTTGCCATGGCAAAAAATAATCTTCCTCCCGAAAGAATCAAACCACTATTACATCCAAAAGTGGAAACCATGATTAATGCAGCCATCACAAATACACCTACATTTCCCATAATCATACTTGCGGCCGCCGCTCCTACTCTATCATTACTGGCAAACATGATTCCGTTACCGGAAATATCAGCAGCGTTAGGAGTTCCTTGCATTGGCAACAAAGCCAAATAAGCTAGATTTGCCAAAACATAAATAACAGTCACAATCAGGGTTCCAAGAAACAAACTTCGAGGAATATTCTTTTTGGGCTCTTTAATTTCTCCCGCAATAAAAGTAACATTATTCCAGGCATCACTAGAAAATAATGAGTTGATAATCGTTGCTCCTGCAGCACCCACAATTGCCATTCCTGCTAATTTTGTAACCGTAATTGTTCCGTCAGGATTTACAACCGTTTTACTGGCTTCCCACATATTTGCAAAATTATTAGACAAAACATCAGTTTGTAAACCAACATACAATCCTAAAACAATCAATGCAAAAAGTGCAATCAATTTAGCCGAGGTAAAAATCAATTGAACTGTTTTTCCGCTTTCAACTCCTTTGGTATTGATATACGTTAGCAGAATTATACTAAAAATAGCCAAAACTTTTTGGTACGAAAAAACAAAACCACTACCAACTGTAAACAGCGTTTGATCTAAAACTGGAAAGAAGATAGCGGCATAATTAGCAAAAGTAACCGCAATAGCGGCGATAACACCTGTTTGAATTACCGTAAAAACAGTCCAACCGTACAAGAAAGAAACTAATCTTCCATAAGCGCGTTGAATGTAAACGAATTGTCCGCCAGCATTGGGCATCATTCCTGCCAATTCTCCGTAACTCAATGCCGCAGCAACAGTGATCAATCCCGTTACCAACCAAATTACCAATAACCAGGCAGCAGATCCAATATCTCTTGCCATAGCTGATGTAACTATGAAAATCCCGGATCCTATCATGGAACCAGCAACTAAACTCGTGGCATCTATTAATCCTAGAGAACGTTTTAACTCGGTTTTATTTTCTGACATTTGTTAATTAATTATTTAAAAACTGAACACTAATCCCGAAGTATCAGGACTGAAATATGAGCACTGATTACTATAAAAACTGAATACTATAACTTCTTCGCTTCTTCCCAAAAAATGTCCATTTCAGCTAAAGTCATCTCCATTAAAGGTTTTCCTAATTCTCCTGCTTTACTTTCTAGATATTGAAATCGCTTGATGAATTTTTTATTGGTTCGTTCCAAAGCATCTTCGGGATTTACGTTAAGAAATCGTGCGTAATTGATCATCGAAAATAAAACATCCCCAAATTCAGCTTCAATTTTATCTTGGTCACCTGCTTCAACCTCAACTTGCAATTCTTCCAATTCTTCTTGAACCTTATCCCAAACCTGATGTGATTCCTCCCAATCAAAACCTACTCCTTTTACTTTATCCTGAATTCGGCTTGCTTTTACTAATGCAGGTAAACTTTTTGGAACACCTTCTAGAACAGATTTTTTACCTTCTTTGAGTTTCAATTTTTCCCAATTCTGCTTTACTTCTTCCTCGTCTTTTACCACAACATCACTATAAATATGGGGATGACGGTGAATTAGCTTTTCACAAATTTCATTACACACATCGGTCATATCAAAATCGTTCGTCTCGCTTCCTATTTTTGCATAAAAAACAATATGCAATAACAAATCCCCAAGTTCTTTTTTGACTTCGTTCAAATCATTATCCAGAATTGCATCACCTAATTCATAGGTTTCTTCAATAGTCAAATGACGTAAGGTTTGCATGGTTTGCTTTTTGTCCCAAGGGCATTTTTCACGCAAATCATCCATAATGTCTAATAATCTTTCGAAAGCTTGGAGTTGGTTTTGTCTTGAATCCATCAGAAATTGTTTTTTGTAAAAATAAAAAAATCCTGTTCAGAAAAATAGCTGAACAGGATTAAATATTATTGTAGTGTAAAATTACTCTTTTTTAGCTTTTACTTTTTTAGAAGGAGCTTCTACTTCTGCAACTAGAATTTCCTCTGCAACGGCAGCAAGCTCTTCTGTCACATCTGCTGCTGGAACTTCATCAGTAACTAATCCTTTTGCTTGCAACATATTATACCAGTTTAAAACTTTTTTGATATCAGAAGGATAGACTCTTTCTTCATCATAATCTGGTAAAATTTCTTTGAAATAAGCCGTCAATGTAGCATTATCTTCTTTATGTGAAATCGCTTGACCTTTATTTTCTTTATCAGCAATTTTCTGCATGATTTCAGCTAATGGTTTTTCGCCTTCATACGTGTAAATTGAAATTTCCGACAATAAACTCACATTACTTTTTAAGTTTACTGTGATTTTTTTTCCATCCAATAATGATTCAGCAACAAACCCAGTACGTGTTTGTACTCTTAATACATATAAACCCGGTTTCCCAGAAATGGCTAATATTTTTTCTAAATTCATGTTTTGTGTAATTATTATTAAGAATTTGACTTATTTATTTTTTCATTTAAAACCAAAAATCATACCAAGATGAAGCTATAAAAACTGTTTTATCTTCCTTTTTTAGCAAAAAATTTCATTCGGTAGTCTTGGAATGTTTTTCCTTCCAAAATGTTTTTCAATTTCTTTTGAATTAATCGTTTTTTTAATGACGAAATTTTATCTGTGAATAATACTCCTTCAATATGATCGTATTCATGTTGGATTACTCTGGCGATTAATCCATCAAAAACTTCGGTTTTCATTACAAAATCCTCTTCACAGTATTCAATTGTTATGGTAGGATTTCTATAAACATCTTCTCTAACGTCTGGAATACTCAAGCAACCTTCATTAAAACTCCATTCTTCACCTTCTTCTTTTATCATTTTTGCATTGATAAAAGTTCTTTTGAATCCTTTTAATTCTTTTTGCTCTTTATCCTCTAATTCATCATCATCACTAAAAGGCGTCGTATCGATTACAAATAAACGAAGTGCCAATCCTACTTGTGGTGCAGCAAGTCCTACACCATAGGCATTATACATCGTTTCGTACATGTTAGCAATCGTTTCTTTCAAATTAGGATGCTCTGGTGAAAGAACCTCGCCTACTTTTCTTAAAACTGGATCACCGTATCCTATAATTGGTAAAATCATTGTTTTTGTATTAAGTATTTTGTAATAAAAGTGAAAATAAATTTCCCTTTAATTCAGTCTGCAAAAATAGTAAAAAAATAGACAATGAATAATCCTGTATCGATAATTAGTGTTTTTTTACCAATTAGGCAAAAACAGAGCAAATTATGCTTTGAATGAGTCACTCAATTCTTACCTTTGTTTGCAATACAATTGTATGATTCACAAAATCCGAAGATTTACCGACAGTACTTATTTTACTAATGCTCTAAAAGTAACAATAGCCGCAGTTATTCCAGTTGTAGTGCTTTCTTTTTTAGGCAAATTTGAAATAGGCTTTACCATCGCATTAGGAGCTTTTTTCACTTATCCAAGCGATATTCCAAGTAATCTAAAACATAAAATAAACGGCATTCTGGTTACCGCTTTACTTGTTGCAGGTGTCAATTTGTTAGTGAATATTGTCTATCCTTATTCCTTAATTTTCTATCCTTTTTTAGCAATATTAATTTTTCTGATGTCGATGGTATCTGTGTATGGACAACGAGCAACAATGGTCTCTTTCTCTGCGCTGATTTCTATTTCATTAGCATTTGCTAGCATCAATACCGGTTGGGCAATGGTCCAACACTCCCTTTTAATATTATCCGGAGGATTATTTTATCTAATGATTTCCCTCATTTTTCATTATGTAAGACCTCATCGCTATATCGAATTACAAATTGCAGAATGTATTAAACTTACGGCTAAATATTTAAAATTAAGAGGTGATTTATGGACGATTAATGCTGATAGAAAAGCAATTATTGAAAAACAATTACACCTTCAAGTAGAACTGAACACCATTCGACAAAACATACGAGAAGTATTAATTAGCAGTTATACGACTTCTGGATCTTCCAATCAAAACCGAAAAATGTTAATCGTTTTTATTTCATTGATGGAAATTCTAGAGCTTGCATTAGCTACTTCATTCGACCATGATAAATTGCATCAAAAATTTGACGACCATCCAAAGGTGTTGTTGACGTATCAAAAATTAGCCTACAATCTTGCCACAAGTTTAAAAAAACTGTCCAAAAGCGTACAAAACCGAACTAAATATATTTCTAAACATACTTTACGAGGTGACTTGAATGCTTTACAACTTGCTATCACGGATTATGAAGATAATTTAGGAAAAATTCCCGCTTCCGAAGGTGTTTTTATGCTGACCACCATGCTACAGTATGCTGAAAAACAAGTGGAGAAAATAAAAATTGTAGAGCGTGCTTTTACGCTAGCCTTCAATTCACAGGACTTTAAAGAAAAGGATAAAGACTTAGAAAAATTCCTGACGCCACAATACTATCCTTTAAGCACTTTGATTCAAAATCTGAGTTTCTCTTCCACAATTTTCAGACATTCGCTACGACTAACCATAACATTGTTGATTGGTTTTATCATTGGAAACATACTGCCTTTTCACAATGTCTATTGGATTTTATTGACTATTATAGTTATTATGCGACCTGGATACGGCTTGACAAAACAACGTTCTTTTCATAGAATTTTTGGTACTATTATAGGAGGATTAATCGCTTTTGGGATTCTTTCTGTAGTACACGATAATTTTACAATCAGTATACTTTCCATTTTAAGCATGCTTTTAGGATTTTCATTTACCCAAATAAATTATAAAGTCAGCGCCACATTTGTGACAATGTATGTAGTTTTTATTTACGGAATATTAACTCCTAATATTATTGATGTAGTTCAATACAGAATACTTGATACGGTTGTAGGTTCTGCTTTAGCTTTTCTAGCCAATCACTTTTTATGGCCTTCTTGGGAGTTTTTAAATATTCCGTCACACATAGAAAAATCGATTATTGCAAATCAAAATTATTTGAAAGAAATTTCGCTTTTTTACAATAAAAAAGGGACTATTTCTACTTCGTATCGTATAGCTCGAAAAAATGCTTTTATCGAAATAGGAAATTTAATGGCTTCTTTCCAAAGAATGGTACAAGAACCTAAATCGAAACAAAAGCAATTACCACAGGTATATAAATTAGCGGTGCTGAATCATTCATTACTATCATCATCAGCTTCGTTAGGAACCTACATCCAATCGCACAAAACAACATCAGCTTCTGAAGCGTTTAACGTTGTAGTGGATACAGTCATTAGAAATTTGGATAATGCAATTGCACTTTTGAAAGAAAGTGATTTATATCTAAAAGAAAATCTCCCAAAAGAAGATTTGGCTATGCGATTTACGGAATTAAAAAATATTCGAGCCAAAGAATTAAAAGAAGGAATTCCTATTGATGAAGAAGCGTTTAAATTGAAAATGCAGGAAGCGCAATTGGTTATAGAACAATTAATCTGGTTGACTAATCTCTCTGAAAACATTTTAAAAACCACAAAGGAATTAATGGAGTTTTAAAAAAGTGATCAGTAATCAGTGATTCGTAGCTTACTGAACACCGATTACTGAACACTGTATCTAATTATTCAATTTTAAAACAGAAGCAGTATCTTTTCTTATTTCAGTTAATAAATCTGGATTATCATTCAAAGTCTGACCATAAGAAGGAATCATAACTTTCAATTTTTCCTGCCATTCTGGCGTTTCAATTTCATCTTTGAAACATCTTCCTAATAAATCTACCATAATAGAAACTGCGGTTGAAGCACCAGGAGAAGCACCAAGTAAAACAGCGAGAGTTCCATCAGCAGTTGTGATGACTTCAGTACCAAACTCTAATATTCCACCTTCTTTTTCATCTTTTTTTATTACTTGAACACGTTGTCCTGCACGTTCTAATTTCCAATCTTTAGATCTTGCACCTGGAACATACTCTCTCAATGCATTAATCCTGTCTTTAGGAGACTGACGTACTTGCTCAATCAAATATTTTGTAAGTGGTATATTTTTAATACCGGCAGCAAGCATCGGAATGATATTATCCGGTTTTATGGATAATGGCAAATCAGAATACGAACCATTTTTTAAGAATCGAGTTGAAAAACCTGCAAAAGGTCCAAAAAGTAGTTGTCTTTCTCCATTTATCATTCGGGAATCAATATGTGGAACTGACATTGGAGGCGCACCCACACTCGCTTTTCCATATACTTTTGCTTGATGTTTAGCAATCACCTCAGGATTGGTGCATTTTAACCACTGTCCGCTCACAGGGAAACCGCCATAACCTTTTCCTTCTGGAACATTTGCTTTTTCTAGTAACGGCAATGAACCGCCACCAGCACCTATAAAAACAAATTTAGTATATGCTTTTCTTTTTTGGCCTGTAGCCAAATCAGTGATTTTTATTCTCCATGATTTATCTTCACGTTGTCTCATTTTTTGAACTTCATGATTAAAATACATCGTAACTCCATCCAATTTAGCTAGATAACTAAAAATATTTCGTGTCAGTTCTCCAAAATTTACATCGGTACCAATAGCCATTGAGGTTGCTGCAACTTTCTCAGATTCATTTCTACCTTCCATAACCAAAGGCATCCATTCTTTTAATTGCGTAAAATCAGTGCTGAAAACCATTTGTTTAAAAAGAGGATTCGAATGCAAAGCCTCATATCTTGTTTTAAGATATTCTACATTTTTTTCACCCCAAACAAAACTCAAATGAGGAATACTTTTAATGAAATTTTCAGGTGATGAAACTTTATTCTGTTGCACTAAATAGGCCCAAAATTGTCTGGAAACCTCGAAAGATTCCGCAATACCGATTGCTTTTTTTGGGTTGATGCTTCCATCTTCACTTTCAGGAGTGTAATTAAGCTCACAAAAAGCAGAATGTCCAGTTCCTGCATTATTCCATGCATCAGAACTTTCGGCAGCAGCCATATCTAATCTTTCGTATATTTCAATCTTTATATCTGGTCGTAACTCTTTTAGAATTAAGCCAAGAGTGGCGCTCATTATTCCAGCTCCTATAAGAACTACATCACTTTGCGAACGAATGGTTGTATCGGGCATAACAAAATTTTAAAGTGCAAATATACTTTATATAAGCAAAAAAAATGTAACAAATTATTGTTAAAAAGTAAGGAATTTCAAATCTATTTTAGTCAATTGAAAAGCTTTGCAGTTGAATTTCTAAAACATCTTCCGAGTCAAATAATCCTGAAGCATTATCGTTGCCGAAATCTCATCGATAAGTGCTTTATTTTGACGCTGTTTCTTACTAAGTCCACTGTCAATCATGGTTTGAAAAGCCATTTTTGAAGTAAAACGTTCATCAACCCGAATAACTTTCATATCCGGAAAATGATTGGTAAAATGCGTTACAAATCCTTTAATGATAGAAGCGCTTTCTGAAGGTTCTCCATTCATTTGTTTGGGCTCACCAATAAGTACGGCTTCTACTTTCTCTTTGGAGAAATAGTCCTTCAAAAAAGCAATTGCAGTTAGTGATGGAATAGTAGTTAATCCCGAGGCTATGATTTGCATTTCATCGGTAACGGCTATTCCTGTTCGTTTTTGACCGTAATCTATGGAGAGAATTCTTGGCATTTGTTTATTTTTTCCAAAGGTAGCTATTTTAATTTTCCAATTCTTAGCACTAAGAGAAAAGTCCCTTTGACACCATTTTTTTTGTGTTTACTAATTTAACATTTCAACACTAAAGAATTTTGTCATTTCAAATTAAATAATAAAACAAGAAGTTAAATATGTAACATTTTCTAATTATTTTGCTTTTTTGCTTTTGCCTAAAAATCCTATCTTTGTCAAAAATTAAACTAAAATGAATCCATTACAAACAATTATAGAACAAGCTTGGGAAAATCGTGCTTTGTTGCAAGAAACCACAACAACTGATGCTATCAGAGAAGTTATTGAATTATTAGACACTGGAAAATTACGTGTTGCCGAGCCAGTTGGTGAAGAATGGCAAGTAAACGAATGGGTTAAGAAAGCGGTAGTGATGTATTTCCCTATTCAAAAAATGGAAACATGGGAATCTGGAATCTTCGAATACCATGACAAAATGTTGCTAAAAAGAGGCTATGCCGAAAAAGGAATTCGCGTAGTTCCTAATGCTGTAGCGCGTTACGGTGCTTATATTTCTAGTGGTGTTATTTTGATGCCAAGTTATGTAAACATTGGAGCTTATGTTGATGAAGGTACAATGGTAGACACATGGGCTACAGTAGGAAGTTGTGCTCAAATTGGCAAACACGTTCACTTAAGCGGTGGTGTTGGTATCGGTGGAGTTTTAGAACCCTTGCAAGCTGCTCCGGTAATTATTGAGGATGGTGCATTTATTGGTTCTCGTTGTATTGTAGTTGAAGGCGTTCATGTTGGAAAAGAAGCTGTTCTTGGCGCTAATGTTTGTTTGACTGCCTCTACAAAAATTATTGATGTTACAGGTAAAACTCCAGTTGAAATGAAAGGATACGTTCCGGCACGTTCAGTTGTAATTCCGGGAAGTTATACCAAATCATTTCCTGCAGGTGATTTCCAAGTTCCTTGTGCATTAATTATCGGACAAAGAAAAGCCTCTACTGACTTGAAAACATCTTTAAATGATGCCTTACGTGAATATAACGTAGCGGTTTAAAACTTCTTCTTTGTTAAAAAGGAAAAAATAACCAACTTAAAAAAAAAAAATGCACTTTTATAAGTGCATTTTTTTCTAATCCTTAAATCGGGTTCTAGTGATTGTTTTTGTATTTATCCATTTTACAAAATCGATATACAAAAATGAAATTTCAAAAAGTTTCTTACCGTTTGGTGTACACGTCTTAAACTGATTATATTGCTTGTATACATTTACATGTTGCTGATTATTTAGCCCTTCAATATCAAAAGCAGAGAATGATAATTTATTTTTAAAATCTAATTTATGAAATGTTTGAATGATATTCTCATCAATAAGATCCTGATCACTAATCTGAAAAAAAAAGTTATCATAATTAATTTGTTCTTTAAGTCTCTCTAACCTTCTATACCATTTATCAATAACTTCATGTTGTGTTTTGTAATGAAGAAAATGCAATTCTACATCATACAAAAGAGCGATAGGATACGCTTGTATTGTATCTTTATATGCAGATTTAGTAACAAAAACCAAATCTTGTTTTAAATAAAAATCAAAATTCTGCAGCAACTTTATATAACACTGTCCATACAAGAATAGTCCAACAAAAGGAGTATTGTAAGGAAGGTTTAGCCACTGATAAGCCTGACCACCAAAACAATTATTGGATATAATCACAAAATCTTTATTCTGCAACTTAACAATCTCTTTTTCAGAGACATCTCGTCTCATTTTCCGTTTTATAAAAACTTCCAAGTAAATATAAAAATGTAGCATTATCGCTAATACTACTTTGCTTTTTAATATTATATACTTCAATGATGCCATCTACATAAACTTAATTATACCTCTTCTATTTTATGAACAAAACTACAAAATAAAATCCTCTGAAAAATTTTAAAATATTTTTTACTCCTGAAAAATAAACCTAACTTTGATGTTTAGTTATTACTAGCTCTTACAATACAAAATCATTACACTTACTAAATCAAGTGAAGGTAATGGTATCTTTTCATAATAAAAAAAAACTATTGGACATATCAATAATTATAGTCAATTATCGTGGATGGCAAGCTTTAGAAAAATGCTTGAAATCTATAGAAACAATTGTTCCAAAATCATCTTTTGAGATTATTATTGTTGATAATTTTTCTAATGATGGACAATTCCCCGCTTTTAAAGAAAAATATCCAACATTTAAATTCGTAGAAAATTCCTGTAACAATGGTTTTTCTAATGGGTGCAATTTTGGTGCAAGTTTGGCTAATGGAAACTATCTTCTTTTTTTAAATCCAGACACAAAACTAACTCTTGGAGCATTAGAAACACTTTTACAAACCGCCATTTCACATCCTGAAATAGGAATTTTATCTTGCTTACAAATTAATGAAAACAATATTTTTTATAACCAAAATAATTTATTTCCCCTTTTAGGTCGTTTTTTTGGAATATCAAGAGCTATTTCAAGAAAACTAAACAAAATAAACCTGCAAAAAAGATTCAATACCCAAGAGGAATTGTTTTATCCTGATTGGGTTACTGGGGCAGTTATTTTTATTAGCAGAGATTGGTTCAATAAAATCAATGGATGGAACGAAGATTATTGGTTATATTTTGAAGATATTGATATTTGCAAAAAAACGGCTACGGCTGGAGGAAAAATTGCAGTCACACGAAAAGCGACTATTTTTCATCAACATGGCGGTGCCTCTCGATTAAACATTAAAACAAAAGCACTCACCAAAACGGAAGTAATTATTTCTAAACATGCTTATATAAGCAATCAATTTTCGTCAGGCACAAAGCTTTATTTACATAGTCTAGTGATTTTAGGAATTCTTTTGGAGACAATTAGCTTTTCTATCTTAAGTTTATTTTTGTTTTTTATTCCAAAATTGCAAGTATATCGACACATACTAAAAAATCTAATTGCTTATTATTTTAATGCAATCCAAAAAGGAACTTGGATTAGTCCTCGTGCTATGAATTACTTAAAACAAAAGCACATTTGATATTTAACTAAAAAATTAACTCTTGATACACAACAACAATATCCTGTAAATCTTTTGGAAGATGAGTAATTTCCTTTTTCACATATTGCGGTTTACTGTTTTTGTTTTTGTAATAATCAAACAAACTGTATCCATTATTAATACAAAAATCAATATATTCATCGGAAAGGATCTCGGGTATATTATATTCTTGGTGAGAAAAATTTCTTATTTTATGCTTTATCTTGTCTTTTCCTCCCAAATACGAAAAATGCCATCCTCCTTTAATTACGGACTGCAAAGGAGAATTTCTAAATATTCGTAATTCATTTGCCTTGAATATTTTTAACCACCCTGCCTGTAAACATTGTGTACCTGACCAAACACTATTCTTTTTTTGATAATTCAGATAGTAATAGTAATTATTCATTTCAAAATTAAGAGGCGCTGGATATTTTTTAAAAAGAGTAAAATAAATCAGTTTCATTTGTGACTTCAATTTATTTAAATCTTTTCTAATAAGTATATAAAAAATACTTTTTACAAAATAGAAAGCAACTTTTATAAGTAAAATAATTTTATACTCTTTTTTGATAACAATTTTACTATCTAGATTATTTTTTAAATTAAATAAAATGTCCTTATTTGGAATTTCATCAAGATCACTAATAAGAACCAAATCAGTATCTTTAATACCAAGACTGTTAATCCCTTTATATATAGAATTCCTTTGATATTCTTCTCTCTCCCATGCCACTCCTTTTTTGTCGCCAAAATGCAGTAAACTTACTGGCACATAAATTATTTTATCCTTAAAAGGAAAAAACCTTTCTTCATTATCAGCGAAAACCATCTGCTTTGACTGACCATTATATGAAGAATCTGCTTCAACAATAATGAAATAATCTACAACATCATATAAATATTTCAACCTTATTTCCAACAAATCAAGTTCATTAAAAAATGTAAAGCAATCTATTATTTTATTCATTTGTTAAGTTTGTCATTTTTATTTAATCTTACTCCCAACTTTACACATCTGCCACAAAAATGGTTAAATATTCCAAATTTATTTGGAACACTAATTAATATTATAATCCAATAAACAAATATTCTTTATCGACCCCTAATCAAAATCATGTAAAAAATACAGTTAATTCTACATTTATAAGAATAACATTAGGCTTTTGATTTCCCTATTTTAAGAAAGCGTTTCAGCCTTATTTTTCTGTAAAATTTATATTGAAAATCAGACGTTGCTTTCCACAATTTTTCAAAAAAAACAATTTCATCTACCTGATATAATTTAGCATATTCTTTACTTATTACTGCTATCATTTCTTTATAAGGTGTTAATCTTTTAAGATTATTTACTCTTCTTTCATACGAAAGAGCATCATGAAATTTCATTCTATTAAGATCAACCAGATAAAACTCATAATGTCCATCAACCTTCTTAATTAAAGTATTACCTGGAGAATGGTCTAAGAACTCAATTCCTTTTTGATGTAAATCAAATGAAAAAAAAGCAAATTGTTTTAATATTGTATCAAGATCAGGGAAATTATCTGTTTCAATTAAATCTCTAAACATGAAATCATAATGAATGTGCTCACAAACATAATAACTATCTTTTAATCCAATGAGAGATTTGTTTTCAAAAACAGCAACTGGAAATGGGGTTCCAATATCATAATTAATTAATCGTAACGCATATTCATAGGATCTTTTCGCTTTTGATTTCTTAAAATAACAGTAAATAATTTTATTAAAAAAAATAGGTGTTTTGAACGATTTTACATTAAAAGTACTATTCTCGAAATCAAATATTTTAATTTTATTTCTTTTTCCATCACCAAAAAGAACTCCTGTTGAATCAAAATTTTCAATCATAGCCAATAAACTCGACTTGTTTTTCAGGAAATGGGGGTGGATATTTATCTGCATCAGTATGTTTTAAGTGGAAACAAAAGTAGGTATTGCATTTTGTTTATACAATCTATGGTTTACATTTCCTGATTATATTACTTTTTAAGTCAAAAACGATCCTCCTCAAAACGTAAAAACAAAAGAATATCAAAGGTAGACCGGAAGTGTTTAATTTAAATTCCATACCTAAAAAATGAAACATTTTCATGTACACTCAAAAAGCAACCATTAAATTATTTGGATTGCAAAGCTCAAATGAAGTATTTTTACAAACCGGAAATTACACTAGTTTTATTGAACTAAAACTTAAAATATCCACAAAAATAAAAATATGGAAAATCTTAACGAAGAAGTACACAAAGCATACGAAGTCATAAAGGAAGGAGGAATCATTTTATATCCTACTGACACCGTTTGGGGAATTGGATGTGATGCCACAAACCCTGAGGCTGTTGCCAAAATATACAAACTCAAGCAAAGAGCCGAAACTCAAAGCATGATCGTCTTGATGAATGGCGAAAAAATGATGTATAATATCTTTAATGACATCCCAGAAGTGGCATGGCAAATCATTGATTTATCTGAAAATCCTACCACACTGATTTTAGACAAACCTAGAAATGTAGCGCCAAATATTATATCGACTGACAACTCGCTCGGTATCCGAATTGTCAAGGAAGCATTTTGCTTTAAACTAATGGAAAAAATGAAAAAACCATTAGTTTCAACATCCGCAAATATCTCGGGAAAACCCACACCAATTGCCTTCAAAGATATTAGTCCGGAAATTATAAAAGGTGTAGACTATGTTGTAAATTTGCATCGTGAAAAAATTGGCGGGAAACCTTCGACAATAATAAAATTAACGAATGATTCTCAGGTGAAAGTGATTCGGAAATAGAAAATAGCCACGAATTCACGAATTTTATTAGCAAAAATTAAAAAAATAAGTAAATTGGGGAGTTGGTGGAAAAAAATCTAGAACTATGGCAGAGATATTATACAAAGAAGAAAGCTATAAAATAATGGGAATTCTATTTGATGTGCACCGTAACTTAGGTGGTGGTTTTTCAGAAATTGTATATAAAGATGCTTTAGAATATGAATTCAAAAATTTAAATATTCCTTACGAAAGAGAAAAAGAATACTCCGTCAATTATAAGAGTATCATTTTAAACCATAAGTTTTATGCAGATTTTGTTTTGTTTGATTCAATAATTTTAGAAATAAAGTCAAGCGAGAACCTCCATCCAAAGCATTACTCACAATGTTTAAACTACTTAAAAGTTTCAAATAATAGGTTGGCTATTTTAGCAAATTTTAATTCTATTTCTTTGGAACACAAACGCATCATTTTATAAAAAAAATTCGTGAATTCGTGGCTATAAAAACTAACTACAAAGAATCCTTAAATAATAAAATATTCGAAGTCATCTCTCAAGCTTCTCAAGAACTTAACGTAGATAGTTATGTAATTGGTGGTTTCGTTAGAGATTTACTTTTAAACAGAGACTTTAAAAAAGACATTGATATTGTTGCAGTTGGCAGCGGAATCGAATTGGCTTTAAAAGTATCTCAATTACTTCCTAACAAACCAAAAGTTCAGGTTTTCAAGACATACGGAACAGCAATGTTGCGCTTTGAAGACACCGAAATTGAGTTTGTGGGTGCTCGAAAAGAATCCTATCAGTCTGATAGTCGCAATCCTATTGTTGAAAACGGTACACTTCAAGACGATCAAAACCGCCGCGATTTCACAATCAATGCACTTGCCTTAGCTTTGAACAAAGATAATTTTGGAGAATTATTAGACCCCTTTAACGGTCTTGAAGACTTAAAAAACAAAATAATTAAAACACCGTTGGATCCAGATATTACTTTTTCTGATGATCCGTTGCGTATGTTGAGAGGCATTCGTTTTGCGAACCAATTGGGCTTTGATATACAAGAAAATTCGTTTCAATCCATCACAAAGAACTCAGAGCGAATCAAAATTATTTCTGGAGAACGCATCGTGGATGAATTGAATAAAATACTTTCAACAGATCAACCTTCAATCGGATTTTTACATTTGTTCAAAACAGGACTTTTAGATATTATTCTTCCCGAGTTAACGGCTTTGAACCAAGTTGAAGAAATAGAAGGTCACACGCATAAAAATAATTTCTATCATACGCTTGAGGTTGTTGACAATATTTGCCCAAATACTGATGACGTTTGGCTCCGCTGGTCTGCATTGTTGCATGATATAGGAAAAGCTCCAACAAAACGTTTTAATAAAAAACAAGGCTGGACTTTTCACGGACATGAATTCCTGGGAGGAAAAATGGCTAAAAAAATATTTGAACGCTTACACATGCCTCTTAACCATAAAATGAAATTTGTTCAAAAAATGGTCATGATGAGTTCCAGACCCATAGTACTTTCTCAAGATACTGTAACAGATAGTGCTGTGCGGCGTTTAGTGTTTGATGCTGGTGAAGACGTAGAGAACTTAATGACACTCTGTGAAGCTGATATCACAACAAAAAACCCAAACAAATTTAAAAAGTACCACAAAAATTTTGAAATAGTTCGAAAAAAAATTGTGGAAGTAGAAGAACGTGATCAAGTACGTAATTTTCAACCGCCGATATCTGGTGAAGAAATTATGGAACATTTTAACATTAAACCATCAAGAGAAATTGGTATCATCAAAGAAGCAATTAAAGAAGCAATCCTTGAGGGTGAAATCCCAAATGAATATGATGCTGCCTATGCTTTTATGCTAAAAAAAGCATCTAAATTAGGTTTAGTCAAAGTTTAACTATTGTGTACTCTTTTACTACAGTGAAATGAGATAATTTTACAAAAAAATAAAACCCCTGTGCAAAAATACTTTCTAAAATCCGCAAAAATAGCTCTCGTTTTGGTTTATCTAGTCATCTTTGCAGGTGCCTTCGTTCGATTGACTGGCTCCGGAATGGGCTGCCCAGACTGGCCTAAATGTTTTGGGTATTACATTCCGCCAACAGACCAAAAAGAGCTTTTATTTGCACCTAATAAGGAGTATAATAAAGGCCAGGTAATCATAAAAGAGGAATCCTTATTAGTTGCTAAGGAGAATTTTGTTGCTAAAAAGAATTTTGAAACATCCAATTGGATACCTTATCAAAAACACGATTATGCAATTTTTAATCCCATTCACACTTGGGTAGAATACATCAACCGCCTCCTAGGAGCGTTAGCGGGCTTAGCTTGTATAGTAACACTGGTATTCTCCTTTGGTTATAGAAAAAAACAAAAAAGCCTTATTTACTTATCTTTTATAGTCTGTGTATTGATGGCATTCCAGGCTTGGCTTGGTAAAACAGTGGTAGACTCTGTACTTAGTCCTTATAAAATTACAACTCACATGCTGGCAGCTTTGTTGATACTTGCCATTCAGCTCATAGTGATTTACAGTGTAAAAACAAATAAAAAACCTGTTACTTACAACACCCAATTTAATGTCTTTTTACTCGTAGCGCTAGTTCTAACTCTTGTTCAAATCGTACTTGGAACAGATGTTAGAGAACAAGTGGATATTGTTTCAAAAACAGGAGCTCCAGAGGTAATGTGGCTCCAAAATCCAACTGTTATATTTTACATTCACAGATCATTTTCAATACTTGTGTTTGCTCTCAATGGGTACTTATTCTACATGAATAGAAAATTAAATCTAAATGCGAGCAAACAAAATTGGGTTATGTTTTTACTTCTCGTCGAAATCCTTACCGGTATAACGATGTACTATTTTGATTTTCCGTTTGGCACACAAACCTTACATCTCGTACTAGCAACCTTACTTTTTGGAGTTCAATTTTATCTAGTTTTAGAGTCATATTCACAAAGGAACAAACATTAAAACATTCGTTTTTGACTATATTGTCACATCTATTTTTGCTTATTAATTATTAAAATGTCAAAACTTGCTGCTCAAGATAAATTTTTAGATCTATCAGATTATGGAAGACCATTTGGAAAACTTCTTGCTAATCAATTAAAAAATACTCGGTTCACTCCTATTCACGTCACCTTACTTTTTGGTATTTCAGGCTTGATTGCTATTTACTGTATTCTGCAAGGAAGTTATTATTTAGCAAGTTTTTTCATCATTCTAAAATCAATGATTGACGCTGCCGATGGAGAACTGGCGCGATTAAAAAATAAGCCTTCTTATACCGGAAGATACTTGGACAGTGTATTTGATATCATCCTGAATTTTCTATTTTTAATGACCATTTGTTATGTTTCTAAAACATCATTTTGGTTTACTATTTTGGCTTTTATTGGCATTCAATTACAGGGAACTTTATACAATTATTACTATGTGATTTTAAGAAATAAATCAGTAGGCGGAGATACAACAAGCAAAATATTCGAATATAAATCTCCAAAGGCTCTACCGGGAGAAACCCAAAAATCAGTTGATATTTTATTCCGTATTTACACTATTGTCTACGGTACGTTTGATAAAATAATTCACACACTTGATCAAGAAGCTTACAAAGTAAAAACATTTCCTAACTGGTTTATGACAGTACTTTCAATTTACGGTTTGGGTTTTCAACTACTAATAATTGCGGTAATGCTACCTATGGACTTGATAGAATATATCATTCCGTTTTTTATAATTTACACCGCTTTAATCTTTGTCATAATTGGCATTCGAAAAGTGGTTTTCAAGGTTTAAAATCGTCATAAGAATAATCTATACCGTAAACATAATACACATATAATCAGATTTTTAAATGATTTAATCTAAATTAATAATCCAACTATTTATTTACTCAATCCAATTCTTAAAATCAGAAACTTTTTCTCTGCTCACAATCACTTCGTCTTCTTTATAAGAAGGTAAAATAACCTTTAATCGCGAGTTACTGTAGATTACAATTTCTTTAATTGCCTTGAGAGGAACTATGAATTTTCGACTAACTCGATAAAAAGCTGCTGGATCTAATTCCTGTTCTAAAAGCTCCAAAGTTGTTTCAATTAAATAATTCCTATTATCAAAAGTATGAAGATAGGTTCCTTTATTTTCACTAAAAAAACACTCAATTTCATCGGTAGAAATCACTTTCAAATGTTGCCCTATTTTTACCGTAAACCGTTTTTTATGATTTTTTTCAAATGGATTGGAAAGCATCTTTTTAATCTGATCAAAATCCATCCCGAAGTCTCGCGAGCCGGTTTCTTGTTTTGGCAAACGTGTTTTAAATTTAGAAACGGCAACCTCTAAGTCATCCTCGTCAATAGGCTTTAAAAGATAGTCGATACTATTCAATTTAAAAGCCCGCAAAGCATACTCATCATAAGCCGTGGTAAAAATCACAGCACTCTTAATTTGAACTTTATCAAATATTTCAAATGACAATCCATCCGATAATTGAATGTCCAAAAAAATCAATTCCGGATGTTCATTATTAGAAAACCAATCAATTGCTTCTTCTACTGAATGCAGCATTACATCTACTTGAATATTTAGTTTTTCTAATTTTCGTTGCAGCAATCTTGCAGCTGGTTTTTCGTCTTCGATTATTATTGTTGTCATTTAATATTGAATCGTTTATCAGGTTATTTGGTTATTTGGTTAACTGAAAATTAAATTAATTCTGAATCCATAGTTTTTATTCCCATTTCTCACTTTTTTCCTTTTCCATAAACTCTTTGATCTTTTTATTTTCCCAGTTTTTTCCAAAAATCAAATTGGGCATAAATGTAGAGAGCGCATGAGCCGTTAAACCAATTCCCCAGAAAAAAGCGGTAAAGAAATTCTCTATTTTAAAATAGCTTTCTCCAGCATCTAAACCTCTAATATTAATAAATACAATCATTATATTTATGATTACATAAACTATTAAATGCGTGTAAAATCCTTTCAATCGTTTCACTTTTCGCTGCGCATCAGCATATTTATCTTCTGGCTGAAACTCTTTAAATTCTGATTTATAATTCCTTCTCATCTTGATGGCATTAAATATTTACTGTTTTAAACAAATTCAATTTAAGATAAAAACACGACATTAAGTCCAATTGTCTTTTCTTTCATTTTCCTTATCCATAAACTCTTTAATTTTTTGCTGCTCCCAGTCTCTTCCAAGAAAAGGACTGTAATTAAACACTTTCAATCCATGAAAAAACACCCCAAGTCCCCAACCAATTAATGGCCAGAAGAACCACAAATGATCCGGAGCTGTTACTAGATTTAGAATCAATAATCCTATGTTTATAACAATGTAAGCAATCAAATTACCATAAAATGCTTTTATTTCTTCTACTTGTTTTTTAGCTTTAAAGTAGCGTTCTTCGTTTTGATATGTAGTTTCCATGACCATTAATTTAAAAATTTATTCTACGTTTAGAATCTTTCTGAATATTATTTCCAAGTTTGTTTTTGCTCTTCTTTTTGTAAAATTTCCTGAATTTTTCTTTCTTCCCAATTGGAACTGTATCCAAAAACCTTAAAAGCATGCATGGTCACTCCAAATCCCCATCCGGCTGCAGAAAACCAAAACCATTGAAAATGTGGAGAATATGTTAAATTAATAAATATCAAAAATGGAATGACGCAACAGTAAGAAATCAAGTTTCCGTAAAACCCTTTAAGTTCTTCCACACGTTTTTTAGCTCTATAATAAGCGGTATCTTCATTGTAATTTGTAGTTGTTTCCATAACTGTAATTTGTTTTGTCAAAAGAGGTATTTTGACCGTAAATGTTTTCTCGTTTTGAATAATCAATACTTTTCTGTTGGTTATAATTCCATATCTGTTGACAATATTTTGCAAACCAACACCTTGACGTTCTTGTAATACTTCTTTCTTTTGATAATCGTTTTGAACGGCTAAATAATCGCCCTCAACATAAATCCGAATGTGCAATGGCCTTTGTTCACTAACCACATTATGCTTCACCGTATTCTCTAATAAAAGCTGCAAAGAGAGCGGCACTACTTTGCCATCTGGATTTATAGCTGTCGTTGGTAATTCATAAAACAAACTGTTTTCAAAACGCATTTTCAATAAATTCATGTACGTTTTGGCGAAAGCCAATTCTTCTTCAACCGAAACCAGTTCTTTATCTTTTTGTTCTAATACATAGCGATAAATCTTTGATAATGAAATCGTAAACCGCTGGGCATTATCGGGATTTTCTTCAATCAAAGAACTCAATACATTTAAACTGTTAAAAAGAAAATGAGGATCAATTTGATTCTTTAAGCTCTCGAATTTTGCGTTAGCAGTTCCTGCAATAATTTTTTGTTCCTTGACTTTATTCTCATTGTACGCTTTATAAAATGAAATAGTATAAATCGATAATGTGACAAAAAAAGTGATGATTATAGATCCTAGATAGCTGGAAGGTTTTTCATTAGCCAAGAAATAGTCAAAAGAATTTTTATTATACACCACAACTTCAAATACATGCATTAAAAAAATAACTGCTAATGAAACTAAAAACGAACCTATGAAACCTAGTGTTAATCTTTTTACAGAAAATTTATCTTCAAAATAAGAATCTAATTTCCAAAAAAGGAACATATTTGCAGCGTATAAAGAAAAAGTATACATCATTGTGAATAAAAAATTGACTAGCAACCTTTTACCAAAATAAACTTCACTTCCCATTATCACATTGACTAATTGAATCACAGCAAAAATAATAAGTGTCAATTTTATCGCTCTTTGAAGTTCTTTATATATTCTATTCATTTTATTTTGATATTTGTTCTGATTGTAGCATTAACAAAAGATTTAAAAATCACTTCTATTCTTTCTTGTTTCTACTTCCTATTTACAGTTTTTCTGTGCTTCTAAAGCTCTTTCTAAACCCCATTTTGGAGAGAATGGTGTTTCAGGTTTAAAAGTAGCAAAAAGTCCAATAGCTTTTTCAATTTGCACACACATTGGTTTAGTGTCTGTTCCCCAAAATTTAGCACCACCTATTTCAAATTCGGCTTTACCAAAAACAACTCTTGGATTTTCCGGTGCAATTGCCTGTGCTTTTCCGTACAATTCCATCACCGTTCCGGATAATTTTTGTCCATTTGTCATTGGGTCAAAAGCAATCCAAGCAGTATGAATCATCGCTTGCATCACCAATAATTCGGCATTATTTGGATTTTTATCCATTGCTATATCCAATGATTTTTGTGCTTTAGAAAGTAATAAATTCATTTGATCTTTATCTTTTGTTCTAAAAGCGGTGGTTGTGTTTACCAATGCAACGTAATAATTAGGCAACCAGCTTGTTTTTTCAGCGGCAGCTATTCTTTCGAATAAATCAGAAGCTTCCGTATTTTTTCCTTCGCCCCATAATTGGAATGCTTTTCCCATTCCTTGTTCGAATTGCCCTTGAGCTGATACTAAACTACATACAAATAATACGATTGTGGTGATAACTTTTGTCATGATTTCTTGTTTTAAAATGGTTGTTTTTTTTTGATAATTGAAACGTTGTAATAATTTATACTTTAAAAGTATCTCGGTTTTTTTTGATTTAAAATTTATTGATACTGAACTGTAGAATTTAATGGATGAATTGTGATGCAGTCGAAAGTCATAAAGTTTAAAGAGTTTTCGTTTACAAAGACTTTAGACCTTTGACTTTAAGACATTATGACTTCCTTTAAAGATTCCTCAACTGATTGTCTTTTTTATCGTTGCTGATGGTCCAAAAGAATCCTACGAAGAAAAAACGATCGGCCGTAGGAATAATCTCTTTTCTGTTGTAAAGGCCTGTATTATCAGGATTATTGGCATATTCGTATCCAAATACATTCTGAGAACCTAAAACATTAGAAACCGAGAAATATAAAATCTTTTGCTGTGTCACTAAATACGCCCAATTGAAACTCAAACTATTGTACGATTTAGTTTTTCCATTCATGAATTTAGCTTCGTTTGGGTTGTTGTAAGGACGCCCAGAACTGTATGAATTTGTAAAGCCTATCTGAGATTTCCACTCGTTTATCCAGTATTTAGTAACGATTGATAAGCTGTGATCTGCAACAAAACTTGGCGTAACTTGCGTACTGAAATTTTTATAATTTCTCTCTGTGTCGATGTACGAATAGGAAACCCAATATTCTAAGTTTTTGATTGATTTTCCATCTCTCCAAAACAAATCCAATCCTTTTGCATAACCAGAACCCGTATTATCATAAACCGAATTATACGCCGCCATTTGTGTGTCAAATTTTACTAAATTATTGTAATCTTTAAAATAGGTTTCTGCACGAAAGGTTTTTCCGTTTTTATTATATTGAAAATTCAAGATGTAATGCGAAGCCTTTTCACTTTCAAACTGATGATTATTGGAATACTTGATGTATTCTGCGTTTGGAGTTTGGGTAAAATCGCCATAGGCAAATGAAAATTGACTGTTTTTAGCCATTTTATATGCAAATGAAATTCGAGGTGAAATGGCGGTTTCATTCAGTAAATCGTTATTAGAAGCCCTAACTCCTACTTTGGCTGCCCATTTTTTAGAGAAGAAAATATCGGCTTCCGTATAAACTGCAGCAATGTTAGCATCGTATCCATTGGTGAAAACCGAACCTGTATTTTCCTTAAAATCTTCATTGAATTGAGTAACAAAATAATCCGCTCCAAAAGACAGTTTCAATCTTTCCGAAAAGCTTTTTCTTAATTTTAATTTCAAATGAGCCGCATTTTCATCATTAGCCACTTTATCTGAGTCTAAATTTATTTTGTTGTTGCTGTAACCATAACTCAACCCGGAAGTAATTTGCCAATTGTTCCCAAAAACGCCTTTATAAGACGAATTCAAATAGAAATTATTGTTGTTCAAGTTAACTCTGATTTTCTCTGGCGAATTGATATTTTCCTGATTAATATCAAATTTAGAACTATCAAAAGCAGCATACACTTTCAAAATTCCATTGTTAAAATTATAACGATAAACGGTTTCTCCAGACAACGATTGAAAAGGACTATTCCAATCCACATTTTGAGGAATAACTGCTTGATAAGGCGCTAAATTGATATAATTCGCATTTACGCTCAACGAACTTTTTTTCCACTTTTGGGTATTCCCAATTCCTAAACCTACAGTCATCAAAGCGATTTCAGTTTTGTTTTGGTCTGGATCATCTTGTGTATTCAATAACAAAACACTAGATAATGCTTCGCCATATTCCGCTGAATAACCACCCGTAGAAAATGATATTCCGCTGAATAAAAAAGGAGAAAACCTACCTCGTGTTGGTAAATTATTCGTGGTTGCGCCATACGGTTGCGCCACTCGAATCCCGTCTACAAAAGTTTGTGCTTCATTGGCTTCGCCACCACGAACAAACAATCGCCCGTCCTCGCCTACCGTTTGTGTTCCTGGCAACGTTTGCAAAGCCGCAATAATATTTCCCGCAGAGCCCGCTGTAGTTACGATGTCTAATGGTTTTAAAACCGATACTCTTGCTTTATCGCCCGCTTCTAATGTCCCTGCTGTAATCACAACTGAGTCAAGCGATGTAACACTTTCTCGTAATTTGATGGTTTTATTTTGGAAAGCAGCCACATCAATTACTGTTTTTGAAGTTTCATAAATCAGGAAACTCACAACCAGAGTTTGATTCCCGGTTGTTGTAGTTGTAAAACTAAAATCCCCCGTTTCACTACTAGAAGCACCGTCATAAGTTCCTTCAATAAAAATATTAGCACCTGAAACCGGTTTTCCTTTCTCATCTACCACTTTCCCTGAAATTGTGTTTTGCGAAAAAATAGCTAAGCTGAATACTAAAAAGGCAAACGTAAAAATAAATTTAAGCATTGTGTTCGAATGATTTGATTGTTGCGTAAATGTTGGTTTCATGATATTTGATTTTGATGCAGCAAATATCTATTGCAAAAATCAGAATCAGAAAAAGTTATTACTGAACTGTTGAAATTACTGGATGAGTTGTTTTGCCTAATCCATTTCGAATTTGAAATCATGCATTTTTTATTTTATAATGAAAACCTTAAATTTGTGTACAACCTAATTCTGTAAAAATGAAAAAATCAATCTTATTCCTTTTATTGTTCTCTTTTAGCACCGTACTATTTTCTCAAGAAACGGAATCAGCATTTGATGAAAAACTGGCAAAATCTCTTAAAGCAGATGATTACGGAATGAAGCAATATGTTTTTTGCTTATTAAAAACAGGAAGCAATACAACTGCAACTAAAGAAGAAACTCAAAAATTATTTGAAGGACATATGGCAAATATCAATCAATTAGCAAAAGAAGAAAAACTGGTTGTGGCAGGTCCTTTCATGAAAAATGAAAGAAATTACAGAGGCATTTATATTTTTAACGCCAGTAGTATCGAAGAAGCTAAAACATTTGTGGCGACAGATCCAGCGGTACAATCGAAACTTCTGGAAGCTGAACTGACACTTTGGTATGGAAGTGCGGCATTGCAGGAAACACTAAAAATCCATGATAAAATAGCCAAAACTAAAATATAACAGCAAAAACAACTATACATTTTGCTCAAATTTATAAACTATGATAACTGAAAAAGAAAAAATGATTGCCGGAGAATATTATTTAGCAGGCGATCCTGTTTTAGTAAAAGACAGACGGAAATCTAAAAATTTACTCCACCGATTAAATGTTACAGAATACCGAGTGACAAAAAAAGCACGGGAAATACTAAAAGAACTCATTCCTAATGCAGGACCAAATCTTTATATTGAGCCTCCTTTTTTTTGTGACTACGGATACAATATCAGTTGTGGCGAAAACGTTTATTTCAATGTAAACTGTGTTGTTTTGGATTGTGCCAAAGTCACTATTGGTTCCAATGTCTTTTTTGCTCCGGGCGTTCAATTGTATACAGCAACTCATCCGCTGGATGCTGAACTGAGAAAAACAATGGAAAATGCATTGCCAATAACCATTGGTGATGATTGCTGGATTGGCGGAAATTCAGTTATTTGCCCAGGCATTACCATTGGGAATGGCTGTGTAATTGGAGCAGGTTCAGTGGTTACAAAAGACATCCCTGATAATTCATTGGCTGTAGGAAATCCGGCAAAAGTGATTCGGAAATTAAATGTTTAATGAATATCCCAACCCAAAATACAACGCCAAAAAACTAAAAACTTAGTATCTTTGTTATAAACATTTAAACTTTTTAAAATCATCATGAAACACCTCAAAACATTTCTAGTCTTAGCACTTATTGTTCTTGCAAACTCCGTTTCAGCACAATCCACTTTCCAAAAATGGCCAGTCATAAAAGAATTTCACGAAGTAATGTCACAAACATTTCATCCTGCTGAAGAAGGAAATCTCGCTCCAATCAAAGCTCGTTCAGAAGAAATGATGAACAAAGCTGCCATGTTATTAAAGTCTGATATTCCTGCAGAATTTAAGACTAACGCTATTTTGGCTTCAGCTGAACGATTACAATTAAAAAGTAATACGTTGCATAAATTAGTTACTTCAAATGGAGCTGATGCAGCAATTTTGAAATCAATCACTGAATTACACGACACTTTCCATGAGATTGTAGGACTTTGTTCTGACGCAAAAAAGTAAAAACCCAAAGCCTAATCAACAGATTAGGCTTTATTTATTATAATAAATATGCTACAACTTAATAAAATACACCACATTGCCATTATTTGTTCTGATTATCAAAAATCTAAAACGTTCTACACAAAAATTTTAGGACTAACAATTGTTCAAGAAATTTATCGGGAAGAAAGACAATCCTATAAACTGGATTTAGCCTTAAACGGAAATTATATCATTGAGATTTTTTCGTTTCTAAATCCTCCACAACGCCCCTCAAAACCTGAGGCTGCAGGATTCCGTCATTTAGCTTTTGAAGTAGATGACATTCAAGTAACTCGTGATTTTTTAGTCAAAAAAAATATCAGTTCAGAGGAAATTCGTATGGATGAGCACACTAAAAAACGTTTTTTCTTCATAGCAGATCCAGATGATTTACCGATAGAGTTTTATGAAAAATAAGTCGTTTTTGTACAAATACATTTAATAATAACGTCACTATATTTTTGACATGAATACTAATATTAAAATAAAAAGGAGTTATCGCAAAACCAAATACATTCTTTACAAAGAAACTTTAATTGATTTTAAGGAACATTTTTGGGCTTTTCTGGGTTCATTCATTGGCATCGGACTAATCGCTTTCCTGCAATCTAAAACTTTACTGCATGTAGATGTAATCTATTTAATTGGGTCTTTTGGAGCTTCAAGCGTATTGGTTTATGGAATTATCCAAAGCCCATTGGCTCAACCCCGAAATCTTATAGGCGGACATATCATATCTGCACTTGTAGGCGTTACAGTCGCTAAATTAATACCTGATATTTTATGGTTAGCCGCTCCTCTGGCCGTTTCCTTGTCTATTGTTTTAATGCAAATAACAAAAACACTACATCCTCCGGGTGGCGCTACTGCTTTGATTGCCATCATTGGCACACCAAAAATTAAAAACCTTGGCTATTGGTATGTACTTTATCCAGTATTGAGCGGTGTACTAATTTTATTGGTTGTCGCTTTGATTTTTAATAATATGACGCCAGACAGATCTTATCCAAATCATAAAAAGTACCACATCATTAGAAAAAAACTGGTTGGTAAGATTAAAAAAAGTATCTCTTGACGTACATCCAAAATAAAGCACAAGTAGCCTATTAATTTTGTACAACAATCTAAATACTCGTAGAATAAATGACAATCAAAAACTTATTCTCCTTGAAAGTCATACACAAAAATCTTATCAACAAATCGAAAATCTGTCCCGAAACTTCGGGATAAAATCTAAAATTAAATTTTACCTTTGGGCTTTCAATAAAAATAAAGATTATGGTTTATAAATTTAGAGTGATTCTAGACGCGGAAGAAGATGTTTTTAGAGACATTGCAATACTTGAAGACGATACTTTAGAAGATTTGCACAATGCTATTTTTAATTCTTTCGGATTTGACGGAATGGAAGTGGCTTCGTTTTATACTTGTGATGAAACTTGGAATCAAGAAGAGGAAATTTCACTTTTTGATACCGGTGATGTTCCAGGCGAGCAAAAAATCATGAGCGATTACCAATTGTCAGCTATTTTAGATAAAGAAAATACTAAAATCCTCTATGTTTATGATTTCATCAATATGTGGACTTTCCTTGTAGAACTGGCTGCTGTAGAAGATCAACTTGCTGGAAATACCTATCCGGAAACCATTTTTTCACACGGTGAAATGCCAGATGAAGCGATGGAAAAAAACTTTGAATCAGATAATGCCGATGATTACAATGATGAATTTGAAGACGGATTGGACGAAGACGATTTAGATATGTTTGAAGGAGATGATAGTTTTGAAGACTATGGATTTGAGGAGAACTGGAATTAAAGCATTATACAATTAAGAATCAAGAGCCAAGATAAAAGACCTTTTTGCTGTCTTTCATCTTGGTTCTTTTATCTAGAAAAATAAAAATATGATCAATTTATACAATACACACATCGAAAACTTGTCAATTCACAGAGTGGGTAACAAGAGTAGAAATGAAGCGATTTTTTTATCAGAGCAACCTTTTAATCTGAACGATGAAATTGTGCCTTTGATGAAAGAATTTTTCTTTAAACCCTTTAGAGAAAAAGAAGAAAACTATTTTCAGTTTGCTCATGAAATTGATTTGGATTACAATGATATGTTCAAATATGCAACAGAAATTTTTGAGAATCCAAATACGATTCATGAAGTTTCTCAAAAAATCACAAAACACTTATTTGAGCAATCTAATCATCCTCACATCAAGAATGGTGAAGTATATGTTACCTATTTAACCAACGTAAGTATTGATAATAATGTCGTGGATGCGATTGGAATTTTCAAAAGTGAGATTCAAGCTGACTTTTTACAATTTGAAGAGAAAGAAACTCACTTAGAAATGATTTTGCAACAAGGTGTGAGTTTAAATAAATTAGATAAAGGATGTTTAATCTTCAATTATAAAAAAGAAGAAGGCTATAAAATCTTGACTGTAGATAGCAACCGCTATGATGCCAGATATTGGCTAGAGCATTTTTTATCAGTTGATGCTTTTGAAGACGAGAACTTTATCACTAAAAAGTATTTAAAATTCTGTCAGAACTTTGCCAAAGATGTAGTTTTTCCAGCCGAAGACAAGAAAGAAGAAGTGATGTTTATGAATCGTTCCGTGAATTATTTTGCTAAAAATGATCAGTTCGAAGAAACTAATTTCTTAAATGAAGTTTTAGACAACCCTGATTTAATTCCAGAATTCAAAAATTACAAAATAGACAAAGGAGAGAAATACAGCATCGAAGATGTTACATCTTTTCCTATTGCAAATGCCGCAGTTTCTGACGCTAGGAAATCAATCAAAAACGTCATTAATTTAGATACACATATTCAAATTAAAATGGACTTCATCAATCCTGAAAGTGCCGAAAAATTTGTAGAAAAAGGCTGGGATGAAGAAAAACAAATGTATTACTATTTAGTTTATTTCAATAAAGAAGAGAAAAGTTAGTTTATGCATTTCAACTTCTAAATTTTAATCCTCAACCACTTGAATGGCTGAGGATTTTTTTTTAAATAAATTTAATTGTATAAGAATTTATATTTTTGCTAATTTAAAGTGCAATTGTTCGATTTTATTTGATATTTAAACGGGTAATAATTAGGTTTAATCCCCAATTTTAAAAACCAAATAGTATGAGTAAGACTGAAATCAAAGAAAATTTCTCAGTAAAAAAATTCTATGTTTGCTATTTGGTTATAAAATAATTATGACATAAATATAACAAATCATTTCAAAGAATTTAAATGCACAGTTTGTGAGCTCGAATTAACAAACGATGAGAAAAGCAGAAAAACGTTTCTTACCCCAGAATTTTAAAAAAAAACCTCATTGGCTTAAATAAAAAAATTCATTGATTGTAAAATTAACCTCAAAATTTGTTACAGTTCATATAATTACCAAAACAATCAACAAGTACTTTTTATTCTAAAAAAAAGCTTACGTGAATGTTTCAAGAATAAATATTCAATTATGTTTAGCTTGCAAAAAAACATGTTAATTCTCCTAGTACTAAAATCAATACTTATCTTGACTTAGAAAAAAATCAAAAAACAACTACTCTACAATAGCATTTATATCAGATAATTTTCTAAAAAAGGTGTGTTTTGAAATACTAAACATTTGATTTTCTAAATTAAAATCAAAGTAATTCTTTAGAAAAAAGACCCGTAAAATTGTCAATCCAATATCGTTTATTAGTAATTTTGTACGCTAAATAAACTATCAGATGGATTATCATTTGTTTAAAGAAAGCCCGTTCAAAACTCTAATTTCGTTCCATAAACTCATTGAAGCTTTAGAGAAAATCGCAGTCACTAATGTCGATTACCGCTCAAATTATGCCAAAGCTTTATTGAAAGAAATAGAACCTTTTCCTGAATTCAAAACTGGAATTGAGGATTTGAATTTAATTCCTGAAAACGAAACTCTGATAAACTACTTATTAGCAGACCTTTTCCCTACAGCACTGACTCAAAACGAAATTAAAGCGGCTACTATTCCTTTTCAGAACTTTACTTTTAATTACTCTGAAAGATTCAAAAAAATACTTCAAAATGCTGGAAGAACATTTGATATGACTATCAGGGATTTTGATCAAAATCAATTCTACATCATGAATTGTATTTTGATTTTGAATACATTTTACAATCAGCATTTTGATTTTAACAGACCTTTATTTTACGATATCCCAGATGCAAATGGCATCATGAAGCATTATAGAATTCTATATAATGCTGATTTCATGGAAATCATCCCTACTGATAAAGCGATAACACTATCTGCTGAAGATATAGATTTATTGATGGATAATTATGACAATATCGATTTGTGGAAAGAGAAATTCCCTTCAGAAAGCTGGATTTTAAAAGGCTTTGGTATCGTATCATTATTTGATGCCTCCATTGAAAGTGCGATTTCTAATTTGAAAAGTAGTCTGTTAAAATCAGAAAAACATCAGACGGATAGTAGTAATGATTTTGAAACTATTTTTCGTTCTATTTTTAAAGTTTCTGATTTAAAAGTTGGTTTTATTATTTACAATGAAGAAGATCAAAAGTTTGTAAAGCCTCCCTATGATGATAAAAAAATAGATAGTTTTATTCTACACGACATGCAAGAAGTCGATTGTAAAAATGCGCTTTTTGGTTGCTCATTGGAAAATATTTTGGAACAGAACAAACCGTTTGTAATTTCAAATGTTGAAAAATTTGCCAAAACATCAGAAAATGAAAAACTGGGAGAACATTTTTTAAAACTTAATATTCAAAGCTGTATTCTTGCTCCGGTGATAAAAAACGGTAAACTTTTGGGCATTATAGAATTAGTTTCGGGAAAACCAAGAGAACTTAACAGCATTAATGTAAACAATCTGGATTTGATTTTACCATACGTGGTAGACACATTGGAGCGTTACAAAAATGATATGCAACACCAAATAGAAGCTATCATTCAAAGAGAATATACAGCCATACACCCCAGTGTTTATTGGAAATTTAGAAGAGAAGCGCTTAAATATTTTCAGACTAATAATCCAAATAAAGACTATATTTTCAAGGAAATCGTGTTTAAGGAAGTATACCCTTTGTATGGTCAAATAGACATTAAAGGTTCATCTAATCATAGAAATGAAACGGTAAAAGAAGATTTAAAAAATCAACTAGGTGCTCTTATAAAAATCTTTGAAAATCAAAATTCAAATACTAATTTGGTTTTATTGGAACAACGAAAATTTGAATTGCAATCATTTTACAATCAACTGGAATTCCCTTTAAAAGCGGATACCGAACAACAAATTCAACTTTACATAGAAAAAGAAATTCATCCTATTTTAAGGAATACAAAAACTAATGCGCTAGGTGAAACGCTGGAGCAAAATTACTTTGAAAGTTTAGATGAAAAAACAGGCATGTTTTACCATTCGAGAAAGAAATTTGACAATGCCATGTCTATTGTCAATAAAAAATTAGCTTCAATTCTGGATAAAAAACAAGTTGAAGCACAAAATATTTTTCCTCATTATTATGAGCGTTTCAAAACCGATGGTGTGGAACACAATCTTTATATAGGTTCATCAATTACGCCAAGTAAAGATTTTGATAGTATGTATCTTCATAATTTGAGATTATGGCAATTGCAAACCTTGTGCGAAATGGAGCTGGAACACCATCAACTCAAATCTACTTTGCCTTATGAACTTGATGTGACTTCGTTGATTTTAGTGTTTAGTTCTGCTATTTCTATCCGATTTAGAATGGATGAAAAACGTTTTGATGTTGACGGGACCTACAATGCGCGTTACGAAGTAGTAAAAAAACGCATCGACAAAGCCAATATCAAAGGAAGCAAAGAGAGAATTACCGAAAAAGAAAAAATTACAATTGTCTATTCCCATAATAATGAGGAAACAGAATATTTGAATTATATCAAATTTCTACAATTTAAAAAAGTATTGGAACCAACCATCGAACAATTTGAAGTGGAAGAATTACAAGGCGTTTCGGGGCTAAGAGCAATCAGGGTAAAAGTGATTAATGATATTAAAGAACAAACGCCCAAAAACTTTTCTTACCAAGATTTACTGGATGAATTGAATTAAGTACCAACCATTTTAAACGCAATTACAAAAGCAATTACCGAGATTATAATTCCTATCATGAAAAAATTATAGGCAACTCTTAATAAACGGTATTTTTTCTCGAGAACTAATCCCAGAAAATATAAATCCTTAATCATGGAGTTATAAAGGTATTCCCTATCTTTCATCATTTCGTTCATAGCCCATTGGTATTCATCCAAAGGCATTTTATAGAAATTTCCGAAGAATAGTAAATTCACTTTTTTATTTTCAATATCTTGTCGTGTAAAAACTCCTTTCGTCACTTTTGGTCGTGTGGAAAGTATGGCAAAAATAATAGTAATAACACTGGACATCAGCATGATGAAAGTAGGAACCATCAGATGAACATTTTTTGGACTGTCTAATTTTGGAATCAACGTAGAAAGCGCTATCGAAATAATAATTGCATTTACGGAGAGTAAAATATTGGCTTTACTATCAGCAATTCCGCTTAAACTGGTATGATTATTCAATGTTACCCTAAATAAAGTATCAACCGCTCGTTCCGGTTTTTCTTCTTTTTCTCTTTTTTTATATTCTTTATCTGGTTCGTTATTCGTTTTCAAGTTCATTTTTTTTATTTTTTTCTGAAGACGTTTTATGTTTTTCTCCTTTAAAGGTTGCCAATTTTCAATGGCATAATCCGTATAAAACCGATGAATATTAGCTAAAAAATTGAAGTTCTCTACAGCCCAATCTTTATCTGTAAAAGATTTTCCTTCTATATTTCTCCATTCGTTTCTTAACCCTTCACAGCTAAAAATATAATCATCACTCAAAATATGGAAATAATCGGCATCTTTTATTATTTTTTCAAAAAGGGTTTTGGGAACATACTCCTTTTCGGTGGCTTTGATTAACTCTGCCACTTTCTCAATATAATCAGCAGATTTTTCGTTTTTTGTTAAAAAATCAGAAGCTATCACAACGCTTGAATCTTCATGATTACTGCAACCCGTTATATATCCTGTGTCATGAAACCAAGCGGCCAGAAGCAACATTTCTTTATCAGAGGAACTTATATTTTCGCTGTCAGCAAGTGTTCCAACAGCTGCTGCTACGTCAATAGTGTGTTGAAAATTATGATAGGTATATGAATTAGAAAGTTTATCTTTGAGTAATTTACTAACAAAATTTTCGGCTTGTTCTATAAGATTCATAAAGAAATTTTTATACTACTAAATTATGAAATTGTTTTCGGATAATTGTTTTATTACTTCGAATAAAGTAGCTTTTATGTTATTTTTTTCGGCCTTGATTTTTCAATCATGTGCAACACATCACGCACAATTTGGTAAAAAAATCAAAAATCCGGTACTACAAAACGGAACAGATAGCTCAAAAATTGCACATACTTTTTATTTAATTGGTGATGCCGGAAATGCCAATGAAGAAAAAGCACAACAAACAATTGGTTTACTGGAAGATCGATTAAAAAAAGCAAACAATAATACAACTCTTTTATTTCTTGGTGACAATATTTATCCAAAAGGATTGCCGAATACTGACCGCCCAAATGAGCGAATTATTGCCGAAAGTAAGCTAACAAATCAACTAAAATTATCTAAAAACTTCAAAGGTCAAACTATTTTTATTCCTGGAAACCACGATTGGTACAGTGGAATAAAGGGTTTAGAACGCCAGTCAAAATTTGTAACCGAATATTTAAATGATAAAAAATCATTTTTACCCAGAAAAGGCTGTGGGATTGATGACTTAGAAATCAATAAAAATCTAACTTTGATTGCTATCGACAGTCAATGGTTTCTGGAAGACTGGGATAATAGTCCAACTATAAATGATGATTGTACGATAAAATCAAGAGAAGCTTTTTTTAATGAGTTAGAAGATATTCTGAATAAAAATCAAGAGAAAACAATAATTCTGGCATTGCATCATCCATTAATGAGCAATGGAACACACGGCGGACAGTTTTCATTGGAAAAACAACTATTTCCATTAGAGCAAAAAATTCCACTTCCTGTCTTGGGTTCCGTTATTAACCTCATCAGAAAAACATCGGGAATTAGCCCGCAAGACATTCAAAACAAACAGTATACTATTTTTATAAAACGCATAAAAACACTATTACAGAGCCAAGATAATGTTATTGTAGTTTCTGGCCATGACCATAATTTACAATACATTGAAAAAGATAACATCAAACAAATAGTAAGTGGTGCCGGATCAAAATCAGAGGCTGCAAAAGCCGTTTTTCCAAATGATTTTTCTTATGGTGGAAATGGGTATACCGCATTAAGTATTTATGAAAATGGAGCTGCAAAAGTTTCCTTCTACGGAAAAGAAAATAGTAAAGAAAAACTGATTTTCGAACAATTTATAGTGGCTAAAAAAGATGATTTCAGTACCAAAAATTTTCCAACTTCATTTGCTAAAACGACCACTGCAACTATCTATTCAGCAAAACAAACCGATAAAAATGCATTTTATAGATTCCTTTTCGGAAAGCATTATAGAAAGTATTACAGCTTACCAATAGAAGTACAAACAACAACGATTGACACTCTTTTTGGCGGTTTAAAACCAAAACGTGCCGGTGGCGGACATCAATCAAAATCATTGCAAATTGTTGACAAAAACGGAAAAGAATATGTAATGCGCGCCTTGAAAAAAAGTGCTCCTCGTTTTCTGCAATCGGTAGCGTTTAAAGACCAATTTATCGAAAACGAATTTGAAGATACGTATGCTGAGAATTTTTTACTCGATTTTTATACCACTTCACATCCGTACACTCCTTTTGCTGTTGGGAACTTAGCCGAAAAGATTGGTGTCGCACATTCGAATCCTGTATTGTATTATATTCCTAAACATAAAGCTTTAAAAGATTTTAATGCAAATTTTGGTGATGAATTGTATATGGTAGAAGAGCGTCCTACTGACAGCCAAATTGGTGTAAAAAGCTTTGGGAATCCTACAGCAATAATAAGTACGGAAGATGTATTGAAGAACCTTCATAAAGATGAAAAATATGTCATTGATGAAGAGGAATATATCAAAGCACGATTATTTGATATGCTCATTGGAGATTGGGACAGACATGAAGATCAATGGCGTTGGGGAGAATATAAAGTGGGCAAAAAAATAATTTACAAACCCATTCCTAGAGATCGTGATCAGGCATTTACAAAATATGATGGAGCATTGCTTACTCTTTTGATGAATATGCCGTCATTACGCCACATGCAAACCTTTAATGAGAAAATTAAAAATGTAAAATGGCTGAATCGTGAACCTTATCCATTGGATCTTGCTTTTCTAAAAACTGCCAATGAAAAAGATTGGTTACAACAAGCCAAATACATTCAGGAAAACCTTTCGGATAATGCTATAGAAAATGCCTTTGATAATCTGCCAAGAGAAGTTCAGGACGAAACTATAGCAGACATAAAACGTAAATTAAAAATACGAAAAACAGAATTACAGCGCTATGCATCTGACTATTATAGAGTGCTGCAAAAAACAGTTTTAATTGTTGGTACAGATAAAAAAGACAAATTTATAATTCACCAGACTGCAAAAAATAAGATTGATATTGAAGTGTATCGTTTAAAAAATGAAGGAGATGAATTGCTGTACACAAAAGATTTTGTTGCTGCAAACACAAAAAATATTTGGATTTATGGATTGGATGATGATGATATTTTTGAAGTAAAAGGAAACGCGAAATCAGACATAAATATTCGATTAATTGGAGGACAAAACGAAGATTCCTATACTGTAGAAAATGGAAAAAAGGTAAAAATTCATGATTTTAAATCAAAAACGAATACCTATGTTTTAGATTCAAAAACCAGAGTTCTTTTGTCAGATGATTATGAAGCCAGTCTTTATGATTATAAAAAGCCCAAATACAATGCTTTTTCAGGATTACCAAATATTGGTTTTAATCCTGATGATGGTGTCAAAATAGGTTTTATTACCAACTACACCATCAATAAATTCAATCAAAATCCATACACGCAAAAACACATTTTAAAAGCAAATTACTTTTTTGCCACAGACGGATATGAACTTATTTACAATGCACATTTTCCAAAGTCTATTGGTAAATGGGATTTAGATTTGGAAAGCCAATTTACGAGTCCGAATTTTACCATTAATTATTTTGGCACTGGAAATGAAACCGTAAACAATGATGAAACTTTCGGAATGGATTACAACCGCGTGCGCATCCGAATGCTGAAAGTGCTACCATCAATCAAAAAAGTGGGTAAATATGGAAGTACAATCCATTTCCAAACTTCCTTTGAGCAAATCAGCGTAGAGGAAACCAATAATCGATTTATAAATATTCCCGGAATCGTAAATCCTGCTATTTTTGACAGTCAACAATTTGCAGGAGCAACACTTAAATACAGTTTCGAAAATTATGACGTCCCTTCATTTCCCTCTATGGGAATGGGATTTTCTATAGCTGGGACATGGAAAATGAATTTGAATGATGCTAAAATAAATTTTCCTTCATTAGAAAGCAAGCTTAATTTTAATCATAAAATTGATGCCAATGGTCAAGTAGTTTTGGCCACAATTTTGAAAGCAAAAGTGCTATTGAATAACAATTTTGAGTTTTACCAAGGAGCAACTTTGGGAGGTGGTTATGATTTAAGAGGTTTTAGGAACGAACGCTTTTTAGGCAATCAATCGTTTTATCAAAGTAGTGACATCCGATGGAATTTAGGGAAAATTAGAAGAAGCGTTTTGCCTATGACTTACGGAATTCTGGGTGGTTTTGATTATGGAAGAGTTTGGCAAAAAGGCGAGGATTCAGATAAATGGCATCAATCTTTTGGAGGTGGATTATGGCTCAACGGTCTGAATGTGGTTACAGCCCGAATCACCTATTTTAAAACTGCAAATGAGGAAGCCCGAATTGCTTTTGGTTTAGGATTTGGATTTTAGTTTTTTGATACTTACCTGATAAACATTCCCTCCTATGCTTTTAGATCTTTCATCGGCAATAAAAAGTATGTCATTGTCAATAAAAGAAGCTGCTTCTTTTTGAGAAAAATGATCTAATTCTAGGATAGTTTTTGTTCCATTCAGAAAATTATCAGCTTCGAAATTTTCGAATAAAAAAACTTTATCATGGGTCAAAACAGCAACTTTTGACTCATCTGGACTTATTGTTGCAGCTGTAATTGCACAATGATTGTAATTGTCACAAGTTTTGAACTCCCCCATTAAAACCGCCTGATGAAAACCTGCCGTATTGGAGATTTTGTATAAAAAAGCAGTTCCGTCAAAACCTTTGCTTCTGTTTTTTGTGAAGAGGTAGAAATTATTTTTAAACTCAAAAAAACCTTCTACATCATAGAACATTTCTGTTTTTTTAGGAGGAAATTTTTTTTGTTCCGGATACGCAAATGAAACTTTGTAAGCTGGAATTGCACTTTCATCCGCTAAGGATTTTATATCGATTTTATAAATACTCAAATCCTTTCTTTCATTATCATTGTTGCCAAAATCTCCAATATAAAGATTTCCATCTTTGTCTTTTGTAATATCTTCCCAATCGATATTCTCCGTATTTTCAACGATAATCGTTTTCTCAATTTTGCCGTTTTTAAAATTCAGACCGTAAATTTCATTAGCATTACCGCTGTCTTCGAGTGTCCAAAGCAAATTACTTGATTTCGAATAAGTAATTCCCGAAACTTCTTTAAGTTTTTTAGGCAGCGAATAAACCGTTGTTAAAGCGCCTGAATCTTGTTGACAAGACAAAAAAGTAAAAACAGATAAGATGAAAATATAGTTTCTCATAGTTGAATTAATGTAATTTATAAAAAGACTAAAATTCCGTTTTAAATAAATTTGTGTTTTTAAAGTTTCTAGTAATAAATTCAAAAGCTGCACTCATGATATTACCCATAGATTTTGCTTTTTTAAAATTCAAATCATTCGTGTAACGGTACAATTCTAACTGCAATTGCTTCAAATGTTCCTCTGGAGCAATAACATCATTTCCCATAATTTGCAATAATCTTTTGATACGATTCTCGGCAGAATGGATTCTTTTGGCAAGAACTGCTCTTTCCTCATCTTTATATTGCTCGATTGAACTGTTTTGAAGTTTGTCCTTAACTAATTTTACCATTGGATAATTTTCTTTGAAAAATTGAGGTCGGTAGACTTTAAAATTCCCTTCATAACACTGCTGGTCAAAATCGATGGCGCGTATTTTATAAACAACATGATCAAAATCATGTGTAGGAACAATTACATAATTATAGGAACGCATATCTCCCAGTAATCGTATCATGCAACGCTCGTTGAATTTTACAAACTCTTTTGCAATTTGTGATTTTTCCGTTTCGGTACAATTTGCCAAAAGTGTTTTTATAAAAACATCACCAGGAATCCCCATTATGTGTTCCTCTATCAAAGTGTCATTGTACACTAAAAAATTTATTTTATCCGGAGATAAAATATGCTCTAATTCAAGTCCATAAATACGGGATGCATCTGCTTTCTTGATATAAAAATGAGTGTAATTGTCATTCAGAATATTTCGGACTTTTATACGAAACGGTTTTGAGTTTCCAAATGTGCAGTAATCAATAGAATCCACATTCAAAAATTTAATAATCCCCAAATTACCATCAGAATGCAACAACGAATAAATTTTCTTTAAATTTAGATCAATTTCTTGCCTTTCAAATTCGTTGTAATACACTCTAATCCATAAAGTATCTTCGTCATTTTTATCATAAACGTTCACAGATCCTGAAAAACGCAATAAGTCATCATAAAAAATAGAAACTGTTGATAAACGGTCAAAACGCTCCAAGTATTCCAAAAGTGATTTGTTTATGGGATAGGATGGTTTTTTAAAAAGCATTACTGGCTCACTACTCATTTGAAAAATAATTTAATACAAAATTACAATAAATTAAGTCGTTGAAGGGTATTCCTTTTTGAATATATGTTTTCAAACTACTTAGTAATTAAAAATGAAAAGAGTTTTGAATACCATTTTGATTTTCTCATTTAAACAAAATAAAGGTAAACCTTAGGCACTAAAAAGAGTAAAAGACTAAAAACAAACCATAACTACTTAATTATTAGACATAAAAATGGTTTTTATGTTTTCTAAAAATTTAAAACAAAAAACGCAAACAATTAAAAAAGAACGTATTACATTTTTTAAAATAAAATAAAATTATAAGTCAGTAGTTTTTATGTTAAAAAATAGTTAGCTCAAAGATTTAAATTTTATATTTGATTGTCCCCAAGACTATTAAAAATATATAAACCCTACTGATGATAGATAAGCTTGAACTCTATTTCAAGGCCGCGCAATCAGCCAAAATTGGAATATGGAAAATGAACCTGCAAACCAATGACGTTTTTTGGGATGCTGTTACGAAATGCATTCTTGAAGTTCCTGAAGATTTTGAACCGGTAAATGGAAACGGCATAAATTTTTATACAGAAGGTGAAAATAGAGATCGAATTAAGGTACTTATCGAAAAAGCGATCAATGAAGGAATTTCATTTAATGATAAATTTCAGATTACTACAGCTAAAAACAACATCAAGTATATTGAATGTATTTGCCAAGTAGAAATTATTGATGAAAAACCTCTGAATTTATTGGGTACATTCCAAGACATAACAAATGAACAGAATCTAATCAATGAGCTACAGTTAAATGTAGAAAAATTTTCTTCGATTTTTTCCAGTGCCAATGATGCCATTTTTATTATTGATACCTCAAATGGTGTAATCACTGATTGTAACCCCAGATCATCAGAACTTACAGGATACAATAACTCTGAATTAAAGGGATTACATAATTCAAAATTATTTCCGGTTGAGTTGAGGACAGAGCTACGGTTATTCTTGAAATATAATTTAACCCAAAATGAATATACCGTTAATGAAACCTACATCAAAACAAAATTAGGAGAAACAATTCCCGTTGAAATAGCTTCGGGGAAAATATTTCAAGTTGACAACATAAAGTATTTAGTCTGTTTCGTTAGAGATATTAGCGAAAGAAAGAACGTTGAAGCTAAATTGAGTTTACTATCGCTTGCGGCTTCTGAAACAACAGATACCATTGTAATAGCAAATGAAAAAGGAGAAGCAGTATGGGCAAATCAAGCCTATTTAGATATTACCGGTTTAAATATGGAGGAAATAATAGGAAAAAAACCTGGTTATTTATCCAAAGGTCCTGAAACTGATTTAAACGCTTCATTATTAATGAGAAAAGCAATTAAAAACAAAGAAAGTATCAAAATCACAATACTTAATTACAATAAAAAAAACGAGAAATATTGGTTTGAATTAAATATAACTACCGTTTTTGACAGTAATAATAATTTCATCAATTTTGTTGGTGTTGGTCGAAACGTAACCCAACGAATTGAAAAAGAATTTGAACTTAAACGCTTATTGGATGTAACCAGTAGCCAAAACAATAAATTATATAATTTTACCCATATTGTCTCCCACAACATACGCTCACACGCAAGTAATTTATCAATGGTAGTGGATGTAATTGATAATACCGATGATATTGATGAAAAACTTTCTTATTTTGATTTATTCAAAGAAGGAACAGAAAAACTATCAGAGTCAATTGAATATTTGAATGAAATTATAACTATTCAACAAAAGACAAATATTGAAAAAACTAATATTAAGTTAAAGAATGAAATCGAAAAAACAAAAAAAGCGCTAAGTTTAGCCATTAAAGACAGTCAAATAACTATTACACATACCATTCCCGAAGACCTAACTGTCAATGTTATACCTGCTTATCTCGATAGTATTTTGCTGAATTTATTTTCGAACGCCATTAAATATAAATCTCCAGAACGAAAAGCTACTTTAGAAATTAGTCACGAAATCATAGATGACTATACAGTTATTAATTTTAGAGACAATGGGGTAGGCTTAGATTTAAAAAAAAATGGGCATAAACTTTTTGGAATGTATAAAACATTTCATGGCAACGAAGATGCAAAAGGAATTGGATTATTTATAACCAAAAACCAACTCGAAGCTATGGATGGAAAAATTGAAATTGAAAGTGAAGTGGGACTTGGTTCTAATTTTAAAATTTATTTAAATGAACAATAAATTAACATACATCATTGATGACGACAAACTAACGGTGAAATTAATGAGTATACTCATCGCTAAAAGTAAGTTTTGTGAAGAAATCCATTCCTTTAATAATGCTCAATTTGCCATAAATAAACTGAAAGAAAATTGGAATAATAGTGAAATTCTACCCGATGCAATTTTACTTGATTTAAATATGCCGGTGATGGATGGGTGGCAGTTTTTAGATGAATTTATACATTTACCGATAAAAAAAGAAATTTCAATTTTTATTATGACCTCGTCAATCGACCCTGCTGATATAGAAATGGCAAAAAAATATGATGTGATAAAAGATTACATCATGAAACCTATCACTGCTAACAAATTAGACATGCTATGCAAACTAATTTCAAAAATAAACTAATTCCGATTAAATAGTAACAAATTCCTTTCTTGTTCGTCCTATACAAAAAACGTAAAAGATGAATCCATTGGAAACTATACTTTCTATCAAAAATCTCAACAAACGTTATGGCTCACTTCAAGCCTTGAAAAACGTTTCTTTCGACATACATAAAGGCAATGTGTATGGAATTCTAGGTCCTAATGGAAGCGGAAAATCAACAACTTTAGGAATCGTTTTAAACGTAGTTAACGAAACCTCCGGAGAATATAGCTGGTTTAATGGTTCAATGAAAACACATGAAGCTCTAAAAAAAGTTGGTGCCATTATAGAAAGGCCTAATTTCTATCCTTACATGACTGCTAAGGAAAATTTAGAACTGGTTTGTAAAATCAAAGGAATTAACTATGCAAAAGTTAACGAAAAACTTGAGCTAGTGGGTTTAGTAAATAGACAAAACAGTAAATTCAGCACTTTTTCTTTAGGGATGAAACAACGTTTAGCCATCGCTTCTGCCCTACTGAACGATCCTGAAATTTTAATTCTTGATGAACCCACAAACGGTTTAGATCCTCAAGGTATTCATCAAATTAGAGATATCATCAAACAAATTGCCTCAAAAGGAACTACTATTTTACTCGCTTCTCATTTATTAGACGAAGTAGAAAAAGTATGTACCCATGTTTTGGTTTTAAGAAAAGGAGAAATTTTATACACTGGCTTAGTCGATGGTATGTCAGCTAATGAAGGATTTTTTGAATTGCAAGCTGATGACAGTGAAAATTTAATCCTAGCGGTTAAAACTCATCCTGCAGTTAAAAATGTAGTAAATGAGGAAGGGAAAGTTTTAGTTTATTTAAAAAATGATTTGGAAGCTAAGGAATTGAATCGATTTCTTTTTGAAAAAAACATCGTACTAAATCATTTAGTAAAACGTAAAAACAGCTTAGAAGAACAATTTTTAGAACTGACTAATTCTAACCCAACTTTCAAAAACTAAATCATGAAAAGATTACTCTCAATAGAATTACAAAAAATTTGGAAAAACAAAGCCAGTCGTGTTTTAACATTGGCTTATTTTATTCTCTTAACTTTTATAGCATTAATAGCCTCCATAAAATTTGATCTTGGCATTTTTAAATTTCATCTTGCTGAGATGGGAATTTTTAATTTCCCTTTTATATGGCATTTCAACACCTATATCGCGGCCGTATTAAAACTGTTTTTAGCGATTGTTATTGTCTCCATGATGGCAAATGAGTATAGCTATGGAACACTAAAACAAAACTTAATTGATGGAATGAGTAAAAAAGAATTTATTCAATCTAAGTTTATAACGGTTGTTTTATTTGCTACAGTATCCACTATTTTTGTTTTCATAATGTCACTAATTTTAGGGCTTAGCTATTCCTCTTATACTGAATTTGGCATTATTTTCTCTGATTTAAAATACCTTTTAGCTTATTTTGTTAAACTGGTTGGTTTTTTCTCATTCTGTTTATTTTTAGGAATATTAGTAAAACGTTCTGCTTTTGCTCTCGGATTTCTTTTAGTTTGGAATATCATCGAAGGAATTATCAATGGTGTTTTGACTTTTAAAGTATTCCCAAATAGTACAACGGCAGCATCAATTACTCAGTTTTTGCCTTTGCAATCCATGTCGAATTTAATAGTGGAACCTTTTAGCAGATTATCAGTCGTAAAAAATTTGGGAACACAAATTGGGTTAGATAATATTAAGGAATACAATGTGAGTATATTCTCTATTATTATTGTATTATTTTGGACAGCAATTTTTATTTTCCTCTCCTATAAATTATTAAAAAATAGAGATTTGTAGTATCTTTACAGGTGATGAAATGTGTGAAAATAATATTATTTTATATTTTTATTGGTTGCGCTGTATTTAATGCAAGCGCGCAATCTATTGTAGTAAATGACTCTTATACTGCACAACAACTTGTTGATAATGTATTAATTAATAGTGCTTGTGCTAATGTTTCTGCTGTTAGTGTAAAAGGAGATGCATTTTCCGGTGGCCAAAACAGCTATGGGTATTTTAATTTCGGAGGAAGTAGTTTTCCATTTACAGAAGGCGTTCTTTTGAGCACTTGGAGTAGTAAGAATTCTGAAGGTCCTTACGTTTCCAATCGAGGAGGAGGAAATTCTTCTTGGATAGGTGATTCCGATTTAGAGCAAGCAATAGGAATAACAAATACCGTAAATGCAACAATTTTAGAATTCGATTTTATAGCTCTGACAGATTTCATAAGTTTTAATTACATTTTTGCTTCTAATGAATACCAAGGTGATTATCCTTGTAATTATTCTGATGGTTTTGCCTTTTTAATCAAAGAAACAAACACAGCGTCCTACATTAATTTAGCAGTACTCCCCGAATCTTCAACTCCAGTTTCATCAAAAAATATTCACCCATTAATTAATCCGATTCCTAATTCGTTCGAACCAATAAAAAGCTGTGGACCAGAAAACGAAACTTACTTTAACGGATACAACACTGCTAGCAGTCCTATAAATTATGCTGGGCAAACTAAGGTTTTGACCGCTCAAACAAATATTCAACCAGGCAAAACGTACCACATAAAATTAGTAATAGCTGATCAAAGAAATGAATCTTACGACTCCGCAGTTTTTCTTGAGGCAGGCAGTTTTTTACCAAAAATTGATTTGGGTTCAGACCGATTATTAGCAACAAACAATCCTATTTGTTTTGGCGAAAGCTATACTATTGACACAAAACTACCTTCAAGCTTAGGCTATACTTACAAATGGTTTAAGGATAATGTAGCGTTTACGAATAACTCTTCTTCTTTTACAGTTACTACTCCAGGTATTTATAAAGTTGAAGTGCAATTGACACCCAGTTGTGTTGCTACTGAAGAAATAAAAATCGAATATACTCCAGAAATTGATTTAAATGATACTTCCCTTACGCAATGTGATATCGATAACGACGGAATATCTATTTTTAACTTAACTAAAATCGATGCCATTGTAAAAAACTATGCGAGTAATTTAAGTGCTGTTGTTTATTATGAAACTTTAGTTGATGCTGAGGCAAAAATCAACCCAATTGCAGATCCCACAACATATAGCAATAAATTCGTTAATCAGTCAGTATTTGCTAGAGTGAGCAATTCATTTAACTGTGCCAATTATACTGAAGTAAAACTAATTATCTCCAATAATGCTATTGTTGTACAAAATCCAATTTCAACTTGTGATACTGATGGTGCAAATGATGGTTTATCACAATTTGATTTAAATACTCAAGTAACGCCACAAGTAGTTACGAGTTTACCAGCCGGATTGATTGTAGAGTATTATTTAAACCCAACAGATGCAATTGCCCAACAAAATCAGTTATCAAATATTTTTAAAAACACTGTGGCAACCCAACAAATTATTCATGCTCGAATAGTAAATGGTCCTGACTGTTATGCAATTACTCCCATTACACTTATAGTAAACACCTTTGACCCACCTAATTTTCAAGATGAAACTTTAGTTTTGTGCCAGACAAACTCGATTAACTTAACCGTAAATTCAGGATATTCAAGCTATTTATGGAGTACTGGAGCAAGGTCAAACACCATAACAGTTACTACTCCAGGAGATTATTTTGTAACCGTTACGAGTTTTGATGGTTGCCAAAAAACAAAAAAATACCATGTTGATGTTTCTGGAGTTGGAACAATTACTGGAGTAACAGTGAATGATTTTGAAGGTAATAAAAATTCAATTACAATTGAATATACTGGAATTGGCGATTATGAATTTTCTATAGATGGTTCTTTTTTCCAGGATAGTCCAATCTTTGACGGAGTTGCACCCGGTGAATATTTAGTTTATGCCAGAGATAAAAATGGCTGTGGTTTATCTATTCCGTATGTGGCATATGTTTTAGATTATCCTCGTTATTTTACGCCTAATAATGATGGTTATAATGATATTTGGCAAATTAAAAATCTGGATAATTTACCCCAATCAACTCTTTTTATTTTTGACCGCTATGGGAAATTATTAAAACAATTAATCGCTTCAGACTTGGGATGGAATGGAACTTTCAATGGATTTACATTACCCACGGATGATTATTGGTTTCATTTGAATTTAGAAAACGGCAAAATAATAAAAGGTCATTTTTCATTAAAAAGATAATCTAAATTTTGCTAATTTTAGCAAATGAAAAAAATATTACTATTACTCATTACTCTTTTTTCCATAAGTTGTTTCTCGCAGTTTAGCAAAACACACTATATCCCGCCACTGACCTGTGCTACAAATTTAGCAGGTGATCATTATTTATATATATCAACACCAAGTACTTCCGATGTTAATTTCAAAATTATAGAAAACGGAGGTAGTATAATTACTGGTGTAGTCAAAAATAATACTCCGTACATCCATTCTATTGGTCAAGGACAAAACACACAGTTGTTCACTCCAAAAACTAATATTGGAATTGTAACCAACAAAGGATATATAGTTGAGGCAGAAGATTTAATTTATGTAAGTGTCAGGGTTAATGCCGGTTTTTCTTCTCAAAATAATTCCTATAATCATGCTGGTGGACTGGTGTCAAAAGGAAACAGTGCTTTGGGTAAAGAATTTAGATTAGGAGCGATGTTAAATCCACTATATGATACAAGTTTATTAAATTTTGCTTCCATACTGTCAACAGAAAATAATACTAAAATCACTATCTCAAACATTTCAATAGGGTCAAAACTGTCAGATGGCACCCCTATTACTGGACCAATAGAAGTTATTTTAAACAAAAATGAAAGCTATGTTTTGGCTTTGGAAAACGACATCAATACTGTTTCCAATAGCTCTAAAATGATTGGTGCCTTAGTAGAATCTGATAAACCTGTTGTTGTCAATTCAGGTTCTTTTGGAGGTAGTAACAGTACCATTGTCAATACTCAAGGAAATCCCATTGGCAGAGATGTGGGTTTTGACCAAATTGTTTCAACCGAAAAAACAGGTAAGGAATATATATTTGTAAAAGGACTTGGAACTGATGAATTAGAGCGAGTTTTATTAATTGCTAATGTTGACAATACTAAAGTTTTCGTTAATGGATCAGCGATAGCTTTTATCACTATTAATAGAGGACAATATACCGTTATTGACGGAAGCCAATTTATAGATGGCAATTTACACGTTTTATCCTCTGAAAACGTATCTGCTTATCAAAGTATTGGTGGAGATTTTTCATCAGCAAATCAAAATTTATTTTTTGTACCACCCTTAAATTGTGCTACGCCAAGCATTGTTGATAATATCCCTTCCATTGAATCGATAGGAAATACGTTTTACAATGGTGGTTTAAACATTGTGACTGAAGCGGATGCTACTGTAACCATAAACAACATTCCTATATCGAGCCTTCCTATAGCAGTAACAGGAAATACAAATTATGTGAGATATACCGTTTTTAATCAAACGGGAAGTATTGCTGTAAAATCCACTAGGCAAGTGTATGTTTCTTACTTTGGGACTAATGGCGCTGCTACTTATGGCGGATATTATTCCGGATTTGATATAAAACCAGAAATTGTAACTGATAAAATTACTGTATCAAATTCTGCTTGTATACCAAATATTGTTTTAAAAATTAGTACTTTATCATCATACGATACTTTTCAGTGGTATTTTAATGACAATCCAATTATGGGTGCAAATTTAAATTCATACACTCCTACTCAACCCGGTTATTATCAGGTAAAAGGAAGTATTGTGGGTTGCCCAACTACAGTTCCTATTTTCTCAGACAAGATTCCAGTCAGCGACTGCCCATTAGATTCAGATAATGATGGAACTAATAATAATATTGATATCGACTTAGATAATGATGGTATAGTAAACAATTTTGAAGCAAATATCACGCTGTTAAACCAGTCAAATACTACCTCAAGTTCTGATTATACTGCTACAATTTCGGGAAGTGGAACCATTACGGGAAAACCATTTTACGGATTTGTTTCAGAAGTTCCCGCTGGTATAATAAATAATGTTACTTACAATCTGAATCTCACAAAAAATGAAACTATCAACATTAGCTATATAGCACAAGACAGTCCTACGCAAACTACCGCTATTACAGAATACATAAACGCAAACGGAGATTTTATTTTGCAAGTACCCGCAGATAAAACCATTACTTTAACAAATCCACAAAATCAATTACTTGTTGATACTAATTATGATGGGATTTTTGAAAGTGGCGTAACCGAGTTTTCTTCCTTCGAAATCCGATTTAGACTAAATAGTACAACACCATTAACGCCTGGTTTAGGTAGCTTTCAGTTTTCTTCTTATCTCACTAATTCAGTAAAATTAACTCATAATAATCTATCCGAAACAGCTGCTAATAAAGCTATTTTCATGATTAAACGTACAGAAAATTTTGATTCTGATTCTGATACGATTCCAAATTTATTAGACTTAGACAGTGATAATGATGGAATTCCTGATACTATAGAAGCACAAGGAAAAGGTTTTAAAATCTTTTCTGGAACTGATTCCAATAAAGATGGACTTGATAATGCTTTTGAACCCGGATTAACACGAATTAACACAGACAATGACGTCTTCAATACTTTTCCGGTTGTTTATGATTTACTAGATTTAGACAGTGATAACGACGGAATTTTTGACTTAGTTGAATCAGGCAATACTGCAATTGATCTTAATAACGATGGAATTATAGACGGCCCAACTCCTGTTTTTGGTACAAATGGTTTATTTGACGGACTTGAAACGAGTCCGGATAGTGGTAAACTAAATTATACAGTTACTGACACCGATTCAGATGGAACTTTTAATCACATCGATTTAGATAGTGATAATGACATTTGTTATGATGTTATCGAGGCTGGTTTTAATGACCCTGACAATGATGGAACAGTAGGAAATAATCCCGTTACTGTTAACGGCAAAGGAAAAGTAACGAGCGGTGTGGGTTATACAACTCCAAATAACAATTATGTAATTGCGGCGCCAATAGCAATCACATCTCAACCTCAGGCAAAACCAACTTGTGAGCTAGAAAACACCACAATTACTGTTGCTGACAATGGCGGAAACACCTATCAATGGCAATTGTCTATTGACGGAATAACTTGGAACAATATTATAAATAATGCTACTTATCAGAATGCTAAAGCACAAACCTTAACACTGATAAAAGTGACTAACGCAATGAATGGTTATAAATACAGAGTGAAATTGGATAAAATTGGAAATTCATGTGGTTTGATTTCTTCCGAAACTACTTTGACAGTTTATACTTTACCCGTAGTCAATACGGTCACAATAGTTCAATGTGATGACGATACAGATGGTTTCTCTAATTTTAATTTAACGGTAAAAAATAATGTGATATCGTCAAATTATACTTCCGAAACTTTTACCTATTATACATCACAATTGGGAGCTGAAACAGCTGACTTGGAAAAATTAATATCTAATCCTTTAGCTTTTACAAATACAATCTCAGGTGGCATGCCGGTTTGGGCCAGAGTAAAAAACACTAATGAATGTAGTAGTATAGTTCAAATTAACTTAATAGTTTCTACTACTCAAATTCCAGCTTCATTCAGTCGTACTTTTTCTACTTGTGATGACTTAGGAACAGAAAATGATGATACTGATGGAATTGCAACTTTTGATTTTAGTAGTGTAACCACTGATATTTTAGCTATTCTTCCTTCATCGAGTTCTTCTTATTTAATAAAATTTTATAAAAATGAAGCTGATGCCTTTTCAGAGAATGATGAAATAACAAACACATCAAATTATAGAAACGTTGGATATGCAAACGAACAAAAAATTTGGGTTCGTGTAGAAAGCACTTCAGACAATGCTTGCTATGGTTTGAGTCCAAGAGTTACTTTAACAGTAAATCCAAAACCTAATATTGATACCAATGCTGATTTTGATGAAAATGAATTAGTATGTTCAAACCTTCCTACTTTCTTTGTGAGATTAGATTCCGGAATTCAAGATGGAACTCCAAGTACTGACTATACTTATGTATGGACAAAAGACAATGTAGTTTTAATGAATGAAACTGGTTCAACACTGAATGTAAACGCAGAAGGTAATTATACGTTAGAAGTTAGCTCTCTAGCAGGTTGTAGCAGAATACGAACTATAAAAGTCACGGCCTCTGATATAGCAGAAATAACAAACATTTCAATTGTTGATTTATCAGATGTAAACTCAGTTACAGTAAATGTAGCCGGACTAGGAGCGTATGAATATAGTCTGGATGGCCCTTCAGGGCCTTTTCAAGATTCTAATTTCTTTGATAATGTAACTGCCGGAATTCATGAAGTATACGTTAATGATAAAAATGGTTGTGGAACTGTAAGTAAAACAATTGCTGTAATTGGTATTCCAAAATTTTTCACTCCTAATGGAGATGGCTACAACGACTACTGGAATGTAAAAGGAGTGAATGAAAATTTCAATGAAAATACAATTATTTATATTTTTGATCGTTACGGTAAACTTTTAAAACAAATTGTTCCTTCTAGCCAAGGATGGGATGGTACATTTGTAGGACAGCCATTATCAGCAGATGATTATTGGTACGCTATAAAATTAGTTGATGGTAGAGAGGTTAAAGGACATTTCAGTTTAAAAAGATAACATACAAAACCTATTCATGAATTGTACTATTACTTTTTTTGTGGATATTGACTATATTTGTTAGTTATGAAACATAATTGCCATTTATTGTTTATTTTCCTTTTTCTAACTACCCCCTCTTTTGGACAAAAAGAAGCGGCTATATGGTATTTTGGTGATAATGCCGGTCTTGATTTCAATTCAGGAAATCCTGTTGCTATAACCAGTGGTAAATTAAATACTGCCGAAGGATGCACAACCATTTCTGATAAAAATGGAAAACTATTATTTTATACTGATGGATCAATAGTATATGACAAATCACATCAGGTAATGCCAAATGGGTATGGCCTATTAGGCCATAACTCAAGTACGCAGTCAGCTATAATTGTTCCACATCCGAGTAATCTAAACTTATATTATATATTTACAGTAGATCAGCCTAATCCAAAAAATGTAGACGATAATCTCACAAATGACGAGGACCCACCAAATAATGGATTAAATTATTCGTTAGTTGATTTGAGGTTAAATAATGGCTTAGGAGATATCTCTGTCAAAGAAAAGAACATACATCTCATTACTTATGACCCCAGTGATAATGATGATGTGAAATTTAAATGCTCCGAAAAAATTACTGCTGTTCAACATGGTGATGGTATTTCGTTTTGGGTGATAACCCATTTTAAAAACACTTTTTACTCTTTTAAAATAAGCACTTCTGGTGTTGATAAAAAACCTATTCAAACTACCACATCTTTAAATGTACCAACAGGCGGTTATATTTCTAATGCTATAGGCTATTTAAAAACATCTCCAAATGGAAAAAAAATTGCTATGGCAAATTCTTCCTTGAAAACGACTGATGAATTAGGTCCAAAAGGTGAAATTAGACGAAATACCGGTAATGTATGGTTATTTGATTTTGATGCAGCTACAGGGAAAGTAAGTAATGGATCTTCTATTCTTAACGGAACTAATCCATACGGTGTGGAATTTTCTTCAAAATCAAAAAAGTTATATATTACAGTAAATTTATTCGATTCTGAAGGAATTTCTTTAGGAAGCTCATTAATTCAATTTGATCTTAAAAGCGCTAATATTATAGGTTCAAAAACCACCATCAACTCTTCCACAAACGTTGCAGGTGCTTTACAACTAGCTCTTGACGAAAAAATATACCGTTCTGGTTACAATTCTAATGGAAGTGATAGCAGCGATAAATTATCAGTTATAAACAACCCTGAATTAGATGGTTCAAACTGTAATTATTTACAAAATGAAATTGACTTAGGAGGAAAAAAAGCCAAATTAGGCTTACCTCCATTCATTACTTCTTTATTCTTATATGCCTTTAATTATGAATTCAATTGTTTAGGTAACGCTACTCATTTTTTTAGTAACTCTGTCGAAAAAATTGACAGTGTACTTTGGGATTTTGGTGATGGATTTACTTCCACAGATTTTGATGCCTTTCATACATACAAAAAAGCTGGTAATTATAACGTAACGCTAATAAAAACTGTAAATGGTGAAAACAGAGAGCCTCTTGAAAAAACAATTACAATTTATGATGCCCCGAAAATACTTTCAACAACTTACAAATTAACACAATGTGACACACAAGACAGTACTCCTACTGATGGATTAGCTTTATTTAATTTGACTCTTGCTAATGATCCTATTAGTCTAGGAGAGAAAGATTTTGAAGTATATTATTACCATAGTACTACCGATGCAGAAAATGATTTAACAAACACTCAATCTATTCCTGTAAATTATCGAAATAGCGTTCCAGATGAAATTATATATACAAAAGTCACTCAACCAAATTCAAGTTGTTATAGCATTGGAACAGTTATTTTACATGCTAATAAAAACATATCATTATTACCCGAAGCAATTCATGCGTGTGATCTTGGTGAGGGAAAAGCATCATTTGACTTAGAACTGAAAAAAGATTTAATAAAAACCGAATTGAATTTACCTTCAGATGTGCGTTTGTTTTTTTATTCAAAAGAAGAAGATGCCGCTATGGGAACAAATGAGCTCAAAGAGCCTTTTGTTTCTGAATCTAAAACAGTATTCATTCGGGCTGAAAATGCTGAAGGTTGTTATGGAACCGGAAATTTTGAAATTATAGTCGAGCCTTCTCCAAAAATTAATATTTTAGAAAATATTATTCTATGCGAAGGATTAACAAATCCCTCAATCCAATTAAATGCAGGGATTTCAGCCCCAACTAGAACCAGTGATTTCACTTATTTATGGTCAACAGGCGAAACAACTCCTACCATATCTATTAACAAAGAAGGGGAATATAACGTAACTGTAAAAAATAAATCAGGCTGTACCACTACACGAAAATGCATTGTAACTCTATCTTATTTGGCTAAAATAAATACTATAATTGTGCATGATTTACAGCAAACAAATCAAGTTATAATTGAACTCGATAATCCAAGTGATTATAATTATATGATTCAATACGAAAATGGAACTGAAACTTCTTTTCAAACTTCAACTCTTTTTGAAAACGTACCTGGTGGTTTTCACGAATTAATTGTGGAAAACAATAATGGATGTGGACAAACTACAAAAGCCTTTGCTGTATTAAATGCTCCTAAATTCTTTACTCCTAATGGTGATGGATACAATGATTATTGGAACCTGAAAGGAATAAATAGCAGTATTTATGAAAATGCAATAATATACATTTTTGATCGATATGGAAAATTATTGAAACAGTTATCTCCTTCAAGTCTTGGCTGGGATGGAACTTTCCTTAAGGAACCATTGGCTGCAGATGATTACTGGTTCACCATAAAACTTGAAGACGGAAGAGAAGCTAAAAGCCATTTTAGCCTGAAAAGGTAATATAGAATCTATTTTATTACTTCAACAACTTTCTTAGTACATTTCAACCAATAATTTTCGGCAATTTCCAGCATTAAAAAAATAATTTCTTAGTAGATACTTGGATACAAAATATCAAATTACTAAAAAGTAAAAAGCCTAAAAAAAGCCATTCGAATCAACGAATGGCTTCTAATTTTATAAAAAATAGAATTAGATTTTAAATCTTTTTCTATCTGTTTCTGTCAAATATATTTTTCTTAAACGAATAGATTTTGGTGTAACCTCAACATATTCATCTTTTTGAATGTATTCTAAAGCTTCCTCTAATGAGAAAATAATTGGAGGAATGATTCTTGCTTTTTCATCATTTCCAGAAGAACGAACGTTAGATTGTTTTTTCTCTTTCGTAACGTTAACACACATATCATCTCCACGAGAGTTTTCTCCAATTACCTGACCTTCGTAAATTTCAGCATTTGGTTCAACAAAAAACTTTCCACGATCTTGTAATTTATCAATAGAATAAGGAATAGCTTTTCCTTTTTCCATAGAAATCAATGAACCTTTGTTACGTCCAGCAATTTCTCCTTTGTAAGGCTCATATCCTATAAAACGGTGTGCCATAATAGCCTCACCTGCAGTTGCAGTAAGTAACTGGTTACGCAATCCAATAATTCCACGAGATGGGATATTGAATTTAACAATCATACGCTCTCCTTTAGTTTCCATGCTCAACATTTCACCTTTACGCATAGTAACAAACTCTACCGCTCTTCCAGAAAGTGTTTCTGGTAAATCGATTGTTAATTCCTCAATTGGTTCACATTTTTTACCATCAATTTCTTTGATGATTACTTGTGGCTGACCGATTTGTAATTCATACCCTTCTCTTCTCATTGTTTCAATAAGAACAGATAAGTGAAGTACACCACGACCAAAAACCATAAATTTATCAGCTGAATCAGTTTCACCTAATTTCATTGCTAAATTTTTCTCTAATTCTTTTGTCAAACGATCTCTAATATGACGAGAAGTTACAAATTTACCCTCTTTACCAAAGAAAGGAGAGTCATTAATTGTAAACAACATGCTCATAGTAGGCTCATCAATATCAATAGTTTTCAACGCTTCTGGGTTTTCAAAATCAGCGATAGTATCTCCAATTTCAAATCCTTCAACACCAATAATTGCACAAATGTCTCCAGCAATTACTTGCTGTACTTTTTTACGACCAAGACCTTCAAAAGTATGAAGTTCTTTAATTCTAGATTTAATTACAGTACCGTCTCTTTTTACTAATGAGATTGGCATACCCTCATTCAAAATACCTCTTTCAAGACGACCGATAGCGATACGACCTGTAAATGCTGAGAAATCTAAAGATGTAATCAACATTTGTGGTGTTCCTTCAGAAACTTTAGGAGCTGGTACATTTTCAATAACCATATCCAACAATGCTTCAACATTATCAGTTACGTTTTCCCAATGGTCAGACATCCAGTTATTTTTAGCAGAACCGTATACAGTTGGAAAATCCAATTGCCACTCTTCAGCACCTAATTCAAACATTAAATCAAAAACTTTTTCATGAACTTCTTCAGGAGTACAGTTTTCTTTATCAACTTTATTGATTACAACGCAGGGTTTAAGACCTAAGTCAATAGCTTTTTGTAATACAAAACGAGTTTGAGGCATTGGACCTTCAAAAGCATCTACAAGTAGACAAACTCCATCCGCCATGTTCAATACACGTTCTACTTCTCCTCCAAAATCGGCGTGACCAGGAGTATCAATAATGTTGATTTTTGTTCCTTTGTAAACTACAGAAACATTTTTTGAAGTAATAGTAATACCTCTTTCACGCTCTAAGTCGTTGTTATCAAGGATTAAGTCACCTGTGTTTTCGTTATCACGAAATAACTGACAGTGATACATAATTTTATCAACCAAAGTTGTTTTACCGTGATCGACGTGGGCAATAATTGCAATGTTTCTAATAGATTCCATCTGTGATTTTTAATGGGTGCAAAGGTACACTTTATTTTGATATAAAAAATATTTATGCAATAGTTTACATATTCTTAACGCATTAGACACAAAAATAGGCTTTTAAAAAAATCTCTAAAAAATAAGTTATGATTGTTCTTTAATAATTAAGCAATAATTAATTATATTTGAGTAATGAAAAGCAAAACCAATCAAGTAATCATAGTCTACATCATCACAGCAATGTTTGTAGCTATTGTAAGCCATAAATTATTACAACAATATATTTTAGATACAAATCATACATTTTATACTTTCACAAAAGATATCTTATTTGTCTTTTTTACCGGAATAATTTTTAAACTCATTTTATCTAAAAACGACACTAGAAACATCGCCATTTTTAAAAAGCTTAAAAATACAAACGATAAAATTAAAGAGTCGAATGAAAAATACGATATTGTAGCCAAGGCAACTAGTGATACAATTTGGGACTGGAAAATCCAAGAAGACAGCTTTTCTTGGAATAAAGGAATTGAAAATGTTTTTGGTTACACTAAAGATGAAGTTGGTAATAATTCAAAATGGTGGTTTGATAAAATTCACCCTGAAGACAGCATTAAGATGTCCATCAGACTTTATTCATTTATAGAACAAAAAACCGAAAACTGGCAGGATCAATATCGCTTTAAATGCGCAAATAATTCCTATAAATACGTTTTAGACAGAGGCTTTCTCTTGAAAGATGAAAATGGAAAAGCCATCAGAATGATTGGTGCTATACAAGACATCACAAAACAAAAAGAAGAAGAGCAAAGACTTAAATTACTAGAAACCGTATTTACACAATCAAAAGATTCAATTATCATTACCGAAGCCAATTCCTTTGACGAAAAAATTCCTAACGTCATTTATGCCAACCCAGCATTTTCTTCTATGTCAGGATATGATTTTGAAGAGATTTCCGGAAAACCTGCAGATCCTTTCAATAGTCCAAATTCCGATATTAACAAACTTGAAAAACTGTTAAGCTCCATTAAGAACAAAAAAGAATGTCTTATAGAGACAATCAGCCTAAACAAAAAAAGAGAAGAATATTGGGTTCGTTTCTCCATGATACCAATTTATAATACTGAGAATGAACTTTCTCACTGGATATCGATTCAAAGAGACATAACCGTTGAAAAAAAGCAAGAAAAAGAAAAAGAACAACTTATTCGGGAATTAACTCAAACTAATAAAGACTTAAAGCAGTTTTCATACATAACGTCGCACAACCTGAGGGCTCCATTATCAAATTTAACTGGATTGCTGAATCTATTGGAAGACATCCCTATTGAAAACCAAGAATTAAAAGAAATACTAAACGGCTTTAATAAATCTACTCATTTATTAAATGACACAATCAATGATTTAGTAAAAGTTATTATCATAAAAGACAATCCTTCGATTCAAAAAGAAGCTGTTTTAATAAAAGAAATCTTTGAAAATGTTTTTAACCAGCTTAGTTTTCAAATCGAATTATACAAACCAATCATAAAACTGAATTTCGAAAAAGTTTCTATTATAAACATCAATAAAGCATATATAGAAAGCATATTATTGAATCTTTTAACAAATGCAATAAAATACAAATCCGAGAGCAGAAAGCTCAAAATAACTATTACCACCCAAGAAATGGACGACACTGTGGTATTAATATTTAAAGACAACGGAATAGGTATCGATTTAGAAAGAAATAGAGATAAAGTATTTGGACTTTATCAACGTTTTCATAATTACCCTGACAGCAAAGGACTGGGCCTTTATTTAGTAAAATCACAAGTTGAAACGATGGGAGGAACAATTGAAATTGAAAGCGAAGTCAATAAAGGAACTACGTTTACATTAACATTCAAAAATAAACAATAATGTTAGATCAAATTTTATGTATTGATGACGACCCTATAACACTTATGTTATGCAAAAAAGTAATAATCAAATCATCGTTTTCTAATGAAATAATAACAGCTCAAAATGGAGAAGAAGCACTTAGCTTCTTTAACACCTTCAGATATGCCAAAAACAAACCAAACGAACATCCGCAATTAATTTTTTTAGATTTGAATATGCCAGTAATGGGTGGATGGGAATTTTTAGATCATTTCAATAGCCCGGAATTTTCAGAATTCAATACTATTAAAGTCGTTGTACTTTCCTCAACCATAGATCCCGAAGACTTAAAAAAAACAAAACAATACCCAATGGTAATTGACTTCTTATCTAAACCAATTACCCGTTCAATGCTTGAATACTTAAAAAACAAGATGGAATAGAAAAATGTTAAGACATAAAAAAAGCTCTCATTTTGTGAGAGCTTTTTTTATATTTTAACTGTTGTATTTATTACAATTTAGCAACGTGCTTAGTTAATTTAGATTTTAAATTAGAAGCTTTATTATCATGAATAATATTCTTTTTAGCTAATTTATCAATCATAGATATAACGCTTGATAATTTAGAAGTAGCATCTGTTTTATCAGTAGCTATCCTCAATGCTTTGATTGCATTACGAGTAGTTTTATGTTGGTATCTATTTAATACTCTTCTCTTTTCGTTACTTCTAATTCTTTTTAGAGCTGATTTATGATTTGCCATTTTATTTTATTTTTTTTTAATTGTAATAATTGTTATAAACTATTAGTTAAAAAAGAAAAACCTCCCACAATTGTTAATCAATCACTTTGGTTTTAACTAATAAAACAACGATTGGAGACACCAACCTCTGTTTTACAAAACTTATTTACAACTAATTGTAGTCCGTAAGGGAATCGAACCCCTGTTACCAAGACGAAATCTTGGCGTCCTAACCCCTAGACGAACGGACCATTATCCCCTAAGTTTTTATCAATAAAATATTGAAATTTGTAGCCCGTAGCGGAATCGAACCGCTCTTACATGGATGAAAACCATGCGTCCTAACCGATAGACGAACGGGCCTTACTCCCTCTAAGTTCAGGAAAACTTTAACATGCAATAAAAATAGTAGCCCGTAGCGGAATCGAACCGCTCTTACATGGATGAAAACCATGCGTCCTAACCGATAGACGAACGGGCCCTGCTTCTCTAATGCGGATGCAAAAATACAACTATTTTTGAAACGTGCAATAGTACAAGCAAAAAAAAAATATTTTTTTTAATACGCCTTCGCAAATAACACTCTACCCGCTGAGCTTTCCCCAGTAAAAACACAGCTTCCCGCCTCTTCTACCCTGTCTAAAGGAATACATCTGATGGTAGCTTTAGTCAGGTCTTTAATCTTCTCTTCAGTTGCTGCAGTTCCGTCCCAATGTGCTGATACAAAACCTCCTTTAGCATCTAAAACCTCTTTAAATTCTTCAAAACTATTTACTTCAGTAATATGCGTATTTCTATAATTTAATGCTTTTTCGAACAATTCTTTTTGAATTTGCTCTAATAAATCACTTATATAAGTTGTAATTCCATCTTTAGAAACTACTTCTTTAGTCAACGTATCTCTTCTTGCTACCTCGAAAGTTCCATTTTCTAAATCTTTTGGACCTACGGCAATTCTAACAGGCACACCCTTTAATTCCCATTCAGCAAATTTAAAACCAGGTTTCTGAGTCGTTCTATCATCAAATTTCACAGAGATGTGTAATTTTCGTAAAGCTGCGATCAAAATATTCACCTCAGCAGTTAAAGAGGCTAATTGCTCTTCTGTTTTATAAATAGGAACAATCACTACCTGAATAGGTGCTAAACTAGGAGGCAATACCAATCCTTGATCATCTGAATGCGTCATTACTAATGCACCCATTAAACGAGTAGAAACTCCCCAAGAAGTACCCCAAACATATTCTTGTTTTCCTTCGGCATTTGCAAATTTAACGTCAAAAGCCTTCGCGAAATTCTGACCTAAAAAGTGTGATGTCCCAGCTTGCAAAGCTTTCCCATCTTGCATTAAAGCTTCGATACAATAGGTCTCTTCAGCTCCTGCAAAACGTTCGGTTTCAGTTTTCATCCCTTTTATAACTGGAATTGCCATAAAATTCTCGGCAAAATCAGCATATACATTCATCATTTTTTCTGATTCTTCAACTGCTTCTGCTTTTGTAGCATGAGCCGTGTGCCCTTCTTGCCATAAAAATTCTGCTGTTCGCAAAAACAATCTGGTTCTCATTTCCCAACGCACTACATTCGCCCATTGATTAATCAACAAAGGCAAATCTCTGTAGGACTGAACCCATCCTTTGTAAGTAGACCAAATAATAGCCTCGCTTGTAGGACGGACTATTAATTCTTCTTCCAATTTTGCATTAGGATCAACCATAAGCTTCCCTGGCCTGTCTGGATCATTTTTTAACCTGTAATGTGTTACAATTGCACATTCTTTTGCAAATCCTTCCGCATTTTTTTCTTCAGCTTCAAACATGCTTTTAGGAACAAAAAGCGGAAAATAGGCGTTTTGATGCCCTGTTTCTTTAAACATTCGATCCAATTCAGCTTGCATTTTTTCCCATATCGCATAGCCATAAGGTTTGATAACCATACAACCTCTAACTCCTGAATTTTCGGCTAAATCGGCTTTGACAACCAACTCGTTATACCATTTTGAATAATCTTCTGATCTTGTAGTTAAGTTCTTACTCATATTGAATAGTTTGGCACAAATTTTGTATTAATAATTTTTAAGTAAATAGTTCAGCAAAACTAACTATTTTTGTAATGTGCAACAATAAAAACTCCATATATATGAAAACTAGTACTCTTTCCTTCCAGAACTCAACAATATATTTCATTGTTGGAATTTTGAGCGTCTTGTTGACATCCTGTGGTTCCTACAAAAACAGTTCTTACTATGATTCTGACGGAATATATGGTAACGCTCCAAGAAGAGCTGCAGAAGTAGGGACGCAAAATGCTCCAAACAATCAATACAAAGACTACTTCGGGTCTTTACAGAACAACAACCAACCTGTGGAAATTTTCACAGATGTAGACAATTACAATGATTATAACATAGAAAACGACAGCCTAGACTACAACAACTATCCCGGATGGGGCAGCAATCCTCAAACTGTAAGTATAAACGTTTACGACAACGGATGGGGAATGAATAATTGGTATGGAAATAACTGGGGATGGAATGCCGGTTATGGATGGGGATGGAACGTTGGTTTTGGATGGAATAATTGGTACGGAAATAATTGGGGTTGGAATAGTTGGTATGGAAACAATTGGGGCTGGAATAACTGGTATGGCAATAATTGGGGATACCCTAATTACTACGATAACAGAGCCTATTCCTATAACGCAAGCAGAAGAGGTTCCTCTTACACTACTAACACAAGTAGGGATAGAAATTACAGCACCCGAAATTCAGCAAATTACTCTAGAAACCAGAGCAATACCGTTAGCCGTAGAAACAATTCAAATTACAGAGCAAATACAAATACTGATTTAAGAAGTAGAAGTACTACAAACGGATTCAATAGAACAAACCCAACATTTTCAAGAAATCAAGGACAATATCAAAACAATTCCAATAGTACACCTAGCAGAAGATCGAACACGAATAGCACTCGAAACGAAAACAACAGACCTGAAAGATCCTACACTCCAAGTTCAAGGAATGACAACAATTCAAGATCATACAGCCCTAGCTCAAATAGTTCCGGGAATTCTGGTGGTGGCGGAAGATCATCAGGTGGTGGCGGAAGAGGCGGAAGAGGATAATAACCTCTACACACCTTCCAATTTTGATATTAAATTAAAACCTACGAATTAAAAATGAAAAAATATATATTTTTATTAGCTTTAGGCTTCACTGCAAGCGTTGCACAATCACAAGAAATATCAGATGCCATGCGTTATGCGCAAGACAACCTGAACGGGACAGCTCGATTTAGAGCTATGAGTGGTGCTTTTGGAGCTCTTGGTGGTGATTTATCATCTATAAATGTAAATCCTGCGGGTTCTGCAGTATTTACAAACAACCAAATGGCTCTTACCTTAAGTAATTTTGACACAAAAAATAAGTCTAATTATTTTGGCAGCACATCAAGCGAAAAAAACAATTCGTTTGATTTGAACCAAGCGGGCGCCGTTTTCGTTTTTAATAACCGAAACCCAAACAGCAATTGGAAAAAGATTTCATTGGGCGTTAATTACGAAAACATTACTAATTTTGACAACGGATTTTTTTCTGCAGGAACCAACCCAAACAATTCTATAGGGGATTACTTTTTAAGTTATGCTAACAATTCGAATAACGGAGCTCCAGTACCTCAAGAATTTGTCAACACAAATCCCGGAGAATCTATTTCAGACTTATATTCATTTTTAGGAAGCAATCTCCCTAATAACCAGTATCCAAATTTAAATGGATTTGCAGCGCAACAAGCATTTTTAGGATACCAAGGTTTTATTATTGATGCCGTTGATGGAAATAATAATAATTCTCCTTACACCTCGAATGTTCCTGCTGGAGGTAATTATTACCAAGAAAACTCCATTTACAGCACAGGATATAACGGAAAATTATCTTTTAATGCAGCAACATCATATAATGACAAGTTATTCATAGGACTGAATTTGAACTCCCATTTCACTGACTTTCACAAATCATCTACTTTTTACGAAGATAACAATGCACCATTAACAAATGATTACACTGTAACCCGATTGAGTTTTGAAAATGACCTATACACTTACGGAACAGGATTCTCATTTCAATTAGGAGCGATTGCGAAGGTTTCTGACGAGATTCGTTTAGGTCTAGCTTACGAATCATCAACATGGTATAAATTAAATGATGAGCTGTCTCAAAGACTGGTTGCAGTAAGCAGTGCAACAAATGCAGACGATACTAATGACGTAGTAAACCCTGAGGTTGTTAATATTTACGAACCTTATAAATTACAAACACCAAGCAAACTAACGGGAAGTTTTGCTTATGTTTTTGGAAAATCTGGCTTAATAAGTGTTGATTACGCTATTAAGGATTACAGCAACACTAAATTTAAACCTGAAAACGATCCTTATTTTAATGATTTAAACAGCGATATGAATTCAATCTTAGACACCACAGGCGAACTACGAATAGGTGCTGAATATAAAATTGATGCTTTAAGTCTAAGAGCAGGATATCGTTACGAACAAAGTCCTTATAAAAACGCTGTAACAATAGGAGATTTAACCGGATATTCAGCAGGTTTAGGATACAGTTTTGGTTCTACCAAAGTAGATTTAGCGTATTCTTATGCCAAGAGAAACTCACAACAAGGATTTTTTAATCAAGGATTTACAGATGGTGCCAGTATAAAGGCCATAAACAACAATCTTTCAGTAACATTACTATTTGAATTGTAATAATTCCGAAAAATAAAATTTAAAATCCGTTTCGTTATCATGGAACGGATTTTTTTTAGCCCTGATGGTCCCGAAGCGTCGGGAGAAATCCTCACGTTTTTTCGGGAGATTATTTCACTATACTTTTATTTTTATTGGAGTTCACTGAACTTCGTTTGTAACGTACAGCAGGAATAGCTCCATAAAAAACACAAAGATTTATGGTCCTAAAAATAAAAATTGTAATTTTGCAAAATTCCCAAATTATCGGGATTCTAATGTTATGAGAACTAAGTCTTTAAAAAAGAATAAAATCAACGTAATCACTCTAGGGTGTTCGAAAAATGTGTATGACAGTGAAGTGCTAATGGGACAACTTCGCGCAAGTGGAAAAGATGTTACGCACGAAGCTCCGGAAGCAGAAGAGGGAAATATTATTGTAATAAATACTTGTGGATTTATTGATAATGCTAAAGCAGAATCAGTAAATATGATTTTGGAATATGCTGACAAGAAAGAAAGAGGATTGGTCGATAAAGTATTCGTTACCGGATGTTTATCCGAACGTTACAGACCAGATTTAGAAAAAGAGATACCAAATGTAGATCAGTTTTTTGGTACTACAGAATTACCACAATTATTGAAAGCTTTAGGAGCGGATTATAAGCATGAATTATTGGGAGAACGATTGACTACGACCCCAAAAAATTATGCGTATTTAAAAATTTCAGAGGGTTGCGACAGACCTTGCAGCTTTTGTGCGATTCCGTTAATGCGAGGAAAAAATGTTTCTCAAACTATTGAAAAATTAGTAAAAGAAGCGGAAGGTTTAGCTAAAAATGGCGTGAAAGAATTGATTTTGATTGCTCAAGATTTGACTTATTATGGGTTGGATCTTTATAAAAAGAGAAATCTTGGTGAATTACTAGAAGCGTTAGTAAAAGTAGAAGGAATAGAATGGATTCGTTTGCACTATGCCTTCCCTACTGGTTTCCCAATGGATGTTTTGGAAATCATGAAGCGCGAACCTAAAATTTGTAATTATATTGACATTCCGTTGCAACACATTTCAGATTCTATCTTGAAGTCAATGCGTCGCGGAACAACTCAAGCAAAAACAACAAAATTATTAAAAGATTTCCGCGCTGCTGTTCCCGGAATGGCTATTCGTACGACCTTGATTGTAGGATATCCCGGTGAAACACAAGAAGATTTCAACATCTTGAAAGATTTTGTTCAAGAAATGAAGTTTGACAGAATGGGCTGTTTTGCTTATTCTCACGAAGAAAATACGCATGCTTACGCACTGGAAGATGATGTTCCAGACAACGTAAAACAAGAACGTGCAAACGAAATTATGGAACTACAGTCGCAAATTTCTTGGGATTTAAACCAGGAGAAAGTGGGACAAACATTCAAATGCATCATCGACAGAAAAGAAGGTGGACATTTTGTAGGAAGAACTGAATTTGATAGCCCAGATGTAGATAATGAAGTCTTGATTGACGCATCAAAACATTATGTAAAAACGGGTGAGTTTGTACTGATAAAAATTACTGAAGCAACAGAATTTGATCTGTACGGAGAACCAGCATAATTTTCTTAAGACGATTTTAATCTATTTTAAAAACTAAATATGAAACCATTTCAATCACTACTTATCATCGCTTTTATATTATTATCTACAAATATAATTTCTGCACAATACGGTAATGGCGGATATGGAAACGGTTACGGCAATGGTTATGGAAGTAATCGCAGAATGAATAGTGGCATGGATCAATCCAGAACTCAGGACAAACCAAAAGAAATTCCTGTTGAAGTAACGGTTGGAAAAATCATAGAGCGAATAAAACCGGAACTCACTCTTGATGAGCTTCAGGTTATTGCAATCTCTAACATATTGACCGAAAGCATAAAAACACAAGGCATGCTAATAAAAGCAGAAGTTAGCCAAGATGACAAAATAAAAAATATCAAAGCTCTTTCAGAAACTACTGATAGAAAAATAATGGAATTGTTAAACAAAGACCAAAAGGAAAAATATATTGCTTTGAATGAAGAAGCTAAAAATCCTAAAAAATCGAAAGCTAAAAAGAAATCTAACTAATCGATTTTAGTCCGTTGCTAAATGAAAACCTACATGAGAAAAATTTTTTATTACCTTATTTTGTCAGTTATCGCTGTATCCTGCTCAACAAATCCTTATAAAAAGAGTGATGAAATTTATAACACTAAGCTTAAATCATTAAAAGAAACCATTTCTAATAAAGATCCACAGCCATTACCTATTATTCCTCACGTAGAAATAAACATTGACACACTATACAAAAAACAGCTGCATACTTATAAAGACACTATTTTCAAAATGGGATCTACGCCTTTGCAAAACGGCGTTAATACAGAATGGATAGGAACCGTAAATTTTAATTTAAGAAAGCCGAATTTCATTATTATCCATCATACAGCACAGGATTCATTACAGCAAACGCTAAAGACATTCACTAAAATAGAATCTCAAGTGAGTTCCCATTATGTAATTTCAGATGACGGTAAAGTAGTCCAAATGTTGAATGATTATTTAAGAGCTTGGCATGCAGGTGCTGGTACTTGGGGGAGAAATACCGATATTAACTCGGCATCTATAGGAATTGAATTAGACAACAACGGATCTGAAGTTTTTTCTGAATTACAAATCAATAGCTTACTGGCACTTTTAACGAAGCTAAAAAAAGATTACAATATTCCTGCTCAAAACATCATTGGCCATGCAGATATTGCACCAACCAGAAAAAAAGATCCAAGCCAATTGTTTCCCTGGAAAATATTAGCAGAGAAAGGTTTTGGTCTCTGGTCTGATGAGTTTTTAGAAACTGCTCCAATTGATTTTAGTGTTGAACAAGGATTGCGAATCATAGGGTATGACACTAAAAATCTACCTGCGGCAATAACTGCTTTTAAACTACATTATATTCAAACAGAAGTTAATGATGTATTAGATGAAAAAACAAGAAACACCATTTATTCTATTTATAAAAAACAATAAGTAGTTTACATATAATACGATACCTATAAAACGGTTTTTTGAATCTTTCAAAGAACCGTTTTATATTTATGTACATCTCAAAATCTTCACTTAGTTTATCATTATACAGACCTCCACTGTCTTAGAAATCAAACAAATAAGCTTTCAATATTCTCAAAAACACCTTGAAAAAAAAATATTTCATGACTAGAATAAATAAGTTGTTACCAATAATGCATAAATCATTCAACCTTTTGTGGCTGAATTACATAAACAGGTGTAGCAAATAAAATCTAAACAAAAAAAAGCTGCCAAAATACTTGAAAGCATCTTGGCAGCAAAAAAAAAATATTAATTAAATATTAGAACGAATAAGTTGTCGCCAGTAATGCATAAGCTGTTAAACCTTTTGGAGCTGCATCACTATTTGTAAAAATATCTTCTGAAGCTGTGTCAACACGGAACTCAGGAATAATAGTCAAGTTTCCTACTTTGTAGTTTAGTGATAAAGTATTACCTACAACACTAGTTCCAGCAAGTGAACCTAATCCAGCAGTAGCATCTTTAGCATCTAAATACTCTAATCTGTAAGCTAAGCTTAATGATTCTTTCAATGCGATATTAGCATATCCGACTAAAGCAAACCATTCTCCATCCAAAGAACTATCAAAGTCATTGTTAGTCATTGCATAAGTACCGTTGAATCCTAAAGAGAATGAATCACTCACTTTCTTTGAACCTACAAAATCAAATTGTGTTTTGTTTTCATCAGAAGCAGGATTACTACTTCCTGAAGTAACATTGAAATATGCACTTCCAGTGTCACCAACATAACCTAGTTGACCTATGAACGTTTTTTGATTTGAACCCGCTTCAATTGTTGTTTTGAAATCTGTTGGATTTGAAACCCCTGCCATAAAAGTAAATTTTCCAGAGGTATATTGCGCTTTTACTCCGGTATTAAAGAACGGACCATACGTAAATGCATAAGACATACTGTAGTTTTTATTGTCTACAGCGTCCAATAATTCATATCCCACATGAGTTCCAAAACTACCTGCAGTAACTTTAAATTTATCTGAAAACTCATAAGTGAAATTCAATTGTTTAATCATGAAAGTTGAAGCACCATCATTATAAGCAAATTGAGCAGCTCTGTTTCCAAACCCTAAATCAACAAAAACAGATGCTTTACCCATTTTATGAGATGCTTCGATAGATGCCATCCCTAACTCAAAAGAATTGTGAGAATTTGTGAAACTGGTCAAACTGTTGTCTACACCAGAAAAATCATATTTGTAATATGCATCAGCAGATCCTGCAAAAGTAGTTGAAGGTACGACTGGAGCGTCTTGTGCGAAAGTTAAACTTGTTGTTAGCAATAATGCTAAAATAGCTAGGTTTTTTTTCATCTTTAATTTGTTTTAATTAGTAATCTAGTTTGGTTATTATTTTGGTCTTAGTTTATACGGTTTAAAAATTCTAATACTTACAATCAAGAAAACTGCTTTGAAATGCACTTTTTTTAATGTGAAATTTTCTTGTTTCTGAAGCGAATTTATTAACTTTTATTTCACTTGAATTACTATTTGGCACTTTTTTGCCATGTTTTGAGAAGAATTATTAATAACGAAAAATGAATAAAAAATAATGGATATTCCGTATTTTAAAGTATCAATTTTAAAAATTCAATAATATATTTTTACAAGACACCCCCTATTTTTTTAAACTAAAAATCTAAAATAAAATTTTAAAATCATTATTAGCGTAATTTTTATCTAAAAAAAACACATACCCCCAATAATAAATACACTTAAATATTATTATTGTGATTAAAAAAAAACGCAACTTCATCGATTTTTTTTAACTACGAAATCTATATCCAACAATTTCATCTTTAGAAATACAATTTACACCACATTGAAAAAGCGACTGAATCAACACTTGTAAAAAATACATCCCATTATTATTAATACTTATTTTATGAAAGTTTTAATAGTTCAAAGATTCCTTTTTTAGTACATTTAAAACATGTTTCGTTTACTACTTAAAATCTCCGTTTTACTTGTATTCCTCACTTTTTCCATTATTTGGGTAAGTGATAAACTTTCAATACTTATTCATGAAAAGCAATACGATTTTTATGAACTAACAGAAAACAAAACTGAAGAGAACAATTTAGAGAGCAAACTAAAACTACTTTTTATTGATTCAATTGAAATTTTTAATTGTTTCGAATATTACTCTTTCAATAAAAAAAGAATTAATTCTTTCGATTTATTTGTAGTCAAAGAGTTTGCTTTAAAAAATTTCACTCCTCCGCCAGAAATAGTATAGTCCTTATTTTTTAATAAAAACATTATTAATATATGTCCCAATTTAAAAATGGGATCATACACCTTTACTATTATCTAAACACATGAAAAATTTATTTATAACCTTCACTATTTTATTTACCACCTCATTAATTGCGCAAACACATCAAATTATCAAACATGATGGAGAAACAATTGATATAAATTTTATTAAAACAACAAATAATTTAGTGTACTACACTTTACCTCAAAGCGCTGAAGAAAAGACAATCAGTCAATACGCGGTAGCACAATTGAATGAAAAGTCAAAAAGTGATTCCAAAATCGTATCTGAAAAAATTCAACTAAATGGAAAATCAGATTATAAAAAAGTTATTGTACTAAAAAAACATCAAACCATCGGATTGAAAGAATCTGGGATAATTACAAGTTATTACGGAGGAACGAAAGGAGAATCTTCTTTATCGTTTTCTGATAATGGTAAAAAACGATTAAAACAAAATGCCGCGCTTAAAGGGTCTGCATTTATTGTGATTCTTTCTAATAAACCAAAAGATTTAAAAGCAGCTATTTATACCTATTAGTAAGTTTAAATCAAGTAATGAATTGACAACTTGATACTTTTATAAATAGGAATCGAGTGAATAAAAAATCGAGAACAGATTTGTTATAAATACAATTCCTGTTCTCGATTCTTTACTTATAATATGCACTAAATACAATTATTCTATAATCAATGACTTCATATTCATAAATTCTTTGATTCCTATTGCTCCTAATTCTCTGCCATAACCTGATTTTTTTATGCCTCCAAAAGGAACCCTGGAATCAGATCGGACTAATGAATTCACAAACACATTCCCCGCTTCAATTCTCCTTGCCAGTCTGTATGCATTTTCTCGATCTTCTGTCCAAATTGCAGAAGCTAATCCATATCTATGATTATTGGCAATCGTTACAGCATCATTCTCATCTTTAGCTCTAATAACAGTTGCTAATGGTCCAAATGTTTCTTCCTGAAAAGCAATATTATTTGAATCAACAAAATCTATTAGCGTAGGTTGAAAATTACAATCTTCGCGCTCCCCGCCTACTATTAATTTAGCACCTTGGTGCAATGATTTTTCCAATTGATTTGCTAATTTCTCCGCTAAATCAAGCCGAGCTAGTGGCCCCATATTAATTCCTTGCTGTAATGGATTTCCTTGTTGCAATGATTTTATTTTTTGGGTGAAAAGCGCTGTAAATTCATCCGCTACTTTCTCTGTAACAATAAATCGTTTGGCACAAATGCAAGCCTGACCTGCATTTAGCATTCTGGATTGTGTGGCAACCGTAGCTGCCTTTTCAAGATTTGCATCATTCAAAACTATAAATGCATCTGAACCTCCCAATTCCATGACTGATTTTTTGATATGTTTTCCTGCCATTGAAGCAACAGATGATCCCGCCATTTCACTTCCGGTCAAAGTAACTCCATGCACAATATCCGCCGCAATTACACTTTCGACCTGAGGAATATCAATCGTAATTTGTTGAAAAACACCTTCAGGAAAACCGGCTTCTAAAAAAACATTTTCAATAGCTTTAGCACAACCAATAACGTTTGGCGCATGTTTCAAAAGTGTCACATTGCCCGCCATAATTGCCGGAGCAGCATAACGCAACACTTGCCAAAAAGGATAATTCCAAGGCATTATTGCAAAAACCGCTCCCATTGGATCATAAACTGACAAACTTTTGAAAGGAGTATCATAATATTCATCTTTCAGCATTTTTTCAGCATTTTCGGCATAGAAGTCACAGTTTCCAGCTGATTTTTCTACTTCAGAAATACTTTCTGATAGTACTTTGCCCATCTCATTGGTTATTAACAATCCTAACGCTGCTTTGTTTTCCCTCAGGATGTTAGCTAACTTTTTCATCCTATCTGCTCTTTGCTCAAATGTGGTTTGCCTCCAATTTTTAAATGCTCGCTCAGATAATTGCAGTTTTTGATTCAATTGCGCATTCGTCAATACCTCGTGTTCAGCTATAATTAGTTGTGAAAACGGATTTATCGATTTAAAAACCATGTGTTTGTAATTTAAATTCTTTTAAATATAAATTTTAGAAAATTAAGCAGCAGTTCTAAATCATTTCAAACATTGATTAACGATTAACGCAAGCTTAGTAATGTTTTAAATCTAGTAAAATTACAGCTATTAATGGTACGAAAAGTTTAAAAAAATCAAAGTGTGAAAGAAGGTAGATTCTAAAAATTTCGAAAAACATTAGAAATAAGCAAAGAGAGCACAATCAAAAATATTCAAGTTTAAATTCCCTAAATTTTATTTGTTGATTCCCATAAAAACAGAATCCAACATTTCGAATACTTTTTCCTTATCTAATGGTTTTGTTATACAGTGCATAAAACCAAATTGCATCATTTTTTCTTTATCTTCAAATGAGGCATAGGCAGTTTGGGCAATAACTGGAAGTTCTGGTTTTATCTCTTTTATTTTTTTGAAAGCTTGATAGCCATCTAAAATAGGCATTTTAATATCCATAAACACTAAAGTAATGTTTGGATTTTCTGTACAAATATCTACTGCTTCTTGTCCGTTTTTAGCTCTCAGAACGGTATGATTTCTTGATTCAATAATTTTTTTCAACAGCATAAAATTAATGGTATCATCTTCTGCGACTAAAATAATTTCATTATCATAATTCCTGTAAAAAGACTTAACTTTTTTGGGTTTTATTGTTTTTTCCCTTTGATCTAATTTTAAAGGTATCGAAAATGAAAAAACTGACCCCAACCCAATTGTAGAGCGCACTGATATTGTTCCGCCCAACATTTCTACGTAAGCTTTTGTGATTGACAAACCCAATCCTAATCCAGATAATTCCACAGATCCATCGCCTTCAATTCTTCTGAACCTATCAAAAATTACTTTTAAATAATTTTCGCTAATTCCCATACCTGAATCTTCTATCTTAAATTCTAAAACTTCTTTTTCTTTGTTTATTGAATACCCAAAAGCCACAAAACCTCTATCGGTAAATTTTAACGCATTAGTGATTAAATTAACGATAATCTGTTTCAGTTTTGTTTCATCTGTTAGAATATTCCCTTGAAGTTTCTCTGGATTTTCAAGAATATAGAACTGAATTTCTTTGTCTTTAGGAATCGTAACCTTGATGGAATCATACAATTCTGCAATACATTTTTCTATATCTAATCCTTTATAGTTAGGCATAATTTGTTTTGCATCAATCTTAGACATTTCGATAAGGTCTTCGATAATTGAGACTAGGCTTTTACCACTGTTTTTTATAATTTTTAAATATTCTAACCTCTCCTTTTCTACCAAATTTGCATCATGCAGTAAATCACTAAATCCCATTATGGCATTCATAGGTGTTCTGATTTCATGCGATAAATTAGCCAAAAAAGATGATTTTAAAGTATCACTTTCTTCTGCTTTTTGCTTGGAAATTTCTAGTTGTTTCCGTTGATTGCTATTTTCCTCGAATAGGTTTCCAATGTATCCAAACTCTCCATCGGACCTTTTTAAACTATTTATCGAATTTATATTACCCGTTTCCAGAATACTTTTAATTAACTTTAATGGATTATAAACCCATCTTTTAGTACAATAAACGTAGACAAAAATGTTTATCAAAGAAACCAGAACAACAATAAAAAGAATCTCTTTTGTTTTCGTGTAATTTAAATTGAAAGGTCTTTTAAAAAGTAATCTGACTACATCTTCATTTTTCCAATCTTTTAGATCTAAGCCTACAATAACAAAATCATCTTCATTTGCAATTACATAACCGCTAGAAGCCAAATAAACTTTTGAGCTGCTTATGTTCCCTAAAGTATTCAAAAAAGATTCGTCTAAAAGTCTTGCCGTAAAAAAATATCCGGAAGGCTTCGTTTTATTCTTTTTAGGATCATTAGAAGGGTGAATGGTTGCTCCAAAAACTTCGACAATACCTTCTGGTATTTTTAAATAAAATCTTTTAAGTTTAGATTTATAAAGCACTGCCATCATCTCTTTTGGGATAAAATCAAAGCTTTTAATCTTAGAAGAAACTGTTTTATTGATTATTTTTTTATCTAAACCGTAAACGCCAATATAATCAGCTTCGTACGATTCAAATTCACTTAGTATATATTGATTATACCACTTTTCATCTTTTGTTTTTGTAAAATGAACCAACTCACTCCAATACGTAACATCAATAATAGTGGCTGTTGCAGTTTTAGAATTAAGTCTAAACAAGGACTTAACTTCCTTATCATACTGATTGTAAGTAGTTTTATAAAAATTACTTTCTTCTTGAACGGTATAAAGATAAAGGGAGATGTAAATTAGAAAAAAGAAAATACTTGTCGAAATTATCAACAAAACTAGTTTAGAATACGTATTTAAATTAATCAATCTCTTCATGGAATAAACTCGAATCAAAAGAAGTAGAACTAAAATGCACTACGCATTTTGTAAGATATATCACTTTTTTTCTGTAGCGCAAGTTAGCCTTTTTTATTATAAAAAAAAACTCCATCGGTTTAAACCGATGGAATTCATTATAATAAAGGTTTATTTATCAACACTATACTTTTGCAAAAGCGACCTAGCCTTGGTTTTTGGGTCTTCAAAATCTATATTTCTACTTTTGTTCAAGTTTTTGAAATTATCTCAAAATATTTCCAATTCCCAATAATTCGGATGTGGAGAAATCCAGATTTTGTAAACTGTAGATATTATTAAATTGCCCTAGGGAACTAAACAGAAGTGATTCGTTTGTCATTTATTAGCCAAGCTAAAGCCATTTGTGCCAATGATTAGTTTCTCAGTTGCGCAATAGTATTCAGTTGAATGATTTTTTGGATTCTTTCAGCCGAAACTTTATCTGTTTTTAAATGACCATTAAGATTAGAAGCTCTTGAATTTTTCGGAATCCCTTTTAGTTATTTATCCTTTAAAAGTCCTTCTGCCAAAAATGAAAAGCAATACACCCCATTCCTTTTTATTCGAGAACATTTAATAAACCCGCTTGAGTTTCTTGCACAAACATCTAATATTTCACCTGAATCAAGCAAGGCGTACCCAATCGTTTTAAAATTTCAGTAGCTTCCTTAGTTAGTTCTACATTATAGTTCGAAATTCCTGCATACAATGATTTTCCACTTCGTACGGCATAATCGAAAGGCGTTCCAGGATCAAAACGATGCGAATAAAAAACATCTATATATTCTAAACTCAAACGCTTCAAACTCTAGTCTAAACTCGATAATAAATATTTTGGGAACCACAGTTGCCAAATGGGCCGTTCCGCATGGTATAACCAACATTAGTCGTAATTACGATTTCATCACGCAGCTTTCCTTGAAAATTATTTTTCAATATTCTACTAAAATTAGTTTCAGCTAAACCCAAGACAAGACCGAAAATAGTGGCCAAATCAAAATGGGTAATTCCTTTATTAAAAGCGGCTTTAATAATGTTCTCTCCATTTTAAAAATTATCTACCGAACCGAAGTTGTCCCATAATCCTAAAAAAATGTAGCAGTGAACACTACTTTTTCCGCATCCATTGTATTACACTTTTTTATTTTTTAAAGAAATATAAACATTTCATTAAAAATGATTTGTCTAAAAACCATCAAATTACAATCAAAAAAAATCTGAATCAATCACAAAAAAACTCGAGTTATATAAGACAAATCGAGTTTTCATTATAATAAATAACTTTTAAAACCTAAATAACAATTCCTTTAAGTGTTAATACTTTTGGTGTTGTTTCAACATTTGTAGTAACTGTAACTGTTTTTGTAAAAGCACCTTTATTAGCTGCATTGTACGTTGCAGTAACCTTTCCTGATTTTCCTGGAAGAATTGGCGTTTTGGTATAATCTGTTGCCGTACAACCACAAGAACCTTTGACGTTGGTGATTATTAATGTAGTTTTTCCTGTGTTTTTAAATTCATAATTAATGGCTTTTGGCGTGTTTTGAGGAATTTGACCAACATCTATACTTTCACTTTTCCATAAAATGGACGAAGCAACAGACGAAATTTTTGATGCCAAAGCATTTGCTGGGGAGATAGCTGAAAATGACATTAATCCTAGAGTTAATGACAACATTGAAATTTTGATGATTTTCATAATTTGATTTTATAATAGTTACACAAAAGATTATTTCATTTGAACATGCCAAAAGTAAATTAGAAAATTTTTACTTCCTGTTAAGCAGTTTCAAATGTTTGTTAACGACTTGTTAATGGTTATATTTGAATGTAATTTTGATTAATATTACACTTTCTAAATCTATTTTTTACTTGAAACTAAACAAACTCAATAGTATCATCATTCTCGGAATCATTGCCATCGTTGGTATTCTGGTAGCACAACTCCTTTGGACCAAAGAAGCTTTTACTATTGAGGAAAAAAAGTTTAGCCAAAAAATACATATCGCACTACTTGAGGTTGCCAAAAAATTATACCAAGGTACCAACCACGATTTACCCACAGAAAATCCAGTAAAAAAAATATCAAATGATTATTATGTAGTGAATATTGATAATGATTTTGAACCCGACATTTTAGAATTCTATCTAAAATCTGAATTCAAGAAAATGAATCTCACGACCGATTTTGAATATGCTATGTACAATTGCCAAAGCGATGAAATGGTGTATGGAAACTATATTTCTTTATCGGACAAATCAAAAGGAAAACAATCTATTTATTTCCCAAAGCATAAAAATTTAGTCTATTATTTTGCTATTCGTTTTCCCAATGAAACCACTTATTTGTTTAGCTCATTGCGGTTTTGGTTTGTCCTTTCGATAGTGTTAATTCTTATTTTATTGATTTATGTCTATTCTATTTTTACGCTTTTACAGCAAAAAAAATACTCGGAATTACAACGGGATTTCATTAATAATATGACGCATGAATTCAAGACGCCGTTATCCTCCATTTTGATTGCTTCCAATTATTTAATCCAGCAAGAATCCATCAAAAAAGATAAAAAACGTTACATCTACGTCGAAATTATTATCAATCAAAGCAATAAACTAAACCAGCATATCGAGAAAATTCTAACAATAGCCAAATCCGATTATTCTCCTTTGGAATTGAATACAGAAAACATTGCGATAGTTCCGATAATTGAAAATGCTATCGAAAATATCAAACTAAAATATCCTGAAGTTACAACAACAATCAAATCAGATTCGTCTGATTATATACTAATTGCAGACTCCTTTCATTTCAATAATTTAGTTTACAATCTCCTTGACAATGCCGCAAAATACTGTAATGGCAAACCCGAAATTATCATCCGATTATCGAAAGAAAATTACACACTAAAGCTCGAATTTATTGATAATGGAATCGGAATTCCCAACAAAAACCTCTCTTTCATATTCGATAAGTTTTACCGAATTCCAAGTGAGAAAAGTAATGAAGTCAATGGTTTTGGATTAGGTTTGTATTATGTAAAGAAGATTTGTAATTTACATCATTGGAAAATTAACGCCACCAATAATCTCGAAAAAGGCATTACCCTAACCATTTTAATTCCAAATAAATAATGAGTACTTCCAGAATTCTTTATGCTGAAGACGATGCGACATTAGCATTCCTTACCAAAGATAATTTGGAGCAAAACAACTATGAAGTAACACATTGTTGCGATGGAAAAACAGGTATGGAAATTTTCAAAAAAGGCGATTTCGACATTTGCATTCTGGATATTATGATGCCAAAAATGGACGGATTTGAATTAGCAACTGAAATTCGAAAGATTAATATTGATATTCCTATTATATTCCTTTCGGCAAAAACCTTGAAGGAAGATCGCATCAAAGGATTGCGTCTGGGCGCCGATGATTATCTTGTAAAGCCTTTCAGTATTGAAGAATTAATCCTAAAAATAGAGGTTTTCCTGAAACGTTCTCATAAAAATAATACTGCTGAGAAATCGATTTATGAAATTGGAAAATACCAATTTGACACCAAAAATTTTATTCTATACAACGAAAACGAAAAAATACCCCTCACGCAACGCGAATCCGAACTGCTAAAATTATTTCTAGACAATAAAAATGCAGTTCTAAAACGAGAACAAATCCTAACTTCACTTTGGGGTGACGACGATTATTTTATGGGACGCAGTCTGGATGTTTTTATTTCCCGCCTGCGTAAAATACTTGCCAACGAAAAAGGAATTGCAATAGAAAATTTACACGGGATTGGGTTTCGATTCGTATTAGAAAAATAGTTTAGAAAGCATAAAACCAAAAAAACCACCTTCATCAGGTGGTTTCTTCAATTCTATCCAAGAATTACAAAGGAATATTCCCGTGTTTTCTATTAGGAGTCACACTAACTTTATTTTCGAGCATACTAAATGCTTTTATCAGTTTGCGTCTGGTGTCTTGAGGAAGAATTACCTCATCTACAAAACCACGTTGTGCTGCTGTGTAAGGATTCGCAAACAAATCAGCATATTCCGCTTCTTTTTCCAAGAGTTTTGCCTCATGGTCTCCGGCTTCGTTGATTTCTTTCTTGAAGATAATTTCAGAGGCTCCTTTGGCTCCCATCACCGCAATTTCGGCAGTTGGCCAGGCAAAATTCATGTCGGCACCAATGTGTTTCGAGTTCATTACATCATACGCACCTCCATAAGCTTTACGTGTAATTACGGTTACTCTCGGCACGGTTGCTTCGCTAAAAGCGTACAACAATTTCGCACCGTGAACAATGATTCCGTTCCACTCTTGATCGGTTCCCGGTAAAAATCCCGGTACATCTACCAAAACCAATAAAGGAATATTAAAACAATCGCAAAAACGAGTAAATCGCGCCGCTTTCTTCGAACTGTTTACATCCAGACAACCCGCTAAAATCATCGGTTGGTTTGCGATAATCCCAATACTTTTTCCTCCCAATCTGGCAAAGCCAACAAGGATATTTTCGGCATAATTTTTATGAATTTCAAAAAACGAATCTTCGTCAATAATTCCACCAATCACCTCGTGCATGTCGTACGGTTTATTGGGATTATCCGGAATAATAGTCGCTAATTTAGTACGAACCTCATCATTGAGTTTATAAGGTAAATGGTGTGCTTTTTCTTTATTGCTTTGTGGCAAAAAACTCAACAAGCGTTTCAAATCTTCCAGACATTCCACATCATTGGTCGAGGTACAATGCGCGACACCAGATTTAGTAGAATGCGTACTTGCTCCACCCAATTCCTCTGAAGTTACCGTTTCATTGGTTACGGTTTTTACCACATTCGGTCCTGTTACAAACATGTAACTGGTATCTTCAACCATCATCGTAAAATCAGTCATGGCTGGAGAATACACAGCTCCTCCGGCGCAAGGCCCCATGATAGCCGAGATTTGTGGAATTACTCCCGAAGCTTGTACGTTTCTATAAAAAATATCGGCATATCCGCCCAAAGAACGAACCCCTTCCTGAATACGTGCTCCACCAGAATCATTCAATCCAATCATGGGTGCACCCATTTTGACTGCCATATCCATAATTTTACAGATTTTCTCAGCATGGGTTTCGGATAATGAACCTCCAAAAACCGTAAAATCCTGTGCAAAAATATAGACCAATCGTCCGTTTATGGTTCCGTATCCCGTAATGACTCCATCACCATAATACAGTTCTTTTTCCATTCCAAAATCAGTTGTACGGTGGGTTACCAGCATTCCTATTTCTTCAAATGAACCTTCGTCCATCAAATAATTGACGCGTTCTCTTGCCGTTAGTTTTTTATTGGAATGTTGTTTTGCAATTCTGTTTTTACCACCACCCAAATGAGCTTCAGCAATTTTATCGTTTAGTGTATTTATTTTATCTTTCATACTATTCTTTTTTAACCGCTAATCCGCTAATTTTATTTAAAACCATTAAGAAATTAAGTTTCATTTAGAAAAGCAGTACTTAATTTTTCTTAATTTCTTAATGGTAAAAACAACAATTTTAATTTAGTAAACGTACGATTTTTTGATCTTCAAAATATTGTTTCATTGCCACAAGAGCTGCAATTTCGGCTTCATTAGCCATTTGTTTTTTCAACACATCGGCATTGTAATAATTCTTCACGAAATGCGTGTCAAATTTTCCGGAACGAAACGCCTCGTGTTCAAAAACAAATTTCCCAAAAGGCAACGTCGTCTGCACACCTTCCACACGATAGTTTTCAATAGCCTTTATCATAATTTGGATGGCTTCTTCACGGGTTTCGCCATAAGTGATTAATTTGGCTAACATCGGATCATAATAAATGGGAATATCCATCCCTTGCTCAAAACCATTATCCACACGAATTCCTTCGCCAACAGGTAATTGATATACGTCCAAATGCCCTACGCTTGGCAAAAAATCATTCATCGGATCTTCAGCATACACACGTAATTCCATCGCATGTCCTTTTATTTTCAAATCTTCTTGTTTGATTGCCAATGCTTCTCCTCTTGCCACTCTGATTTGCAGTTCTACCAAATCGGTTCCGGTAATCAATTCTGTAACGGGATGTTCCACCTGCAAACGCGTGTTCATTTCCAAGAAGTAGAAATTATTATTTTCGTCCAATAAAAACTCAACAGTTCCAGCCCCTAAATAATCACAAGATTTAGCCACCAAAACAGCAGCTTCACCCATTTTTTTACGCAATTCCGGCATTAAAACCGAAGAAGGCGCTTCTTCTATCACTTTTTGGTGACGACGCTGGATGCTGCATTCTCTTTCGAATAAATACAACACATTCCCATGACTGTCCGCCATAACTTGAATTTCGATATGCCTTGGCGAGCCCACATATTTTTCGATAAAAACAGAACCGTCTCCAAAAGCAGCAATCGCTTCACTAATAGCGCGATCCATTTGAGATTCGAAATCAGCTTCGCTTTCTACCACACGCATTCCTTTTCCTCCACCTCCGGCAGAAGCTTTAATCAGTATTGGAAAACCAACTTCCTTCGCAATGACTTTTGCTTTTTCGACATCCGTAATGGCTTCATCAAAACCGGGAACCATTGGAATATTGTATTGCTTAACGGCATCTTTAGCCGCCAGTTTACTTCCCATGATTTTTATCGCTTTCGACTTTGGACCAATAAAAATAATGTTATTTTTCTCCGCTTCTTCAGCAAAATCAGCATTTTCACTCAGGAAACCGTAACCGGGATGAATAGCATCTACATTTAAAGATTTAGCAACCTCTATGATTTTACTTCCTACTAAATACGATTGACTCGAAGGAGCTTCCCCTATCCAAACGGCTTCATCAGCAAATTTTACGTGCGGTGCATTTCTATCCGCAGTAGAATAAACTGCTACGGTTTTAATGCCCATTTTTTGAGCGGTTTTCATCACCCTGATGGCAATTTCCCCTCTATTGGCAACTAATATTTTTTTCATTTTTTATTTTTTAACCGCAGGTTTGCTAATTTAATTCTCTTACATTCACTTGTATTGAATGATGTATATTTTATTTTTAATTAGCGAAGTAGTGGTGTTTTATTCGAATTCAATTAACAACTGTCCTTTATCTACGGCATCTCCCATCACTACCGAAATGGTTTTGATAACGCCATCTCGCGGGGAAAGAAAACTGTTCTCCATTTTCATGGCGCCCAAAATAATCAGGTTGTCGTTCTCTTTTACAGTTTGACCTACCACAACACTGATTTCTAGAATCAATCCGGGCATAGGTGCTTTGATAAAATTGACTTGTTTGGTAAGTCCCGTTTCGAATCCCATTTCCTTTATCAAAATATCCAAAGGATTAGAAATGGCGACGGTATACGTGTTGTTGTTTACCTTTACAGTGTAGTTTTTTTGAAGAAAATCAGAAGTAATGATTTCCGCTTGATAAGGAGTGTTTTCGTGTAGAATATGAAACTTATTCGTTTCCACACGCACTGCATCCAGTTGTGAAACACTTTCCTTTTCCAAATCAAAATGAAAAGTGTCGTTTACATTAACTTTATAACCAATACTCATTTGTTTCTATTTTAGAATCGTAAAAATAAGTAAAAGAAAACGTTTTCGTAAACCTAAGATTAAGTTTTATGCTAAATAGGTATAGTTTAGGTAGAAAAATTTATAACACTAATAATCCAAATTCTCTAAGAGTTTTAATTGGTTTGGAGTACCAAAACAATTCAAAGTCTTCAAGATGTGATTCGAAATTAGCTTTAACTTCTTGATAATTATAAATTTCAGCATTGGAAACAGAGATTTTCTGTAACATTTCTACCAACCATTCCCCTTCTTTTTTATTCGTTTGAACGCTGAAACTTTCCTTTTTATCATGGAAAGTCAAAGTCATCATTTCCCAGGAATTCCCTTTTTTTGATTTAGTAAAATGTTCTGTAAATGGCTTCCCGCCTAACCAAACGATTTTTGCTGTAGGTTTGATATTGAAATCATCATCTTCCTGCAAAGCATCAAAAATAAAATCGGGAGAAATTTTAGTCTTTGGAATTTTAAACTCAAACCAATCCTGCAATTCGTAATCAAAACAGATTCCGTGCATGAAGTTGAATAAGGATTTCTTGAGTCCAAAACTGAATTTATCATGATCGATTCCTGTTGAATCGGTATAATTAATATCGTTATTAGCGAAAGTTCCAATCGCTCCGGTTTCCTTAACCACACCAAATTTCTCCGGATATAAGCCAACAGGACTGTGTGCGGTCATGGCAAACTGATGCCAAAATCCGGATTGTAATACACCAATTTCAAATAATTGGCGCACCATTTCCAGACTGTCCACGGTTTCCTGAATGGTTTGTGTAGGATAACCGTACATCAAATAGGCATGAACCATTACGCCAGCTTCGGTGAAATTTCGAGTGACTTTTGCCACTTGTTCTACTGTAACACCTTTATCAATCAATTTTAATAATCTATCTGAAGCGACTTCAAGACCACCGGAAACGGCAATACAACCAGAAGCTTTTAGAAGTAAACACAAGTCTTTCGTAAAGCTTTTTTCGAATCGAATGTTGGTCCACCACGTAACCGCTAATTTCCTGCGAAGGATTTCGAGTGCCAAAGCGCGCATCAAAGCCGGAGGTGCCGCTTCGTCAACAAAATGAAAACCGTTCTCTCCTGTTTGTGCAATCATTTCCTCCATTCGGTCGCACAATAAATTAGCAGCAACAGGCTCGTAAATTTTGATATAGTCCAAAGAAATATCACAAAACGTACATTTTCCCCAATAACAACCGTGTGCCATAGTGAGTTTATTCCAGCGTCCATCGCTCCACATGCGGTGCATTGGATTCACAATTTCGATAACCGAAATATATTTATCCAAAAGCAAATCAGAATAATCGGGAGTACCCACTTGTGATTGTTTGTAATCGTGTTTTAGAGAATTATTTTTGTAAACGACTTTTCCGTTTTCTAAAAGGAATGTTCGTTTATATTGCTTCTCGACTGCGCTCGAAGAGACAGCGTTTATTAGTTCTTCAATTGGTGCTTCGCCATCATCCAATGTGATAAAATCGAAAAACTCAAAAACGCGAACATCCGAGAGCGAACGCAGTTCCGTATTTGGGAAACCGCCACCCATTGAAATTTTAATACTCGGATAATGCTTTTTCACCCATTGTGCGGAACGAAAAGCCGAATATAAATTCCCTGGAAACGGAACCGAAATTAAGAATAATGTAGGTTGAATAGTTTCTATTCTTTCCTTTAAAATTGAAAGCAGAATTTCGTCTATATAGGTTGGTTCTTGTTGCAAGGCATCATACAATTCATCAAAAGAATTCGCGCTTCGCCCCAAACGTTCTGCATAGCGACTGAAACCAAAATTAGCATCAACACATTCAACTATAAAATCAGAGATGTCTTCAAGATACAATGTCGCTAAATGCTTTGCTTTGTCCTGTGTTCCCATGGTTCCAAAAGCCCAATCAAGTTCTTCCAATTGCGCAAATCGGGATGCTTCCGGCAAGAAATCTTCCTGACAAATTTGAAGTGCCAAGGTTGGATTTTTTCCTTGAAGGAAAGCAATTACGGGATCAATCGTTTTTAGATATTCGTCTTGTAAAGTAAAAATCCTCTTGGAATTATCTGAAATCGTTTCGCTAGGAACTTGAAACCTGAAATTTGAAACCTGAAACAAATTTAAAAGCCCTTCTTTCGAAAACAATTTCAAAATCACTTCGATACCCAAATCCGCTTGAACAGACTCAATGTTCTTGGTATTCAAAAACCCTTTAATGTAAGCAGTTGCTGGATACGGGGTATTCAGTTGGGTAAAAGGAGGCGTTATTACGAATAATTTGGTTTTCAAAAGAAATATGTTTGGTGCAAAAATAAAGGTTAAAAATGGATTCACAGCAATTTAAAAATAGACATTTCCTAAACATATCTTAAACCAAAAAAACATAACTTTACTTTTTATTACTTTAGCGACAAATTTAGAAACTCAAAACATGCCAACCGACAGTATCAGCTATCAGAATTCAGGATATTTTTCTACTTTAATGAATGATTATTTAGAGGAAAAAAGCAATCTCAAATCTTTATACCATCATTTTCCAAATCTTCAAAACTTTGGATCACAAATTCAGGAGAAAAAAGCGAATTTTAATGATACATACAGAGCTACTTTAGTTTCTGTTTTACAAAAACAATATGCTACAGTTGAAACTTCGGCTTTAACAAATCAAAATATTGCCGCTTTAGCCAATTCCAATACATTTACCATTACCACTGGTCATCAATTGAATTTATTCAGTGGACCATTGTATTTTTTATACAAAATTATTTCGACCATTAATTTAACAACCGAATTAAAAGCAAAATATCCAACGTATAATTTTGTGCCCATTTATTGGATGGCAACGGAAGATCATGATTTTGAAGAAATCAATTATTTTAATTTTAAAGGCAAAAAATTCCGTTGGAACAAAGAAAGTACAGGTCCCGTTGGCCGATTGTCTACTGAAGGTTTAGCTGATTTCCTTGAAATATATGCACTGGAATTAGGTTCAAGTACAAATGCAAATACGCTCAAAAAACTGTTTGAAGATTCGTATCTTAATCATGATAATTTAGCCGATGCTACTCGATTTTTGGCTAATGCGCTTTTTAGTGCGTATGGTTTAGTTATTTTGGACGCAGATGATCCGGATTTGAAACGCAACTTCATTCCTTTTGTAAAAGAAGAATTGCTTTATCAATCCTCCCATAAATTGGTATTGGAAACCGCCGAAAAACTAAAAGATTATACCATTCAAGTGAATCCTCGTGAAATCAATTTGTTTTATATTGAAGATAATTTACGCGAACGCATCATTTTTGAAAATAACACCTACAAAGTAAATCATACAAAAATTGAGTTTTCTGAAAGTGAAATTTTATCACTTTTAGAAAATCATCCTGAAAAATTCAGTCCTAACGTGATAATGCGTCCATTGTATCAAGAAGTGATTCTCCCTAATTTATGCTACATTGGCGGAGGTGGTGAAATCGCGTATTGGTTAGAACTAAAATCCTTTTTTGCTGCAGCAAAAATAACTTTCCCAATGCTGTTGCTTAGAAACTCTGTGCTATTGGCTACCGAAAAACAAGCTAAAAAAGCAGACAAACTAAATTTGAGTTGGAAGGATTTATTTTCAAAACAAGCTGACTTAGTAAATACTAAAACCACAGAATTATCGGATTTCCCAGTCGATTTAATGCATTTGAAAGAACAATTGCAAAAACAATTTATCGCCCTTTATGAAGTGGCGAATAAAACAGATGAATCCTTCATTGGAGCTGTAAAAGCACAGGAAGTAAAACAAATTAAAGGATTAGAAAATCTGGAGAAACGCTTACTAAAAGCACAAAAAAGAAAATTAAACGATATTTTACAACGAATTACCGACTTGCAAAACGAATTATTTCCTAACCAGAGTTTACAGGAACGTCAAATTAATTTTTCAGAATTTTACCTAGAAAACGGCGACAATATTATCCCAACATTGATCAAACAGCTCAAACCACTGGACAACAAATTCGACATTATTGTACTTTAATCAGATTACGGTTATTTGAATGCCGAATTTGTAAAAATAATCAATAAAAAAATACTATTTTTGCACAAAATTTAAAAAACAAAAAAAATGGCTACTAATAGAACATTTACAATGATCAAGCCTGATGCTGTTGCTAACGGACACATCGGAAACATACTTGCAATGATTACTAATGCAGGTTTCAAAATTGTTTCTTTGAAATTAACGCAATTAACTGTTGCTGATGCTCAAGCATTTTATGAAGTTCACGCTGCAAGACCTTTCTACGGTGAATTAGTTGAATTCATGTCAAGAGGACCAATTGTTGCTGCTATTTTAGAAAAAGATAACGCTGTTGAAGATTTCAGAACTTTAATTGGTGCTACAAATCCAGCTGAAGCTGCTGAAGGAACTATCCGTAAAGCATACGCAACTTCTATTGGAGAAAATGCAGTTCACGGTTCTGATAGCGATGAAAACGCAGCTATCGAAGGTGCTTTCCATTTTGCTGGAAGAGAGCAATTTTAATTTATGATTGAAGATTAACGATTTTTGAATTAAGATTTAGAAATCCTATAAATAGAAAATCCCGTTTCAAAATTGAAACGGGATTTTTTTATATCAAAAATCTGAAATCTGAAATCTAAAATCGTTAATCAACAATCTAAAATCATTACCTCAAAACCACATCTTTCACCACATCACGTCTTAACTCCTCATTAATCATAGCCACAATTTTAGATCTTCCGTGACTTAATTCTTCTCTCAATACTGAAGAACTCAACTCCACATACAAAGTGCTTCCTTTCAAAACCACATTTTTAGTGTAATTATTCACACCATTCCCCATAAGATTTTTCCACGCATCTTTCACGTCAATTTGATCCATTCCGGGTTGCAGTTTATTCACTTGGATAATTTGTTTCAAAACATCCCCTATCGTACTTTGATTATTTAGTCGTTTTGCCATCGCCTAGTAAATTTATTGGTGTTGCTTTCTTATAATGATATTCGGTTTTTTCCTTGTTCAGCAATACTAATTCTTCCGCTGATACAGCAATCAATTCCTCACTCCATTTCATATAAGGTGTCGAATAATCCAAAAATACTTTATCATCGATAAATCGCACCGTTACGTTTTCGTAAACATCATTCACCAAAAAAGTCCCGTCCAATTGCGGCATTACTTTCTTCCTAATCCCTTTATTATTCTTTATTTCAAAATAATCATACACTTCATTCATTCCATATTCTTTATCCTTTATAGAGTCAAAAACCACCTTTTCAACTTCCCAATAGCCATTTAATTTTGAAATATCTTCTGGTTTTATCTTTTGCTGACATCCCACAAAAAGGAATGCTATAAAAAAAATGCTAAGTGTCTTTTTCATATAATTATTATTTTTAGGAGCTAATTCCTGCTGTACGCTATATCTTTTTCTTGCTATTCTTCCTTTCGTCAGAATAGCAAGAAAAAGGATGCCGCTTCCATCAGGGCTAGCAATTCGGGTTAAATCACGTTTCTTCTAAATACAAAGTTACTCTTATTAAATTCAAAGAAAACAAAAATAGTAGAAACCCATTAAACTATTTACTATATTTTTGGTCTTAAAGGAATTAGAAACAAATCAGTAGCAAGATGTCAAAAATAATCTACAGTCTCCTCATCCTACTATTCTGTAGTAGTTGCAGTTCTGATACTACTGAACCAACTCCTACTCCAGCACCTGCAGAAACACTTTATTTCCCGCCTTTAAACGGTACAACTTGGGAAACAAAATCTATTACAAGTTTAGGTTGGAAACCTACCGCCGTGCAACCATTATTAGATTATTTGACACTCAAAAATTCAAAATCTTTTATCATTCTTGTCAACGGAAGAATCGTAATGGAAAATTATTTCAATGGCCATAATGCCAATGCTTTTTGGTATTGGGCAAGTGCCGGTAAAACACTAACATCAACTGTAACGGGAATTGCACAACAAGAAAACCTGATTAACATCAACAATAAAGTTTCACAATACATAGGAACTGGCTGGACCAGCCTGCCTTTAGCAAAAGAAAACTTGATTACAAACAAGCATTTACTCAACATGACTTCCGGATTAGATGATAGTACGGATGATGTTGATCCAGCAAGCCTAAAATACAAAGCCGATGCAGGAACACGTTGGGCGTATCATAATGTATATGTAAAATTACAGGATGTGATTGCGCAAGCCAGCGGTCAAACTTGGAATACCTATTTCAATACCAAATTGAAAGATAAAATAGGGATGGATGGCGCATGGTTTCAACTTGGTAATAATTCTGTTTATGGAAGTACAACCCGCTCCATGGCACGCTTTGGCTTGTTAATATCTAACAAAGGAAAATGGGAAAGCAATGCTATAGTTAATGAAAACTATTTAAATGAAGCTACAAACACTTCACAAACTATAAATTTGGGATATGGTTATTTATGGTGGCTCAACGGGAAATCAAGTTATCATTTGCCACAAAGCCAACTTCAGTTCAATGGCAGTTTGATACCAACAGCTCCAGCCGATATGTATATGGCTTTAGGGAAAAATGACCAGAAAATCTATGTCATTCCAAGTAAGAAAATGGTCGTTATCAGAATGGGAGATGTTGCAAATCCAGATAATCCAACTTTTGCTTTATCCGATTTTGATGAAACTTTATGGCAAAAAATCAGTGCTTTGTATCAATAAAATTACTTGGTTTTCAACCGTCTCATAAAACCCAAAACAAAGAAAACCAATCCTATTATCAACAATAAATAATAGAAACCAAGACTTTTATCTCGGACAAGATTTGCCAATATAAAAGAAATAATGCTCACTAAATAAAGATACATCGGAGGTGTATTTTTCAAAGAAGAGAAATCCATTCTAACTATTATTTAAAAAAACTATCTACAAACTCATATTTATTAAAAACCTGAAGATCCTCAATCCCTTCTCCAACACCAATGTACTTTACTGGAATTTTAAATTGATCAGAGATTCCTATTACAACACCGCCTTTTGCAGTTCCGTCTAGTTTAGTAACTGCTAAACAAGTAACCTCAGTAGCTGCTGTAAATTGTTTTGCTTGTTCAAAAGCGTTTTGACCGGTTGAACCATCCAAAACTAATAACACATCATGTGGCGCATCACCAACGACTTTTTGCATCACTCGTTTTACTTTGGTCAATTCGTTCATTAAATTAATTTTATTATGCAAACGACCTGCGGTATCAATTATAACAATATCGGCATTTTGTGCCACTGCTGACTGCAAAGTATCAAAAGCTACTGAAGCCGGATCACTTCCCATGTCTTGACGGACAATAGGAACGCCTACTCTATCCGCCCATATTTGTAACTGATCGATAGCTGCGGCACGAAAAGTATCGGCAGCACCAAGAACCACATTATAACCTTGCTTTTTAAACTGATAGGCTAACTTACCAATGGTAGTCGTTTTACCAACACCATTTACCCCTACCACCATTAAAACATAAGGCTTAGTCTGAACTGGAATTACAAATTCAGTAGCTTCACCAGTATTAGTCTCTGATAATAAAGCAGCAATTTCTTCTCTGAGGATTTGATTGAGTTCCTCTATTCCAAGATATTTATCTGAAGCCACACGGCCTTCTATTCTTTTAATAATCTTTAAGGTTGTATTCACACCAACATCGGAGGCTACCAAAATTTCCTCTAAATTATCCAGGACTTCATCATCCACTTTTGACTTTCCAGCAACAGCTTTGGTTAACTTCGAAAAGAAATTTGTTTTTGATTTTTCAAGACCTTTGTCTAATGTTTCTTTTTTTTCTGATGAAAATATTCTTTTAAAAAAACTCATTGTATAAATAGTATTAAGAATGAAGTATTTAAGTCCAAAGAACCAATACGTTTTTCTAACGGTAAATATAGAAAATAAAAAAGCTACTTCCGAATGAAAGTAGCTTTTCTATATAATGTGTTTGTTAATTATTTCTTTTTCAAGAATTCATCAACAGCTTCAGGAGTCATAATAGATTCTACGAATGTATATGCACCTGTTTTTGGAGATTTCACCATTTTGATGGCTTTTGATAATCTCTTAGAAGATGTTTGTAACGATGCTACGGTTTTCTTTGCCATGATTCAAATTTTATTTAAATTTAAATAAAATCTTCAAATGTATACATTTTAGATTTTATCAAAATTTCTAATTATTACTTAATTTCTTTGTGAACAGTTACACGTTTCAAGATTGGATTAAATTTTTTAATCTCTAATCTGTCTGGTGTATTTTTTTTGTTCTTTGTTGTTATGTATCTTGAAGTTCCTGCAACACCCGAAGTCTTGTGCTCAGTACATTCTAAAATTACCTGGATTCTATTACCTTTCTTTGCCATCTTGCTATTTTTTTATTTTGGTCCCGAACTGTCGGGAGGATTATTTAATAAATCCTTCTGACTGCGCTTTTTTCAAAACTGCAGCGATTCCATTTTTATTAATTGTTTTTATCGTAGATGCAGCTACTCTTAGAGTAATCCATCTATCTTCTTCTGGAAGATAAAAACGCTTTTTAACTAAGTTTACAGAAAATTTTCTCTTAGTTTTGTTCATAGCGTGAGAAACGTTATTTCCTACCATCGCTCTTTTACCTGTAAGGTCACAAACTCTTGACATTATACTTATCTTTTATCGTTATTCAAAATCAGGGTGCAAAGAAAAGAAAAATAAACCTATTAAGCAACAAATTTATTACACATTTTTTAAAATTTCTTTCTGTAATAGTTCTAAACTTTTAATTACAGCTCTATCTATCACTTTTTCACGGGGTTGACCAAAATTAAATTCTTCAACAATTACTTCGCTTGGCGTTGCCAATGCGATAAAAACAGTTCCAACTTCGGCATTTGAGTCTCCTTTTGACGGTCCAGCGTTACCGGTTGTCGCAATTGCATAATCTGTTTTCATCATGTTTTTTACATTCAAAGCCATCGCCGAAACTACTTCTCTACTCACCACAGAATTTTCTTTTACGAAGCTTTCCGGGACACCCAAAACATCGATTTTAACTTCAGTTGCATACGAAACCACACTTCCTTTAAAATACTTTGAAGCCCCGGAAACCGATGTTAATACTCCTGCAATTTTACCTCCGGTACAACTCTCAGCAGTGGAAATCGTTTTGTTTTGCTTTGTAAGCATTTTTCCTACTACAACTTCCAAGGTTTCATCATCATCAAAACCCACGATAATATCATGGATTATCACATCCAGCGAATTTACATTTTCTTCGAGAGCGGCTTCTAATTTTTCTTTATCAGTACCACGGGCCGAAAGACGCAAACGAACTCTTCCCGGTGCTGGCAAATAAGCCAACTTAATAAATTCAGGAAGGTTATTTTCCCAATCCTCTATTCGTTCGGCGACCATACTTTCGCCTTGTCCGTAAGTGAGAATTGTTTTATGGATAATATAAGGGCGTTTGTATTCCCGAACTACTTTTGGGATAATTTCATGCTCCACTAAATACTTCATTTCATAAGGAACTCCGGGAAGCGAAATAAAAACGGTATTTTCCTTTTTCATCCACATTCCTGGCGCAGTACCTACTTGATTATGAAGGACCGTACATTTTGACGGAACCAGCGCTTGATCTTTATTGATTTGGGTAATTGTTCGTTTATAAAAGCCTTCAATAAGTTGCGTGACATGAGCCAGCACTTTTTGATCAACTATCAATTCATCATCAAAATAATCACAAAATGTTTTTTTAGTAATATCATCTTTTGTTGGTCCTAAACCTCCAGTTATAATCACTAAATCGACTTTGTTTTGAAGTGCTGCAAACGTATCTAAAATGTGCGTTTTATCATCACTAATAGAAATCATTTCGTTGATCTCAACTCCTATTTTATCTAACGACTTAGCTATATAACCAGAATTTGTATCTACAATTTGGCCTATTAAAATTTCGTCACCAATGGTAACTATGGTTGCTTTCATTTTTTGTGGGATATTTTTTGTGGGATTGCAATCTTAAAAAGAAATGTGTAAATAGCACATTCAGTTACTTGAATGAAGAATAATAGTAAAAATCCTTCCTCGTTTTTCAACGATATAAATTACTTCACCTAATAATTATTCTCATGCGAGCCCGATGAACATCGTTTGTAACAGATAGCCCAACCCGCTTTTTAATCGTGGTCACACCCCAATATTACAAATCGAAATCTTTTTTGATTTCTTTTATAGCGTCATTAACTTGGTTTTTTACACTCTTAAAAGTTTCTTTAATGTCTTTCTTTTTACCTTCGGCTTTGGTCCAAGCTTCGATTTGAAGAATCTCCTCAAAAGCCACGTTTAACCCCATTAAATCAAGCGTAGGTTTTATCTTGTGCGCATAAGCATAAGCGTGCTTATGATCTTTCTTTTTTATTCCTTCTTTGATTTGCACTAAATCGTCTGGAACTTCGGTAACAAACAATGTCAAAATTTCATTTACAAATTCTGCATCATTGTCTGAAAGTGCGTACACTTTTGAAAGGTTGTAATTTATAGCCATTATTTTACTTGTATTCTAAAGAGTTGTTGTCCTTCTAAAAATCCTTCCAAAACATCATCTGACTTCACAGCCGCTACTCCTTCTGGAGTTCCTGTAAAAATAATATCTCCAATTTTTAAGGTAAAAAACTGAGAAACATATGAAATTAGTTCGTCAATTTTCCACAACATATGACTGGAGTTACCTTTTTGTACCGTTTTATTGTTGTTGGTTAATTCAAAAGTAATATTTTCTAATGAACTAAATTGATTTTTTGGTAAAAATTCACCTATTACAGCCGAGCCGTCAAATGCTTTTGATTTTTCCCAAGGCAAGCCTTTTGATTTTAACTTTGCTTGTAAATCACGGGCTGTAAAATCAATCCCCACACTAATTTCTTCATAATATTTATGCGCAAACTTAGTCTCGATGTACTTCCCCACTTTGCTTATCTTGACAATAATTTCAATTTCATGGTGAATATCCTCCGAAAATTCCGGGATTACAAACGGATGTTGTTTCAGTAAAACTGCTGAATCCGGCTTCATGAAAACTACCGGTTCCGTGGGTCTTTCGTTATGCAATTCCTCTATATGACTGGTATAATTCCTACCGATGCAGATTATTTTCATTTTTATAAGTATGCAGTGTTCCGTATTTCGTGTTCAGACTGTAAACTGAACACTGATTACTAAGCACTATTTCGTATTAAGTTTTCGAAGTTTAATCGCCGTTAAAACTTTCTTGGTGTACAGCGGAAAATCCGCATTTTGTATCCAACTGAAATAACCAGGTTCTGCTTCCAGAATTTTATCCACTTTCACTCCTTTGTGTTTTCCAAAGGTAAAAATCTCTTCATCATCCTTATCAAAAGCAATCATTCCTGCAAAATCAGCAATTTTCTTTCTTGTCGTAAACTCAGATAGTGATTTCATATCGTTTTCCAGTTCAGGATAACGATCCAGCTGCGCTTTCAAAATTTCGTAAGTAGCCATAGTATCCGCTTCCGCAGAGTGTGCATTCTCAAGGGTTTTTCCGCAATAAAACTTATGCGCTGCGCTTAAGGTACGCTCTTCCATTTTATGAAAAACAGTTTGCACATCTACTGAAACTCTACCCTTCATATCAAAATCCACTCCGGCACGTAACATTTCTTCTGCCAATAACGGAATATCAAATCGATCTGAATTAAATCCAGCTAAATCACTGTCTTTTATCATATTATAAACTTGTACGGCCAATTCATTAAAAGTAGGTTCATTTGCCACTTTCTCATTGGTAATTCCATGAACAGCTGTTGTTTGCGGCGGAATTGGAATTGTAGGATTCACTAGCCAAGTTTTACTTTCTTTATTTCCGTTTGGAAAAACTTTGAATATTGAGATTTCTACAATTCTATCTTTCCCGATGTCAATTCCTGTGGTTTCAAGATCGAAAAAGCAAATTGGTTTATTGAGTTTAAGTTCCATTTTTAAATTTTGTGTGGATACAAATATAGAAATTTGGGTTTAATTTCGTTTAAAGTTCAACATTTAAAGTTCCCATAAACCTCAAAAAAACAAAACCCGATTGATTTTTGAAAATCAATCGGGTCTAAATTGTAATTATATAATATTAAACATCTCTGTTTACATCAAATGCTTCTAAATATTCAGCAACTCTTTTTACAAAACTGCCTCCTAGTGCGCCATCTACTACTCTATGATCATAGCTGTGCGACAAGAACATTTTCTGGCGAATCCCGATAAAATCTCCTTCTGGCGTTTCAATTACTGCCGGCATTTTACGGATTGCTCCAAGGGCTAAAATTCCCACTTGTGGCTGATTGATAATTGGCGTACCAAAAACACTTCCAAAAGTCCCCACATTCGTAACCGTATAAGTTCCGCCTTGTGTGTCGTCTGGTTTTAGTTTTCCAGCTTTTGCGCGACCTCCTAAATCGTTAACTGCTTTTGCCATTCCTACCAAATTCAGTTGATCTGCATTTTTAATAACAGGAACAATCAAGTTTCCGTTTGGTAACGAAGCCGCCATTCCAAGATTGATATTTTTCTTTTTGATGATATAATCACCATCTACAGAAATATTCATTCCAGGGAAATCTTTCAGGGCTTTAGCAACAGCTTCCATGAAAATTGGCGTGTAGGTCAATTTTTCCCCTTCTCTTTTTTCGAAAGTATTTTTATTTTTGTCTCTCCATTTTACAATATTCGTCACATCAACTTCAATAAATGATTGTACGTGAGCCGATGTTTGTACCGAAGCGACCATATAACCCGCAATCAGCTTGCGCATTCTGTCCATTTCTATAATCTCATCACCACCACTTACAGATACCGGAGCTGCTTTTTGAGCCACTGGAGCTACTACTGGTTTTTGAACTGCTGCAGCTGGTACCGCAGCTACAGGCTGGCTTGTTCTATTTTTTACGTATTCTAAAATATCATTTTTAGTTACTCTTCCTTCTTTTCCTGTTCCTGAAATCGCTGCTAATTCAGCTACAGAAACACCTTCTTCTTTGGCAATGTTTTTTACCAAAGGCGATAAGAATTTTTCAGAATCAGAGAAATCAGCTGGAGCGGCAACTGCTTCTTTAGCGGCATCCACTGTTTTTGTCACTTCAGCAATAACCTCAGGAGCTACGGCTTCTTTAACAATTGACACAAGCTCTCCACCTTCGGTTTCAATAATTGCTATAGTCTGACCCACTTGAACTAGATCGTCTTTACCGAACAATTGTTCCACCAAGATTCCCGAAACTTCGCTTGGCACTTCACTGTCAACTTTATCAGTAGCAATTTCTAGTACCGCTTCGTCAGCTTCAATTTTGTCTCCAACTTCTTTTAACCAGTTTGTAATGGTTGCTTCAGCAACGCTTTCTCCCATTTTTGGAAGTTTTAATTCAAATCTTGCCATATTGTTAACCTAAAAGGTGATTTTGATTTTCAGTTTGCGAAATTACTAAATATTTTAAATATAAATTACATTAAATGTAATTTTTTACTCTATTTTTATAATCTCACCTCTCCCGTTACTATTGTTACTTCCTATTAAAAAATTAGCGCTTTTTGGTATAATTTTAAAGGTAAACCTTTTATTCGTTGAAGATTCGAGAATTGCAATACACTCTTTAAAAGAAATGAATTCGTTATCTAAAATAACTTCTGTGCCTATTTTACTTTTAACAAAGGACGAAATTACCATTTTTTCTGTTTTCAAATCGTGAAACAGGACTTTTTTTTGCAAAATCAAAGCCAGTTTTTTTGCTAATTTTTCGTTAGTCGAATACAGCTGATATGATTTTGGGTTTGTTTTTACCCCAAAATTTTTGGAGGATTTTCCTTGAAACATTTTTACCAGAGAGAAAAAGACAATCCCCATTTTCATAAAAAACGAGAAGAATAAAGATCCCGAACCATCAGGACTAAAATGCTTTTTATAAAAGAAATTCATCGCTTCCTGAAAACGTTTCATATACGTTTCGTCCTTAATGGTACTTTCTCCTTTATAATGTATTACAGTCGTTTCATGAAAATAATAATTGGATTTTCCTTCTTTCAAAACTCGATACGACAAATCAATATCATCAGAATACATGAAACAATCTTCATCAAATCCGCCTACTTCAAGGTATAAATCCCTCCTCATGAACATAAAAGCGCCCACGAGAATGTCTACTTTTCCAGTTTGGTTTTCACTTAAATACTGCGCGTAATATTTCCCAAATATTTTAAATTTAGAAACTAATTTATACAAACCCGTAACCTTTGTAAATGCGACCCAAGGCGTTGGAATACCGCGTTTACTTTCTGGTAGAAAATTCCCGGCTCCATCGATAAGTTTGCAACCCAAGATTCCTAAATTATTCTTCTCGACTGCGCTCGAAATGACAAAACTCAAAATTTTCACAAACGTATCTTCAGCAACAACGGTATCAGGATTCAAAATGCAAATGTATTTTCCTTGCGCTTGACTAACTCCTATGTTATTACCTTTTGGAAAACCAAGATTTTCATTGTTTTGAATGAGTTTTACGTTTGGGAAACGCCGTTTCATCATTTCACAACTTTCATCGGAAGAATTATTATCGATTACAATGATCTCGCCGTCAATGGTTTCTAAAGCGCTTTGAACACTTAAAACACATTGTTCTAAAAAATAGCGAACGTTGTAATTGAGAATGATGACGGATAGTTGCAACGCTTAGTGTTTTAGTTTATTTGAATTTTGTTTCGTGTTGAAAATTTTCAAAACCACAATACTTTCTTTCTCTACGGAATAAATAATTTTAAAACTCCAGATGGCTACAAATCTAACTTTTTCTATATTAATTATTGGTTCAACAGGGAATTTATAAGGGAAATTCGGCAGAGAATTTACCAAATCATAAATTTCATTAAATACTAAAACAGCATTTTGTGGACTTTCCTTTTTTATATACTTATAAATAGCTTCTAATTCATTTGATGCTTTTTTACTCCAAAGCACCTTCATTTCCCTAGAATTTTTTTTCTGACATCTTCACTAGAATAGGTTTCTAACTTTTTTTCATTCAATTCATGTAAAGCCTCATGAATGTCTTTAGTATATTCTTTTTCTGAAATTGGGTTTCCATCTGCGTCATAACCAACAATATTTTCTTCATCAAGAAGTTTTACTATTTTACTAAGAATCTTATTGTCGTTAATACTTAAGATTCTTTGCGTGATGCTGATTTTTAAAGTCTCCGTTTTCATGATACAAATTTTTAACCACTCAAATTTACGTTATTTTATTGAAAACTAAAAAAACATGTTCCTCCATTAGCCTGATTACTTCACTAAACTTAAATTTTCATCACAGTTCAGTAAATTTCGTTTAAAGTGAAACTTCTTTAAGAGAAACGAGCAAAAATTGTAACGAAAAATGGAACTATAGCTGCAAATAATCTCAATACCGACACTTCAGGACGCTCCTAATTTTGATTTTAATCGACAGAATCCATTACTTTTGAAGAATTAAACTATTAATTTCAAATCATTGAAAAAGATATTCTTATTATTCTTGCTTTCTATTATTCCTGTTCAGGCTCAAATTTCGGGTTGCACGGATCCGCTTTCTAAAAACTACAATTCTATTGCAACTATTAATGACGGTAGTTGTGTCTATGCTTCGGCAAAAATTAAACCAATATCTTCTGTAAAACTAGATGCAATTCTGAAAGAAACTTCAAGTTTAACACAAAGCGATTCCCTTTTTTTGACCAGTAATGATAACACTGACAAGACACTTTATGCGATTAATAACAAAGGTATTATTCAAAATAAAATTCAACTTAAAAACACTACAAATATCGACTGGGAAGAAATTTTACAAGACAGCCTTTACTTTTATATTGGCGATTTTGGAAATAATGCTTTCGGAAACAGGAAAGACCTGCATATTTTACGGATTGAAAAAAAATCGCTTTCGCAGAATAACCCGAAAATCGACACCCTTTCCTTTTCCTATTCCAATCAAACCGATTTTATCAAAACCAAGTCCAATGCAACTAATTTTGATTGTGAAGCTTTTATTGTTTCCGGAGAGAATATTTTCTTATTTACCAAACAATGGAAATCAAAAAAAACCAGTGTATATATCATTCCGAAGATTCCCGGCAAGCATGTTGCACAACTCAAAGAATCCTATGATGTGGATGGATTAGTAACCTCAGCAACTTATTTACCTAACAAAAAACTGCTTGTTCTCGCCGGCTACAGCAGGTTTTTATCCCCTTTTGTGTATCTGTTTTACGATTACAATGGTTCGGATTTCTTTTCTGGGAATAAGAGAAAAATCAATATTGCACTGCCATTACATCAGGTGGAAGGAATTGCGACACAGGATGGACTTCACTATTATTTAACCAATGAAAATTTCTCCAGAAGACCAATTATTAATATCCCGCAGCAGTTGCATCAATTTGATTTAAGCGCGTTTTTAACCAATTATCTGAAACAATAATTGTTAATGAAACCTTAGATTCAACTAAACTATTGGCAAATCGGTATTTAATAGCTTACTTTTGCAAAAAATTTAGCCTTGTGAATTACCTTTCTGTAGAAAATATCTCGAAATCTTTTGGTGAACGTACGTTGTTTAAAGACATTTCGTTCGGAATTAATAAAGATCAAAAAATTGCCTTCATAGCCAAGAACGGTTCTGGAAAAACAACCATTATGAGTATCATTAATGGTTTAGAAGAATCTGATACTGGTCAAGTAGTCTTAAGAAAAGGCATAAAAATGGCGTTTCTTTCGCAAAATAACAACTTGCAGGAGGAATTGACGATTGAGGAAAGCATTTTCGCTTCAGATAATGAGACTTTAAAAGTGATTGAAGCGTATGAAAAAGCATTAGAAAATCCCGAAGATGAAGAAGCCTACCAAAAAGCTTTTGACGGAATGGATCAGCACAATGCATGGGATTTTGAAACGCAGTACAAGCAAATTTTGTTCAAACTGAAATTGGAAAATTTCAAATTGAAAGTAAAAAATCTTTCAGGTGGACAGAAAAAAAGATTGTCACTGGCTATCATTTTGATTAATCGTCCTGACTTATTGATTTTGGATGAACCAACGAATCACTTGGATTTAGAGATGATTGAATGGCTGGAAAGCTATTTTGCTAAAGAAAATATTACGTTGTTTATGGTGACACACGACCGTTTCTTCTTGGAGCGTGTTTGCAACGAAATCATCGAATTAGACAACGGAAAATTATACCAATACAAAGGAAATTACTCCTATTATTTAGAGAAAAAAGAAGAACGTATTGCCTCAGAGAATTCGAGTGTAGATAAAGCGCAGAATCTTTTTGTGAAAGAACTGGAATGGATGCGCCGTCAGCCAAAAGCGAGAACGACTAAATCGAAATCGCGTCAGGATGATTTTTATGAAATCAAGGAAAAAGCACAAAGTCGCCGTCGCGAAAATAAAGTAGAGCTTGAGATTAATATGGAACGCATGGGAAGCAAGATTATCGAGCTTCACAAGATTTCAAAAAAATTCAAGGATCACGTCATAATGGATAATTTCAGTTTTGATTTTCAACGTGGCGAACGCATTGGAATCATTGGAAAAAATGGAACTGGAAAATCGACTTTCTTGAATTTATTGACCGGAACTTTACCGCTTGATAGTGGAAAAGTAGTGATTGGTGAAACCATAAAAGTAGGTTACTACACGCAAAGTGGAATAAACCCAAAACCGGGTCAGCGTGTGATTGATGTGATTAAGGAATACGGAGAATTCATTCCGTTGATGAAAGGGAAATTAATTTCGGCTTCACAATTGTTAGAGCGTTTCTTGTTTGATGCTAAAAAACAATATGATTTTGTGGACCGATTGAGCGGTGGAGAATTAAAACGTTTGTACTTGTGTACGGTTTTGATTCAGAATCCGAATTTCTTGATACTGGATGAGCCTACGAATGATTTGGATATCGTTACGCTAAATGTTTTAGAAAGCTTCCTTTTGGATTATCCTGGTTGTCTTTTAGTGGTTTCTCACGACAGGTATTTCATGGATAAAATTGTGGATCACTTATTCATTTTTAGAGGTGATGGTGTGGTGGAGGATTTCCCTGGAAACTATTCTGATTTTAGAGCGTACGAAGACAGTAGTGATGTAGCTCAAAAAGAGGAAAACAAAGCCGAAAAGAAAGACTGGAAACAAAACAATCCAACTGGAAACCTGACGTTCAACGAGCAAAAAGAATTCCAGAAAATCGAGAGAGAAATCAAGGATTTAGAACTTCAGAAAATAGCTATTGAGCAATTATTCTCAGACGGGAAAATTGCTGAGGCTGACATTGAAAAGAAAGCGAACGAATTGAGAAACATTATCAATAAAATTGAAGAGAAAGAAGAAAGATGGTTTGAGCTTTCTGCGAAAATAGAAGGATAAAAACTAAATTAGTATAAAGGCAGAATAGAATTAGAAATTTTATTTAATCTACCTTTTCGACCATATCAATTTGCCTTGAAATAAAAAAGCCACAATAGAAACTAATTCTGTTGTGGCTTTTTATTTAAAAGTAAATCCTTATTTAATCCTTTTAAGATGTAAATAGCACTTTCTTATGATAGTTGTATAAAATCGAATCGTAAAGTGTAAATTTTGGAGCTACTTTTTCTGTAGCAGCTTCAAATTTGATACCGTTGTGTTTACGGAACAAGTAAATTTCTTTCAAACAATTCAACAAACTTTTATGAATAAAAGTCTTAAAAGTTGGCAATTGCTTGTCCCCTACTAATAACGCTATTTGGTAATTGGAGCTTGTTTTTGATTTATTATTTCCAATAATTTTTATCGTGAATTTTGTTGGGATTCCGTTTTGATTCCCTTGATACTGAATTTGCATATTTATCTATTATTAAAATATGGTTAAACAAAAATTACATACGTATTGAATTCTATACTTAAGTTATCCGAAAAAAAACATAAAATTGTACCATAACAGTCTTCAAACTATGCCTCTTACACAAAAATACTAAATAAATGATTCAAAATCTCTTTTGCTAATCTTAATTTTATGAATTTTCATGCAGCACTGATTATATTGTTTTACACTAAAAATCACAAAAATTCACCTTCAAAAAAACCACAGTAGAATTAGAAGATTTTGCTGTGGTTATTTTATTCTGTATTCTTTTTCTAATTCCCCCTTTGTTGGTTAAGTAGATTTACCAAGGAATCGGATTATAATCTTTCAAAAACTTACCGCACCAATGCTTTCCTGTATTGATACCGTCAAACAACGGATCCATAACTCGCGCTGCTCCATCCACAATGTCTAATGGCGGCTGAAAATCCTCTTCTTCCTGTTTTCTTTTGGCTAATTCTGCCGGATCTTCGTCGGTTACCCAACCGGTGTCGACCGCATTCATAAAAATGCCGTCTTTTGCCAAAGTTCCCGAAGAAGTGTGCGTCAGCATATTCAAAGCGGCTTTGGCCATATTGGTATGCGGATGGCGGTCTTCCTTGAAAAAACGATGAAACTTTCCTTCCATTGCCGACACATTGATGATATGTTTTTTTCCGGTGTTGTCTTTCTTCATCACTTCCGAAAGGCGGTTACACAATACAAAAGGTGCTACGGAATTCACTAACTGCACTTCTATCATCTCCGTGGTTTCTATTTGTCCCAATCGCAAACGCCAGCTGTTGGTTTTTCTCAAATCGACTTGTTGCAAATCGGCATCGAGTTCTCCTTCCGGAAAAACTTCGTTTGCCACGAGCGCATTATCAAACGAATACGGAATCTGGGATAATTTGGCGGAAGCCCGCAACCCAATCCCAGGCTCTGGTCCATGCCAAGTCACCGGCATATTTTGATTTGGAGAAGCTCCAGATGTCAATACTTTTAATTCATCCAAACAATTGGTATGATCCAATAATAATTCTTGCGCTTGTTTGGGCAAAGAAGCGATAGAACGCTCTTCGTTTTCCATTAAATGCGTATAGAATCCGGCAGGACGTCTCACGGTTTGCGCTGCATTATTGATTAGAATATCCAATCGCTCGTATTTTTGCTCAATAAAGTTGCAAAAAATCTCCACACTCGGAATGTGTCGTAAATCCAACCCATGAATTTTCAAACGATGTCCCCAATCCATAAAATCAGCTTCCTTAGAGAAACGCAAAGCGGAATCCACCGGAAAACGAGTCGTTGCAATAACGGTTGCTCCACCACGCAACAACATCAACGTAATGTGATACCCAATTTTTAGACGAGAACCTGTAATAACGGCAACTTGTCCGTTTACGTCAGCAGTTTGAAAACGTTTGGCATAATTAAAATCACCACAATCGGTACACATCGTATCGTAAAAGTGGTGCATTTTAGTAAATTCCGTTTTGCAAACGTAACAATTTCGTGGAGTTTCCAGTTCTAATTGCTCTTTGTGGGCAAGATCATGTGAAGCCAATAATTTTGGAGCCATAAAAACACTCGCTTCACGAGCGTGACGAATTCCGGTTTCCTTACGGGCAGTTCGATCGCGTTTTTCCATTTTGCGTTTGGCAGCCACTTTGCCGTCTTTCTTTCTACGGGAAAATTCGTCACGGTCGGGTCTGGAAAACATTCCTGCCGCTTTGATTAAAGCCGTTCGTTGTTCTTTTGGGATATCAAATATTTGGTCGGTATCAGTATTCAATTGTGCCAAAATAGCGATGCATCGGTCAATTTCTTCCGAGCTTATGGCACTTTTATGTTCTATTTGTTCAATCATCATCGTAAAAAATGGATATTATTCTTGTGCAAATTCCAAGGGCGCAAAGATAGGTTTTAAAGTGATTAGTGAGTGGTGAATAGGAATAATTTGGGCACTAAGCCATTCACGATTCACTTCTCACACCTTATGACTTTTTTGTATCTTCGCGCCTACCTTGCAACTATCACTATGCTGTTTCAAATAAAATCGTATTTACAATTCCTTTGGCACTCAAAAAATGAGCATGCAGTACATTCCCCATTTGTATTTAGTTTGTTGACAAAATGTTTTTATGATAAAAAATCAAAACCGGAATATGCTATTTTAAGAAAGTACCGAAACTCGCTTTTAGCAAATAACAATACGATTGAAGTAACTGATTTTGGTGCGGGTTCGAAAGTTTTCAAATCGAATACAAGAGTTATTTCTAAGATTGCTAAAACAGCAGGAATTTCTTCGAAGCGAGCCGAATTATTATTTAGAATCACCCATTATTTTCAGCCTCAAAGTATTTTAGAAATCGGAACATCGTTAGGATTGGCAACTTCTGCGCTTTCTTTAGGGAATTTGAAAGCAAAAATAATCACTTTAGAAGGTTGTCCTAATACAATGGCAATTGCAAAAAGTCAATTACAATTGTTCCCTTTTGATAATGTAAATCCAATTGTAACAGAATTTAGTAATTATTTAAGTGACATTCGACTTTCGACTTTCGACTTTAAACTTATCTATTTCGACGGCAATCACTCCAAGAAAGCGACTTTAGACTATTTCGATTTATTACTTCCTACGATTACCAACGAAACCGTTTGGATATTCGATGATATTCATTGGTCACCAGAAATGGAAGAAGCTTGGGAAATCATAAAAAAACATCCAAAAGTGACTGTAACTATTGATACGTTTCAATGGGGATTGGTGTTTTTTAGAAAAGAACAACCCAAAGAGCATTTTGTGATTCGTATCTAAAAAAAAATGACAGCCATCCCTGACTGTCATTTCTAACATTGAATTAATTATTCCTTATTCTTTAGCTTTTTTCATTTCTCCTGATTTTGCTCCCATTCTGTTCACAGTGTACATTGGTGCAAATTTCAATTTTAAACTAGCAATTTTTCTGTTATCATCACCTGAAAGTCCTTCTTTTTCAACAGTATTTTTTCTGCTGTCAAGTGCTTCATACATCAATTTAATTTCATCCCAGTCTTCACGAGAGTAAGCATCTTTATTGGTATCAACTGTACTTACAAATTGTTGATAAACTCCAAGGATATTATCTTTGTTTACCCAAGTAAAACTCATGTCATCCCCTATTTTTCCTTCACCAAACAAAGCATTTCTTAGTTGTTGTTTTGGGTTAGCAGCTACAGCAACTTGAGTATTCTCTTGTATTTCAGCTTCATATTTAGCTTTCAAGGCTTCATATTTAGCAGTTGCTGCATCAAGACGTTCTTGCGCTTCAGCGTTATCTTTCATATTAGCTAAAGCTGCTTGAGCATCTCCACTTCTTAATTGATACGTAGCTTCAATTCCTTGCCAGTTTGCTTTAGCATCCTCTGAAGCAACATTTCCTAATGAATCAACATACATTACATATGTATCTACCGTTTTTTCTGCTTGTTGAGCTTTTTCATCTTTACATGAAGTAAATCCTAAAGCGATTACCGCTATTCCTAACACCATTTTTGTACTTTTCATAACTACTTGATTTGATTAATATTATTTATGTAAATCTAAGTAACATTATTCGATTCGTAATTATAATCCAAAAATATTACAAATATTACATATAATTATGAAATAAAAAGAAATAAAGTGTGAATTATATAAACTAACCTTGAAATAGTATAAATAATTATGGCTGATTCTATGTATTAAAAATTGTCTTTTAAAAGAAATTAGCAAAAATCGCAATGGATTGATTTTAAAAAAGTTAGTTCTTATTTAAAATTGAAGCTCAAAATGTAACAAATTTTAAAAAACAACTACTTATCAATAATTCAAAAGTCTTTTGTACTTTTAAAATCTAATTTAATAGCACCCTACGCTCGGTCGAAGGTTAAAAATCATATATTCTAATGGCAAACCCGCTAATAAAAATAACCAATATCAAACGAGATTTTGTACTTGGAAATGAAATCGTTTATGTTCTTAAAGGCATTGATTTAGAAATAAATAAAGGCGAATATGTAGCATTAATGGGACCTTCAGGATCTGGAAAATCAACTTTAATGAATTTATTAGGATGTTTAGACACGCCTACTTCCGGGAGTTACATCCTCAACGGAAAAGATGTCAGCCAGATGAAAGACGATGAATTAGCCGAAATTCGAAATAAAGAAATAGGATTTGTTTTCCAGACTTTCAACCTTTTACCCAGAACCACCGCATTAGATAACGTTGCTCTACCCATGATTTATGCCGGATTTTCAAAATCGGAAAGAAAAGCGCGAGCTAGCGAAGTTTTGGAACAAGTAAATCTTGCGGACAGAATGGACCATCAACCCAACCAACTTTCGGGTGGACAACGCCAGCGTGTAGCAATTGCCCGTGCTTTAGTCAACAAACCGTCCATCATTCTTGCCGATGAACCAACCGGAAATCTGGACAGTAAAACATCATTAGAAATCATGAAACTTTTTGGAGACATCCACGCTAATGGAAACACAGTAATTCTGGTAACACACGAAGAAGAAATTGCCGCTTACGCCAATCGCGTAATTCGTTTGCGTGACGGACTCATAGAAAGCGATACCTCTAAATAGTTTTTTTAAGGAGCTGCTTCCGGCTATCCGCTTGTATCTCTTCCTTGTCATTCTTCCTTCGTGTGAATGACAAGAAAGAGGATATCGCTTTTATCCGGGCTAGGAAATCAAAATTACGATTGCGTTTAAAACTCCAAATAACACCTATCAAAAAATGAAAATCGCCATACTAACCTGCGAAAAGCTTCCCGACCTAAATCCCGAAGACCAAAAAATAATTCCAGCATTAGCTAAACATAATATAGAAGCCAGCGCCGCTATCTGGAGCGACGAAACAATCAATTGGACTGATTTTGATTATTTAATTTTTCGAAATACTTGGGATTATTTCGAAAAAGAAACCGAGTTTAAAATTTGGCTCGACCAAATAGAAAAACTAGGAATCAAAACACTTAACCCTATTGAAGTAATTAAGCAAAACATTCATAAGTTTTACTTGCGTGACATGGAACAGCAAGGAATCACAATTTTGCCTACTGTTTTTATTGACAAAACAGACACCCTTAATCTTGCAGAACTGATTCCTTCGCATTGGAAAAAAGCGGTTATAAAACCCGCATTTTCAGCAGGATCCTATCTCACCGAAGTTTTTGATATTTCCGAAATTCAAGCAATAAGCGAAAAATATAAAAGTATTGCCGCAGAGAAAGAGTTGCTTTTACAGGAATTCATGCCCGAAATTCAAACATTGGGAGAAACCTCTTTTATCTTTTTCAATAAAAAATTCTCTCACGCAGTCAATAAGAAACCCGTTGACGGCGATTTTAGAGTACAATCCCTTTTTGGAGGAAAATACAATTTGGTTCAACCTAGTCAGGAACTAATTGATAAAGCGCAAAAAATTGCTGATACCTTCCCAGAGAATTTACTGTATGCCAGAGTAGACGGAATCCTAATTGAGAACGAACTCTATTTAATGGAAATTGAATGCATTGAGCCTGATTTATATTTCAATCTCAGTGAAAACGCACTGGAACGCTTTGTTAACGCAATTGTGAAATTAATACAGTAATTTTGTTTTCAAATCAAGGTAAACACTTTTAAACTTTAGACTTAAAAAAATTTAAACCATTAAGAAATTAAGAAAATTAAGACTTTATGAACTTAATTTCTTAATGGTTAAAAAAAACTATTTTTTCAAAGTTTTAAAAGCGTTTGCCCTAGTTTTCAAACGACCAAAATCTAAAACTTGCAATAAGAATGAAAGTATATACAAAGACAGGAGACAAAGGAACCACAGCACTTTTTGGGGGAACCAGAGTCCCAAAAGATCACGCCCGAATTGAAAGCTACGGAACTGTTGACGAATTGAATTCTCATATTGGTCTGATTCGCGATCAGGAAATGAACAGTCATTACAAAGAAATCCTTATCGAAATTCAGGATCGTCTGTTTACTGTTGGTGCTATTTTAGCAACACCACCTGAAAAAGAAGTGATGAAAAACGGAGAACTTCGTTTGAAAAATCTGGAAATTATAGAATCTGATATTGAATTATTAGAAAATGAAATTGACGCTATGGAAGAAGCATTGCCACCAATGACTCATTTTGTACTTCCGGGCGGACATACTACAGTGTCATATTGTCATATTGCACGTTGTGTTTGTCGCAGAGCAGAGCGTTTAGCAGTTCATTTAAGCCATAATGAACCCGTTGCTGAAATCGCAATCAAGTACTTAAACCGACTTTCTGACTACCTTTTTGTGTTGGCACGGAAGTTGTCTCATGATTTGAACGCTGCCGAAGTTCAATGGATTCCGAGGAATTAGGATTTCAGATTAAAGAGTAACGTTTTTTTATTTCAGATGTATTTAAAATCATTTTTTTAAATCAAAAATCGTTAATCTGAAATCAAAAATCAGCAATCAACAAAACGTTCTTAACTTTAACTAAAAATAAATCATTTTTTACTTGTCTTTTTCAGTAAAAAATTTATTTTTGCACAAAACTAAATCGACATCACATGTATTGGACATTAGAATTAGCATCTTATTTAAGCGATGCACCGTGGCCTGCTAACAAAGACGAACTTATTGACTACGCTATTAGAGCAGGAGCTCCATTAGAAGTAGTAGAAAACCTTCAATCTATAGAGGACGAAGGCGAGATATATGAATCAATGGAAGAAATTTGGCCAGATTATCCTACTGACGAAGATTATCTTTGGAATGAGGATGAATATTAAAAAGTAAACCAAGAAAAAGTCTCAAAAGAGGCTTTTTTTTTGTTTAAATTTACAGAATTACACAAACAGAAATAAAAACATATTATGAGTTTTATAAATAGTATTATTAAAGTCTTTGTTGGGGATAAATCCCAAAAAGATGTCAAAGCTTTACAACCGTATCTTAGCAAAATTAAAGCTTTTGAAACTCCTCTGATGGCATTATCTAATGATGATCTTAGAGGACGCACTGCTTTTTTCAAAGATAGAATCAAACAGGCACGCGCTGAAAAAGATGCTAAAATCGCTGCATTGAAACTTGAAGTTGAAAGCATTGAAGACATTGACAAAAGAGAAGATATTTATGTTGCTATTGATGCACTTGAAAAAGAAGCTTACGATATTTCTGAAAAAACGTTGATGGAAATTCTTCCGGAAGCTTTTGCCGTTGTAAAAGAAACAGCAAGACGTTTCAAAGACAATACAGAAATTGTTGTAACTGCAACTGCAAAAGACCGTGAACTTTCTGCTACTAAAACCTATATTGCCTTAGATGGTGACAATGCAATTTGGGCAAATTCATGGAGTGCTGCAGGTAAAGAAATTACTTGGGACATGATTCACTATGACGTACAATTAATTGGCGGAATGGTTTTGCATGAAGGAAAAGTAGCTGAAATGCAAACAGGTGAAGGAAAAACATTGGTAGCAACCTTACCGCTTTACTTAAATGCATTGACCGGAAATGGTGTGCATCTGGTAACTGTGAATGATTATTTGGCAAAAAGAGATAGTACTTGGAAAGCTCCATTATTTGAATTTCACGGTATGACTGTTGAATGTATTGACAATTACCAACCAAGTTCAGAAGGAAGAAAAAAAGCCTACGATGCTGATATCACTTACGGAACTAATAATGAATTTGGTTTTGACTATTTGAGAGATAATATGGCACACTCGCCAGAAGATTTAGTGCAAAGAAAACACAATTATGCGATTGTCGATGAGGTCGATTCAGTTTTAATTGATGATGCCAGAACACCATTGATTATTTCAGGACCGGTTCCGCAAGGAGATCGTCATGAGTTTAATGAATTGAAACCAAAAATTGAAAACTTAGTTAGCATACAAAGACAATTGGCTAACGGTTTCTTATCTGAAGCAAAAAAAATAATTGCAGCCGGAAATACTAAAGAAGGTGGATTCCAATTGTTAAGAGCTTACAGAGCATTGCCAAAAAACAAAGCATTGATTAAATTTTTGAGTGAAGAAGGAATTAAACAATTGCTTCAAAAAACCGAAAATCAGTACATGCAGGATAACAAAAGAGAAATGCACAAGATTGATGAGGCATTGTATTTTGTTATTGAAGAAAAAAACAATCAGGTTGAATTGACAGATAACGGAATTAAATACCTTTCTGGAGATACTGATGCTGACTTTTTTGTACTTCCGGACATTGGAACTGAAATTGCCGCTATCGAAAAGAAAAAATTAGATAAAGACACTGAAGCTGAAGAAAAAGAACAATTGTTTCAAGATTTCGGTGTAAAAAGTGAGCGTATTCATACTTTGACACAACTTTTGAAAGCCTACGCTTTATTCGAAAAAGATGTAGAATATGTAATCATGGATAATAAAATCATGATTGTTGATGAGCAAACAGGTCGTATTATGGATGGTCGTCGTTATTCTGACGGATTACACCAAGCGATTGAAGCCAAAGAAAATGTAAAAATCGAAGCTGCAACTCAAACATTTGCAACCGTTACGTTACAGAATTATTTCAGAATGTACAATAAACTGGGAGGAATGACTGGAACTGCAGTAACTGAAGCGGGTGAGTTATGGCAAATATATAAACTAGACGTCGTAGAAATTCCTACTAACAGAGGAATGGCAAGAAAAGACAAAGAGGATTTTATTTATAAAACGACTCGAGAAAAATTCAATGCCGTTATCGAAGACGTAACGGAGTTATCTAAAGCAGGAAGACCAGTTCTTATTGGTACAACTTCTGTAGAAATTTCAGAATTGTTAAGCCGAATGTTGAAAATGAGAGGCGTTGCACACAATGTCTTGAATGCAAAAATGCACAAACAAGAAGCGCAAATTGTTGAAGAAGCTGGAAAACCTGGAGTGGTAACTATTGCAACCAACATGGCTGGTCGTGGTACCGATATTAAATTATCTGCCGAAGTAAAAGCTGCTGGTGGATTAGCCATTGTAGGTACGGAACGTCATGATTCGCGTCGTGTTGACCGTCAGTTGCGTGGTCGTGCAGGACGTCAAGGTGATCCGGGAAGTTCTCAGTTTTATGTATCTCTTGAAGACAACCTAATGCGTTTGTTTGGTTCTGAAAGAGTGGCTAAAGTTATGGACAGAATGGGATTACAGGAAGGTGAAGTGATTCAGCATTCTATGATGACTAAATCGATCGAACGCGCTCAGAAAAAAGTAGAAGAAAACAACTTTGGTGTTCGTAAACGTTTATTAGAATATGATGACGTTATGAACGCACAACGTGAAGTGGTTTACAAACGTCGTCGTCATGCATTGTTTGGAGAGCGTTTGAAATTAGATATTGCAAACATGCTGTATGACACTTGCGAATTGATTGTGGACCAAAACAAAGTATCTAATAATTTCAAAAACTTTGAATTCGAATTAATTCGTTATTTCTCAATCACATCGCCAGTTACTGAAAGTGAATTCAGTAAACTGAGTGAAATGGAATTAACCGGGAAAATATACAAAGCAACGCTGGAATATTACACGGAGAAAACAGAGAGAAGCGCCAGAGAAGCATTCCCTATTATAAAAAGCGTTTACGAAGATAAAAACAACCAGTTTGAGCGTATTGTAGTTCCTTTTACGGATGGAATAAAATCGTTGAATGTGGTTACTGATTTGAAAAAAGCCTACGAAACTGAGGGAGCTCAACTTGTTGCTGATTTCGAAAAAAATATCACTTTATCTATTGTAGATGAAGCTTGGAAGAAACACTTGCGTAAAATGGATGAGTTGAAACAATCCGTTCAACTTGCGGTTCACGAACAAAAAGATCCGTTACTTATTTACAAACTGGAAGCTTTCAATTTGTTTAGAGCCATGATTGACAATGTAAATAAAGAAGTGATTTCATTCTTGTTCAAAGGTGATTTACCGGCTCAAGAGAACCAACAAATTCAAGAAGCGAAAGAAGTTCGTCAACAAGAAGAGTATCAATTAAGTAAAGACGAAATTCCAAATAGTGAAAGTGCTAATCGTGAAGCGGGAGGCTCGAGCGCAAGCGAACAGGCGAAGCAAACCCAACAACGACAAGTTACCGAAACTATCGTGAGAGATATGCCAAAAATCAATCGTAATGATAATGTTACGATTCAAAACGTGGCTAACGGACAAATACAAGAAATGAAATACAAAAAAGCCGAAAGCTTAATCGCTTCAGGACAATGGGTTATCGTTAACTAATAACCGTTTCAATTCCTTATTATTACATTCCCCAATTACGAAAGTAGTTGGGGAATTTTTTTTGGAGCTATTCCCGCCATACGTTTCAATCTTGTGGGGCTAAACGAAAGCCCCACAAGGATTTCCACTGCTGTCGGGGCTAGGGATTTTGTGATAAATAACTCCGTTTACGGTTTCCCGTAATGATCCTATAATCAAAGAATATATCTTTGAGAATAATTAATTACTAATTCCTATTTATAGGATTTTTCAGCGATTAAATTTATACATTTGAAAATCAATAAAGTCTGATATCTATCAATGCTATCTTTTCAATTTTGGGGTGATACGTCGTATTTTATCAGGCCCATATACAAGTTAAGCATCAGCTCAACCAAACTGATGCCTAAAAAATAACGTTTTAAACAATTAAACATTCAAAAAAATGAGATGTAGTAACTGCGGAAAAGAAACTCCATTTAGTGGAAAAGTGTGTCATTGGTGTAACAGTGACAAGTCAAATGATCAACAAACGCATAGTAAAATTGTTGTAATATCAATAATTATTGTACTTTTTCTATTTTGGAAATGTTCTTAAAAAATAACCACATAATAATAAATTTTATAAATAATGAAAATAACTGTTAGAGAATTAATCGAAAAACTAAAAGCAGAAAACCAAGATTTAGAAATTTACTTTGGTGGACTTGAATTTCAACGCTTAAAAGACCGTAGAAATGAATTACAATTTGAATTTACTCAGTTAGTTTATCCAGATGATCAAGGTGACGTGGTGGTTGAAAATCATTTAAAACCAAAACAATCCAAACTAAAATAGACTCTTGTTACTGGGCGATATTGTTCTTTTGACTTTCCATCCTGATATCTTGATAAATGATATCTTCCATTCTCAATTTTAAATCTAATTACCTCACAAAACATAAAAATAACTTTAAACTTTAAAAATGAAAAACATAATTACATTATTTATCTCTGCCCTCTTCTTAGTTTCTTGTGGAAATTCAAAAACGGAAAATGAAAATGACTCTAATAAAAATATAATTGATGTAAAAACAATTATTGGGAAGACTGAAAGTGAGATTGAAAAAATACTTGGAAAAGCCGAAAATAGTGAAAAAATTTCTCCCAGCAACACACCTTGTAAAGATATTCCTTGTGAAAAAAAGTTCTATCAAAAAAATAAATTTGAAATTGTATTTATTGATGGTAAATCAGACTGGATAACAATTAATAATATCTCAAATTTTGACTTCAATTCAGAAAACATAACATTATTAGGATTGTCGTCAACAGTACCAAGTTTTGAAAACACTATATCTATAAAATGGAACGATATTGAAAATATAAATGATGTTACTTTCTTTAATAATGGCGAAAATAAAATTGAGTATATCTATATTAAAGGTTATACAAAATAAACAAAAATACCAGCTCCGCAAAGTATCCCTGAAAACACATAAATTTTTCATAAATGCTGCGCAAATCTCTCTGACTTTGCGAAATTTTCAGAACTTGATAGTGCATTAAAACGTCATAAAGTGGCTGACTTTCATAAACCTGCTGAAATACTGGAACATTAATAACAAGCGATAAAAATGAAAAAAATACACTTCAATCACTTAACATTTAAAAACTGGACATCACTTTTAATGTTAATCTCATTGGTTCTTATTCTTATGGGGAGTTTTGAAATTATTGAATTTGAATATAAAAGAACGTATAAAATTTTGGCTTCCATTGGTTTTTTTATCCAAGCAGCCTACTACAGTAAAATGTTTTGGTACAAAAATTATGTTGAATGGAGTAAACGGGGAATGAACATCAAAATAAATAGATTAATCAGTAAGTCTATAACATTTAGAAATGTCGCAAAATTAGAATTAGACACTACTAATTTAAAAATCATTCAGAAATCCGGAAGCGACAAAATATTCGAAATCCATAACATTGCTAGTATTGATTTGGAAAAACTCGTGGAAATAATTACACAAAATAGCGGATTTGAAAGCACCGAATTTTCTACAAATTAAAATTAAAGAATTACGCTTGCTAACACTAAAACTTTTTTACATAAATTTAATGCACGCTGCACGCAACCAAAAGCGGTTTTGGATATCTTTATAAAAACATTTCTAAATGAAAAAAATAGTACTTCTCCTGCTGGTTTCATTTCTATTCATTTCCTGCTGGCCAACTACAGATAACGGTGACTTTGTGCGTCAAGAATACAAACCGGTGATTATTGCCCGCAGCGCCCTGGAAACCTCCATTGCTTTTCAAAACGCACAACCCATTATTAAATCGGGAAAAATTTATATCAAGGACGATTTAATGTTTATCAATGATGTCAATAAAGGTTTTCATGTTTATGATTACACAGATCCTAAAAAACCAATCCGACTCCATTTTATAAAAGCCCCGGGGGCAACTGACTTAGCCATCAAAGGAAATACAGTGTACATCAATCAAGCAGTCGATTTAGTCACTGCCACTTTCAATCCTACCACAAAAATTTTCACAGTTACCAACAGAAACAAAAATGTGTTTCCGCAAAAGCAAGCTCCAAACGGTTTATATGGCTACACTAAAGAAAATGAAATAATAATCGATTGGACTTTAATCAAGTAACACATGAAAAAAATTATATCCTTCGTATTACTAGTATTTATAATGGGTTGTTCAGACAGTGACAACGCACAAAACGGCGACATAGGGCAAGGCGGTTCACTTGCTGTTTTTGCCATAAAAGGCAATTATTTATACGGCGTAGACCAGATGAAGTTGAATGTATTCTCGCTAATCAATTCCGAAAAGCCCGTAAAAGTCAATGAGATTCCTATCGGTTTTAACATTGAAACCTTATTTTCATACGGAGATAATTTATTCATTGGATCTAGAAACGGAATGTTTATCTATTCAATCACCAATCCTGAAAACCCAACAAAGTTGTCCAGTGTGCAACACTTTACCGCTTGTGATCCTGTAATTGCCAATAGTACGCACTCCTACGTGACATTGAACTCGAACACCACTTGTGGCAACAACATTAACGTTTTACAAGTTTATGACACCAAAGATTTAACTAATCCAAAATTAATTCACAGCAGAACACTCATGCAGCCTAAAGGAATCAGTTTTTACACCGCTGATTATTTACTGGTTTGTGATGATGTTATCAAAATATTCAACATTCAAAATCCTGCTGAACCTGTTTTAGTGCATGCCATTGACAAAAATTGTTTTGATTTAATTGTACGCGACAATACCTTATTTGCCATTGGGAATAACGGCGTATACCGCTATAAAATGAATCCGAACAATATAAAAGACATACAACTAGAGAGTGAAACAACGTTTTAATGCTCCTCAAAATAGCGTGCTTCAATTCGCTTGATGTCTTTTATGGAATTTTTGGCCCAAGCCAAACGCTTTTCTAAAATTTCGTTCTCAGATAAATGCCAATCAATGTTTGAATTGCGCAATCGGTTCTTTAATTTTCAATGATTACAACTGCTGAAAAGGTATTGAAATTAGCTTCTGAGCAACTAATAAAATATTCTCTTTATTAATTTCAGGTAAATTTGCAAGAGGAAACAATTGCTGTCCAGGACGGCTGACAAAAGCCGTTTGCCAACCTGCCCAATTTGCACCGGCAACATCCCAACCGTGTGCAGCTATCAACATACATTCATTCGATTTTAATCCCATTTTTTTGGCAGCCCAATTATAAGTATCTGCATGAGGCTTGAATTTACCTACATCTTCTATACTTAACACATCGTCAAATAGATCATGAATCCCTGCATATTTAAGTTGCGTTTCGACCGCTTTATTGGATGAGTTAGTGAAGGCAACTAATTTAAAACCTTCTCTTTTTAAAAGTAAGAGAGCTTCTTTCACTTCTGGATGTGCAGGCAATGATAAAATTGGAGCAACAGCATCTTTAGCTTGTTTATCCGTTATATCAATTCCATTTTTGTGGGCAACCATTATAAGTGCAGCGGCTCCAATTGTTCCAAAATCATGATATTGATTTGCTACTGTTGCAACCAATGAATACTGAAGCATTGTAGTGAACCACAAGGACATCAATTCAGGATGACCTCCTAGCGCTGCGCCAATACTTTTTTTCATGCTATTAAGATCCAGCAACGTTTCATTTACATCAAAAAATAAAACCTTGGGTCTTTGTAAATAACCAGCGCTGTACTCCTCATTATTGTCTGTCTCCTCTTTTAAAATTAAAATAGGCGCGCTAATTTCTTCTTCTCCAACAGTCAATGTGGTATTTACTAAACCTTGGTTGCTATTTTTAAATTCTTTCATTGTTTTTCTTTTTAAATCATGCGTTAAATAAAATATACGACAAAGTATCTTGTTTCGTGAAAATAGTACAAGTCACATGATATTTTTTAAAATAAAAAACATTAGCGTACCATTAATATGAAAGAACTATTTCACGTTTTCAGAAAAATACCGTTCTTCTATTCTCTTAATATCTTTTATGGAATTTTTGGCCCAAGCCAAACGCTTTTCTAAAATTTCATTTTCAGATAAATGCCAGTCAATGTTTGAATTGCGCAATCGATTCGTCAGGTTTTGAATGATGATTGCCGCCGAAACCGAGATGTTCAGACTTTCCGTGAAACCAACCATGGGAATTTTTAGAAAACCATCGGCACGTTGTAAAATTTCTTCGGATAATCCGTCTCTTTCTGTTCCAAAAAATAAAGCGCTGGGTTTCGAAATATCAAAATCTTCCATCAAACAATCATTCTCATGTGGCGTAGTGGCAATGATTTGATACCCCTTATTTTTTAACGTATCCACACAATTCGAAATACTGTCGAAGGTATTGATGTCAACCCATTTTTGGGCACCCATAGCAATTTCCTTATCGATACTTTTTCCGTAACGCTGCTCGATAACATTCAATTCCTGAATTCCAAAAATCTCACAACTGCGCATCACCGCACTGGTATTATGCATCTGGAAAATATCCTCAACAGCAATCGTAAAATGCTTGGTTCTGTTTTCCAATACTTTCAGAAATTTTTCTTTGCGGTTATCAGTCAGTATATTTTCAAGAAAATTAAGGTAATCGATATCAATCATTTTAAAAAAATTATTCGTCAAAAATACTAACTATTTTCACCGCAAATACACTAATTTTAATTTCTATTAAATTTTTTAAAAAATCGGCGTTTGAAAATCCGTTTCATCTGCGTCCAATAATAAAATACATGAAAAAGAAATTAGTGGTCTTAACCGGAGCAGGAATCAGTGCCGAAAGTGGCATCAAAACTTTTCGTGATAGTGACGGACTTTGGGAAGGTCATAACGTTATGGATGTCGCAACACCCGAAGGTTGGCATAAAAACCCGGCTTTGGTCTTGGATTTTTACAATCAAAGACGAAAACAACTCAAAGAAGTAGCACCAAATTTGGGGCATCAAATTTTGGCTGAATTAGAAAAGGATTTTGAGGTATACATAATCACACAAAACGTGGATGATTTACACGAACGCGCCGGAAGTTCTAATGTGTTGCATTTACATGGCGAATTATTGAAAGTCAGAAGCACCAAAAAACCAGACTACATTCTGGATTGGCAGGACGATTTGAATTTTGGCGATTTAGATGAAAACAAAAATCAATTACGCCCGCATATTGTCTGGTTTGGCGAGGAAGTCCCTGCGCTTGATGAAGCCATTACACTTACTCAAAGTGCTGATTATTTTGCAGTTATAGGAACGTCATTACAAGTATATCCTGCGGCTGGATTAATCGATTTTACGAGTCGGGAAACACCTATTTTTTATATTGATCCAAAACCGATAAAAATCCCAAATCTTAGAAATCCATTGGATGTGATTCCAGAAGTGGCTTCTGAAGGAATGAAAACACTAAAAAAGAAGCTTATAGCGTTTATTTAAAAAACCATTCGTTTTCTAGTTTGTCTCGAAAGGTTTATATTTGTGCCTTTCGAACAAACAACAAAACAATGACTACTTTAAACGAATTGAATGCTATATCGCCAATCGACGGAAGATATAGAAACAAGACTATTTCGCTGGCTCCATTTTTCTCTGAAGAAGCCTTAATCAAATACCGCGTATTGGTTGAAATTGAATATTTCATTGCTTTGTGCGAAGTGCCTTTGCCACAACTAAAAGACGTAAACCCGAACTTATTCGAAAGTTTACGTGACATTTATAAAAACTTCTCTACTGAAGATGCGCTTTGGATCAAAGAAACGGAGAAAGTGACCAACCACGATGTAAAAGCGGTGGAATACTTTATCAAAGATGCTTTTGAAAAACTAGGATTATCTGAATATAAAGAGTTTATCCACTTCGGATTGACTTCCCAAGATATTAATAACACGGCGATTCCGCTTTCTACAAAAGAAGCTTTCGAGAAAGTATACATGCCTTCATTGATTACTTTGACATCAAAATTGAAAGATTTAAGTATCGAATGGAAAGATATTCCAATGCTTGCACGCACGCACGGACAGCCGGCTTCTCCAACTCGTTTGGGTAAAGAAATAGGTGTTTTTGTAGAACGTTTAGAAGAGCAAATGCGTTTGTTATTTAATGTTCCTTTTGCGGCTAAATTTGGCGGAGCAACCGGAAATTATAACGCACATCACGTAGCGTATCCACAAATTGACTGGAGAAACTTCGGCGGTAAATTTGTAGAGGAAAACCTTGGTTTACACCACTCCTTCCCTACTACACAAATTGAACATTACGATCATTTCGCTGCATTTTTTGATGCGTTGAAAAGAATAAATACCATCATCATTGATTTAGACCGAGATATCTGGACATACGTTTCGATGGAATATTTCAAACAAAAAATCAAAGCGGGAGAAATAGGATCTTCGGCAATGCCACACAAAGTTAACCCAATTGATTTTGAAAATTCAGAAGGGAATTTAGGAATCGCCAATGCTATTTTCGAACATTTATCGGCTAAATTGCCATTATCAAGATTACAACGTGATTTAACAGACAGTACGGTTTTGAGAAATATTGGTGTACCTATGGGACACACGCTAATCGCTTTTGAAGCTACTTTGAAAGGATTGAACAAATTGTTATTGAACGAACCAAAATTCCACGAAGATTTAGAGAAAAACTGGGCAGTCGTTGCTGAAGCGATTCAAACTATTTTACGTCGTGAAGCATATCCTAACCCATATGAAGCATTGAAAGGATTGACCAGAACCAATGAAGCGATTGATAAAAACGCAATTCATGGTTTTATTGCAACTTTAGAAGTTTCGGATGAAATTAAAGCCGAATTGATGCAAATCACTCCAAGTAATTTCTTAGGAATATAAGTTTTAGGAAATTATTTAAATTTATAAAATCCCGTTGAAATGGAAGTCAAAATTCTTTTCAACGGGATTTTTGTTGCTAAAAAAATCATAAAAAACTGTTATTAGCGCTAATTATACTTTCAAAAGTAAAGTTTTTTTATATCTTACAACAATACACAAATACCTTAAAAAAATAAGTAAACGCCTATGAATACCGCAGAAACAGTAGCAAACGCCTCACACCATTTACAACCTTTAATTAGTGATTTAGGGTTAATCCTAATGACCGCCGCTGTGGCCGTTTTGTTATTTAAAAAAATCAAACAGCCTCTCGTTCTGGGGTATTTAATTGCCGGATTTTTGGCAGGAAATCATTTTGATTTTTTTCCTTCGGTAAAAGATATTAAAAGTGTAGAAGTTTGGGCAGAGATTGGGGTGATCTTTTTATTATTTAGTTTGGGACTGGAATTCAGTTTTAAGAAACTGATGAAAGTGGGTGGAACTGCATCTATTACTGCTGTAACGCAAATTATTTCAATGGTTGCCATAGGGTATTTAGCCGGCCAATGGATTGGATGGAAACAGATGGACAGTATTTTTTTAGGAGTTATACTTTCGATTTCATCCACTACAATTATCTTAAAAACATTTGATGAATTGGGCGTAAAAACCCAAAAATTTGCGGGAATCGTTATTGGCTCGCTTATCGTTCAAGATATAGTTGCCATTTTAATGATGGTATTGCTTTCTACAATTGCAGTAAGTCAACAGTTTTCAGGAAGTGAATTGTTATTATCCGTTTTTAAACTTATCTTTTTCTTGACCATATGGTTTGTTGGAGGTATCTTTTTTATCCCGACTTTACTTAAAAAAGCTAAAAATATATTGACGGACGAAATGCTGTTAATCATCTCACTTGCTTTGTGTCTGATGATGGTTATTCTGGCTGCAAATGTTGGTTTTTCTCCTGCTTTAGGCGCTTTTATAATGGGTTCCATCATTGCCGAAACTACTCAGGCGGAACACATTGAACATTTAGTTAAACCTGTTAAAGACCTTTTTGGGGCGGTTTTCTTTGTTTCTGTTGGTATGTTAATTAACCCCGGAACTTTATATGAATATGCCTTGCCAGTTGCTATTTTAACCTTAGTCGTGATTTTAGGACAATCAATAAGCTCAACAATTGGTGCGTTACTTTCTGGGCAACCACTGAAACAATCGGTGCAAACCGGAATGAGTTTATCGCAAATTGGGGAATTCTCCTTTATTATTGCAACACTGGGAATGACATTGAATGTAACCAGTGATTTTCTTTATCCAATTGTAGTGGCAGTGTCAGCAGTGACCACTTTTACGACTCCATTTATGGTGAAATTTGCCACTCCTTTTTCAGAATATCTGGAAAAAAAACTGCCTCGAAAATGGATTAAAAAAATTGAACGATACAGTGCCAATGCACAATCGATAAAATTAGTAAGCAACTGGCAAATAGTTGTGCGTGCATTTCTGACGCAAGTAATCATCCATTCCGTAATTATAGTTGCCATTATTTTACTTTCATCGAAATTCATTTTACCTTTAGTTGAAGGATCACAATTTGGAAATATATTTGCCGCATTAATTACATTAGTGATACTATCGCCTTTTTTATGGGCACTGTCCTTACGTCGCGTTGCAGTTAAACAAGTGGCAATTTTAAGGGAAGAACGTAAATATCGCGGACCAATACTGATGATGATTTTAATGCGAATGGTATTGACCCTTTTTTACATCGGTTTTTTATTAAATATCTTTTTTTCCCCCGGAATCGCTTTTATAATGCTGATTGTTGCCGTTGTCGTGTATTTTGTTTTTCCAAAAAAATTAAATGCGCAATATCACAAAATTGAAGACCATTTTTTGAAAAATTTAAATGCCCGAGAACTTAAAAAAGCGGTAAGAAGTCGTAGTGATTTAACACCCTGGGATGGACACATGACTACTTTTGAAATTGCTCCAACCTCTAATATTGCCGGAAAAACACTTGAAGAATTAAGTATTAGAGAGCAATTAGGAATTAATATCGCTTTTGTTAAGCGTGGAGAAATCACCATTAATATTCCTAGCAGAAACGAAAGACTTTTTCCAGGAGATGAAATTTGTGTCATTGGTACTGATACTCAAGTAGCAGCATTTAAAAAATATTTGGACCAACATGAGATTGATGTCTCACCACTGGCAACTGAATCTGATATTGTTTTACAGCAGTTAGAGCTAATCAACGAAGCATTTATTGGAAAAAGCATACGTGATTCTGAATTACGTGAAAAAACAAGGGGTTTGATTGTTGGATTAGAAAGAGGAGGAAAAAGAATTCTCAACCCAGAATCAAAATTGATTTTAGAAAAAAATGATATTCTCTGGATTGTGGGCAGCAAAAAATTATTAGCCAATCTTTCTAAAAATTAATTAAGTCATTTTTTACAATCCATTTTTGGTTCAATCAGTACATTCCTAAATATAGATTCTAAATACATCCCGTCTGAACGAAACTTTAGATTTTGTTTAGACAGGATTTTCTGTTTATCGTTAAAAAATAATATTTGAACCATAGTAAATTATTAAGATTAAGCAATATTTTATACCTTAGAGCAGTTTTATTTTCATAAAAACAGTGTAAATCAACACAATAATTCTTTTAAATAGTTAAAATAAATTTATGCCAAAAAATAAAATCTTAATCCTATTTTCACATCCGCTATTCGAGAAATCTCATGCGAATAAAGCTTTGGTGGAAAACATTCCCGATTCAGAAAATATTACTTTTCATGATTTATATGAATACTATCCTGATTTTGATATTGATGTAAAATTCGAGCAAGATTTATTAAGCCGGCATGATATTATCATTTGGCACCATCCTATGTATTGGTATAGTTGTCCGCCATTAATGAAACAATGGATTGATATGGTACTGGAACATAACTGGGCTTATGGAAAAAAGGGAAAAGCATTACAGGATAAAATTATTTTTCAGGTGATTACTACTGGTGGCGACAAGGAAAATTATTGCGAAACGGGTAGTGATCGTTATAGTATTCTTGAATTATTGGAACCTTTTAACCAAACTGCAAAAGTGTGTAATATGATTTACTTACCTCCTTTTGTAGTGCACGGAACACATAATATGACCGATGAAGATTATGAAAAAAATGGTTTGATTTATGGCTATTTTCTGGACTATTTAGAGAATCATGATATAGATACGGATGAAATTTTGCAACACCATTACTTGAATGAATGGTTTGCAACAATACAGACATAATATGGATACTAATTTTTTGCTTCAGGCAATCATTTATTTAACTGCTGCCGTAATTTGCGTACCAATTGCTAAAAAATTAGGCTTGAGTTCTATTTTAGGCTATTTATTGGCGGGCATAATCATTGGTCCTTTTGTTCTTGGTTTTATTGGTCAGGAAGGTCAGGATATAATGCATTTTGCCGAATTTGGTGTGGTAATGATGCTTTTTTTAATTGGACTTGAATTAGAACCAAGTAAGTTTTGGAAAATGCGGAAATTCATTCTTGGAATGGGCTCCATGCAATTAATTGGAACGACAATAATACTATTTCTAGGATGTCTTTTTTTTATGGACTGGAGATGGGAAACTACATTAGCGATTTCACTGGCACTGGCTTTATCTTCTACTGCTATTGTATTGCAAACCTTAAAAGAAAAAGGATTGTCAAATACTTCAGTAGGACGCTCCTCATTTGCTGTTTTACTTTTTCAAGATATTGCAGTAATCCCAATTTTAGCCTTTTTACCTCTTTTATCAACAGTCAATCTTGAAGCAACAAATGATGCACCACAATCATTAATTACGGGTTATGCGAGCTGGTTGCAAACGGTAATCGTAATCGGAATTATTTCGACAATTTATTTTGCAGGCCGCTTTTTGTTTGTTCCTTTATTGCATATAATCGCAAAAACCAGATTACAGGAATTGTTTACTGCTTCTGCATTACTGCTCGTCGTTGGGGTTTCGTATATGATGCAATTAATTGGATTAAGCCCTGCATTAGGTGCTTTTATGGCTGGTGTCGTATTAGCCAACTCTGAATTTCGCCATGAATTAGAGGGCGATATTGCACCATTTAAAGGATTGCTTTTGGGATTGTTTTTTCTGGGCGTAGGTGCCTCAATAAACTTCCAATTAATTATTGACAATCCATTATTTATTTTTGCTTTTGGAGCGATTCTAACATTAGTAAAATTCATCGTTCTATTTTTTACCAGTCGGTATTATAAAAAGAAATTAGACCAAAATCTACTGTTTGCATTTGGTTTGAGCCAAGCAGGAGAATTTGGTTTTGTAATTATGAGTTTCTGTATGCAATTGAATATTGTGCCCAGTATTTTAGCCAATCAAATTATGGCAGTCATAGCCATGAGTATGGTTGCAACTCCTTTTCTCTTACTAATAAATGAGCGAATAATATATCCAAACACCCGAATTCAGGAAAAAGAAATAAAAAAAGACAATGATTATATTGACGAAGATAACCCAGTTATTATAGCTGGTTTTGGGCATTTTGGAAGCACAGTCGGTCGATTATTGAGAGCTAATCAAATAAAATCAACTATTCTTGATTATGATTCAGACCGAATCGATTTATTACGAAAAATGGGTTTTAAAGTCTATTATGGAGATGCAACCCGACTGGAATTACTGAAAGCTGCCGGTTGTGAAAATGCTAAAGTTTTCATCGCTGCTATAGATAATCCAACCGTAAATCTTCAAGTCATTGAAACCTTAAAGAAGCACTTTCCAAATTTAAAAATTTTAACGCGTGCCCGAAACCGAAATGACGCCTATGAATTAATCGATCATAAAGTGGAACATATTTACAGAGAAACTTTATACAGCGCTGTTAATATGGGTGTTGATGCGTTAGTAGAGTTAGGACTTCGAAAATATACAGCAACCAGACAAGGGCAACAATTTATAAAATACGATGAAATTACCACACGTAAACTAGCTGAAAAACGTCATGATAAAATGGCGTATATGATTACCATTAAGGAAGAAATTGAATTACAGGAACAGTTATTAAAGAGTGATATTTATTCCCAAATTGCAGCTACCAATCACAGTTGGGACAGTCAACACTTGAAAAATAATCTGGCTGACTTGTCTGACTCATCAGAATTGCAAGACTAAAATTTAGAGAAATAAAAAAGCATAATTAAAACCCTAAAACGGAATTAATTATGCTTTTTTTTATGATATTAAAACTATAAAATTATCTTGAATAATTTGGAGCTTCTTTCGTAATAGTTACATTATGAGGATGACTTTCGTTGATTCCGCTTGCGGTAATACGAACAAAACGACCTGTATCTTGTAATGTAGGAATATCTTTTGAGCCACAATATCCCATTCCGGCACGAAGACCACCAATGAATTGTTGCATGCTTTCGTTCAATTCTCCTTTATAAGGCACACGCCCAACAATTCCTTCCGGTACTAATTTCTTAACATCATCTTCCACATCTTGGAAATAACGGTCTTTTGAACCTTCTTGCATCGCTTCCACAGAACCCATTCCACGGTATGACTTGAATTTTCTTCCTTCGAAAATAATAGTTTCACCAGGAGATTCCATAGTACCAGCTAATAACGACCCTAACATTACACAATCAGCACCTGCAGCAATCGCTTTAGGAATATCGCCTGTGTAACGAATTCCACCATCAGCAATTACTGGAACGCCAGTACCTTTAATCGCTGCAGCAACTTCAAGTACTGCAGAAAATTGAGGAAAACCAACACCCGCAACAATACGAGTCGTACAAATAGAACCTGGTCCAATGCCAACTTTTACTCCATCTGCGCCATTTTCAACTAAATATTTAGCTGCTTCTGCAGTGGCAATATTACCAACAATAACGTCTAAGTCAGGAAATTTAGCTTTCACTAATTTCAGTACATCTACCACTCCTTTTGTATGACCGTGAGCGGTATCGATTATAACTGCGTCAACTCCGGCATTAACTAAAGCAGTAGCTCTTTCAACAGCATCTGCAGTAACACCTAATGCGGCTGCAACACGTAAACGTCCGTATTTGTCTTTGTTTGCATTTGGCTTTTGAGTCAATTTAGTTATGTCTCTGAACGTAATTAAACCCACTAATTTATAGTCAGCATTTACTACTGGTAGTTTTTCAATTTTATGACCTTGCAAAACTACTTCTGCTTGTTCTAGAGAAGTACCTTCGGCAACAGTTACTAAGTTTTCACTGGTCATTACCTCAACAATAGGTCTTGAACTATTTTTTTCGAAACGCAAATCTCTATTAGTAACGATTCCTTTTAATATTTGGTTTTCATCAACAATCGGAATACCTCCAATACCAAATTCTTTCATCGCACTTTTAGCATCTGCCACAGTGGAAGTCAATGGCAAAGTAACCGGATCGATAATCATTCCAGACTCCGCACGTTTTACTTTTCTAACTTTCGCAGCTTGTTGCTCGATAGTCATATTTTTATGCAAAACACCAATTCCACCTTCTTGCGCCATAGCAATTGCCATTGCACTTTCGGTAACAGTATCCATAGCTGCAGATACAATAGGAACATTTAGTGTAATATTTCTTGAAAATTTTGATTGAATACTCACTTCGCGTGGAAGCACATTTGAGTAATTAGGAACTAATAGAACATCATCGTAAGTTAATCCTTCACCGATAATCTTAGAGTTGTGTGCGATCATTGCAATTGTAGTTGGAGTTTAATTGCGTGCAAATATAGACAATCTTACGCAAAAAATCGCTATAGTTTTACAATAAATAATTAAATTACAGTTCAAAGTCAATTCTTTGGTACCAAAATACTCCTAAGTTTTTAATCCATAAAATTTAATTCATTCCCTTTTCAATAACAGAATGTTTAGTAATTTACAAAGGATTTAAACGACTATGACTCAAATAAAAACCAATATTATTTTTTACTATCCTTAAAAACAACATTAAGACCTAGCTGAAAAGACAAACTATTAGCTTTAGTGACATCCCTATATTCCAAAAGATTATCGGCAAGAACATAAAAATTAACGGGTCCAAACATACTGGATAATCCCAATCCTATATTTTTATAGGAATAAGAATCTATGGTATAAGTGGCTTTCATTTGCAATGAATTAAAAATTTTTCTTCTGTAATAGGTCGTAAAAGCAATTAAAGGCGTTCTCGGGGTAGACATTACAAATAATTGAGCACCTACAGCACTTTTATAAATAGTTTCAGGATCATAATTAAGACAATTACAATCTTCGGAGGCTTCTTCTTCGAATGAAAACTGAATGGAAGTATTGAATTTTGTAGGCCTCCAAGTTGTATAATCGGCATACAAGGTATCTAAAGGAACGGCATCCTTAAATTCCTGAAAGCCATCTTCTGCTGAATTTCCAGAACTGAATTTAGGAATAACTCCTTCGTATTTATAAGTTCCTTTAAAAGTCAAACTTTCTACTTCATTAGTATGTTTTATAAAACCAAGATCTATCACACTTGCAGTAAATTGAATATTTTTCTTTGGATAATAAGTCAAACCGGCATCAAATCCCAAACCTAAATTACCGCCTAAAAAAGCTCTTTTAGTAATATCTTTGACCACATTTGGATCATAATCGTCATCATCATATTTAGCAACCCCTGATGTATTGAATTGCAAATCCGAATAAATCATTTGCTCATAAACCCCTTGTGTAGAAGGTATAGTATAAATATATCCTGAATTATTAGTGGAGTTAACATTATAAATACTGGAATAAATCTTTCCTCGCGCTCCTAGAATAAATTTTTCGTTTATCTTTTTATGAAATCCAAGATGAAAAACAGAAAGCACTTCTGCTTTTACATTCAAATCGCCTAAATTGAAAACTTTACCCAAATAATCTCTATTTCCGTCCAAAGCCAAAATTGCAATATCTTTAGGAACATAACTCATAAAATCAAATTCTTGGTACATACCAAAAGAAACATAGGAATCTCCTTGTTCTCCAGCTATTTTAAAACCGCCGTTAAATAATTCTATTTGTTCGTTTAGGGCAACTCTATCTTTTCTTGTTGTGGAGAACACTACATTACGCAGTTTTACATTAAAGTCGACTCCGTTATCTGCAAATAAATCATACGCCGAAAATCCACTGGAACCTACATTTGTGGAAATACCAGACAATAAAGGAATCCCAAAATACCAATTGTACTTCACATCAGACCCCGGATTAGTCAGCAAAGACTGAGGCACTGAAGTGAAATTATAGAGGATTTGTTTGTTTTGTGAAAAGCAACCTATTGTTAGAAATAGAGCAAAAATTAAAATTATTTTTCTCATTCTACTACAAAATAAGCGGTTACTCCTGAACGTAATTTTAGATTTCCTACACTGCTTTCGCTTACAGGAGGACCTGTAAACATGGTAAGCGTAAAAGTAATTTTAATTGTTCTTTTTAATAAATCCAGTGAAGCATTTTGAAATGTTTCAGTTTTAATAACTATGTTCTCTGTTCCGGAATAAGCAGGTACGCTAAAATTTGAGGAATGAACTGGCTGATTATTTCTATCCAGGAATACTAAATCCATTCTGTAGCTTCTATTTATGGTATTGTTAATTTCAAAAAAAAGATCGACTCTATTTAATTTTTCCGTGAAAAATTTTTCGCTGAATACATCAATAGTTGGCGCATCAAAAATTACATTTTGCTCTACTCCTCCAGTTACAAACTGATTTGCCTGAACATCAAAATAAGCTAGATTTGATATAATTACAGGTTCTAACTTTATATCATTTACTTGATTGTAATCTAAATCACTTGCGCATGAAGACGAAAATAAAATTAGAATTAGTACACTTAAGATTCTATGGATAGTTCGTTGTTGCATCATATTAGTCTATTAAAAGTAAATTGGGGAACTGTATAACTAACGTATCATTCATAAACTTATTATTTTCAAGATTAGAGTTCAAGTACAATTATCATTTTTCAATTTTAATGAAACTCCCCAAATAGCTTAGAGGCCTCATTGTAAGCACTTTCAAAACTCATAGGACTCATGTCTGTTTTTTCTTTTTGCGAAGTAAAATAAGATAATAACTTCTCAGTAGGCATATTACCCGTTAAATCATCTGTTGCCATTGGGCATCCGCCAAAACCTTGAATAGCACCATCAAAACGACGGCAACCCGCTTTATAAGCCGCATCAATTTTCTCAAACCACTTATCAGGTGTGGTATGAAGATGCGCACCAAATTCTATTTTGGGATATTTTGGGATTAGATTCGAAAACAAATACGAAATCACATCTGGTGTTGAACTTCCTACCGTATCCGAAAGGGATAAGATTTTAACTCCCATTAATGCTAATTTCTCTGTCCATTCGCCCACAATTTCAACACTCCAAGGATCGCCGTAAGGATTACCAAATCCCATAGAAAGATAGGCCACAACTTCCTTATTAGTCCTATCGGCAATTTCAAGGATTTCTTGTAATGTAATTAACGATTCAGCAATCGTTTTATGGGTATTCCGCATTTGAAAATTTTCAGAAATCGAAAAAGGGAATCCTAAATACTGTATTTCAGGATGATTTGAGGCTAAAGTTGCTCCTTGGGTATTTGCAATAATTGCCAATAATTTGCTTTTAGTTTGAGATAAATCAAGTTGCGCCAGAACGGCAGCGGTATCCTGCATTTGCGGAATCGCTTTTGGCGAAACAAAGCTTCCAAAATCTATAGTATCAAAACCTACACGTAACAAAGACTGGATATAAGTCACTTTTCTTGCCGTAGGAATAAATGGCTTTATACCTTGCATGGCATCGCGTGGACATTCTATAATTTTTATTGGCTCCATAGAGTCAAAGATAGAAAAACAATTAAGAATTTTAAATTATGATTTTTAAATTTTATAAAATTGACATTATTACCTATTTTGGTAATAAATTAAAATATTACGTAATTTGGTAATAACAAATATTATTACGTAATTTGGTAATAATTTGGTTTCAAAATTAAACTTGATTTTTTAATTATATTTGAATTATGATAAGTATAATCACAGGAGACATTATTAACTCGAGAAAACTACCTTCTACAATATGGATTGACGGTTTGAAAGAACTATTGAATACCAAAGGTAAAAACCCGAGTAAATGGGAAATTTATCGAGGAGACGAATTTCAGATGGAAATTATAAATCCCGAAGAAGCCCTGCTCACAGCTTTGCAAATTAAGGCTTATCTAAAAACATTAAAACTCGACGCAAGAATGAGTATTGGTTTTGGAGATAAAACCTATTCTGCAGCAACAATTTCTGAAAGTAATGGAACTGCGTTCGTTCGTTCGGGAGAGCTTTTTGAAACTTTAAAAAAACTAAAAATGACCTTAGCTATTAATTCCGGTAATAGCGATTTAGATACTGAAATGAATCTAATCCTTCGTTTAGGGCTGACCATTATGGATAATTGGCTAGTACAATCGGCTGAATTTGTTTTGGTATCAATAGCAAACAAATCGCTTTCTCAAGAAGAAATAGGTGTGAAACTTGGTATAAATCAAGCCGCAGTAAGTCGCAGACGAAAACGAGCGCAATTTGATTTGGTATTGGAATTAGATAATCATTTCAGAAAAAAAATTAAAACTCTCATTGTATGATTATTTTTGTAAAACTATTATTGGCACATTTACTTGGTGATTTTTTGTTACAGCCTACATCTTGGGTTTTAGACAAAGAAAACAAGAAACACAAAAGCATTTATCTTTATATACATACACTTCTTCATTTTATTCTAGCTTGGATTTTAGTTGGCGGAACCGATTTTATTTGGTTTGCAGTTGTGCTGGCGGTAACGCATGGAGGAATTGATTTTTTTAAATTACATTTTCAAAAAAATAAAACAAAACGCAACTGGTTTGTAATTGACCAACTATTGCATCTTATTGTAATCATGGGAATTACACTGTTTTACAATAACGAAAGCATTAATTTTAAAGCATTAGACAACCCATTTTGGATCTTTGCAACTGGAATACTTTTATTGACAAAACCTACATCGATACTTATAAAGAATATCATTTCGATTTGGACTCCTGAAAACAAAAAAAGTGACGATTCCTTATCGAATGCTGGAAATTACATTGGAATATTAGAACGTTTATTTGTTTTTTATTTTGTCGTAAGTGTCAATTTTGAAGCCATTGGTTTTTTATTGGCTGCAAAATCTATTTTCCGATTTGGAGATTTAAAAGAAGCCAAAGACCGAAAACTTACTGAATATGTTCTTATTGGAACCTTATTGAGCTTTGGCATGGCTTTATTGACAGGGATTTTAGTGAAATATGGAGTATTACAATCTTTTTAAAATCTTTTTGTTTATGGCTTTCACCAAAGCTGGACCTTCATAAATAAAACCAGTGTACAACTGAACTAAACTTGCTCCTGCATCTAATTTCTCTATAGCATCTTCTGCAGAATGAATTCCTCCTACTCCAATAATTGGAAAGGCTTTATTACTTTTTTCAGATAAAAATCGAATCACTTCAGTAGAACGATGCGTTAATGGTTTACCAGACAAACCGCCCATTTCAGTTTTATTCTCGGATTGTAATCCTTCACGAGAAATCGTGGTGTTAGTAGCGATAACACCCGCAATTTTAGTTTCCTTGATAATTTCAATAATATCAAGTAACTGTTCATCCGTCAAATCTGGAGCGATTTTTAAGAGAATTGGTTTTTGCTTTGGCTTAGCCAAATTTTTATTTTGTAAGGTTTGCAGTAATTGTGTCAATGGTTCCTTGTCTTGTAACGCTCGAAGATTTGGCGTGTTTGGGGAACTTACATTCACCACAAAATAGTCAACATAATCATATAAAGCATCAAAACAGATTTCATAATCCAAAGTGGCTTCTTCGTTTGGTGTCAACTTATTTTTACCAATATTCCCACCTATTAAAACGCCTTTATTTTGTTTCAAACGTTCTACAGCTTCTTGAACACCGCCGTTATTAAACCCCATTCTATTAATGATTGCGCTATCTTCTTTCAGACGAAACAATCTTTTTTTAGGATTTCCTTCCTGTCCTTTTGGAGTTAGTGTTCCTATTTCTATAAAACCAAAACCAAAATTGGACAATTCTTTATACAGCTTGGCATCTTTATCAAACCCAGCAGCTAGTCCAACTGGATTTCTAAATTTTAAACCAAAAACTTCAGTCTCTAATCTTGAATCTTTTACTTCGTAAAGCAATCTAAAAAGGCTAGTAAAACCTGGGATTTTAGACAAAAATCGAATCAATGAAAAAGTAAAATAATGAACTTTTTCCGGATCAAACAAAAATAGAAATGGACGAATGAGTAATTTATACATGGTTGTAGTGTTGTTGGTGCAAAAATAGAACTATCTAATCGATAATTAAATATTTCGAAAAAAAATTATACAGCACATTTGATTTGGCTCAAGCCAAAGAATAAATAGTATAAATAAACAGTAGTTAAATAAAGCACAAAAAATTTACACCAATAAAAAACAAACAACTGACTACTAGTGATTTAAAATTAAAAAATATTGACTCAACATCCTCAACAAAAAACAAAGAATGATTTTTTCAAAGATTTTTCTTATCTTGTAATATAAATTAATGTTGAATATCAATTTTAATCAACATAAAACACACAGCCATGAAAATAAAATTATTTTTTATTGTAGTATTTCTTTCTAGTTTTCAACTTTTCTTTGCTCAAGAAACTAAATCAGACACGATAAAATTAGCCACAAAAACTACAATTACTACCGTTACTACAATTAAAGACACCATAAAAGTTGCTCCAGAAGTAGCAGCAAAATTAGCAACCACTGCCGAAAAAGAAGCATTAAAAAAAGAAGCAAAAGTACTCAAGGACAAAATGAAATTGGAGAAAAAAGCGCTAAGGGAGGCTAAAAAAATTGAAAAAGAACAGAAAGATTTTGAAAAAAAACAAAAAGCTTTTAAAAAACAACAAGACAAAATTTTTTCGAGTGAAAAATCGATTAGTAAGATAAAAACAAAAATTTCAAATGAGGAGAGAAATTTAATCAAACTCAAAGAAAAATTTGAACAGAGAAAATCAAAAGGAAAGCTTAGTTCTACTGAAATTGAAAAAGAAAATATCAAAATCAGTAAGCGACAAATAAAAATAAATAAGCTGGAAGGCGATCTAGATAAAGCAGAAGAAAAACTTCATAAAATGAGAGATTAATTTGAACCACCTTCGGGTGGTTTTTTTATGTAAAAAAGTTTATTTTGACCCAAAAAAAGTATTTTTTATTGAGGTTCAAACAATGCAATTATTATTTTTAATTAGCAAGGTTTAGTTGCTGCTTAACTTCAAAAATGCTCCTAAAAAAATGTTTATATTTGCATTAAAAAAAATTTAAAATGCAACATATAATTGACCGTTTCATCAGTTACGTAACTATTGATACTGAATCTGACCACAAATCAGAAAGTACACCAAGTACAGCAAAACAATGGGATTTAGCCAATAAACTGGCTGAAGAACTTAAAGCAATTGGATTGCAGGACGTGACAATTGATGAGAAAGCATACATCATGGCTACATTGCCAAGTAATGTAACACATGAAGTACCAGTAATTGGATTTATTTCTCACTTTGACACTTCCCCTGATTTTACCGGAGCCAACGTAAAACCTCAAATTATATCCAACTATGATGGTAAAGACATTGTCTTAAATGCAGATAAAAATATTGTGTTATCACCCAGTTATTTCAAAGATTTATTGCTTTACAAAGGACAAACTTTAATAACTACTGACGGAACAACACTGCTAGGTGCCGATGACAAAGCCGGAATCACTGAGATTGTGACTGCAATGGAATTCCTTATCAACAATCCTGAAATCAAACACGGAAAAATCAGAATTGGTTTTACACCAGACGAAGAAATTGGTCGTGGTGCACACCATTTTGATGTAGAGAAATTTGGAGCGGATTGGGCGTATACAATGGATGGCAGTCAAATAGGCGAATTAGAATATGAAAATTTTAATGCGGCTGGCGCCAAAATCACTTTCAAAGGAAAAAGCGTACATCCTGGCTATGCCAAAGGAAAAATGATCAATTCTATGTTGATTGCCAATGCTTTTATTAATGAACTTCCAGCAGGAGAAACTCCTGAGGAAACGAAAGGATATGAAGGTTTCTTTCACGTACATCATCTGAATGGAAGTATTGAAGAAACCGTATTGGAATTAATCATTCGCGACCACAACAAGAAAAAGTTCGAAAAACGCAAAGAATTAATCGAGAAAATCGCTCGAAAAATCAATAAGAAATTTGCAAAACAATTTGGTGAAGACATCGTTATCACGGAGATAAAAGATCAATATTACAATATGAAAGAAAAGGTTTTACCTGTGAAACATATTGTGGATATTGCTGAAAAAGCAATGAAAGAAATAGGAATTAAACCGCTTATAAAACCCATTCGTGGTGGAACTGACGGTTCTCAATTATCCTATAAAGGATTGCCTTGCCCCAATATTTTTGCCGGCGGACACAATTTTCATGGAAAATACGAATATGTTCCAGTAGAAAGCATGCAAAAAGCAGTTGAAGTAATTGTAAAAATTGCTGAATTGACAGCTACAGAAGATTCTTCTAAAAAATAATCTATTTGGAACCTTCAAAAACGACTCATATCTGGGATATAAACAACAGCTGGTCAGAAGAATTAGAACTTCTAAAATCAGTTATTGTCAAAACAGAACTTGTGGAAACAACCAAATGGGGCGGTATTGTTTATGTGTTGAATGGTAAAAACGTACTCGGAATTGGAGGATTCAAAAATTACTTTGCGATTTGGTTTTTCAATGGTGTTTTATTGCATGATAAAAAAAAGGCGTTAGTCAATGCACAGGAAGGCGTTACCAAATCATTGCGACAATGGCGTTTTTCGTCAAAAGAAGAAGTCAATGAAGCTGCAGTTTTAGAGTATATCAATGAAGCGATTGCCAATGAGAAACAAGGAAAGAATAGTAAGCCACAGAAAAAAGAACCTATCGTTTCTGAACTTTTTCAAAAGGAATTAGATACAGATGCCAATTTAGCAGAAGCTTTTCTAAAATTCTCTCCTTACAAACAATATGAATTCTTAGAGTATATTGAAACTGCTAAACGGATAGAAACCAAACTTTCCCGGATTGAAAAAATTAAACCAATGATTATAGAAAGTATTGGTTTAAATGATAAATACCGATAAAATGAAGTTCCAATTCTGAAACTCAGAGTTGAAACTTTTTTTTGTTGAAAATCATATTAGAATATCTCATTATTCTTTCATAATCTTTATATAATGTCTTTCATTAAAAAATACTACTTTACGTAGTCTTTGTTATAAATCAGATTATATTACCTAAATCGTTCTGAAAAACTTAACATTGACCAATCTAATAAATCACTATATTTACTTACAACCACGTAACAATTTAGTAACATCAGAATAACTATACCTTTAATTGCATAAAAACTAATACAATAAATTATGATACCAAAGAAAGAAGCGGAAACTGATCCAGTATCTCCGGCAAAACCTGAAATCGATAAGCCAGTTAGAGCCCGAAAAACAAAAGTTGTGGAACCAGAAGTGGAACCCGCTGAAATTATAGCTCCTGTAATTGAAGAAATCATAACAGAAACTATAGAAATTTCGAGTATTGATCTAGAAGACAATGATGATAGTGACGTTTCAAATCAGAAAAAAAGTAAAAACAAGATTAAAACCAAAGTAAAAATGAAAGATAAAGACAAGAAAAAGGCTAAAAAAGCTGACGCAAAAGAGAAAGCGAAGCAAAAAGCGAAAGCAAAAGCCAAAAAGGCAAAAAAAGCCAAAAAGGATAAAGCTAAGAAAGCAAAAGTCAAATCAAAGATAAAAGCAAAAAAAGCTAAAGCGAAATCAAAAAAAGCAAAGAAAAATAAAAAGAATAAAAAATAAGTATACTTTATCCAAAAAAAAGTCCCAATCCGAATAATCGGTTGGGACTTTTTTAATTCATTAAAATGAGAATTATTTTTTGTTCAATACTGCACTCATTTCCATAGAAATAGCAGAACGCTCCATTTTCAATTTTCCTGACATCGTTTCAACAACAACAGTTGTATCCGCTAACTCAGAAACTTTTCCGTGAAGACCACTTTTTGTGATGATTTTATCACCTACTTTCAAGCTGCTTTCAAATTCTTTTTCATTTTTCGCTCTTTTCTGTTGTGGTCTGATCATGAAGAAATAGATTACCACAAACATTAATAAAAACGGTGCAAATTGAGTTAATTGTTCCATAATTTAAATTCTTTTTTTTATTGATTACTATTACATTAAACCACGACCAGCTTTAATAATTCTTTTGCTGGACTCCAGTTCTTTTACTAAATTGTCTAAAATACCGTTGATAAAAATACTACTTTTTGGTGTAGAATATTCTTTGGCAACTTCTAAATATTCGTTAAGAGTTACTTTTACAGGAATCGATGGGAATTTCAAAAATTCACAGATTGCCATTTTAAGAATAATGGTGTCAATTTCGGCAATTCTTTCCGTGTCCCAGTTTGGTGTTTTATCAAGATATTCTTTGGCTAATTCCGTTTCGTTTAAGACCGTTTTTCTGAACAAATCTTTAACAAAATCCTTATCCTCATTGTCTTTATACAATTTTGGAACTCTGAAATTATCATCTTCACCAGACTTAATGGCTTTCAATTGCTTGATAATATGCGTATTCACTAATGGAATATCATCAACCCAAGTTAACTTATCATCCTCTAAATATTCGTATAATTTTTCATTTGGAACAATTACATCCATGAATAAATCAACGATAAATTGTCTGTCTTCTTCAAATGTACTCACTGAATTACTCATGTAATCCGCATACAATTTACTTGCTTTTACGTCATTCAAAAGCAGTAAAATATAATCATCGTTTAAAGACCAATTATTGATTTTACGGTTTTCCAGCGCAATACTTAATGAATTGTTTTCGGCAAGGATTTGAAAGATTCTGTTTTTGATGAACTTTTCGTTGGGTTTACGTTCCTCAGGAGTTGCAAGATGTTTCAAACTAGATTTATGTAAAAAGACAGTCTCTGTTTTACAAATTTCAATCAGGGAAGAAAGCATTATAAGGTATAAATCTTGAATATTGTCGATACTGTAAAAAAGGAATTTTTCTTCTTTTTCCAGATTATCTGAACCGCTTTGATGCATCGCATAAATGGATTGCATTACTTTAACGCGAATGTGTCTTCTATTTACCACCTTGTAAGAACTTTTATTAATTAGTCTGCAAAAATAAGTATTTCATTTTTTAAAATAAAATATATAATCGCTTATTTTAAAGTTTTCAATCAGCAGCATTCAGTGAACGGCAATAAATTGCTCACTAAATACTGATAACTGAGTACTATTTTTTACTTTTTACTTTTTACTGTTTTCTATTTTTCTTTGATTGATGCGATTTTGAGCAATAGTCAAAGCTGCATGATGCGTTGTCATCTTGTTAGCAATGGCAAAATCAAATATTTCTAATGTAGTGTTATAGATATTTTCTGTTTTACGCATAATCTCCGCTTTGTCATAATGCGCTAATTCAGCATACACATTGATGATTCCACCTGCATTAATCAAGAAATCAGGAGCATAAAGAATGCCTCTTTCCTGTAGAATTGCACCATGAACATTCTCATCAGCCAATTGATTATTAGCAGCACCAGCAATTACTTTTGCTTTGATTTTATAAACTGTATTGTCATTTAATGTTGCTCCCATCGCACAAGGCGCATAAATATCAACATCAGCACTGTACAAATCTTCTCCTCTGAAAATTTCTGCATTGTACTTCGCTCCCACTTCATACAATCTATCTTCGTTGATATCCGAAATGGTTACTATCGCTCCCTCTTTTGTCAAATAATCAACTAAAGTTTCGCCAACGTGACCAATCCCTTGAACCAAAACTTTCTTGCCACTCAAAACATCAGAACCAAATTGTTGTTTTGCAGCCGCTTTCATTCCTAAATACACTCCGTAAGCCGTAACAGGTGATGGATTTCCAGCACCACCTCTTGACTCAGAAATTCCGGTAACATAAGGCGTTACATCTCTAACGATATCCATATCTGCGGTTTCCATTCCTACATCTTCAGCAGTTATGTATCTTCCGCTTAAAGAATGTACAAATTCACCAAACTTACGCATCAACTCAGGCGTTTTTTGCGTTTTAGCATCTCCAATAATAACTGCTTTTCCTCCTCCAATATTCAATCCTGTGATAGCAGCTTTATAAGTCATACCGCGAGAAAGGCGCAATACATCGTTTAATGCTTCCCATTCGTTTGCATAATTAAACATTCGAGTACCACCCAAAGCAGGGCCCATAACCGAATTATGAATACCAATAATTGCTTTTAAACCTGTATCTTTGTCGTTGCAAAATACAATTTGTTCGTGATCATCAAATGATAATTGACCAAAAACGGGATCCATTTTTTGAAGTTCCTTTCCAGTTGTGAAAGCTGCATTCATAGTGTAAGTTTTTATAGTGATAAATTACGAATTCGTCAAAAAGACAATCCAAATTTAAACAAAAAACAAATATGTATTAATTTTTTGTTTTAAAATTATCAAATCAATAATTTAGCTCGGTAAACAACTTATTCCTAAAATTATTAAAAAGTAAAATTATTTTAAAAAATAAAATCATTTCAACATAGAATATCATAAAAAAATGAAAGAATTACGTTATTTAAATAAATATTTCGTCAAATACAAATACAGTTTCTTGCTAGGAATTATTTTTACCATCATTGCACAAATATTCATGCTTTTCACTCCTAAGTTGATTAGCAAATCATTCAAGGTCATTGAGGCTTTCGCCAAAGATAAAACCGTAGCCAAATCAGTTATTCACGAAGAATTAATTTCGAATATCTTATTGATTATTGCCACTACAATTATTGCCGGGTTTCTTACTTTCTTGATGAGACAAACCTTAATTGTGATGTCGCGCCACATAGAATTTGATTTGAAAAACGAAGTGTTCCGTCAATATGAGAATCTTTCACAAAACTTCTACAAGCAAAATCGTACTGGAGATTTAATGAACCGAATCAGTGAGGACGTTTCAAAAGTAAGAATGTATGTGGGACCAGCGGTGATGTATACCATAAACACCGTCATTCGTTTTGCTATAGTAATTGTCTATATGTATAATGTATCGCCAATCCTAACTTTATACACATTGCTTCCTTTACCAATTTTATCATACGCTATTTTTAAGCTCAGTTCCGAAATCAATGTAAGAAGTACTATTTTTCAACAATATTTATCTAAAGTATCCAGTTTTTCGCAAGAAATATTTTCGGGAATCCGAGTGATAAAAGCCTATTCATTAGAAAACCAACATCAAAATAATATGGTGAATTTAGCTAACGAAAGCAAAAGTAAAAGCTTGAATTTGGCCAAAGTGCAATCCTTATTTGGGCCGTTAATGTTAGCGCTGATAGGAATTAGTAACTTAGTTGTAATTTATTTTGGTGGTTTAATGTACATCAACGGATCCATAAAGAGCATTGGAACAATTGCTGAATTTATCATGTATGTGAATATGCTGACTTGGCCTGTAGCATCTTTAGGTTGGGTTTCTTCTATGGTTCAAGAGGCCGAAGCTTCTCAAAAAAGGTTGAATGAATTCCTTAAAATCGAACCGGAGATAAAAAATAAAAATCTGAATAAATCAGTGATTGAAGGTTTTATTTCTTTCGAAAACGTTAGTTATACTTACGAAGACACTAATATCAAAGCGTTACAAAATATTTCGTTCACGGTAAAAAAAGGAGAAACATTAGCTATACTAGGGAAAACTGGATCAGGAAAATCTACCATTTTATCCTTAATCTCCAGAATGTATGATGTAACCGATGGAAAAATAACCATTGATGGAAGCGAAATAAGTAACGTCAATCTTTTTGATTTGCGAAACAGCATTGGTATCGTTCCGCAAGATGCGTTCTTATTTTCAGACAGCATAAAGAATAACATCATGTTTGGCAAAGAGAATGCGACCATGCAAGAAGTGGAAGCTGCGGCTAAAAGCGCAGTTGTCCATGACAATATTATGGGCTTTAACAAGCAATACGAAACCATTCTTGGCGAAAGAGGAATTACACTTTCCGGAGGTCAAAAACAAAGGGTATCTATAGCAAGAGCAATTATTAAGAATCCTCCTATTTTACTTTTTGACGATTGTTTATCTGCAGTAGATACCGAAACCGAAGAAACTATATTAAACAACTTATATGAAATTTGCAAAGACAAAACAACTATAATTGTAAGCCATCGTGTCTCATCTGCTAAAAATGCAGATAGAATTATAATCATAGAAAAGGGGGAAATCATACAACAAGGCTCTCATAATCAATTGATAAATCAAGAAGGCTATTACGCCGCTTTGTACATGAAACAACTTTCAGAAAAAGAAATGCTATAATTGTTGGATAATACATATATTTTTTAGATTTTTGGATACTACTTAACAACCATAAATTGATAGAAAGGATTATGAGAGAACATGACATGTTAGAAAAAGAAGAGATATTTTCTAAAGTTTTAAGAGCTGGAAGAAGAACTTATTTCTTTGATGTGAGAGCGACAAAAGCAGATGATTATTACATTACCATTACCGAAAGCAAAAAATTTACTGAAGAAGATGGATCATTTCATTTCAAAAAACATAAAATTTATTTATACAAAGAAGATTTTGCTGCTTTTGCAGAGATTCTTGGCGAAATGACTTCTTATGTTTTGAATCACAAAGGTGAGGAAGTAATCTCAGAAAGACACCAAAAAGATTTCAAAAAAGAATATACATCTGATAAATCAGATGACGAAATTATACCTCAAACATCAACTTTTACTGATATAGAATTTGATGATATTTAATTTTTAATTCCCTACTTACCAAAGTAAAAAGTCCAAAATTCATCTGATTTTTGGACTTTTTTTGTACATTTAAAAAAAATTATTGCCAAATGAAAAACATTTTTATTCTCGTATTGCTATTTTTTTTTGGCGCTACAATTTCAGCACAAAAATTAGAATATGCAACACAAACCAATCTTCCCTACTACACAGAAGTCATCATTAAATCCGATTCATACATAAAAGAAAGGTGTGTATTAGATGTATATTACCCAAAAAATAGTTCTGGATTTGCAACCGTCATTTGGTTTCATGGTGGTGGATTAACTGGCGGAAACAAAGAACTTCCTGAAGCACTAAAAAACCAAGGAGTTGCAGTTATTTCAGTTAATTATCGTTTGGGTCCAAAAGTCATTTCTCCAAAATATATTGAGGATGCAGCAGCCGCTGTAGCTTGGGTTTTTAAAAACATCCCTGCATTTGGTGGAGATGAATCTTTGATTTTTGTGTCCGGTCATTCCGCAGGCGGATACCTGGCAAGTATGGTGGGTTTAGATAAGAAATGGCTCAACACTCAAGGAATCGATGCCAATAAAATAGCAGGTCTTATTCCTTTTAGCGGACAGGCGATTACCCATTTTTTAGTTCGAAAAGAACGTGGCATCCCAGATACGCAGCCTGTAATAGATGAGTTAGCACCACTTTTTCACGTTCGTGCAGATGCTCCTCCTTTATTACTAATAACAGGAGATCGTGAATTAGAAATGTTAGGACGTTATGAAGAAAATGCTTATTTGATGCGCATGATGAAAATTGCTGGACACAAAAACACTAAACTATATGAATTAGACGGATTTGGTCACAACATGACAGCACCTGCTTTTCCTTTATTGCTCAATGAAGTTCGCAGAATTATTAAGGAAAAGAAACACTAAAACAATGACTGAACCAATAGTAAGTGTCGCATGGCTTCGAGCAAATCTTAAAGATCCAAGCTTAATAATCCTCGATGCCAGTTTAAAAGAGAATCAATCCAATTTAAAGGCGGATTTAGAAAATATCCAAATTAAAGGTGCTCGATATTTTGATATAAAGCACACCTTCAGCGATACTGTTAATCCTCTACCTAACACACTTCCGAGTCCCAAACAATTCGAAATCGAAGCTAGAAAACTAGGGATTAACAAGAACAGTACAATTGTAGTTTATGACAACTTGGGTATTTATTCGAGTCCAAGAGCTTGGTGGCTATTTAAAATAATGGGACATCAAAATGTTGCTGTTTTAGATGGCGGGTTACCCGAATGGGTAAAAGAAGGCTATGCTATTGAAGAAATACCGAAAAATCCAATCTATGCCCTTGGAGATTTTGAAGCCAAATTTATCCCAGAATTAGTAAAAAGTAAAGAACAAATTCTAGAAAACATACAAACCAAAGATGCTATCTTGATTGATGCCCGTGCAGAAAATCGATTCAATGGAATTGGCGATGAGCCTAGACCCGGATTACGAAGCGGTCATATTCCTGGTTCTATAAATATTCCGTACACACAACTTCTGCAAAACGGAAAAATTTTACCAAAAGAAGAATTAGCCACTATCTTAAAAATCACCGACAAACCTCTAATATTCACCTGCGGTTCTGGAGTTACAGCCTGTATTGATTTAATCGCTTATGAATTGATAGGTAAAAATCCTAAATCAGTCTACGATGGCTCATGGACAGAATGGGGAGAACTGGAAAATCTACCAATAGAAAAATAGTCTATTTTTTTTACAATATGGAAGCAAAATTATTAATCCTAACAGGACTTGGAGATTCAGGAGAAAAACATTGGCAAAGTTATTGGTTGCGAAAATTTGAAAATTCAACTAAACTTATTCAAGACAATTGGGAAAAACCTCAACTTAAAAATTGGCTTACAAATCTCAATGAAACAATCCAAAAATTAGACACTCCAACTGTTTTAGTAGCGCATAGTTTAGCGGTTTCAATGGTTATGCATTGGGCTTCCGCCAATAGTAATCAGAATATCATAGGCGCTTTACTCGTTGCTCCTGCCGATGTTGACTCAACTGAACATACGCCCGAAGTAACTTGGAACTTTGGCCCTTTACCAAAATTAAAACTTAATTTCCCTTCGATAGTCATCAGCAGCGAAAACGACCCGTATATCTCAATTGAAAGAGCCGAATATCTTGCTAAAAAATGGGGAAGTGATTTTATCAACATAGGTCAAAAAGGACATATCAATTCGGAATCTAATTTAGAATATTGGGAAGAAGGACAGTTGATTTTACAACAATTACTAAATAAAAGGAATTCCTAGTTTACCCAATTCGCAATCCATTTTCTATTTTAAAATCAGGAGTCAGTAAAATCACATCGCCTTCCTCTCCTACTGCTCCCAATACCAAGCACTCGCTCATGAATTTTCCGATTTGTTTTTTAGGAAAATTGACTACGGCAACCATTTGTCGGTTGAGTAAATCTTCTTTTTGGTAACGTTTCGTTATTTGTGCTGATGTTTTTCGAATTCCAATTTCAGAACCAAAATCAATCGTCAATTGATAAGCTGGTTTTCTAGCTTCAGGGAAATCATTGACTTCCAGAATAGTTCCTACACGCATTTCCACTCTTTCAAATTCAGTCCAGGTAAGGTTTTCCATAATTAGTTTTATTAAATAAAGTATTGAATAACAAACCTATAAATTTTACAAGTATTTACACTAATTCTGTAATATTATTTTCAGTTCATGCACCTAATTTTACAAAAGAGGAATATTAAATTCATCTTTTAAATAGTAACTATTATGGAAATGAATCAGAAAAACAGCAGCGAATCGAGAAAGGGAAATAATGCTGGATTAGACATGTTTATTGAAACTGCACCAAATGTCAAATTATATGTTAAAGATTATGGCGAAGGAAAACCTGTAATTCTTATTCATGGATGGCCACTATCTAACGAAATGTGGGAGTACCAAATTGATACTTTAGTTCAAAATAATTATAGAGTAATTGCTTATGACCGTCGTGGTTTTGGTAAATCGTCACAACCTTGGGATGGCTATGATTATGACACTTTAGCAGATGACTTAAAGGCTATTATTGAGCAATTAGATTTAAAAGAAGCCACGCTTGTTGGATTTTCAATGGGTGGCGGAGAAGTGGTTCGTTATTTCAGTCGTCATGGTGGAAAAGGAATTTCAAAAGCGGTTCTTATCGCTTCAATTACACCATTTCAACTGCAAACGGACTCAAATCCAAATGGTGTTCCCCAAGAAAAGTATGATGGTATGGCAACGCTAATCAAAGAAGACCGAATTGGTTTTCTGGATAATTTTGGAAAAACATTTTTTGGAGTGAGCTTTATCAGCAAACCTATTAGTACTCCTTTACTGGACTATTACAGAATGCTGTGTTCTTTTGCATCACCACGTGCCACTTTAGAATGTGCTAAATCATTTTCTACAACCGATTTTCGTCATGAAATGGCTTCCGTAAATGTTCCTACATTAATTATTCATGGAGATGAAGATAAAACGGTTCCTATGCAAATCACTTCAGAAATAGCAGCAAAATTAATACCGGACAATAAATTTATTGTTTATGAGGGAGCTCCTCACGGATTATTTTACATTGAAAAAGATAAATTAAATAAAGATTTGATTGAATTTCTAAATTCATAAATTCGAATCTAACAAACTTTATAAGTCGCAATTTATATATTGCAAAAAAAATCCCAAAACTTTCGTTTTGGGATTTTTAAATTTTATAAATTATAAAAATAGTTCTAGACTATTTAACATCCATTAATTCTACGTCAAAAATCAAAGTAGCATTTGGTGGAATTGCTCCTCCAGCACCACGAGATCCGTAACCTAAATGAGATGGAATCACGAAACGTGCTTTGTCTCCTGCACGCAACAAGGCAATACCTTCGTCCCAACCTTCAATTACATTTCCTCTTCCTAATGGAAATTCAATTGGTTTTTTACGAGGATATGAACTGTCAAAAACTTTTCCGTCAGGAAGTTGTCCTGTATAATGTACAGAAACTGTTTTTCCGTTCTCTGCTTTTTTACCTTCACCTCTTTGGATGAATTGGTAACGCAAACCGCTTTCTGTTTTTTCGAAACCAGCGGCTAATTTTTCCATAGCGGCTTCAGCATCTGCTTTTAAAGCTGCATCACGCTTGTTACGAGAACCTTTGAAAGTGATAAAAGCTTCAATTGCATTCCAATTTTTAGCTTCTTCTCCTACTCTAACAATCTCTAAAGATTCTAAAACATCACCTTGCTCAACAGCATCAACAATATCTTGTCCTTCAATCACATGACCAAAAACGGTATGTTTGTTATCCAACCAATCCGTAGGGATATGGGTAATATAAAATTGAGAACCATTTGTTCCAGGTCCTGAATTAGCCATTGCCAAAACTCCCGGACGATCGTGTTTCAAACTTGGATGAAATTCATCATCAAATTTATACCCTGGATCTCCAGTTCCTGTTCCTTGTGGACAACCACCTTGAATCATGAAATCAGGAATTACTCTGTGGAATTTTAATCCGTCATAAAATTTAACCCCTTGTGGTTTTACTTTATTCTCTAAATTTCCTTCTGCCAATCCTACGAAATTCCCCACTGTACCAGGAGTCAAATCGTGTGTTAGTTTTACTAAAATAGCACCTTTAGTGGTGTTGAATTTAGCATATATTCCGTTTTCCATTTTTTTTGATTTTTATTGAAAGGCAAATTTACGAAATTAATTTTAAAAAGGGAATTGAGAGATTGGTTGATTTGGTTATTTGATAGTTTGTAAGTTATCTAGATTTTTTCATATAATTATAATCTTTTCCGCCACGCAAATTCGGCTCTTTAATCTCATAATTCCACTACATCCTAGCCCAGATTGAAACAACATCCTTTTCTTGCTTTCTTTAAGCAAGGAAAGATAGCGTGTAAAGCTGGAAATAGCTCCTAAAAAAAATGACATCCTTACGAATGTCATTTTAATTATTTATACCAAAATTTTATTATTTCATTAATAAACCCGCATTTCTCAAATACGGTTCTATTTGCATGTCATGCCCAATAAAATCTTTGAAAGCTTTGTTTAAATCGACACTATTACCCACTGATAAAATGTACTTTCTAAAACGTTCACAATTGGCTCTTGTCATACCACCATTGGCCTGCATCCAATCGAAAGCATTATAATCTAATGTTTTTGACCACGTATAGGCATAGTATCCTGCTGAATACCCTCCGCCCCAAATGTGGGCAAAATAAGGCGTGTGGTACCTCGTTGGAACTTCATTTACCAACAAGCCGTATTTTTGCAACGCTTCTTTTTCGAAAACTAAAGTAGGTTTGAAATCGGATTCCTTTTCGACACTATGCCAAGCCATATCCAGTGTTGCCGCTGCTAAAAGTTCCGTAACAACATATCCTTTATTGAAGGTATCCGCTTTTTTGATTTTATCAATTAACTCCTGAGGAATAGCTTGTTTGGTTTGATAATGTATCGCATAATTTTTTAAAACTAAAGGATCCAATGCCGCATGCTCATTGATTTGGGAAGGAAACTCTACATAATCACGCGGTACAGATGTCCCTGAAAGCGTTACATACTGCTGGTTTGCAAACAATCCGTGCAAAGTATGTCCAAACTCATGAAAAAGCGTGGTTACATCATCAAAACTAATCAAGGATGGATTTCCTCCGGCTGGTTTTGAGAAATTATAGACATTGACAATAACTGGTTTTTGCTTTAAATAATGCGACTGATTCACAAAATTACTCATCCAAGCACCACCGTTTTTATTGTCTCTTGTGTAGAAATCTAAATAATATATTGCAATTGATTTTCCGTCATTATCATATACTTCATACACTTCTACATCCGGATGATAGACCGGTAAATCATTCCTTTCTTTAAACGTGATGCCATACATTTGTTGTGCTGCGAAAAATACTCCTTTTTCTAAAACAGTACCAATTTCGAAATACGGTTTTATTTGGCTTTCATCTAAATCATATTTTGCTTTACGCACTTGCTCTGAATAAAAGTTCCAATCCCAAGGCTCTAATTTAAATCCTCCGTTTTGTGAATCAATCAAATCTTGAATTTCTTTGGCTTCAACTTTTGCTTTTACAACTGCCGGACCTGCAATCTTTGCTAATAAATCCATCGCTGGTGCCGGTGATTGCGCCATTTGATCTTGTAATTTCCATTCTGCAAAACTTTTCTTACCCATTAAATTTGCTTTTTGCAAACGTAATCTTGCCATTCGCTCTATTACTTCACGAGTATCACCATCATCATTTTTTTCGGCACGATTCCATGATGCTTTAAATATCTTTTCTCTCGTGGCCCTGTTAGTAAGACTTTGCAATAATGGTTGCTGAGTAGTGTTTAACAGTCCTATTAAATACTTTCCGTCTTGACCGGCTTCTACAGCTTTTGCCTTTGCAGCAGCGATTTCATCAGCACTTAAACCTGCTAAATTATTTACGTTATCAAATAAAACCGCTCCATTTTTTCTGGCTATTAGAAGCTTATTATTAAATGAAGTGCTCAGACTCGCCAACTCTTCATTGATTTTTTTCATTTTATCTTTATCGGCAGCTGACAAATTTGCTCCGGCTAATTCAAATTGTTGCAAATAATACTGTATTAACTTTTTATCTTCTCCTTTTAAAGCAGCAATATTCAATGCCTTGAAGCGATTGTACAGCTTGCTGTTCAAATAAATTTTATCATTATGAGCCGAAAAAATTGGAGCGTATTCCTCATCAATCGCTTGCAATACTGGGTTAGTATTAGCCCCCGATAAATTATAAAAAATACCCATTGCTCTTCCTAAGTCTACGCCACTGGTTTCTAATGCCAATACCGTATTTTGAAAAGTAGGTTTAGCTGGGTTGTTTACAATCTTTTCAATTTCCTGACCGTGAATTTTCAAACCATATGCAAAAGCAGGTTTAAAATGTTCATCTTTGATTAAATCAAAAGTCGGTGCTTGATACTGCAACATACTTTTTTGTAAAAGAGGATTAGTCATCTTAACAGATTTGTTTTGTGCATAGAGCGTTTCAGTTTGGAAAGAAGTAACTAAAAACAAGGAACTAGCAACGATTATTTTCGAAAAAATTCGCATAAATAAGTGATTTATTTTTAAGATATAAAAGTAGTTGAAAAAAGTATAGTATTAAATATTGCTTTGAAGAATTAATTCTTGTTAAAAGCATCATTCGCTCAGCAAAAAGCTAAAATAGTGTCTAAAAAAGTTTAATCATTGATTTGGTTATTTGAAAACCTCTGCAACTTTGTACCTTTGCACCTTTCAAACTAAGATTCAAAATTATGCGCATCGATATTGTTACCGTTCTCCCTGAATTATTGCGAAGTCCGTTTGAGGCCTCAATTATGAAACGTGCTATTGACAAAGGTTTAGTAGAGGTTCATTTTCATAACTTACGGGATTATACCACAAACAGACAAAAAAGTGTAGATGATTATCCGTATGGCGGTGGTGCTGGAATGGTCATGACGGTGCAGCCTATTGATACCTGTATTACCCATTTGAAAAGCGAAAGAACCTACGATGAAATCATTTATATGTCGCCGGACGGGGAAACCCTGAACCAAAAAATGGCGAACACGATGTCAATGTACGAAAATATTATTATCCTTTGCGGACATTATAAAGGTGTAGACCAGCGAGTACGCGATCATTTTATTACCAAAGAAATCTCTATTGGTGATTATGTTTTGTCTGGTGGAGAATTAGGTGCTTTGGTACTATCCGATGCATTAATCCGATTAATTCCGGGAGTTTTAAGTGATGAAACCTCAGCTTTGACGGATAGTTTTCAGGATGGATTATTGTCAGGACCTATTTATACTCGCCCTGCGGATTACAACGGATGGAAAGTTCCGGAGGTTTTGACCAGCGGAAATTTTGCCAAAATTGATAAATGGCGCGAAGATATGGCGTACGAACACACTAAGAACAGACGACCGGATTTATTGGAGGAGTAGTTTTAAGTATTATAAATACCAAATCAATGAGTGATTTCAATAAAAAACGAATTTACAATACTCGAAATTACATTGAGACCCATTATAACCAAACAATCTCAGTTGATTTTCTAGAAACCATCTCTTGTTATTCGTACAGAAACTTACAGCGTATTTTTTATTCTCTTTTTAATGAAACAATTGGTGCCTATCAAACGCGTTTGAAAGTTGAAAATGGGTATAAAAAACTTTTGTATTCTAATCAACAAATTTCTGACATTGCTCTTGAAATAGGTTTTTCCGATGTGCAATCTTTCTCGAAAACATTCAAAAAACATTTTAATTACTCCCCTTCATTTGCGAGAAACCAAAAAGAACTTTTATTGAATGATGCTTATCCTGTACAAACTATTACTTGTGTATTAAAACCTGAAATAATTTTCATCCCCGAAAAAATTGTTTATTACTCGAGTTGTAAAACCTCATATATCAACCCCGAAATAGAAATTCTTTGGGCTGCAGTATTAGAAAATGATTTTTTAGCTAGTAATACTGAATACTATGGTGTTATTGCCGATGATATTGTAATTACCGAAAAATCCAAATGCACTTACGATGCGTGTATTGCCACTAGCTCCTTAATCAAAAACTTACCTACAAAATCTATATTTGGAGGCAACTATGCTCGGTTTTTTCATCAAGGAAGTTACAACTTACTAGAAGAAAGCTATCAACAAATATATGGAGGTTGGTTTCTGGACAATGATTTTGAATGCTCTCATTCTCCCGTTATTGAACATTATTTAAAAAATGATGTAAACTGCGATAATGAAGCCGACTATCTCACGGCTATTTTTATTCCGCTTTTATGATTTGTCCATTTTGGACAACATATTGATTTCAGTTTAGTAATACATTTGCTCATGTCATACTACTAGTAATAAACGACAATCACTGTTTTAATTTAATATCAAACTAAGATGAACAAATTATTTTTCATATCCTTATTATTTCCATTATTTACATCTTGCCAAGAAGATACTGAAGCAACTATTCCTGATCAATCAATCAATTCCGAAATTATGTACACTATGCCCGAAGAATCCGCACCTCACGAAGGCACATGGTTACAGTGGCCTCATCAATATCAATATGGAATTGACTATAGAAACGACCTGGATGCCACTTGGGTTGCAATGACTCAATCATTAACAGGAAGTGAAAAAGTCCACATCGTCGCCTATGATGTTACCGAAAAAGCAAGAATCATTTCCTTATTAGAAACCGCAGGAGTTTCATTATCCAATATTGAATTTAGAATCTACAAAACAGATGATGTTTGGGTTAGAGACAATGGACCTATATATGTAAGGGACAAAAATAGCCAATTGGTAATTCAAGATTGGGGGTTTAATGGTTGGGGGAAAAAAGCATCATTTTCAAATTGCAATAGCATTCCAACTCAAATTGCATCCGATCAAAAAACTACAGTTATAGATTTAAACTCCGTTATGATCAATGAAGGTGGAGCTATAGAAACAGATGGAAATGGAACATTACTGGCAACCAAAAGTGCTATTTTGAATTCCAATCGCAACCCAGGAATGACCCAAGCACAAGCCGAAGCTATTTTCAAGAAAAACCTTGGCACAACAAACTTTATTTGGTTGGCTGGGAAAGCAGGAAGAGAAATAACAGACATGCACATTGATGGATTTGCACGTTTTGGAAATACCTCTACGATTGTTACTATGAATGAAAGCGATTTATTGTATTGGGAAGTACCACAAACAGACATCAACATCTTATACAATTCAAAAGACAAAAACGGCAAAAGTTATACTTTTCTAAAACTCCCATTATCTCAAAATGATGTTGTAACAACCTATGGTAAAAAATTAGGGTACAAAGGGTCTTATGTAAACTATTATATAGCAAACACTGTTGTTTTAGTCCCCAATTATAATGATTCAAATGATGCAGTTGCCAATAAATTAATTCAGAGTTTGTATCCTACTCGAAGAGTGATTGGTATTGATGTTCGTAATTTGTATGCCAATGGAGGAATGATTCATTGTGTTACTCAACAACAGCCTAAATAAAAAAACAGATTAAGTTGCAGTATTTAGATACCCGGTTACTGAGTAGGAACAGGTAAAATTACTATAAATACTACATTTTATATTCTAAATAGCTCAGTGTAAGGAATCAAATAATTCATGATTTATAATTTATAATTCAAAATAATTCTATACTTTTGTGCCCACATTAGTTCAACCTCTGGCGAGATCCGTGAATGTTGATTTAATACGAACCATAATTAAAAAATTATCATGGCAGATTTAATGAAATTCGTTCAAGACGAATTCGTGACAAGAAAAGAATTCCCAGTTTTTGCAGCTGGAGACACTATTACCGTTTACTACGAAATTAGAGAGGGTGAAAAAACAAGAACTCAGTTTTTCAAAGGAGTTGTAATCCAAAGAAGAGGTTCAGCTAACACCGAAACTTTTACAATTCGTAAAATGTCTGGAGCTATTGGAGTTGAGCGTATCTTCCCAGTAAATCTTCCTGCTTTACAAAAAATCGAAATCAATAAGAAAGGTGCTGTACGTAGAGCTAGAATTTTCTACTTCAGAGAACTTACTGGTAAAAAAGCTAAAATTAAAGATAAAAGAAGATAGTCTACTGTCTCTTTATTATAAAAGTCCCAACACTGTTGGGACTTTTTTTGTTTACTATTTTCCCCATAAATTCCTAATTTAGGATTAATGAACCCCTAAAACTAACAATATAAGAATAACAAGTTAGTAATCTTAAAATTCGTATTTTTCTACATAAAATCCACCTTCTATTACATCTGATTTTCATATATTTGTCCGCCTTATTTTAAGTGAAATACCTTATGTAAGCTACATTTAACCGTGATTCGATTATAAAAATAAAAAAATGACACAGAAATCAAAAATTTTTTACACACTTACTGATGAAGCGCCTTTATTGGCAACGTATTCATTTTTACCTATTGTACAAGCATTTACATCAACTTCTGACATTGAAATTGAAACTAGAGACATTTCTTTAGCCGGAAGAATTTTAGCAAATTTCCCGGAGTTTTTGGCAGAAAATCAAAAAACAGGAGATTCTTTACTAGAGCTTGGACAATTAGCAACAACCCCAGAAGCTAATATTATAAAATTACCAAATGTTTCGGCATCTGTTCCTCAATTAAAAGCAGCTATTACTGAATTACAATCTCATGGGTATAATTTACCAAACTTCCCTGAAGAACCGCAAAATGAAGCTGAGGCAACCATCAAAGCCAAATACTCTAAAATATTAGGTTCAGCGGTTAATCCTGTTTTACGCGAAGGAAACTCTGATCGTAGAGCACCAAAAGCAGTAAAAAACTACGCTAAAGCAAACCCACATTCTATGGGAGCTTGGTCTGCTGACTCAAAAACACACGTAGCCACTATGGAAAGCGGTGATTTTTACGGAAGTGAAAAATCAATTACTCTTGCTGATGCTACTGATGTAAAAATCGAATTCGTTGCTAAAGATGGTTCTACTACTATTTTGAAAGCAAGTACTCCATTAAAAGCAGGTGAAATAATCGACAGTTCAGTAATGAACTTGAACGCTTTAAAAACATTTGTTGCCAAAACAATTGCTGAAGCAAAAAAATTAAACGTACTACTTTCAGTTCACCTGAAAGCGACTATGATGAAAGTGTCTGATCCCATTATTTTTGGTGCGATTGTAGAAGTATATTTTGCTGCTGTTTTCGAAAAATACGCTGCCTTATTTAATGAATTGAACATTGATACCAGAAATGGTTTGGGTGATGTATATGCAAAAATCGCAGGACATCCGATGCAAGCTGAAGTAGAAGCGGCATTAAACCATGCAATTGAAAATGGTCCAGGATTGGCCATGGTAAATTCTGAAAAAGGAATTACAAATCTTCATGTTCCTTCGGATGTGATTGTAGATGCCTCTATGCCAGCTATGATTCGTACTTCAGGACAGATGTACAATAAAGATGGTAAACAACAAGATACCGTAGCCATGATACCGGATAGATGTTATGCAGGTGTTTATACAGCAACAATTGATTTTTGTAAAAAACATGGTGCTTTTGACCCAACTACAATGGGAAGTGTTCCAAACGTAGGTTTGATGGCACAAAAAGCAGAAGAATACGGCTCACATGACAAAACATTCCAAATGACTGAGAACGGAGTGGTACGTGTTTTAGATACAAACGGAAACGTTTTGATGGAACAAGCCGTTGAAGCCAAAGATATTTTCAGAATGTGTCAGGCAAAAGATGCCCCAATTCAAGACTGGGTTAAATTAGCTGTAAACAGAGCACGTTTATCTAATACTCCTGCTATTTTCTGGTTAGATAATAATAGAGCACACGATAGAGAACTTATTGAAAAAGTTACTAAATATTTAAAAGATCACGATACAACCGGTTTAGATATCCAAATCTTGAATCCTATTGAAGCTACAAACTTCACATTAGACAGAATTGTAAAAGGATTGGATACTATTTCTGTAACAGGAAACGTACTACGTGATTATTTAACTGACTTATTCCCAATTTTAGAAGTAGGAACATCAGCAAAAATGCTTTCTATTGTTCCATTAATGAATGGCGGTGGTTTGTTTGAAACTGGTGCAGGTGGTTCAGCTCCAAAACACGTAGAGCAATTTACGGCTGAAGGATATTTACGTTGGGATTCTCTTGGTGAGTTCTTGGCTTTGGGTGCTTCATTAGAACATTTAGGGCAAACTTTAAACAATTCAAAAGCAATTGTTTTAGCAGAAACTCTTGATGTTGCAACAGAAAAATTCTTAGCAACTGATAAATCTCCAGCACGTAAACTAGGAGGAATTGACAACCGTGGTTCTCACTTTTACTTAGCAATGTATTGGGCGGAAGCTTTGGCAACACAAGATAAAGAGCCTGCTTTAAAAGCCATCTTTACTCCTATTGCAGCAGAATTTGCAGCAAACGAAGCGAAAATTAACGCCGAATTAATTGCAGCTCAAGGAAAACCTCAGGAAATTGGCGGTCATTATCAACCAAATCCTGAAGCAACTAGCAAGGCAATGCGCCCAAGCGAAACTTTCAATACTATATTGGCAAAAATTGCTTAATAAAGTCATTAATTATATTTAAAAGACAACTGGAAACGGTTGTCTTTTTTTTTATATTAGCAATAACTTAACAGTTGTTATATGACAATTGCTATTCAATTTAGTGTACTTTGCGTTTTTTCATTTTGACAAAATTTAAACAATGACTCCAAAGAAAATTATTACGTTTTTAGCTGTATTACTGTTTGCACTCTCCTCTTTCGGACAAGAAAAATTTACATTAAGCGGAACTATTATTGACGCCAACAGCAATGAAACTTTAATAGGTGTAAACGTCGTGATTCCAGAGTTAAAAACTGGTGTAACTACCAATGAATATGGGTTTTACTCCATTACAATACCAAAAGGAAATTATAATATTCAAATAAGTTATTTGGGTTATCTGACTATTTCCGAATCAATATCTCTCAACCAAAATATAAAAAACAATTTTAATTTATACAGCAATGAAACCGCTTTGCAAGAAGTTATCATTACGGATAATAAAACAAAAATTGATATCAAAAAACCAGAAATGAGCGTTAATAAACTCTCCATTTCGGCCATCAAAAAAATGCCCGTTGTGCTGGGTGAAGTCGATGTTTTAAAATCTATTTTGTTACTTCCCGGAGTTACTAATGCTGGCGAAGGCGCTTCCGGTTTTAATGTTCGTGGTGGTGGAGCCGACCAGAATCTGATTTTACTGGACGAAGCAACCATCTTTAATTCATCACATGTTTTTGGATTTTTCTCCGTTTTTAATCCGGATGCAATCAAAGATTTAAAATTATACAAAGGCGGAATTCCGGCTCGCTACGGCGGAAGAGCTTCTTCTGTTTTAGACATTTATCAAAAGGACGGTAACAGCAAAGGTTTCCATGTCAATGGAGGAATCGGATTGATTTCCAGTAGGATTTTGGCCGAAGGACCATTGGTAAAAGACAAAGGTTCGTTCCTTATAGGTGGTAGAAGTTCATACGCACATCTATTCCTGAAGCTCTCCGAAGAACAAAAAAACAACTCGGCTTATTTCTATGATTTGAATACTAAACTGAGTTATAAATTAGATTCTAACAACAGTCTTTATTTATCAGGGTATTTTGGTCGTGATGTTTTCAGCCTAAATAAAAGTTTTACCAATATCTATGGAAATGCAACTTTAAACTTGCGTTGGAATCACCTGTTTTCTGAAAAGCTATTTTCGAATTTATCACTTATTTACAGCGATTATTATTACGGTTTAGATTTGGATTTTGTAGGTTTCAAATGGGATTCCGGCATTAGAAACTACAATATCAAGTATGATTTTAAGAATTATATTTCGGATAAATTCAAATTGAATTACGGTGTAAACGGAATTTATTATGAGTTCAATCCAGGAACCATCAAACCATCTGATGAGAACTCCGGAATTAATTTTGACCAATTGGACAAAAAATATGCTTTTGAACCCGCAGTTTACATCAACGCTGATCAAGAAATCTCCGATAGAATATCGCTTTCTTACGGACTTCGCTACAGTATGTTTTACCGTTTAGGTCAATCCAACGTGAATATTTATGCTGACAATAATCCTGTAACATTCAATTCCGCGTTACAGATTTATGAAAAAGCAACTCCAATTGGCACTAAATTTTACGACAGAAATAAAGTCATGCAAAACTATAATTATTTGGAGCCCCGTTTTTCATTAGCCTACCAAATCAACGAAGAGCAATCCATAAAAGCGAGTTACAACAGAATGGTGCAGTATTTACAATTAATTTCGAATACCTCATCGCCTACTCCACTTGATGTCTGGACGCCAAGTGATAGTTTTATAAAACCACAAATTGCCGATCAGGTGGCTTTGGGTTACTTTAAAAACTTCAGTGACGACATGTATTCTCTTGAAGTAGAAACCTATTACAAAGAAGTTCATAACCGCTTGGATTATATTGATGGTGCTGATTTAATTGCCAATAAAGCCATCGAGCAAATAATCTTGAACGGGCAATTACGATCGTACGGTTTAGAAATCATGTTCCGAAAAAACGAAGGAAAATTTAACGGCTGGATTTCGTATACATTATCCAAATCTGAGCAACAAACCCCAGGAAGAACTTCAGCAGAAACCGGAATCAACAACGGTCAATGGTACAACTCCGTTTACGATAAATTGCATAATGTTGCTGTAACCACATCGTATAATTTGAATGAGAAATGGTCTTTCGGAGCTAATTTTGCACTACAAACGGGACAACCAGTAACCTATCCTGTTGGGCAATATGAATATTTAGGAATCAATGTGCCTAGTTATGGATTGAGAAATGAAAATCGTCTTCCTGCTTATCATCATCTTGATATTGCCGCTACTTTGACTCCATCAAAAAACAAAAATAGGGAATGGAAAGGCGAATGGGTTTTTAGTATCTACAATTTATATAATCGAAAAAATGCCGCTTCTATCAATTTCAGACAAAATACAGATACCGGAAGCAATGAAGCTGTAAAAACTTCGATTTTTGGTGTAGTTCCAGCAGTGAGTTATAACTTTAAATTTTAATAATAGCATTGATTAAGAGAATAAAAAATAAAATCATGAAAAAAATAACACTATATCTGGTACTTTTCATCGCTATATTTTCGACAAGTTGTGAAGATGTTATCGAAGTAGATTTAGACAATGCACCTCCAAAACTAGTTATTGAAGCAGCTATCAATTGGAAAAAAGGAACGACCGGAAATCAACAGAGAATAAAACTAACCACTACAACCGGATTTTACAGCACAGAAATTCCAAAAGTTTCTGGCGCAACTGTTTCCATAAAAAATAGCGCTAGTGTGGTTTTTACTTTTTTGGAAATTGCGAATACCGGCGAATATACTTGCGCTACTTTTATTCCTGTAATCAATGAAACCTATACACTTACAGTTATCAGTAAAGGCAATACTTATACCGCAACAGAAACATTGAAACCCGTTACGCCAATCACAAAAATTGTTCAAAACAATCAAGGTGGTTTCACTGGAACCGACATTGAAATTAAGACGTTCTATCAAGATCCGGCGGGAGAAAGCAATTATTACCTTTATAAATATGTGTATTCAAACCAGGTAAAATCCAACTTTTATGTAGACCAGGATGAGTTTTTTAATGGAAACGAATTCTTCAGCATCTCTCAAAATGACGAGTTAAAAAAAGACGATAAAATTGAGGTAACGCACTACGGAATTTCAAAAGCATACTACAATTACATGAGTGTTTTAGTAAGTATCGCAGGAAACAGTGGTGGCGGACCGTTTCAATCACCGCCAGCAACCGTAAGAGGAAACATCATCAATACCACTGATGCGGCAAATTATCCGTTAGGCTATTTCTCGCTTAGCGAAGTCGATGTTAGAAATTACACTATTGAATGATTAGGAGCTAATCCAGCTGTTCACTACAACTAAAACAGGTTCTAAACAGTTTTCCAGTCCGTATAAGGAGCTTCCTCTGGTCGCTCTTCTACTGCCGGAAAACTTAAGTTTACAACCTGTTTTGGTTTTCATTGCCATCCGGGCTAATACGTGAGGGATAAAACGAGAACTTTTATTTACTTTTACGTCACAATTTATAATTTATACTTCATTATGTCTTCACACCATATCGTCCGCGACGACCAAGAACCTGCTTTAATCATTGCCAATGGCGCTTCCTGCAATCCGGAACTATTGGGTCAATTATTGGAATGGTCGCCACTTGTTGTTGTATTAGATTCGGCTATGGTGCGTGTCATGGAATTAGACATCAAAGTCGACGTCCTTTTAGGAGATTTCGATAGAGGATTTGATCCTGAAATTTATAAAACGTCACAATATCCCATAGAAATCATTCATACGCCGGATCAAAACAAAACCGATTTAGAGAAGGCTTTTGACTATTTAATCGAAAGAAAAATTCCTGCCGTAAATGTCGTTTGGGCAACTGGACGCAGAGCCGATCATACGATTACGAATCTTACGAACATTACGAGATACAGAAATCTATTGAAAATTGTCATTTTGGACGATCACTCGAAAGTTTTTCTATTGCCTAAGAAATTCGAAAAATGGTACACGGCAAATACTCCTATTTCATTAATTCCTATCGGTCACGTTACTGGAATTCATTCGAATAATTTATTTTATCCGTTGAAAGATGACAGTTTAACCATTGGTTACAGAACCGGAAGCAGCAATCATGTCATCAAGGACGGCATCGTAACAATAGAACATAACGAAGGTGATTTATTAATGATGGAATGTCTGGATTAGCATTTATTGTATATTCAACAAAGCATTTCTCACAATATCATAATGGCTCCAAGGAATAAAATGATTCGCTTTTTTGATCGTTATCGTATCGATTGATTTAGCATTGACAAACTTTTTTTGCATAAAGGCAACATTACTGTACGGCACTAAAGCATCTTTTGTTCCATGAAGAATGGTAACATCACAAGTAATCTTTTTCAGTTCTGGTTCTAAGTCCACCAAATCTTGTTTGAGCCACCACAACTCATCATTAGACGGGCGTAATGCTCCCGGAATTAAATAACGCAAAGGCGAAACTTTGATAACCGTTCTCCATTTTTCTGGGTTTTCAGCTTTCGGGTCTAATGATCCAGCCAGAATTACTAATCGTTTGTACCAAGTTGGATTATCCACAGCTAATTTAGCCACAACTGGTCCACCAACGGAATGTCCCACCAAAATTAGTGGCTTTTTATTATCGATTTTTTTTATAAACTCCGAAATTCTTTTCGATTGCACACTTAAATTTTGAGCATCCCCAAAATCACTGAATCCAAAACCCGGTCGGTCAATAGCAATCATTCGGTATTTTCTGAGCAATAAAGTATCCTGAAGATATTCTTTGAAAGCATTCCAACTTCCAGGTGATCCATGAATAAAAAACAAAGTTGGGCTTTGCGCGTTACCCGTTTCAACATAATGAATTTTATAGCCGTCAAAACCTATTGTTTTATCCTGAAATTCTGTTTTAGAGACAGCGAAAAATTTTTTCGTTTCCTTATTTGAAAATCGCATCGTCATACAAGACTGACACATTACGATATACAAAAATAGTAAACTGTAAACTATGTATTTCTTTTTAAAATGAAATGAGGCAGGTATAAAAGTCATACTACTTGTATTTTTTATAAAAGTAACCGTTTTTATGGTTCTAAAAAACGGCAATATTCTAATTTTATGATTTATTTCCCATCTGTTTAATGGCTCTAAGTAACGTTAGTGCTTTTACAAAATAGTTATGACTATATTTGCATCGAAATAAAGAAAATGAAAGCGAAAACGATTACCGAAAAGACTAATTTACATCCCAGAAATCTAGATAGATTTGGATATAATTTTGAGCAATTAATAGAAAAATCCCCTGAACTGCAACATTTTGTTTCTATCAACGAGCATAATATTGAGACTATTGATTTTAGTAATCCTGATGCCGTAAAGTCACTCAACAAGGCGTTATTATTATTGCATTATGACATTCAAAACTGGGATATTCCTAAAAATTATCTTTGTCCGCCCATTCCCGGAAGAGCAGATTACATTCATTATATAGCAGATTTATTAGCCTCAGGTAATAACGGAATCATTCCTGAAGGAGAAACTGTTCAAGGTTTAGATATTGGTGTCGGTGCCAATTGTATTTATCCAATAATTGGTAATTCAGCTTACGGATGGAGTTTTGTAGGAACTGATATCGATTTACAAGCAATTAAAAATTGCAGCGCCATCATTGAAGAAAATCCAAAATTGATTGATGCCATCAGTTTACAGCAACAAACGGAATCGCGTTTTATTTTTAAAAATATAATCACTCCTGAAGACAAATTTACGTTTACTATTTGCAATCCTCCTTTTCATGCCTCACAAGATGAAGCCACAAAAAGTACGGTTCGAAAAATCAATAATTTAGAATCTCGAAGCGCCGCGAGCAAAGTAACTAAACCTGTTTTAAATTTTGGTGGTCATAATGCTGAACTGTGGTGTGAAGGAGGCGAATTAGGTTTTGTTACCCAAATGATTTACGAAAGTGCTAAATATCCTATGCAGTGTTTATGGTTCACAACTTTAGTGTCCAAAAAAGAGAATCTTTCCAGTCTTTACAAAACATTAAACAAAGTAAGTGCTGTCGAAATTAAAACGATTGATATGGCTCAAGGCCAAAAAACAAGCCGAATTGTAGCTTGGACTTTCCTGAGTGCAGCACAACAAAAAAACTGGAAGTTCGAATAAAAAATCCTTTTCCGTTTAAATATTCAATCCCTCCAATCATTGTTTATAGTTGGGAAATTAGTCTATACCTATAATTTTTCCTGTTATACATTTAAAATAAAGCCCTCAAAAACCTTCCATTATTAAATCAATAATTAAAGTTCCATAAATTTATTTTACCGAGAAAAACATACAACTATTTAGGAATAGTTGTATTTCTTCCTGTTTTTAAGAACAAAAATTAATTTTAACATAATTTTACGTAAATTTGGTAAATAAATCTTTAAAAAATTATAAAGAAATTTCTTTTTACGATGCGTTAAAAAGGCAACTTAAAATCGCATTATTTAAACCAAATTAACTATTCTTTTTTCAGATTATTTTTGGTGTTTAAAATAAGTGATTTAATTCAAACTAAATGGTAGAAAAGCAACTCCTACATACCGAAATACTTGATGATTCCAAACTTTGGAACAGTCTGAAAGAAGGGAATGAAAATGCTTTTTCAATACTTTTTAAAAGACATTATTCCCATTTAGTCCGTTATGGAAGCTCCTTTCTTCCTTTTCCGGAAAAAGTGCAAGATTGCGTGCAAGACGTTTTTACAGATATTTGGATTTACAGAGACAAATTAAGTGATAAAGTGGTTGTAAAAGCCTACCTATTAGCTTCTGTTCGTAAGAGAATTAACAGAACACAAGAACGGGATCGTATTTTTAGGCTGAGTAGCTCAATAGGTACGGTTGAATTTTTATTTGATTTTTCAATTGAACACGAACTTATCTCGGATGAAACCACAGCTAATAAAGTGTCACATCTCAATCATCTGATTAATGATTTGCCTTCTCGACAAAAAGAAGCTTTATACCTTCGCTACACCCAAGAACTTACCGTAGACCAAATCGCCGATACATTGGATATTAATTATCAATCAGCAAACAATCTTTTGCACCGCGCTTTGTTAAGCTTACGAAAAGATTGGAAAGGAAATATCAGTGGTATTTTAATGCTGTTTTTATTTGCATTTTAGTCTTTCAAAAATAAATTCAAAAAAATATACCATTTAGTGAGTATCAATTAAAAAAATTGTCCTCTATACAATTGTAACCCCTTTTTTTGATGCAACACCGTAATAATTATACTGAGATAGAACACTTTTTAGCTGATGAATCATTCCGATTATGGGTGTGTTTCAAAGACGACCAACAACATTGGGAAGAATGGACTTTAGAAAATTCTTTTCGTGCTAAATTGGTTGAAGAAGCTAGATTATGGTTGTTAGCAATAAAAGTCCCCGCTGATAATTTAGCTACAGAAGATGTTCAACGCGCTTTGGAAGCTACTTGGGAAAAAATTGAAAGAACAGAAGAAAATAAAAAAGATACCGAAAAACCAGTTCTTAAACTTTTAAGAAAAAAATGGTTTAACGGAGTTGCAGCTGTTTTGGTTTTAAGTCTTTTATCTGGATGGTTGTACAATCAAAGTACTAGTTCTGAAAACACCGCGTTAAGTTATAGTGAATTGATCAATGAAAATGAGGAAGGTCTGGTTGAGCAAACTAATAATTCAGACAAACCACAAATTATAACCCTATCCGATGGTAGTTCTGTTTTATTACAACCCAATAGTAAATTAAGTTATCCAAAAATATTTATTGGCAATGAAAGAAAAGTGTACCTCTCCGGTGAAGGCTTTTTCGAAATCAGTAAAGACCCTAAAAAACCGTTTTTTGTATTTGCAAATGAAATAGTTACTAAAGTAGTTGGAACCAGTTTTAAAATAAAAGCATACGCTAATCAACCAAATGTAGAAGTTGTTGTTCGAACTGGAAAAGTAAAAGTAAGATCTAATGAATTAATCTCAAATACAGAAGACGAATTGATTGTTTTATTACCCAATCAAGCTTTACGATTCGTTCGAAAAAACTTAAGTTTCAATAAAATTACTGATATCACACAGGATGAATCATTGAGTAGTTCCACCAGCAATATAGAGCAATTAGGATTTGAATTTACTGATATTCCTGTTGCACAAATTTTTAAAACTATTGAACAAGCGTATTTAGTAAAAATTGATTTTCCTCAAACAAAATTAAAAGATTGCTATCTCACTACGTCTTTAAGCGATCAGCCGTTACCAGAAAAATTAAAAATTATTTGCAAAAGCCTTGGAAACAATACAAGTTATGAAATGAATGGAAACCAAATTATAATTATATCAGATGGGTGCAACTAACCGTAACTCGCCTATGAATTAAATCATATAATAAAAAAGCGCCGAAAATGCTGTAACATTCCCGACGCCTTGAATAAAATCAATTCACTCTCTGTAAAGAGTAATTGCAGTGTTCTACAAATACCCTAACTAACGAATATTAATAAAAACAGACCAAAACTATGAAAAAAACCGTCCTTAAACAACGACTACTAATTCGAATTATGAAAATAACCTTATTTCAATTTGTTTTAGCCCTTGTCTTTTCAAGTGTGACATTAGCGAACAATATCAGAGGTCAAAAAAAGCTGGATACTAAGGTAACTATTACCGTGACCGATTTGAACTTAGATACTGCGTTGACGAAACTTGAGAAATTGGCACATGTCAAATTTTCGTATAATTCGAGAATGTCACAATTAAATCAAAAAGTGAGTGTATATGCTAATAATGAAGCATTATCAAGTGTATTGACTCGCATTTTAAAACCACTAAAAATTAATTACACTGAAGTAAGCAATCAAATTATTTTACAAAAAGAAGGAATTGCTAAAACAGGAATTAATGGAGAATTTTTCTCGACTTTAAACCAAAACGCAATGGCTGAAATCATTAAAGGCCGTGTAGTTGATGAAAAAGGGGAATCTTTACCCGGTGTAACAATTCTTGTAAAAGGAACTACAAAAGGAACAACAACAGATATCGATGGAAGTTATACCATCAGTGCCGAAATTGGAGATGTTTTACAGTTTTCTTATGTGGGACTTGAAACTAAATCGGTAACTGTAACAGGTACAATAGTAAATGTTACTTTAACAGGAAGTGGAGAAACACTACAAGATGTTGTCGTGATAGGCTCTCGTAATCCTACACGAACTGTAACAGAATCTGCAGTCCCTATTGATGTGATTTCTATGAAAGAGATTGCTTCACAAGGAGCTCAAGTAAACTTAAACCAAATCTTAAATATGGTTGCGCCGTCGTTTACATCAAACACTCAAACAGTTGCTGATGGAACGGATCACATCGACCCTGCACAATTAAGAGGTTTAGGACCAGATCAAGTATTGGTATTGGTTAACGGTAAAAGAAGACATACTTCTTCTTTAGTGAATATTAATGGTTCCCCGGGAAGAGGATCTGTAGGAACAGATTTAAATGCAATTCCTGCTTTTGCTATCGAAAAAATCGAAGTATTGAGAGACGGAGCTTCCGCGCAATATGGATCTGATGCCATTGCTGGTGTTATCAACATCAATGTTAAGAAAAATACAAACAAACTAGAAGTTAACCTTTTTGGAGGAGGAAATCTTTCTAAAGGAGCAAATGATCATGATGGCGGTTTTGATGGTGGTAACTACCAATTAGACTTAAACTACGGAACAAGTCTTGGTAAAGAAAAAAGTTTTATCAATGCAACTGGTAGTTTCCAACTTAGAGATGCTACAAGCAGAGCAAAAGATGCAACTGGAACTTTATTCAATGGTTATAATGCCGTTGAACAAAGAGCTGCAGAAGCTGGAACTAATATTAATGCTTTGTTTGGAAACATAACAAATACTCCAAATACAGCTCAAATCCTTACTACAATAAAACAGTATGCTCCCGGTGTGTCTTATTTCACAGGTATACAGCAAACTGCAATACTTGGTGCCACTACAATTTCTCAAATGCAAACAGCATTAAATTTTGATGCTACAGCAGGCGAATTAGCTTACAGAGGTCTTGAAAGAAAAAATTTCAACATGAGAGTGGGACAATCTTCTTTACAAAGTGCCCAATTCTTTTTAAATGCTGCTTATCCAATCAATGATAAATTAGAAGCCTATGCCTTTGGAGGAACAAGTTTCAGAGAAGGAGAAGCTGCTGGTTTTTATAGAAGACCAAATCAAGCTAGATCATACACCGGATTATATCCAAACGGATTTTTACCGGAGATACATTCTACAATCAACGATGTATCTGTGGCAGCTGGTTTAAGAGGTATGATATTTGAAAACTGGAATTTTGATTTAAGTAATACTTTTGGAAAAAATGCTTTTAATTATGGAGTTGAAAACACAGTCAATGCTTCTTTAAGAGAAAATTCTCCTACTGAATTTGACGCCGGTGGTTTGGCTTTCGCCCAAAACACAACAAACTTTGATATGAACAGAAAATTTGATGTTCTTAAAGGATTAAACGTGGCTTTCGGTGCAGAGTACCGTCATGAAAACTACCAAATAAATGCAGGCGAGCCTGATTCTTACAATCAATATGATATTAATGGAGGAGTTGTAACAGGAACTACAGCTGCAAATGTAAGGGTTACTGACTTTTTTGGAGCAGCTAGACCAGGAGGATCTCAAGTATTCCCGGGTTTCAGACCAGCAAATGCAATTGATAAAGACCGTAACAGTGTGGCTCTTTATACTGATTTAGAATTAGACGTTACTGATAAATGGTTAGTAAACGGAGCAGTCCGTTTTGAAAACTACTCTGATTTTGGAAACACAACTAATTTCAAGTTAGCAACTCGCTATAAACTAACAGAAAACATCAATTTACGTGGTGCAGTTTCAACTGGATTTAGAGCGCCATCATTACACCAAATCTATTTCAATTCAACCGCTACACAATTCGTAGGTGGTGTACCATTTGAGGTAGGAACTTTCAGTAATGATTCACAAGCGGCACAATTATTAGGAATTCCTAAATTAAAACAAGAAGAATCTCAAAGTGCCAGCATTGGTTTTACTGCTAAAATACCAGAAGCAAATTTAACCTTGACAGCTGATGCTTACGTTGTACAAATAGATGACAGAGTGGTTCTTACTGATCAGTTTTCTAGACCAGGTGGAAATCCTGCGGCAGGAACTCCAAATGCAATTTTGAATGGATTATTTGATACAGCTGGTGCAACTGCAGCGACATTCTTTGCAAATGCAATTAATACAGAATCAAAAGGAATTGATGTTGTGATTAGTCATAAAACAAATTTTGGAAATAACATTTCTTTAAAAACTGATTTATCAGGAACTTTTTCCAATACTTACCGAGTAGGAGAAATTAAAGCTTCTCCAGTATTAGAAGCTGCAGGTCAGATAAACAGATACTATTCTGAAGCAAGTAGAGTGTACTTACAAGAAGCAATTCCTAGAGTTAAAGCTAATTTAACCAATTCTATTACCTACAAAAAATTCGATTTCTTCTTGAGAAATGTTTATTTTGGTAAAGTTACTGATCCAAATACTGCTGACGTAAATGGAGATGGAAGAGTTGAAGGTGTTATCGTAAACGGTCAAGCAGTAGAAATTGAGCATCCAATTTGGGGAGCAAAAATCATATCTGATTTATCTGTTGGTTTCAAAATTACTAGTGCTGCCAAAATTGTTATTGGAGCTAATAATATTTTTGATATTTATCCAGATGCAAATCTTGGTACACAAACTGCAATCAGACCAAGATTAGTATCAGGAGCTATTGATTATAAAGCTGCTCCTGCAACAATTGACTTATCAAATGCAAATCAATTCACATATTCAAGAAACGTCTCCCAATTTGGTCAAAACGGTCGTTTTGTTTTTGCCAGATTAAACTTCAGTTTCTAGAAAAACATTTTTATGATAGGAAGGCCATCAACAAAAAAGTTGATGGCCTTTTTTTGGCTTAAACTTTAACAAAAAAGAATTCAAACTTTGTACCTTTACAGTTCTAAAACTTTGCCCCTTAATTAAATGAATTTCCAAGTAGTATCAGATTACCAGCCAAAAGGCGACCAACCGCAAGCGATTGACAAATTAGTCCAAGGGATTATTGATGGTGATAAATTCCAAACACTTTTAGGAGTTACCGGATCTGGAAAAACATTCACAGTGGCTAATGTGATTCAGGAAGTACAAAGACCAACATTAGTTTTGGCACACAATAAAACTTTGGCAGCTCAACTATATTCAGAATTCAAACAATTTTTTCCAAATAATGCTGTGGAATATTTCGTTTCATACTACGATTATTACCAGCCTGAAGCGTTTATGCCCGTAACAGGTGTTTTCATTGAAAAGGATTTATCTATCAATGAAGAATTGGAAAAAATGCGTATGTCAACCACTGCTTCATTGCTTTCTGGACGAAGAGATATTTTGGTTGTCGCATCAGTTTCCTGTTTGTACGGTATTGGAAATCCGATAGAATTTCAGAAAAACTTGATTCCGATTGAAAAAGGGCAAATCATTTCCCGAACCAAATTATTGCATCAACTGGTCCAAAGTTTATATTCCAGAACTGAAGCCGATTTTAACCCCGGAAGTTTCAGAATAAAAGGTGATACAGTAGATGTTTATCCTAGTTATGCAGATGAAGCGTATAGAGTTCATTTCTTTGGTGATGAAATCGAGGAAATAGAAAGTTTCGACACAAAGAATTCTCAGGTCATCGAAAAATTTGACAGATTAACGATTTATCCTGCTAATATGTTTGTGACTTCTCCGGATGTTTTGCAAAATGCCATTTGGGAAATACAACAGGATTTAGTGAAACAAGTCGATTATTTCAAAGAAATTGGAAAACATTTAGAAGCAAAACGATTAGAAGAACGAACCAATTTTGATTTAGAAATGATTCGTGAACTTGGTTATTGCTCCGGTATTGAAAATTATTCCCGTTATCTAGATGGGCGTTTAGCTGGAACAAGGCCTTTCTGCTTGCTCGATTATTTCCCGAAAGATTACTTAATGGTAGTCGATGAAAGTCACGTGACACTTTCCCAAGTTAGCGCTATGTATGGCGGAGACAGAAGCCGAAAAGAAAATTTAGTGGAATATGGTTTTAGACTTCCAGCAGCAATGGACAATCGCCCTTTGAAGTTTGAAGAGTTTGAAGCCATGCAAAATCAAGTTATTTATGTTTCAGCAACACCCGCTGATTATGAATTACAAAAAACCGAAGGAGTTGTTGTGGAACAAGTGATTCGCCCGACAGGATTATTGGATCCAATCATTGAAATTCGACCAAGCTTAAATCAAATTGATGATTTAATTGAAGAAATTCAGGTTCGAGCCGAAATTGACGAACGTGTTTTGGTGACAACTTTAACCAAAAGAATGGCAGAAGAACTGGCCAAGTATTTAACCAAAGTCAATATTCGATGTCGTTATATTCACTCCGAAGTAGATACTTTGGAACGAATAGAAATCATGCAAGATTTACGAAAAGGAATTTTTGATGTGTTAATTGGTGTGAATTTACTTCGTGAAGGTTTAGATTTACCCGAAGTTTCTTTAGTAGCAATTTTAGATGCAGACAAGGAAGGTTTTTTACGAAGCCACCGTTCGCTTACGCAAACAATCGGTCGTGCAGCGAGAAACCTTAACGGTAAAGCAATTATGTATGCGGATAAAATTACGGCAAGTATGCAAAAAACTATTGACGAAACCAATTATCGTAGAACCAAACAAATTAACTACAATACTACGCACAATTTGGTTCCCCAAGCTTTGAATAAAAAAATCGAAAGCGCCTTTACCAAAAATCCTTTAGTAGATTATGAATTAGGGAATACGCTATCAACTGCAGCCGAACCTGTTACTGAATATTTATCAAAACCCGATATTGAGAAACGCATTCGAGAAAAACGAAAAAATATGGAAAAAGCGGCAAAAGAATTAGATTTTATGCAAGCTGCAAAATTACGAGATGAAATAAAAGCTTTGCAAGGGCAATTATCTTAATTGTGTTGTTCCTGAAAAACATTCAATAAAATCTTGCCATCAATGATAGCATTGGGCGCTTCATTCATCAACTTAAGAATTCGTTTTGTAGCTAAAGGATTTAGTCCCATATCAATCGCAATTTGCTGAATCGTTGTCATTTCTTTTTCATGTAAAATCCCATCACAATACATCAACAAAGCCAATCTGTAAAATTGTTGAATGCGTAAAAACTCGCTTTTAATAGGTAATTGTGGTAATTCTTGATGAAATAAATCTTTAAAAACAGCTGTTTCAAAACTCAATTCCTTAGCAATAATGGCTAAAAAATCATATTCTCTCTTATGCAAATGTCCATCAACAGTGGAAAAAGCAATCATCTCTAAAAGTAAACTCCTCTTTTCTTCGAATGTATTCATCAAATTATTATTTTTAGCTAAAATATTGTTTTTAAATCAAAACACAAAAACTAATAATGAATCGACTAAAGTTCCTGCTCCTACTCTTCTTTTTTGCAATAGCAAAGATTGCTGCTCAGGACTCTAAACAGTCAAATCAAAATACTGCGTCAAAACAAGTTTCCACTTTTAATATTGAAGCAATACAACTGCAAACAGTAAAGAAAATTTGGGTGTATCTACCCGATAATTATTTAACTTCAAAAAAGAAATTCTCCGTAATTTACATGCATGATGCGCAAAATTTGTTCGACGCTAAAACTTCCTATTCAGGAGAATGGAATGTGGATGAAAAACTGGACAGCCTAAAAGCGCCTGTTATTGTAGTAGGAATCGAACATGGAAATGATAAACGAATCGATGAATTAACGCCTTTCAAAAATGAGAAATATGGTGGTGGAAAAGCAGACAGTTATTTAGAATTTATCGTAAAAACATTAAAACCACAAATCGACAAAACGTATCGAACAAAAGCTAAAAAGAAAAACACTATAATCATGGGAAGTTCCCTCGGTGGACTTACTTCTTATTATGCCATTTTAAAATACCCTGAAATATTTGGAAAAGCGGGTGTGTTTTCTCCTTCGTTTTGGTACAGTAAAGACATTTATGATTTGACTGAAAAATCCAAAAAGATAAAATCTAAAATCTATTTCCTATGTGGAGATCATGAAAGTGATGACATGGTTTCGGATTTGAATAAAATGGAATATTTATTAAATTCAAATCGATGTTATTGTCTTAATTTGAATGAAAAAAAAATTGTAAAAGGCGGACAACACAATGAAAAACTCTGGCGTGATAATTTTGTAAAAGCAGTGTTATGGCTTGGTTATTAAATTTCCCGTTTAAAGAAACGTATTAATTTTAAGTGCAAAATCAGATTCAAATGAAACTAATATTAAGAGAATACAACCTCAAATTAAAACATACATTCACAATTTCGAGAGAATCGATCGACTTTCAACCTTCTTTGATTGTAGAGTTGCAGCTTGATGGCTTTTCAGGTTTTGGCGAAGCAACTTCTAATCCGTATTACAAAACAACAGTTCCAGTGATGATACAGGATTTAGAAAAAATTAGAAGCATAATCGAAAACACTACAGATGAAACACCTTCAGCATTTTGGGCAAAAATCCATCCTTATTTAAAAGATGATATGTTTGCATTGTGCGCTTTGGATATGGCATACAATGATTTATACGCACGCAAAAAAGGAAAGAAATTGTACGAATTGTGGAATTATACTATCGATAAAAATCCATTGACTGATTATACAATTGGAATTGCATCCATTGAAAAAATGGTTGCAAAAATGAAGGAACTTCCTTGGCCGATTTATAAAATAAAATTGGGAACCAAAGAAGATATTGCCATTGTTACTGAACTTCGGAAACATACGAATGCCATTTTTCGAATTGATGCCAATTGTGGTTGGGGCGTAGAAGAAACCATAAATAATGCCGTTGAACTAAAAAAACTAGGAGTAGAATTTTTGGAACAACCCATGAAAGCAGATAATTGGGAAGGACACAAGGAAGTTTTCAAACATTCTGTTTTACCAATAATAGCAGACGAAAGTTGTATCATTGAAGGAGATGTCGCCAAATGTCACAACCATTTTCATGGTGTGAATGTCAAACTAGTAAAATGTGGCGGATTAACTCCCGGAAGACGAATGATTCAGGAAGCCAAGAAATTAGGTCTAAAAACGATGGTGGGTTGCATGACCGAATCAACTGTAGGGATTTCTGCGATTGCACATTTATTGCCGCAACTGGATTATGTAGATATGGACGGCGCATTACTTTTGGCAGAAGACATTGCAACTGGTATAACCATAGATTTTGGAAAAATAAACTATTCTGACTTAAATGGAACCGGTGTAACTTTAATGTAGTTTTAAATGAAAGTCAGCCAATTTCCAGATCGAATAATTGAAATAGACAACGAAGAATACCTCTATTTTGGAGGAACAGCCTATTTGGGTTTACCAACGCATCCCGAATTTCAAAAACTGCTCATCAAAAACATTTTACAATGGGGAACGGCTTATGGAAGTTCGAGAAGTGCCAATATTCAGCTAACCGCCTACGAAAAAGGTGAACAATTTTTAGCTAATTACATCAAAGCAGATGCTACACTTACCCTTTCTTCCGGTATGCTGGCGGGGAAATTAGTTATTGAAGCATTAACACCTGAAACCGATTACTTTTATCATTTTCCGGATACGCATACTGCCATCAAAGCACAAAACAGTCTTCCTTTTTTTATTGGAGAAAAATTAAATCCTCGTTTGCTGGATAACGCCACTAAAAAAATTACGATTCTAACGGATTCGGTTCCTTCATTTCATATAAAACCAATCGATCTTACAATTCTAAATTCGATTCCGTCCAATAAAGAAATTACTTTGGTTATTGATGAATCACATTCCCTTGGGATTTTAGGAATAAATGGTTGCGGAATTTTTTCGACTATCAATCTTCCCAATATTAAAAGGAAAATCATGGTGTCTTCATTAGGAAAAGCTTTTGGATTGACAGGAGGTGTAATTGCCAGTGATTCTGAGTTTATTAATCAAATGGCAAGTCACGACACTTTTGTTTCCAGTGCCGGAATGAATGCTGCATTTGTACAGACAATGGCTGATGCGGACAATATTTATTTGCAACAGCATCAAAAACTAAAAGACAATCTTCAATATATAGATGTAAATTTGATTAAAAACAAAGCGATTCATTTTGATTCAAATTATCCACTAATTTATCCGGAAATCGTAGGTATAAATGATATTTTCACTGCGAATAAAATTATAGTAACTAATTTTAAATACCCAACAGACACTAAAGATTTAAACAGAATTGTAATTACTGCCAATCATAAAAAAGAAGATTTGGATACCATAATTCACCTTCTGAATCAAAACCAATTCTGAATCTAAAATTGTGGTCCAATTGCTTTTAAACCGTACCTTTGTAAAAAATTAGAATATGATGACAAACAACGATATCTTTAAAAAACTTCGTGTAGCCTTAATGTTACGTGACGATCAAATAGTTGAAATATTAGAATTAGTGGATTTTAGAATCACTAAATCAGAATTAGGTGCTTTTTTTCGTGATGAAAAACATGAAAATTATATGGAATGTGGTGACCAAGTTTTACGTAACTTCCTAAACGGATTAGTAATTCACTTGCGTGGAACGAAAGAAAATCCAAAAAATCCAAATGATGTTTTAGCTAAACACAAAGCTCAAATTCCTGTAAAAGAAGGCGCTTCAGAAAGAACAGAATTTAAAGCAAAACCAAGAGACGAAGAAAGATCAAGAGGTGATGAAAGTCCTTCAAAATCGAAACCTGCTGCTAAGAAACCGTTCAAAAAACAATTCTCAAAAGGAACTCCAAAAATTCAAGTAGTGGAGAAAGTGAAATTTAATTTCGGTAAGAATAAAAAATCATAACTGTGAAAACGGCAGTGATTATTGGTAGCACCGGTTTAATAGGCTCCGAATTATTGAATTTACTTTTGGAAAGTTCACATTACGCTAAAGTAATCACTTTCGTCAAGAGAGATACTGGAATAAAGCATCCAAAATTGACACAATACATCGTTGATTTTGACAAGCTGGAAACCTATAAAGAATTAGTCGTTGGTGATGATTTCTTTTGTACTATAGGCACTACAATCAAAAAAGCGGGAAGTCAAAAAGCGTTTAGAAAAGTAGATTTTGAATATCCTCGACAGTTTGCTGCTTTTGCATTGCAAAATAGAGTCAAACAATTTTTAATTATATCCTCGCTTGGAGCTGATGTAAATTCTGGAAATTTCTATTTGAAAACAAAAGGAGAAATTCAAGATTTTCTTAAAGATTGTAATTTTGAAAGTGTTGCTGTATTACAACCTTCACTTCTTTTGGGAAACCGAACTGAATTCAGATTTGGAGAAAAAGTTGGTGCGTTTTTTATGAGAACACTTTCCTTCTTGTTCCTTGGAAACTTGAAAAAGTACAAACCCATTGAAGGTAAAACAGTAGCTAAAGCACTTTTGAAGATTGCTCAAATAAATAATACAGGTTTCAAAATATATGAATCGGATGTGATTCAAGAAATTGGAAACTAATACAATATCAAAATCCTGAATGAGAATTCAGGATTTTTTGTATAATACTTTATCATAAAAACATTAAGAACTACAGCTCAACATAGAACATCCAACTTTATCTCTGGCCCAATCTGGTCTTTTGGCAAACCATTTTTGAAAATTTGGTTGCTCATCATACGGGTTTTTAAGCATTTCAAATAATTCGTTCAGCAACGAATAATCTCCCTTGTCCGCGTCATCAATACACAACTGCGCCATGTAATTTCGCAATACATATTTTGGATTCACGGTATTCATTTGCTCTTTTCTTTCAGAATCAGAAAGTGTTTCTTCATTGATTCGAATGGTGTACTTCTCAAACCAATCGTGCCAATCTTTCAATATTGTTTCATTCAAATCCTTTTCATTATAAAAAGCATCTTTTATGATACTGAAAGCGTTTATTACAGCATTAGTTTTGGTTACATTACTTAAATTTCTAAAGAAAATAGTCATGTCCGTTTCTACTCGTTCCAGTAATTGAGTCAAGCTCTGAATTAAAATTGCGTCTTGTTCTTTTTTGATTTGGAAACCAAGTTTATTTTGCATCATATTTAAATACTCCTTTTCGTAATCCGTACTAAAAGCATCTAAAATAGTTTCCAGCGGTTTAGCCTCTTGAATCAAAGGATACAAAGCATTGGCTAATTGATATAAATTCCAAAGCGCAATTTCAGGTTGATTGCCAAAACGGTATCTTTTATGTTGATTATCGGTTGTATTTGGCGTCCAGCCGGAATTATAATCTTCCAGCCAACCATAAGGTCCGTAATCAATAGTGATACCGTGAATGGACATATTATCGGTATTCATAACGCCATGAACAAAACCAACACGTTGCCAATGCACAATCATTTTGAGCGTAGTTTGAGTAACTTCTTGAAAAAAGGCCAGATATTTTTCGGCACCTTCTTTTTTAATATGAGTAAAATGATGTTTGATCGTAAAATCCGTTAATAATTTGAGATTAACATGATCTTCTCGGGAAGCAAACATTTCGAAACTTCCAAAACGGATAAAGGAAGGAGCCACTCTACAAACAATAGCACCTTTCTCGTACGCAGGATTTCCATTATACAAAACATCACGCAACACTTGATCGCCGGAAAGCATTAGTGAAAGCGAACGTGTCGTAGGAACTCCCAAATAATGCATCGCTTCGGCACATAAATGTTCTCGAATGGAAGAACGCAATACGGCAAAACCATCTGCAGTTCTAGAATATGGTGTTGGTCCTGCTCCTTTTAGCTGTAAAGTATATGTCTTATTTTCATGAAGTACTTCAGTAAGATTGATGGCGCGACCATCTCCTAATTGCCCCGCCCAATTCCCAAATTGATGACCAGCATAACACAAGGCAAAAGGTTTTGTCTCCGGATAAACGATATTCCCTGAAAAAGTATTTAAAAAATCAGTTGAAAGTATATCTTCCTGAGAAAGACCAATAGCATTAGCCACTTCAATTGAAGCGTGAATTAGCGAAGGACTTGAAGGTTTTTTTGGCAAAACAAACGAATAACAAGCTTGTTGCACTTGCCTTGGCATATTGATATCACTCGTATCAGCAGGTAACTCGGCTATAAAATTATTTTGCAAATGAAGTTTCATAATATTTAAAAAAGGTTTTTTATACAATAGTAAAGGTAACGGTTGTAAGTCAGTATTATTTATACTTTTATTTATTTTATGACTTTTAGGTCCTAAAAATTCTAGTCATAAAAAAACACGTTCCTTAAAAATAGATTTCAAAAAACAAATAATCTACTAGTAAAACAAAAAAATCCTGAGCTTTCACTCAGGATTTTTTAAAATATATAACAATTTTTCTAATTAAGAAAGTGCTGCTTTTACTTGATCAGCAGCTTCTTGAAATTCAACAGCTGATAAAATTGGCATTCCTGAATTATCAATTAATTCTTTTGCAATAGCTGCATTTGTACCTTGTAAACGAACAATGATTGGTACTTTAATTGCATCACCCATATTTTTATAAGCGTCAACAACTCCTTGCGCCACACGGTCACAACGAACGATTCCACCAAAAATATTAATCAAAATTGCTTTTACGTTTTGATCTTTTAAGATAATACGGAAAGCCGTTTCAACACGTTTTGCATCAGCAGTTCCACCTACGTCAAGGAAGTTAGCAGGCTCAAAACCAGCATACTTGATTAAATCCATGGTTGCCATCGCTAAACCAGCTCCGTTCACCATACATCCTACAGTACCGTCAAGATCTACATAGTTTAAACCTACTTCTTTTGCTTCAACTTCGATAGGGTTTTCCTCACGAACGTCACGCATGTCAGCATATTTCTTTTGTCTGTATAAAGCATTATCATCGATATTTACTTTAGCATCTACAGCCATAATTTTATTGTCAGATGTTTTTAAAACCGGGTTGATTTCAAACATCGAAGCATCTGATCCTATATAAGCATTGTATAAAGAATCGATGAATTTTACCATTTCTTTGAAAGCATTTCCAGAAAGACCTAAGTTAAAAGCAATTCTTCTTGCTTGAAAACCTTGTAATCCAACAGAAGGATCAACTTCTTCAGTAAAAATTAAATGTGGAGTGTGTTCTGCAACTTCTTCAATATCCATTCCACCTTCAGTAGAATACATAATCATGTTACGACCTGTAGCTCTATTCAATAAAACAGAAACATAAAACTCAGAAGTTTCACTTTCACCAGGATAATAAACATCTTCAGCAATTAAAACTTTGTGTACTTTTTTACCTTCAGCGGAAGTTTGAGGTGTAATCAATTGCATTCCGATGATTTGCTCTGAAATCTCTTCTACTTGTTGTAAATTTTTGGCAAGTTTAACTCCACCACCTTTTCCACGTCCACCTGCATGAACTTGGGCTTTTACAACGTACCAACTTGTACCAGTTTCGGTAGTTAATTGTTTGGCAGCTGCAATCGCTTCTACTGGGCTATTAGCAACGATTCCGCGTTGAATGCGAACTCCGTAGCTAGCTAAAATCTCTTTTCCTTGATATTCGTGTATGTTCATAATATAGAATTTGTCTGGATTCTGAATTTATTTCAGAATAAAAGTGGCACAAAAATAGCAAAATTAAACTTAACTGTTATTTTTTTTTTAATTTAAATGGTGTCTAAATTTAGATATTTTAAACTCAATAATATCTGGGATGAAATTATAAAAAATATAAAAATTAATTACTAATTTGTTATAAATTTCAAACAAAAATCATCAGTAAAACATTTCTATCAAAATTACTGGATTTACCGCTCAAATTTCATTTTGTTTTTATCGAAAAATCAAATCAGATGTCCTTAAATCTTATTATTATGATTTATTTAACCTTTTTCTATTAGAACTGTAAAAACAAGGTGTTTTTAACTTTAAAGCCCATTATATGTTACTAAATCTTTAATTTTGTAAAAAAATATTAAGCATGAAAGTTAAAGAACAAGGCCTTTATTTGCCCGAATTTGAACACGACAATTGCGGAGCAGGATTCATTTGTAATTTGAATGGAATTAAATCAAATGATATTATACACAAAGCACTAGACATTCTAATCAAATTAGAACACCGTGGTGCTGTGAGTTCAGATGGCAGAACAGGAGATGGTGCTGGAATATTATTTGATATCCCTCATGATTTTTTTAAGAAAGTATGTGATTTTGAAATTCCAGAAGCTAGACAATATGCTGTAGGAATGGTTTTCATGCCAAAAAGCCCAAACCAAGTAGCTTTTTGTAAAACAACTTTTGAAACATCAGTACGTGATCAAAATTTAGAAATTCTAGGATGGAGAGATGTTCCTGTGGATGTTTCTAATTTGGGACAAATCGCTGCCGAAAAGGAACCTACCGTAAAACAAGTATTTGTTGGTAAAAATGGATTAGATCTTACCGAACAACAATTTAACGCCAAAATGTTTGCGGCAAGAAAAATTGCTGAGCATACAATCAGAAATTCACGAATTTCAGAAAGTTACAGATTTTATTTTTCAAGTTTCTCCACTACAACCATTATATACAAAGGTTTGTTAATGCCGGAAGACATAAGTAGATACTATACTGATTTGCTAGATGATGACTTGGTAACCAGATTAGCTTTGGTTCACCAACGTTTTTCTACCAATACATTCCCATCTTGGGAATTAGCACAACCTTTCCGTTATATGTGTCACAACGGCGAAATCAATACACTTCGCGGTAATATTAGCCGTATGCGTGCTCGTGAAGAACTGATGAAAAGTGATGTTTTTGGTGACGATATCAAAAAATTATTCCCTATTATTTTAGAAGGAAAATCAGATTCGGCTTCTATGGATATGGTAATTGAACTGTTATTGATGACAGGTCGTTCTCTACCGGAAGCAATGATGATGGTTGTTCCTGAAGCTTGGGAAAAACACCAAACCATGTCGGAAGACAAAAAAGCGTTTTACGAATACAATGCATGCATCATGGAACCATGGGACGGACCAGCTTCTATTCCTTTTACAGATGGTAACGTTATTGGTGCTTTATTGGATAGAAATGGATTACGTCCATCTCGTTATACATTGACTAAAAGTGGTTTTGTAATTATGTCTTCAGAGATTGGTGTTCTTGACATCAAACCCGAAGATGTGATTCAACACGGTCGTTTAGAACCAGGAAAAATGTTTTTGGTTGACATGAATGAAGGCCGTATCATTGAAGACGATGAGATTAAAAATGCGATTGTTACCAAACGTCCTTACAAACAATGGTTGGATGAAAATTTACTACAATTAGCACAAATACCTTATACTGACAATCCAATTCCTACGGAAAATATTGATTTCGAAACGAGACAACGTTTGTTTGGCTACACAATAGAGGATTTAAAAACAATCATAAACCCAATGGGAGCTGAAGGTGCAGAAGCATTAAGTTCTATGGGTAATGATACACCGCTAGCTGTTTTATCAGATCAACCACAACTTTTATACAACTATTTCAAACAATTATTTGCTCAGGTTACTAATCCACCATTGGATGGTATTCGTGAAGAAATCATTACTGATATCAGTTTAGCGATTGGTGGAGATTTTAATATTTTTGATATTGAGCCTAAGCATTGTAAAAAATTAAAAATACAGAATCCTGTAATTTCAAACGAGGATTTAGATAAAATAAGAAATATTAACCATGCTGATTTCAAATCAGTCACTATTTCTACATTATACGATATCAAAAAAGGAGTAAATGGACTAGAACGTGCTTTGGAAAAAGCAGTTAAAGCGACTTTTAAAGCAGTTTCAGAAGGATGTAATATCGTGATCATATCTGACAGAGGTGTAAGCGAAAAAATGGCTCCAATACCAATGTTACTAGCTTGTTCTTACATACATCATTCGCTTAATATTCTACAAGTTCGCTCTAAATTTGGAATCATAATTGAATCTGCTGAGCCACGCGAACCACATCATTTCGCCCTATTATTTGGTTACGGAGCAAGCGCAATAAATCCTTACATGGTAAATGAAATCATTCATAACCAAGTTAACCAAGGTTTTATCACTGGTATAAAAGCAGATTATGCTATTAAAAATTATAACAAAGCTATCGCAAAAGGGATTCTGAAAATCATGAACAAAATTGGTATCTCTACTTTACATTCGTATAGAGCGGCACAGATTTTTGAAATTTTAGGATTAAACAAAACATTCACTTCTAAATATTTCCCATATACTCCTTCAAGAATTGAAGGAATTGGACTAATGGAGGTCGAAAAAGAAATCAAGAAAAGATACCAAAAAGCATTTCCAAATTCAAAAGTCAGCAATTTATTGCCTTTAGAAATTGGGGGTATTTACAGATGGAGAAGATCTGGAGAAAAACATATGTTTAATCCAACGACCATTTCTAAATTACAACAAGCTGTACGTCTAAACAGCCCTGAGAGTTATAAAGAATACTCTAAAATGGTCAATGATCAAAGTGAAAATTTGATGACCATCAGAGGTTTATTTGAATTCAATAACTTAGATCCTATTTCAATAGACGAAGTAGAACCTTGGACAGAAATTGTAAAAAAATTCAAAACTGGAGCCATGTCTTATGGATCTATCAGCCAAGAAGCTCATGAAAATCTAGCCATTGCAATGAACAGAATTGGTGGAAAAAGTAATTCTGGAGAAGGTGGAGAAGATTCTAAACGTTTCCAAAAAGACTTAAATGGAGATTCTAGAAATAGTGCCATTAAACAAGTTGCTTCTGGAAGATTTGGAGTGTCAATCAACTACTTGACAAATGCCAAAGAGATTCAAATAAAAATGGCCCAGGGTGCAAAACCTGGAGAAGGTGGACAATTACCTGGAGAAAAAGTAGTGCCTTGGATTGCTGAAGTTAGAAATTCAACACCTTATGTTGGATTAATTTCACCACCACCACACCATGACATTTATTCTATTGAGGATTTATCACAATTAATTTTTGATTTAAAAAATGCCAATCGTGAAGCACGTATTAACGTTAAGTTAGTTTCTGAAGTTGGTGTTGGAACAATCGCAGCCGGTGTTGCTAAAGCAAAAGCCGACGTGATTTTGATTTCAGGATACGACGGAGGAACTGGAGCTGCACCATTAACATCACTGCAACATACAGGTATTCCTTGGGAACTTGGATTAGCAGAAGCACAACAAACATTAATTCTAAATGATTTAAGAAGTCGTGTAGTTTTAGAATGTGACGGACAATTGAAAACAGGGCGTGATGTTGCTATCGCTGCATTACTTGGAGCTGAAGAATTTGGTTTTGCAACCGCTCCATTAGTAGCATCTGGTTGTATTATGATGAGAGCGTGTCACTTGAATACGTGTCCTGTAGGTATTGCAACTCAAGATCCAGAATTGAGAAAAAATTTCAAAGGAACACCGGAACACATCATCAACTTTATGTATTTTATTGCTGAGGAGTTGAGAGAAATCATGGCACAACTTGGATTTAGAACATTAAAAGAAATGGTGGGACAATCTCAAAAATTGAATGTCAATAAAGCCATCAAGCATTATAAAGCAAGTGGATTAGATTTATCTACTATTTTATATAAACCAGAAAAAGCTAAAGAAGTTCCAAACCACAATACGACTACACAAGACCATGCATTAGACCATGTACTTGATTTTGAAATTATAAAAGCGGCTATTCCTTCTATTTATAGAAAAGAAAAAACAAGAGTTACTTTTGATATCAAAAACACTGATCGTTCTGTTGGAGCTATATTGAGTAATGAGATTTCAAAAATATATGGTGCACAAGGTTTACCTGAGGACACAATATTAGTTGATTTTACAGGTTCTGCCGGACAAAGTTTTGGTGCTTTTGCAACAAATGGTCTATCTTTTAAAATTCATGGAAACTGTAATGATTATTTAGGAAAAGGGCTTTCTGGAGGTAAATTAATTATAAAAGTCCCTCCTACTGCTACTTTCAAACCAGAAGAAAATATCATTATTGGCAACGTGGCACTTTACGGAGCAATAACTGGTGAAGCCTATATTAATGGTATGGCTGGAGAACGTTTTTGTGTGAGAAATTCTGGAGCAACAGCTGTTGTAGAAGGGATTGGAGATCATGGATGCGAATACATGACTGGAGGAACTGTTGTGGTTTTAGGAAAAACAGGAAGAAATTTTGCTGCAGGAATGAGCGGTGGTATTGCTTATGTTTTTGATCCAAATAAAAAATTCAATGCCACATTATGTAATATGGAAATGGTCGCTTTTGAAACATTGGAAGATGATGACTTTACTAAACTGAGACGTTTGATAAAAAATCATTCTATGTATACCAATAGTCCTTTGGCAAAAAGGATTTTAGAAGATTGGGAAAACCAACGCAACCATTTCATCAAAGTAATGCCTACTGATTACAAAAAAGCATTACAGAGATTGGCAGAAGAAAAAAAAATTGAAGAACTAATAGCACTATAGTCATGGGAAAGATAGGAGGATTTAAAGAATATACTAGAACCGACGAAAGTAATGTTGCTGTTCTAGAAAGAGTATCGAATTATGATGAATTTACAATTCCGTTAACCAAAGATAAAATCAAAGAACAAGGATCCAGATGTATGGATTGTGGTATTCCATTTTGCCACAGTGCCTGTCCATTAGGAAATTTGATACCAGATTTTAATGATATGGTACATGAGGAAGAATGGGAAAGTGCATTGAAAATATTACAATCAACCAATAACTTTCCAGAATTCACAGGCCGTTTATGCCCTGCTCCATGTGAAAAATCATGTGTATTAGGAATTATAAGCGAGCCAGTAGCTATCGAGAATATTGAAAAAAACATTATCGAAAGAGGTTTCGCTGAAGGTTGGATTAAACCACAACCACCAGAAGTTAGAACAGGAAAAACAGTAGCTGTAATAGGCTCTGGCCCTGCTGGTTTAGCGGCTGCACAACAATTAAATCGTGCAGGACACACTGTTACGGTTTTTGAAAGAGACAATGCCATTGGTGGATTACTACGTTATGGGATTCCAAATTTCAAATTAGAAAAAGGAATTATCGACAGACGTGTTGCTGTTTTAGAAGCTGAAGGAATTACTTTTAAAACTAATGTAAATGTTGGCGTAAACTATAGTGTTGAAGAATTAAATTCATTTGATTCTATCGTATTATGTGGTGGTGCAACCGAAAGACGAAGCTTGCCAACCAAAGGAATAGAAAGTAAAGGAGTTGTTCAGGCTATGGACTTTTTAACGCAACAAACTAAAGTATTGTACGGAGAATCCATTCCAAATCAAATTAAAGCAACTGGTAAAGATGTTATCGTTATTGGTGGTGGAGATACAGGTTCAGATTGTATTGGAACTTCAAACAGACACGGTGCAAAATCAGTTACTAATTTTGAGATTTTACCAAAACCACCAGTTGGAAGAAGTGAAACTACTCCTTGGCCATTTTGGCCACTGCAATTAAAAACATCTTCTTCACATGAAGAAGGTTGTAATAGAAACTGGCTAATCAATACCAAAGAATTTATTTCTAATGAAAAAGGAGAACTTGTTGGTTTAAAAACCGTTGAAGTGGCATGGAAAATGACACCTGGACAAAGACCTGAACTGATAGAAAAAGAAGGATCTGAAAAAATTTGGCCTTGTGATTTAGCTTTATTGGCACTTGGATTTACAGGTCCGGAGAAAACTTTAAGCGATCAATTAGGATTAGAAATTGATATGAGAAGCAATTTTAAAGCGACTAATTATCAAACTAATGTTCCTCATATATTTACTGCTGGTGACATGCGAAGAGGACAATCTTTAATTGTATGGGCAATATCTGAAGGTCGTGAAGCTGCCAGAGAAGTTGATAAATACTTGATGGGTTATACCAATTTACCTACCAAAGGAAATGGCGATTTACCCAACTTATAGGTTTAAATAACATTTTATAACCCTTGATAGAAAAATTTGTCAAGGGTTATTTTTTTATAAAATTTCAAATAAATGTTTGATTTATAACTTTTTGTTAGAATTTGTTAGAATTCATCTATTAGCTTGTGGAACTAAATAAAGAATAATAAATTTGCTCAAAATTAATAATTATGCAATCAAGAGACTTAGTACAATTAGCAGAACAATTTGGCAGTCCATTATACGTTTATGATGCCGAAAAAATACAATCTCAATACAACAGATTAACGAAAGCTTTTTCAAAGGTAGATAAGTTGCGCATCAATTATGCAATGAAGGCTTTGTCAAATGTTGCTATACTTCAATTATTGAAAGAAATGGGGTCAGGATTAGATACTGTTTCCATTCAAGAAGTATTATTAGGACTTCATGCCGGCTACGACCCAGACAAAATATTTTATACACCAAATGGTGTTTCTCTTGAAGAAATTGAAGAAGTATCGGCGATGGGAGTTCAAATAAATATTGACAACTTATCCATATTAGAGCAATTTGGTACAAAATACCCAAATGTTCCTGTATGTATCAGAATAAATCCGCACGTAATGGCCGGAGGAAATGCAAATATATCTGTTGGTCATATTGATAGTAAATTTGGCATTTCTGTTCACCAATTACCTCATTTAGTTCGTATTGTTGAAAATACTAAAATGAACATTGTGGGAATTCATATGCATACCGGTTCTGATATTTTAGATATCGAAGTATTTTTATATGCTGCCGAAATATTATTTGATGCCGCTAAAAACTTTAAAAACCTTGAATTCTTAGACTTTGGAAGTGGATTTAAAGTACCTTATAAAAAAGATGATATCGAAACTGACATTGAAGAATTAGGTAAAAAATTATCAAAAAGATTCAATGCCTTTTGTACTGAATACGGGAAAGAATTAACATTAATATTTGAACCTGGGAAATTTTTAGTAAGTGAAGCAGGTTTCTTTTTGGCTAAAGTAAATGTAGTTAAACAAACTACTTCAACTGTTTTTGCAGGGATAGATAGTGGTTTTAACCATTTGATTAGACCAATGCTTTATGGCTCACAACATCATATCGAAAACATATCACATCCAAAAGGGAAAGAACGTTTCTACTCTGTGGTAGGATATATTTGCGAAACCGATACTTTTGCTAATAACAGAAAAATTGCTGAAATAAAAGAAGGTGATATTTTATCTTTTAGAAATGCAGGAGCTTATTGTTTCTCTATGGCATCCAACTATAACTCTAGATACAAACCGGCCGAAGTATTATGGATGAATGGTGAAGGGCATTTAATAAGAGCGCATGAAACCTTTGAAGATTTATTAAAAAATCAAATTCCGCTGCCAGTTCCAGCAACAACAGCATAAATAAAAAATCCCATTCGCCTCTGCGAATGGGATTTTTTAATAATAGGCAATACTATTATTTCTTATCTAACAGCGTATCTAAAACTTCAGATTCAGTTCCATTAGGAAACGGAATTTTCAACATTTGTGAAAGGGTTGGTGCTATTTGAGTAATGAATTTTTTAATGTGCAATTCTCCTTTTGGAACTTGCCATCCATAAAAAAGCAAAGGCACGTGTGTATCATAACTATTTGGTGAACCATGAGTAGTTCCTGTGGCTTGATATTGCATATAGCCTGTTTTATCAAGTATAACAATATCACCATTTTGTTTAGGATCATAGCCTTTAGAAATAAAACTTAAAAAATAGTCATCTCCTGACGAAGCTAAAATTTCTTCTTCAGTATACACTCTTTTAACTTGTTCTTGCGTCATCAAAAAATCCTTAAAACTTTGCTTTACATTTGCTAATTCTAAACCTTTTTGTTTAATAATTTCTTTATTGAAAAAAAGATTAAAGTTAGAATAATCTAATATTAAATCAGCGCCGAAAGTTTCGTTAGAATATTTTTTTAATGCCTCTACAATGTCTTTCGAAGGAATATTCTTCACATTATATTTATTATCTTTTAGATAATTTGGATTTTCAGCACCAGCGTGATCAGCAGTTAGAAAAAGCAAGTAATTATCCTTTCCAACCGTTTTATCTAAATAGTTTAAAAACTGAGCCATCGTCTGATCTAAACGCAAATAAGTATCCTGTAACTCCATTGAACGTGGTCCAAAAGTATGTCCAACATAATCCGTTGAAGAAAAACTAACCGTCAAAAAATCCGTAATTTCATCTTTACCTAACTCTTCTTTTTCTATAGCTTTCATGGCTAATTCTGCCAAAATATCATTCCCAAAAGGGGTAGTTCTCAAAATATCGGCTCCTTTTTCTTTATACATTTTACTTAAATCGTATGGAAAAACTGGTGCATTAGCTTTATCTAACTTTCCTTCATAAGGATTATCATCTGGAAGACTTTCATTATAAGTAGCTATAGGATTCAATAAATTCCATCCTTTATTGATGTAATTCATGTATCGTTTTTCTTGGTTAAATTCCGTAACCCAATTCGGTAATGCTGAACCATAAAAAGTGCTTGAGATAAAAGCTCCAGTTTTACTGTACCAAAATGCCCAATTAGCAAAATGACCCGCAGGTAAAATTGCTCCACGGTCTTTTATACTCATCCCAATTACTTTTCCTTTAAAATTTGTTGCCATTCGCAACTCATCGGTAATGGTTGTGGTTAACAAATTTTTTGGAGACATGGCTCCTTCTTTCTCTGTTCCATCGCCAATTATTTTAACTGAAGCATCATCAGTACAATACATATCTTTTCCGGTAGCTTTATTAAACCAATCATTTCCTACAATACCATGATTAGATGGAGTAGTTCCAGTATAAACACTCGCGTGTCCCGGTGCAGTATAAGTAGGTACATAATTATAATGCATATTGTGAAAAGTATAGCCATTATCCATCAATCTTTTAAAACCATTCGCAGAAAAATCATCTGAAAAACGATATAGATATTCCATTTTCATTTGGTCTACCACTATACCTACCACTAATTTTGGTCGTTGTTGAGCTTGTAAGTTTAAAGACATAATAAATGTCATAAACAAAATAATTCTTTTCATATTATATTTTTATATAGTTTACCAAAAATACAATTTAATGTTTAAAAATTGAACGGAACAAAACTTAAAACCTATAAATTAATCTTCTCTTAACTCGGTTAATGTCAAATCTAAAAAAATATAAGCGCTTAAAAATATAGGAACCACTAATTACATTATGAAAGATTACATTTAAAATTTAAATCAATAAAAATAAAGTAATCATTGAAAAATATTACAATGAAAAATACTATACACAAATCATTTGATAATAATTATTTATCTGAAGAGTTATTACAACTACAAAAGGATAATCTCATAGAAAAGATTAAACCAATTATCAAAATATACCTTAAAAAGAAAATCATATAATTATTTTAGAAAAAGGAATTAGAAATGAGAGAATAGCAAAACATTTATATGCAATATCAGAAATGTAGAACATGATTGAATTGTATTATGTTACTTAGCTATAACGAAACATGTGTTACTTTATCCCGTAATACAACAAAAGAATCAAATATTGAAAACAAAGTACGAATGCTTCGGCGGAATCCTTCACTGCTAAAATAAAAGCTTTTAGATCTCAATTCAGAGGACTGAAAAATATAGAATTCTTTCTCTTTAGACTAACTAATATTTATGCTTAATTTTTATCGCACCCAAGTTTTTGGATTGGTCCCTAAAACAGGATAAATAATTCAATTAAGTAAACGCAAAAAATCCTCATCAAATAAATGATGAGGATTCTTCAAAGAAAGGCGACGACATACTCTCCCACATAACTGCAGTACCATCTGCGCAGGCGGGCTTAACTACTCTGTTCGGGATGGGAAGAGGTGAGCCCCGCCGCAATAACCACCTTAAGAGGTTATAATTGCTTTGGGCAATTATTGTAACAATTAGCAATTTAGCATTGATAATTAATCACATAATATCTTAACATACTGAGATAAAGAACATAAAAAGCCTTGACTTGCCCTGAGCGAAGTCGAAGGGAGAAAGTTTCTTCTCCCGTCCCGA